>DHJC01000025.1:729-10125 GCA_002404155.1 Chloroflexi bacterium UBA4730 | reverse complement strand
GAGCTCGCGGTCGCGTACGAGAGCTTCGTCGCCGACTACATGAAGGCCGACGTCGTGCTCAACCTCGACCCGTACGTGACGTCGGCCAAGAACGGGCTCGACGCGAAGTCGAAGGACGACATCTACAAGCCGTACTACGACACCAACACCTTCCCGCAGTTCGGCAACCAGCTCCTGTCGTTCCCGTTCACGAAGTCGCTCTTCCTCCAGTACACGAACGACGACATCCTCAAGGAGATCGGCAAAAGCGCGCCGAAAACCTGGGATGAGTTCGAGGCGACGGCGAAGGCGGCCGGCAAGACGGGCGCCGACGGCAAGCCCACCCGCTACGGCTGGGCCGTGACGATCAACGCATCGAACTTCAATGGCTGGGTCCTCTCGCGCGGCGGCCAGCTCATGAGCGCCGACCAGAAGACCGTCGCCTGGGACCAGCAGCCCGCGATCGACGCGGTCACGATGATGAAGCGGATGATCGACAACGGCAGCGCGTACGTGCCAAAGGGCTTCGACTACCAGACCGACTTCGGGATCGCCAAGGTCGCGTTCGTCCAGGAGTCGAGCACCGGCCGTCCGTTCTTCGTCTCGAGCTTCAAGCAGCCGATCAACTGGAGCCTCACGAACATCCCGCAGAAGGACGCCGCCAAGCCGGCGACGGTCCAGTACGGCGCGAACGTCGCGATCTTCAAGAGCACCCCGGAGAAACAGCTCGCCTCGTGGCTGTTCGTGAAGTGGTTCGCGGACGCCGCGCAGACGGCCGAGTGGGCGGTCAAGTCGAGCTATATGCCGGTGCGCAAGAGCGCGGCTGACACCGACACGCTCAAGAACTCGTGGAAAACCGACGTCCAGGGCAAGCAGGCGTTCGACCAGATCGGGACGAGCGTCCCGGAGCCGAACGTGCGCGGCCAGCAGGACATCCGCACGGTCATCGAGGACATGCTGAACGCGGTCGTCGCAGGCAAGGTCACCGATATCCCGGCGGCGGTGAAGGCCGCGGGGGTGAAGGCGAACCAGATCCTGAAGGACAACCAATAGTCTCGATCGCGACCAGGAGCTGACAACGAGGCTGGAGCGCACGCTCCGGCCTCGTTCATGTCTTCCGGAACAGCCACCCCGGCTGCCAGGCGAATGGCGCGTCGACGAGGTCCTCGAGCACCCGACCCGCCAGCAGATGCTCGAGCGCCCAGCGCGTCGCGGAGTGCCCGATGACGAGGATCCGCCGGCCGTCGTACGGCGCGAGATCGCCGAGGAAGTCACGCACCCGCTCGACCACGTCGTGATAGCTCTCTCCGCCGGCAAACGGCGTGGTGATGAACCGGGAACGGGGCGCAAGGTGCCCGACCCCCGCGCCGTTCAGCGCGCCGTAGTCGCACTCCCGGAGCCGCGGGTCGGCCCGGATCGGCAGCTCCGTCCGCGCGAACGCGATCTGGGCCGTCTCGATCGCACGCGCGAGATCCGAGCTGAACACGGCGGCCAGGCCATCGTCCCGGTGCCGCGCTCCAAGGTCGCGCGCGAGGGCCCGGCCCCGGTCGGAGAGGCGGCCCGGGAGCCACCCGGTCGCGATGTCGCGTTCGTTGTCTTCGCTGATCGCGTGGGTCTCGAAGATGATGTCGACGGGCATCGCGCTAGCCGTGCCGACCAAGCTCCGCCTGCAGCGACGCGACGGCGGCCTCGCGCTCGGCAAGAGTTGCGCGCGCCTTCTCGACCACGGGGGCCGGCGCACGTTTCGTGAAGTCCGATGCGAGCAGCGTCCGTGAGTGGTCGAGGACCTTCAGCGCCTCCTCGAGCTCCTTCTCCAGACGCGCGCGGTCGACCGCCGTGTCGCGCGGCACGTCCACCCGGACCTCGACGGCGCGCACGAGCGTCGGTGCGGCGTCCCCGCCCCCGAAGGTCACGTCCGCGGTCGTGAGCGCGGCGATGACGCCGACGAACGGGCGCAGCGCCTCGGCCTCGCCAGCGAGGGCGACCCGCATCTTCGTGCGCGGGTCGATGTCGGCCTCCTGCCGGCGCTCGCGGATGCGGCGGATGACCTCGATCGCCAGCCCGAAGCGGGACTCCAGAGCGGCATCGCGCGAGCACGCCGTCGGCCAGCGGCTCAGCACGAGGGACGGCGACGGATCGGCCTTCGTGCCGCCGGCCCAGAGCTGCAGCGCGAGGGTCTCGCTCACGAACGGGATGATCGGATGCGCGAGCCGCAGCACCCGGTCCAGCACGTACGCGAGGGTGCGCGCTGCCGCGTCCTCCGAGCCGGCGGCACGCCGCTGGGGCTTGGCCAGCTCGACGTAGACGTCGGCGAGCTCGGTCCACACGAACTGCTGGAGCGCGGTCGCGTACTCGCCGAACTGGTACTGCTCGATGAGCCGAGTGAGCTCCTCGACCGTCGCCTCGGCGCGCGAGAGGATCCAGCGGTCGGCCGCCGTCAGGTCCGTCCCCGTCGGCGCGGCGTCGATCGGCCCGGTCAGCGCGCCGGGGCGGGCCTCGAGCTGGGCGAGCACGAACCGGCCGACGTTCCAGAGCTTGTTCACGAAGCGCCGACCGTTCTCGAGCTTACCCTCGGAGAACTCGCTGTCCGTGCCGGCGGAGACGCCGTTCACGAGGGCGTAGCGGAGGGCGTCAGCTCCGTGCTCCTCGATCATCCCGACCGGGCTCACGACCTTGCCCTTCGACTTGCTCATCTTCTTCTTGTCGGTCGTCACGAGCCCGTGGAGGTACACGGTCCGGAAGGGCACCTCGCCCATGTTCTCGATGCCCATCATCAGCATCCGGGCGACCCAGAAGAACACGATGTCGTAGCCGGTCTCGAGGACCGAGCCGGGGTAGAAGCGCGCGAGGTCCTTCGTCTGCTCCGGCCACCCGAGGGTCGAGTGCGGCCAGAGCGCCGAGCTGAACCACGTGTCGAGGACGTCGGGGTCCTGCCGCAGATCGCCCGATCCGCACTTCGGGCAGGTCGTCGGATCGGGAGCGTCCTCGTCGGGCACGACGATCTCGTTGCAGTCCTGGCAGTACCACACCGGGATGGCGTGGCCCCACCAGATCTGGCGCGACACCGGCCAGTCGCGGATGTTCTCCATCCACTCGAAGAAGACCTTCTCCTGGTATTTCGGGATGATGCGCACCGTTCCGTTGCGCACCGCGTCGATCGCGGGCTTGGCGAGCGGCGGCATCTTCATCCACCATTGCTTCATCACCAGCGGCTCGTCAACCGTTTCGCAGCGGTCGTGGATGCCCACGTTGTGGGTGATCGGCTCCTGCTTCACGAGCAGGCCAAGGTCGTTCAGGCGCGTGATCATCGTGATGCGCGCGGCGTCGCGGTCCAGCCCGGCCAGCGGTCCCGCGGCCGGGGTCATGTATCCCCGGGTATCGATCGCCGAGAGGACCTGCAGACCGTGGCGCTGGCCGATCTCGAAGTCCGTCGCGTCGTGGCCGGGCGTCACCTTGAGCGCGCCGGTTCCGAAGGCCGGATCCACGGCGGCGTCGCCGATGATCTTCACCTTGCGCTCGGACACCGGCACGAGCACCTCCTTGCCGATCAGCCCTCGCCAGCGGTCGTCGTCCGGATGCACCGCGACCGCCGTGTCCGCGACGATCGTCTCGGGGCGCGTGGTCGCGACGACCACATCCGGCGTGCCCGGGGGCATCGGCGTCGCCCAGGGGTAGCGCACGTAGGTCAGCTGGTCGGTCCGCACGACGTGGAGCGCCTCGAGGTCGGAGTACGTGGTCTGGCAGGTGAGGCACCAGTGGACGATGCGGTCGGCGCGATAGAGGTGGTCCTTCCGGTACATGCGGATGAAGTGGATCCGTACGCGGCGCTGCATGTCCGGATCCATCGTGAAATGCACGCGGGTCCAGTCCACGCTGCAGCCGAGCATCCGGAGCTGCTTGTAGATGCGAGGCTTGTAGTGCTCCATCCAGCGCCACATCTCGGCGAGGAACTCGTCGCGCGTGAGGCCGAGCGTGGGCGAGTCGTCCATCCGGCGGTTCCCGTACTCCTCGGCGAGCTCTTTCTCCACGACGATCTGGGCGATGATCCCGGCGTGATCCGAGCCCGGGAGCCAGAGCGTCGGCTCGCCGCGCATCCGGTGCCAGCGGGCCATGAGGTCCTCGTACCCGCCGAACCCGAGGGCGTGGCCGAGGTGCAGGTCACCGGTCACGTTCGGGAGCGGCAGCATCATCACGAACGGCGTCTCGCCGGGCCGCTCGGGCCCGGGCGTGAAGAAGCCGGACGACTCCCACCAGTCGTAGAGGAACGTCTCGACGGCGCTCGCGTCGAAGTTCTTGCCGCGATACTGCAGGACCGCGTGCGGAGCTTTCGGCTGCGTCGCGATGGCCATCCTCCTTGGAAATGAAATAGCCGCCGTCCCGACCTGGGACGAGCGGCTCGTGGTACCACCCCGGCTTCGCGCTCTGGATGAGCGCCTCTACTGAGCGCTAACGGGCTCGCCCGATCCGGCTCGCGAGTGACATTCCCGACCCGGCGCCGCGGTCCGCTCCCAGCTGCTGCGGACCTTCTCTGTCGGCTGTGGTCGGTACTCCTCTCGGTCGCTGCCGGAATACGAGCAGTCTACCGCAGCGGTTCGCGGGCCGGCGGCGGATGGCGACGGCATCTGGCCGCCGGCTCGGACGACAAGGGCCTAGACCGCCCGGATCCGGCCCAGCTGTTTCTGGCGGTACATCGCGCGATCGGCCGCGTCGACGAGGGCGTCGACGGACGTCCCTTCGACGAGCGCGGGCGCGATGCCCCAGGCGACCGTCGGGAGCCGCTGGCCCGACGAGATCGTCGCGTTGGAGATGTCCTCCGCGAGCCGTCGCATGATGCGATTGGCCGCGAACAGGGGTGCGCCGGGGAAGACGATCGCGAATTCGTCGCCACCGATGCGGGCGACGACGTCGTCGCTGCGGACACCCGCGGCGAGGATCTCGCCGATCCGCATCAGCGCCTGGTCCCCGGCGCCGTGGCCGTACTGGTCGTTCAGCTGTTTCAAACCGTTCGCGTCGATCATGGCGACCGACAGCGGGGCGCCGTCGAGCTCGCTCCGGGCGAGGCCTTCGGCGAGCTTGTCGAAGAAGGCCCGGCGGTTCGGCAGGCCGGTCAGGGCGTCGGTCGCGGCCGCGGACTTGGCCGCCTGGTGTAGGCGCGCGACACGCACGGCGGCGGCCACCTGATGCGACGTCGCCGTGAGCAGCATCTCGTCGTCGGCGGAGAACGCCGCGGGACGAGTGCTCTCGATGCCGATGATGCCAACGGTCTCGTCACCGATCCGCAACGGCACGACGAGAGTCGAGCGGATATCCGCCGGACCGACGAAGCGCGTATCCGCTTGGACGTCCGCGACGTTCTGCAGACGACCGTGATCCACGACCCACCAGCTGATGCCCGTACCCGGGGGCAACGGCTGCCCGACGAATGCGACCGATGGCCCGAACGCCGCGCGGATGGTAAGGGCCCCCTGCTCGTCGAGCGTCGCGAGGAACCCGTTCTCGTAGCCCATCGCGTCGCAGACGATCCGCAGCAGCCGGCTGGTGAGCTCGTCGAGGTCGAGCACCGCGCTGATCTCCGACGCGAGGCTCTGGAGGATCGCCAGCTGGCGCGCGTGCGCGTGCGAGTGCTCCGCCATGCGCTCGACCAGCGACCCAGGACCCGGGACGTCCTCGATGTCCTCGTGCTCGATCGCCCCGACCTTGGTCAGGTAGACGCTTCCCTCGCGGCGATCGCGGTCGATGACGCGGATGAACGCATCGACCACGGCCGGATGGAACTGCGCGCCACTGCAGCGGCGCAGCTCGGAGACCGCGAAATCGACGCTCTGCGCGGCCTTGTAGGCCCGCTTGCTGACGATGACCTCGTACGCGTCGGCGGCGGAGACGATGTACGCGGCGAACGGCACGGCGTCGCCGGCCAGCCCGTCGGGGTAGCCCGCACCGTCGAACCGCTCGTGGTGCGCCCGGACGATCGGGACCAGATCCCCAAGCGGCTCGACCGCGGCAAGGATCGACGCGCCGAGTGGTGAGTGGGTCTTCATGATCACCCACTCCTCGGGGGTGAGGGCGGCCGGCTTGTTGAGGATGGCGTCGGGGATGCCGATCTTGCCGATGTCGTGCAGAAGCGCGGAAAGCTGCACGCGCCGGATCTCGTCCGTCGGCAGCTGCATCTCCACGGCGATGATCCGCGAGAGCGCGGCAACACGGGCCGAGTGGCTGCGGGTGTACGGATCGCGCGCGTCGACCGCCGCCGCAAGCGCCTTCACCGACGCGAGGTAGAGCTCGCGAAGCCGCGCGTGGTGCTCGGCATTCTCGAAGGACGACGCGATCAGATTGGCGAACGATTGGAGGATCGCGACATCCTCGACGTCGTATGCGGAACGCTGGTACGACTGGGCGGACACGACACCGACGACCTTGCCGCGGATCTTCAGCGGTACATGGACCGCCGATTCACTGACCCGGCTCTCGTCGCCGTACGTCTTGCCGCGTCGCTGGATCGGGTCGTCTGCCGTGGCGGTGACGTACGGCTCCCCGCTGAGCACGACCTGGCTCGCCGGTCCGGCGCCGAGCGGCAGGAAGAACTCACCCTCGCGCACGTGGCCGCCGTCCACCTCGATGAGGAAGTCGAACAACCTGCGCTCCGTGTCATACCGCGCCACGTAGAAGGAGTCGAACGCCAGCAGCGCGCGCGCGGACTCGTAGGCGAACGTCGCGATCTCCTGCGGATCGTGCACGAGCGCCGTCTTCGAGGCGATCTCGTTGAGCGCCGTGAGGCGCTGGATGCGCCGTTCGCGTTCACGGCGGCTCGCGACGACGCGAAGCGCGGTCCCGGCGAGCTCCGCGAGATCGAGGAGGCCCTGCTCGTCCACGGCGTCGAAGCGCCGATGTGGATCCGTCGTGCCGACCATGAACGCGGCCACCACCGTGTCGTCAACGAGCACCGGGACCGTCACGACGGCGTGCACGCCGGCATCGAGGGCCGCCTTGGCACCCGCGGTGCCGGCGTACTCGATGGCGTAGTCGCGGACGGTGATCGCGCTGCGCCGCTCGATGAGCTTCGCGAGGAGCGGACCGGCGCGATCGTCGCTGAGACCGGCGAGACCGGACGCGACGCCGAGCGCGGCGATGACCCGGATACCGCGCGCCGGGGTGATCTCGGCGGCGGCGACGTACTCCGCGTTGAAGGCCAGATGCGCCTCCGCGGCGAGTCGCGTGATCACCTCCTCGGTCGTGCACGACCCGAGCTCGCGAGCGAGCTCCTCGCGCCGTTTGCCGAGCTCGAGCCGGCGCGCGTTTGCGAGGGCGATGGCGGCATGCGCGGTGAACCCCTCGAGGGTGTCGCGTTCGTCCTGGTCGAACGGCCGGACGATGCAGCGTCCGACGTTCAGCACGGCCGCGATCTCTCCCTGCACCAGGACGGGTACGGCGATCGCGCTGCGCAGCCCGAGATCGAGCACGGCCTGTGGCGCATCGGCAAGCTTCCGGTAGTCGTCGACCGTCACCGTCGCGCGGGCCATGACGACCCGGCCGACGATGCCGGTGGTCGCCGGCGCGTGGACGCCGACGACGCGCTCGCCGAGACCCGCACCGGCGATGATCTGGAATTCCGCACCGCGATGGACATTGAGCGTCGCGTGATCCGCCTGCACGAGCTCGAGGGCGTGCCGCGGGATCGAGCCGAGAACGATGGTCGCGTCGGTCTCGGCGCCGATCTCGGCCGCCGCCTGCTCAAGCAGGTGTGCCCGGCGCAGCGCTCTGACCGCGCGCTCCTGCTCGTCACGGTAGGCCGTCGCGACGACGCCGACGACGAGCAGCACCAGGCCCACGACGATGCCCTGGCGGAAGACAGGCTGGAGCTCGACCGGCGCACCGAGCACCACGAGGACGAGCTGCTGCGCCGTGACCGCGAGCGCGAACGCCGTCGCGCTGATCGCGATGCCGAGCCGGCCGAGCCGGAACTGCACGAACACCGAGGCGATGAGCACGAGCGCGAAGGCCACGCTCCGTGGATCAGGTGCGGTCGCGACCATCCAGAGCGACGCGGCGACGAGGTCGGTGAGGACCAGTCCGATCGGCGCGGTGGTGAGGGTGAACGTCCTGCCACGGGTCGCTTGGGCGGTCCAGCTGTAGACGATCGTCCCGAAGACGATCGTGAGCGCGGCGACCGCGATGGGAAGCACGATGAGGCTGCCCATGGCCACCCACACGGCTCCGGTGATCAGCCCGAAGACGCGGCCGTACAGCAGCAGATCGCCGGGCAGGCGCCGGAGCAGATCCCTCATCGGCCACGGACGCTACGGATGCCGCATCCGAAGCGGGTATCAGGCCGAGAGAGGCCCGCTGTCGGCCGTCCCCCATTCGGGGGAGGACCTGCGTTCTACGGCACGCGAGCGCGGCTCAGAGGTCGTCGCGCCGCGGAGCCCAGATGTCGATGACCTGGCAGGGCTCCTCGAAGACGCGCGCCCCGTGCGTCGCGTTCGGCGGCACGCGGTACGTGTCGCCGGGCGTGAGGATCCGCTGCTCTCCGGCGATGACCATGACGAGGCTGCCCTTCGTGACCACACCCGTCTGCTCCATCGGGTGCTTGTGGGACTCGACCACCGTCTTGGGCGCGAGGTCGGTGATCGCGACCGTCGCTGCCTCGGCGCGGATGATCTTCTGGGTCATCCCGGGGACGGGGTTCTTGACCGGCAGATCGCGCGGAGATGCGAAATAGAGCTTAGGCATGAGCGACGAGCGGCTTAGCCGCGACGAGCGAATTCATCCGGCCTTGAGCGTGTCTCTGGCCGAAGGCCAGAGATCGAATGAGAGCTTCGGCATCGCGCAGCATGCTAGCTAGGCGCTGGAGGCTTCGTCTCCCTCGAGGACGAGCTGCTCGTTCTTGCTCAGCAGGAGCGGGTTGGCCTTGCCCAGGATGGCCTCGGCGGTCACCACGACCTTGCGGACGTCGGCGCGCGAGGGGATCTCGTACATGACGTCGAGCAGGACCTCTTCGATGATCGTCCGCAACCCGCGAGCGCCGGTCTTGCGCTTCGCGGCGCCGGCCGCCGCGGCGATCAGTCCGTCCTCGGTGAACTGCAGTTCGACCTTGTCGATCGATAGGAACTTCTGGTACTGCTTCACGATCGCGTTCTTCGGCTCGGTGAGGATCCGCAGGAGGTCGGCCTCGTCGAGCGCCTGGAGCGGAACGATGACCGGCATCCGGCCGACGAACTCCGGGATGAGCCCGTACTTCAAGAGGTCGTCGGGCATGACCTCTTGTAGTACGGCCGTGGTCTCCTTCGTGTTCTGCGACAGCGTCGCGCCGAAGCCCATCGTCTTTCTGCCGATGCGGGCCTCGACGATCTTCTCGAGACCCTCGAAGGCGCCCCCGAGGATGAACAGGATGTTGGTCGTGTCGATCTGGATGAAGTCCTG
>DHJC01000025.1:0-534 GCA_002404155.1 Chloroflexi bacterium UBA4730 | reverse complement strand
CTGCACGCCCTCGCCCGACACGTCACGGGTGATGGACGGGTTGTCGCCCTTGCGGGCGATCTTGTCGATCTCGTCGATGTAGATGATGCCGCGCTGGGCCCGATTCAGATCGAAGTCGGCGGCCTGGATGAGGCGCAGCAGGATGTTCTCGACGTCCTCACCGACGTAGCCGGCCTCGGTGAGGCTCGTCGCGTCGGCGATGGAGAACGGCACGTCAAGGATCCGCGCCAGGGTCTGCGCGAGGAGGGTCTTCCCGCAGCCGGTCGGGCCGATGAGCAGGACGTTCGACTTGCCGAGCTCGACGTCGTCGACGCGGTGCCCGGCGCCGACGCGCTTGTAGTGGTTGTAGACCGCGACGGAGAGCACCCGCTTCGCCTTGTCCTGACCGATGACGTACTGGTCGAGGATCTCGTTGATCCGCCGGGGGCTCGGGACCTTCGATCCGGTCGCACGGACCTTCGGCGTCTCCATGAACTCTTCGTCGACGATCTCGCGGCACAGGGTGATGCACTCGTCGCAGATGTAGACGCCCTG
>DHJC01000056.1:7169-96360 GCA_002404155.1 Chloroflexi bacterium UBA4730 | reverse complement strand
CGTTAGTGAAAGGTCCGGGCTAGCGGGCCGCGCGGGCCTTGCGGCGCGAAAGGACGTACCAGGCCGCTGCGATGATGATCACGCCGACGAGCGCGGCAAGCATTGCCTCGAACGTGCCGCTGCTCGCGTCGGGGTCCAACCCCGTGAGCTGCTCGAACCAGTCCATTTCGAAACTCCCCCGCAACGTCGTTCTGACCGTTTCGCTATGGTCGCCATGAGCTTAGCTGGGGAGGGGACGACCATGCCGCCACGCTCTACCGCGCAGACCGGGGTGTCGCTTGACGGACTGGAGTGGCGACAGCTCGGGCCGTTCCGAGGCGGTCGGGTCGAAGCGGTGGCCGGCGATCCGCGCGAGCGCAACACCTTCTACTTCGGCTCGTGCGGCGGCGGCGTCTGGAAGACCACCGACGGCGGCCTCTTCTGGCGCAACGTGAGCGACGGCTTCTTCAAGCGCGCGTCGGTCGGCGCGATCGCGGTCGCGCCGACCGACGCGAACGTCGTGTACGCGGGGATGGGCGAGGCCTGCATCCGTGGCAACGTGTCGCACGGTGACGGCGTCTACCGCACGACCGACGGCGGGAAGACCTGGTCGCACCTCGGCCTCGAGAACACCCGGAACATCGGCAAGGTCCGCGTCGACCCGCAGGATCCCGACATCGCGTACGTCGCGGCCCTGGGCCACGCCCACGGGCCAAACCCCGAGCGCGGTATCTTCCGCACGCGCGATGGCGGCAAGACCTGGAAGAAGGTGCTGTCGCGAGGCACGAAGGCCGGCGGCATCGACATGAGCATCGATCCGACCAATCCACGGATCGTGTACGCGACGCTCTGGGAGGCGATCCGCCGGCCGCACCAGATGATCAGCGGCGGCGAGGGCAGCGGCATCTTCAAGTCGACCGACGGCGGCGACACCTGGACGGAGATCTCCCGCAACCGCGGCCTGCCGAAAGGTGTGCTCGGGAAGATCAGCGTCGCCGTGTCGCCGGGGCGCCCCGACCGAGTCTTCGCGCTCGTCGAGGCGAGCGATGGCGGCGTCTTTCGGTCCGAGGACGGCGGGCTCAGCTGGTCAAAGGGCTCGGAGGACCGCGAGTTGCGCCAGCGCGCCTGGTACTACACGCACATCTTCGCCGACCCGCAAGATGCCGAGACGGTGTGGGTCCTCAACGTGGACGCGTACCGCTCCAGCGACGCCGGGCAGACGTTCGTGCGGCAGACGATCCCGCACGGCGACAACCACGACATGTGGATCGACCCCAAGGATCCGCTGCGGATCATCGAAGGCAACGACGGCGGCGCGACGGTCTCGTTCAACGGCGGGGCGTCCTGGTCGTCGCTCTACAACCAGCCGACGGCCGAGTACTACCACATCACCGCCGACACCCAGACCCCGTACCGGCTCTACGCGCCGCAGCAGGACAACTCGTCGATCTCCTCGCCGACGCGCTCGTCGCTCAGCGGCATCCTGTGGCAGGACTGCTACGAGGTCGGCGGCGGCGAGGCCGGGCACATCGCGGTGCGTCCGGACGATCCAGATATCGTGTTCGCCGCCGACCACGCCGGTCTCCTCACTCGGTACGACCACCGCAGCGGACAGATCCGCACGATCAACGTATGGCCCGAAGCGTCGTCGGGCATCGCAGCGAAACACCTCAAGTACCGCTTCAACTGGACCGCGCCGGTCGCGCTCTCGCCCCATGACCCGAACGTCCTCTACACCACATCGCAGTACGTCCATCGGACGCAGGACGAAGGCACGACGTGGGACCGCGTCAGCCCGGATCTGACACGCAACGATGCGCGCACCACCGGTGACTCGGGCGGACCGATCACGCTCGACCAGACGGGCGCCGAGTACCACGCCACGATCTTCGCTTTCACGGAGTCACCGCTCGAGCCGGGCGTGCTGTGGGCCGGCAGCGACGATGGGCTCATCCACGTGTCGCGCGACAACGGAAAGAAGTGGACGAACGTCACGCCGCGCATCATCGCGGCGCAGACGCTCATCAGCCTCATCGAGCCCGGTCAGCACGACGCGGGCACGGCATACGTTGCGGCCAACCGCTACAAGCACGACGACTTCCGGCCGTACATCTACAAGACCGAGAACTTCGGCAAGACGTGGTCGAAGATCACCGCGGGGATCCCGGCGGACACGTTCGTGCGCGCGGTGCGTGAGGATCCCGAGGTCCGCGGCCTGCTGTTCGCGGGCACCGAGGTTGGTCTCTACGTGTCGCTCGACGGTGGCGCGCGGTGGCGGCGCTGGCAGGGCCGCAGCCTGCCGGTCGTCCCGATCCACGATCTCATCGTGAAGGACGGTGACCTCGCGCTCGCCACGCATGGCCGGTCGTTCTGGGTGTTCGACGACCTCTCCCCGATGCGCGAGCTTGCGCGCAAACGGGCGACCGGGAAGACGCGGCTCTTCACGCCGCGCCCGACCATCCGGTACAAGACCTACGGCGGCTTCTCGTCGAAGAGTGAGCCCGCGCCGATGAAGAACTATCGCCACCCGGGCGGGAGCATCTTCGTCTCGATCGTCGAGGAGCGGCCGAACGGCGAGAAGGTCGAGACCAACCTGGACGCGGGCAAGAACCCGCCCGACGGCGTCATCGTCACGTACTTCCTGCGCGGCGCAGCGAAGGACATCACACTCACGTTCCTCGACTCGCGCGGTCGGACGATCCGCTCGTACACGCAGCGGCCGCCTGACGCGGATCCGAAAGACAAGGAGCCGCGCGTGCTGGTCGAGCCCGGCATGAACCGGTTCGTGTGGGACATGCGCTACCCCGACGCGGCGAAGATCGACGATGAGCCGCAGGTCATGGACCAGCTCGAGAACGCGCTGAAGGGCGCGGTCGCGGCACCCGGCAGGTACACCGTGCGCCTGGACGCCGACGGCGAGAAGAGCGAGGCGCTATTCGAGATCCGCACTGATCCGCGGATCCCGGCGACGCAGGCTGACCTCGACGCGCAGTT
The DNA here is from genome assembly GCA_002404155.1 of Chloroflexi bacterium UBA4730. Classification (GTDB taxonomy): domain Bacteria; phylum Chloroflexota; class Limnocylindria; order P2-11E; family P2-11E; genus UBA4735. The sequence goes on along the minus strand of DHJC01000056.1, from coordinate 93,387 downwards.
CGCGCTCCGCGCGAAGCTGCGCGATCTCCTGGACCGGGACCACAAAGCCGTGAACCGGTTGCGCGAAGCGCGCGGGGATCCGCGCACGACGGCCGCGACGAAGCGGACGCTCGACGCGATCGAGGGTCAGCTCATGCAGCCCAAGGCGAAGAGCCGGCAGGACACGCTCAACTTCGGTGTGCGGCTGAATCACAAGATCGCGGCGCTCATCGGGTCCGTCGGCTCAGCCGACGCGGTGCCGACGAACCAGGCCGTTGCGCTTGCGAAGCGGCTGGACGACGAGGTCACGAAGCTCGAGAAGCGGCTCGACGCCGCCATCGGCCGGCGCGGGAGACGGAAGGCCGCGTAATCAACCCGGCTGAGGTACCGAAGTTCCCCGAGCCTGCGCGCACGCTCGCCCGCTGTCCCCCGTGGAGGTACGGGGATGTCGCCGAGTTCCGCTTCAGCCTGCGCGCCCCCTATCGCGCGGGGTCTACCGGTTGAACCTGCGACCGGTGATCGACGGCACGACGTGGATGGACGACCAGGGAGTGTTCTGGATCATCGACGTGCGCTAGCGGTTGAGGCCGCCTCCGGTGAACAGCGCGTAGTAGACGAAGAACAGCAGTGCCGCGATCACGACGAGGCGGATGATCATCTCGGTGCGGCCCATCCTCACGCGCGCGCCGCCGCGAACCGCGACGCGGACAGGAAGCCGATCGGGTGCCGGGTCGTGCCCTCGAGCGCGAGGTCGGCCAGCACTTCGCCCATGACGCTCGCGAACTTGAAGCCGTGGCCGGAGCACGCCGAGGCGTAGGCCACCGGCTCGTCGACGTCGACGATGAAGTGCTCGTCCGGCGTCACCGTGTACATACAGATCTTCGTCATCCGCACCGGGCCGTCGGCGACCGGCAGGCGATCTTTGATGAACGCGCGGATCGGGAGCTCATCGTCCGGGTGGGCCTCGCGGTCGACGGTGTCCGGATCGGCCGGCGTGCCGGCACCGTGGGTCGCGATCTTCAGGCCCTGGTCGGCCAGGTACGGGAAGCCGTAGCAGCCATGGCCCAGACCGGAGTCGACGATGTACACGGGCAGCGTGGCGAGCGCGTCGCGCTCGGCGACGGGCTCGAACCAGAAGAGCGGCACGCGCTTCACCTGCAGGAGTGGCGCGATGGCCGGCAACAGTCGCGCGTTCCACGCGCCCGCGGCGATCACGAGCTTCGCGGCGCGATGGGTCCCGCGATCCGTCGTGACGCGCACGCCGCCGCCGTCGCGGGCCCACGAGAGCACGCGCTCCTCGAAGCGCAGCTCGGCTTCGTGGCGCTCAGCGAGGGCCAGATGCGCGGCGATGCAGCGGTCGGGGAGCAGGTAGCCGGCGGTCGCCTCGGCGAGGCCCCACCAATCGGCGTCGAAGCGGAACAGGGGCAGCCGCGCGCGGAGGCCGGCTGGGTCCAGGAGCTCGTGCTCGAGGCCGTGCTCGCGCGCGCTACGCAACGAGCCGCCGACGAGCTCCCCGTCGCGCGGTCCGACGTACACCCCGCCGGTCTGCTTGAGCAGTTGTTCGCCCGTCGCTGCCTCCAGGTCGCGCCACAGCTGCCACGCGCGTTTCAGGAGCGGGACATAGTCGGGGTGCTCGTAGTACGCGAGCCGGATCACGCGCGTGAGTCCACCGGACGAGCCGTTCGTGTGGCCGCGGGCGAACGCCTCGAGCCCGAGCACGCGGGCACCGCGCCCCGCCAGGTGGGCGGCGGCGGCGCTGCCGTCCGCACCGAGGCCGATGACGATCGCGTCGGTCATGCGGCCGTCCAGTCGTCGCGCTCGAGGCGGTGCACCCAGACCGTTGCACCGGAGGGCAGCGTGGCGTCAGCGACGCGGCGCATCCCGAGCTTCTGCATCACGCGATGCGAGGCGAGGTTACCGGGGAAGGCGAGGCTGATGAGATGATCGAAGTCCTGGGTCGAGAAAAAGTCGTTGCGGCTCGCGACCGCCGCTTCCGATGCATAGCCCGTGCCCCAGTGTCGCCGCGCGAAGCGCCAGCCGATCTCCGGTGATGCCTCGAGCGCAGGCAGGAACCGCGGGAAGCCGACGCCGCAGAAGCCCATCAAGCTTCCGTCTTGCTTTCCCTCGACCGCCCAGAGCCCGAAGCCGTGTTCGGCCCATTGCGCGCGGATCCGACCCAGTGAGGCCGCCGCCTCCGGGCGATCGTGCACATGGCCGTCGTGGATGTAGCGCATGACCTCGGGGTCGGCGTTCACCGCGGCGAGCCCATCGAGATCGTCCTCGCGCCACTGCCGCAGCACGAGCCGTTCGGTCTGGATCCTACGTCCGGCTGAACTCATCGAAGAAGCGGCCCAGCACCATGGCGGCCTTCGGCATGAGATCGAGCCGCACGTTCTCGTCCGGCGCGTGGACCCGTGCGTCGGGGTGGCTGTATCCGATCGCGACCATCGGCAGCTTGTGCGGGTTGCAGACCTGGTACTGCGGTGCGGTGCCTGGGCTCGAGAAGAGCCGCAGCGGCTTCGACCCGTAGACGGCCGTCGACGCGCGCTCGGCGGCATCGACGATCGGCGCGTCCACGGGTCCCCAGTACGGATGCTCGCTGCCCCAGTTCTTGATCAGGATGTCGTTGAAGCCGCGCTTGTCGAGATGCGCGCGGAGCTGGCGCTCGACCTTCTCCGGGTCCTGATCCGGCACGAGGCGCATGTCGATCTTCACGTGCGCTTCGGCCGGGGTGATGGTTTTCGCGTCGTCGCCCGTCCAACCCGACCAGATGCCGGCGATGTTGCACGTCGGGGCGAAGAGCTGCGCGACTTGCGCGTCGCCGCCGGTCTTTCCGCCGACGAAGCGCGTCGCGCCGTAGATCGCCTTCAGCTTCGCTTCCTCGAACGGGACCGTTTTCAGACGCGCGAGCTGCTTGTCGGTGGGCTTCCGCACGTCGTCATAGAAGCCGTCGATGGTCACCGTGCCGTCGGGCTTGCGCATCGTGGCGAGCGCCTCGACCAGCCGCCACGCCGCGTTCTCGTAGAGCGACGCGCCGCCGGAGTGCGCGTCGTAGTTCAGCGTGCGCACCGAGAGCTCGACGTAGAGGATCCCCCGGACTCCGCAGATGAGCGTCGGCCGGTCCTGCGCGTCCAGTCCACCACCTTCCTGCAGCGAGCCGTCGCCGGCGGTCAGGTCCGGCCGCTCCTGCAGCATTGAGTTGAAGTGCCGGCTCGATGACTCCTCCTCGCCTTCGACGAGGAAGCGGATCTTGATCGGCAGCGGGCCGATCGCGTCTTGGTAGGCCTCGGCGGCCTGCACGCGGATGAGGAACTGGCCCTTGTTGTCCGAGACCCCGCGGGCGAAGAGCTTGTTGTCGCGGATCGCGGGCTCGTACGGCGGAGTGGTCCAGAGCTCGAGCGGCGCGGCGGGCTGCACGTCGTAGTGCTGGACGCAGATGAGCGTCCGCGGGCCGCTGCCCATCTCGCCGACGACCAAGGGCGCGACCCCGGGCTTCTCGATGATCTCGATCTTCGCGCCGGCCTTGCGAAGCCGGTCGGCGGTCCACGCGGCGCCTCGCTTGAGCTCCGGGAGCTGCGCCGTCTCACACGGGATCCGGCAGTAGTCGCTGAGCTCCTCGGTCCATTGCGTCGTGCGCTCGGCGACCAGCTTGTCGAATTTGTCGTAGGCCACGTTCGACCTCCTCAGGGTTGGAAGGGCAGCCTACCTAGCCGGCGTGACCTGCGCTCGCACGGCGGCGCCGGCCGCGGATGTAGCGGAAGAGCAGGTAGCCGATCACGAGCACCGGGATGCCGATGACGATGTACTCGATGTAGGCGCGCGGGATCAGCCGGCGTACGACTGGGCCGAACAGTGCGCCGAGGGCCGTCCAGAAGCTCCAGTAGATGATCCCCGCAGCGAACACACCGGCCGAGAACTCCAGGAGCGGCACCTTGGCCGTCCCGCCGATGAGCGACATCGCCACCCGGAGTCCGGGGATCAACCGGCCGAGAAAGATCGCGATGAAGCCGCGCTTCGCGATCCGCTCCTCCCATTCGTCGACCTTCTTGGGGTCCACGTCGATCCAGCCCGCGATCCGATGGGCTGCCGCGTCGCCGTACGTGCGCGTCACTAGGTAGGGGATGAGCGTGCCGAACGTCGATGCCACCGCGCAGGTGAGAACGACGAGCGCAAGGCTCACCAGGTCGCCTCGCGCACGGTCGCCATAGAACATGATCACGAGGTCGCTCGGCGCCGGGAGCGGCACGCCCGCTTCTTCGATCGCGACGATGCCGAAGAGCGCGAGGTACTCGTGCTGACCCACGATCGCGAGGACGACGGCGATGCCGTCGCGGAAGATCCGGAAGAGCTCGGTCACGACGAGAGGGCCCGCGCCGCGCGCCCCGGCAGCTCACGGCCGAGCTGTTCGGCCATCCACGTCGTCGTCGCCGCGAGCTTTCGCACGTCGAGGCCCGTCGCGAGGCCCATCCCGTCCAGCATCCAGACGACGTCCTCGGTCGCGAGGTTGCCGCCCGCGCGCTTCGCGAACGGCGAGCCGCCGATGCCACCGATGCTCGTGTCGACGACGCGGACGCCGAGGTCGATCGCGGTCAGGACGTTCGCCAGTCCCTGCCCGTACGTGTCGTGAAAGTGGACGGCGAGCCGCTCGACCGGGATCTTCGCGTCGCGGTGCGCCGCGAGCAGGGCCCGTACGTGCCTCGCCGTCCCGGCGCCGATGGTGTCGCCGAGCGAGACCTCGTCGGCGCCGCCGGCCAGGAACCGGGCGCCGATGTTCGCCACCTCGGCCGGATCCGTGGGACCGTCGTCGGGATCGGCGATGACCATCGACACGTACGCCCGCACCCGCAGCCGGCGTGCCTTCGCGCTCACCACGACGGCGAGGGCCGTCGCGATCGCGTCGTCGCGGCTCCGGCGCAGGTTCTTACGCGAGTAGCTCTCGCTCGCCGAGACGAACACCGCGACCTCGTCCACCCCCGCGGCCACGGCGCGCTCGAGCCCCTTCTCGTTCGGGACGAGTACCGGGTAGCGAACGCCCGGCCGCCGCTTCAGGCGCGCCATGAGGTCGTCGGCGTCGGCGAGCTGCGGCACGGCGGTCGGGCTGACGAACGACGTCGCCTCGATCACGGTGTGGCCCGCGTCCGCGAGCCGATCGAGCAGCTCGAGCTTCGTCGCCGTGGGAACGTTCCGCTCCTCTGCCTGGAGTCCGTCCCGGGGGCTCACTTCCACGATCTGCACGCGCTGCTGGGCCATTCGTACATTGTCGGGGTATGAAGGCGCACCCGAAGGCCGGCAACGAGCGGCGGCGCGAGGCCGTGGACGATGCGAAGCTGCTGACGCGCGAACGCGGCGTGTACCGGAGGGCGTGATGGAGTTCCAGGACGTCGTCCGCAAGCGGAAGATGGTGCGGACCTTCGAGGACAAGCCGATCGATCCCGCCGTCCTCGACCGGATCGTCACGAACGCACAGCGCGCCCCGTCGGCGGGGTTCAGCCAGGGCTGGGCGTTCCTCGTCCTCAACGGGAAGGACGAGACCGAGCGCTACTGGAACACGACGATGTCGACGGAGCGGCGTACCGAGTTCGGGTGGCCGGGGATGTTCAACGCGGCGGCGCTCGTAGTTTGCCTGTCGAACAAGAGCGCGTATCTCGCGCGATACTCACTCCCGGATAAAGGCTGGATCGACCGCGACGAGAAGCGCTGGCCGGTGCCGTACTGGGACATCGACGTCGGGATGGCCGCGCTGCTCATCCTGCAGACCGCGGTCGATGCCGGCCTCGGTGCGGTGTTCTTCGGGATCTTCGACCAGGCCGGCTTCCGCAAAGCGTTCGGGGTCCCCGACGAATACACGGCCGTCGGCACGGTCGCGATCGGGCACAAGGCGCCCACGGACCGGCCGTCGCCATCCCTCAGGGTCGTGGGCAAGAGACCGGCGTCCGAGGTCGTGCACCGCGGCCGCTGGTGACGCGAGGAATTGACCCTCTCGGAGCGACGCGGTAGACCGACCCTGGAGGAAGATCATGAAATGGATCACCCGCGAGCATCCCCGCGTCGATCGGGTCGCGTGCCCGTGGCTCATCGAGCGGTTCGTGGACAAGCAGGCGGAGTTCATCTACGTGCCGACGGATCAAGTGGCGGCCGAGGCCCAGCGGCGCGGCGCGACGCCGTACGACGTGAAGGACGCGGAGCTCGGTCATCATGGGCCCGAGTGCAGCTTCGACGCCTTCGTGCACAAGCACGGTCTCGACACGGATCCCGCGATGGCCTACATGGCGAAGATCATTCGAGGGGCGGACACCGCTGACAAAACGGTGACGCCGGAGTCCCACGGTGTGGAAGCGATCCTCGACGGACTCCGGCATCTTCACTATCCGGACGACCAAAAGCAGCGCGAGGCGTCGCGTCCGGTGCTGGACGCGCTCTACGCCTTCTGCCAGAAGCGAGTCGAAGCCAAGCCCGTTTGAGCCTGAGACTGTCGGGCTTCATCGCGCTCCCGGGTGGCGAGCGCACCGGCTTCGACCACGCTGACACGTACCTCGAGCCGACGGGCAGTCGCTTGTATGTCGCACATACGGCAACGAACGCCGTCGACGTGATCGACTGCCGCAGCAATTCCTACCTTCGCTCGCTGTCCGACCTGCCGGGCGTCGCCGGCGTGCTCATCGACAGCGGGCGGGATCTCCTGTTCGCCTCCGATCGCTCCGCGGCTCGGGTGAGCGTCTTCCGCTGCTCTGACGAAACGCTGCTTGCACAGATCGACGTCGGGCCGCGGCCGAACGGTCTCGCGTTCGATACCCGCCGGCGCCATCTGTACAGCTTCAACCTCGGCGAGCCGCCCGGAACAGGCTGCAGTGCTTCCGTCGTGGCCGTCGATGAGCGACGCGTCGTCAGGACCATCGGGCTTCCGGGCCGGCCGCGCTGGGCGGTCTTCGATCGCTCGAGTGACCAGGTGCACGTGGCCATCCAGAGTCCGGCCGTGATCCTCGCGATCGACGCGGGCCTGCTGATGGAGTCGAGCAGCATCGACGTCGGCGCCGAGGGCCCCCACGGGCTCGCGCTCGTCGATGGCCGGCTCTTCTGTGCCGCCGACGGTCGCGAGCTCGTTGTCGTCGACGAGCGCGTCGCGAACGGCCGCCGCATCCTGAAGCGACTGCCGCTTCGTGGCGCCCCTGACGCCGTCATGCACGACCAACGCCGCAACAGGCTGTACGTGGCGGTCGGCTCGCCGGGGATCGTCACCGTCTTCGATACCGAGCGTCTTGAGGAGGTGGAAACCGTCGAGACCGAGGATGGCGCGCACACGATCGGCTGGGACCCGGCCACCGCCCAGCTCTACGCGTTCGCTCCGCAGCGGGGTGGTGCGCTCGTGTTCATGGAGGGGGTCTGACCAGCAACGTGGACGTCGGGCTGCGTTACTGCAGCGAGCGCTCTTCCTCCGGCGGCCGCACGCCGCGGAAGGTGACGTAGACCAGGCCGTCGTACACGATCTTCAGCGCGCCGGCCAGGACGAACGGGAGCGCGAACGACCCCGCCGCGAATGCGACGCCGGTCACGAGCGGCGAGAACGCGCTCGAGGCCGTCCGCGCGACGTTCGTCAGGCCGGCGGTCGCGGTGCGCTCGTCGGGATCGACGACGGCCATCGTGTACGACTGTCGCGTCGGCACGTCCATCTGCGAGATGCTCATCCGGCAGAGGAATACCGCCACGGCCAGCGCGGGCGTGGGCATGATCGGCACGAGCATGAGGAGCACGTTCGACGGCACGTGCGTGAAGACCATCGTGTTGAGCAGCCCGAACCGCGTCGCGAGCCAGCCCGCGGCGAGGAGCGACAGGCCGGACAGCACGTTGACGGCGAAGAACAGGACCGCGAGCTGCGCGGGGTCGAGCCCCCAGCGGAGGTAGAACCAGTACGCGACGAGCGACTGGACGACCAATCCGCCGGCGAACGCATCGAGCCCGAAGAGCGCCGCGAGCTTGGCCACGATCGTGCGCGACCGGTGGATCCCGAGGAACCGTCGTTCGCCATGGACGCGCGCCAGCTCGAGCTTGTCGGTGAGGCCCGCGAACAAGGCGAGATTCGCAAGCCCCACGAGCGCGTAGAGCACGAAGAGCGGCCGGTACGCATCGGCGCCCGTGAGCCCGAGGCGCTCGAAGAGCCCGACCGACGCGGCGAAGAGCGCACCGAGCGCACCGCCGAACGTCGCGAGCGTGTTGTAGACCGCGAAGAGCCAGGTCCGCCGCGCGTCCGGCGCGGTCTGCGGCAGCATCGCCTGGTCGACCGTCTGGAACACGCCGACCTCGGAGTTGGTGGCGCTGATCGTGCCGGTGAAGCCGGCGAGGACGAGGATCGCGAAGCTGTCGGTGAGCGCGAACGCGAGACCCCCGACGGCCATCAGCACGGCCATGGTCGAGACGGTCCGCCGCCGACCATACCGGTCGGCGAAGAGGGACCACCCGACGGTCATGACGGCCGAGCCCGCGATCGCGGACGTCAGCACGATGCCGATGCGCGTGGGATCGAGGCCGAGCCGGTCGAGGTAGACGCCCAGGACGACGGACAGGTAGCCGTAGGCGAACGTCCGCAGCACCCGCGCGAGCAGGAGGCGCCGCCCGTCCGGCGTGATCCAGCGGAGCCATCCTCCGGCGACTTGCGTACGCGGGGGCTGAGTCATTCGTACATTGTCGGGATATGGGGCTCACGGACGCGGTCGACCGCGGGAGCCGGTGATGGCGACCGAGCAACGCAAGCTCGTGAGCGTCGTCTTCGCCGATGTCGTCGGCTCGACCGCATTCGGGTCGGACAACGATCCGGAAGTCGTCCGCTCGGTGATGGGCTCCTACTTCGAACGGATGAAGCGGATTGCCGAGACGCACGGGGGCACCGTGGAGAAGTTCATCGGTGACGCGGTCATGGTCGTCTTCGGCGTGCCGCTGCTCCACGACGACGACGCCGAGCGCGCGGTGCGCGCGGCGCTCGCGATGCGCGACTCGATGGACGGTCTGAACGCCGAGCTCGGCGTATCGCTCGCTGCGCGCGTCGGGGTCAACAGCGGCGAGGCGGTGGCCGGCGCCGGCGAGGACCGGCAGTTCCTGGTCACGGGCGACGCGGTGAACGTCGCGGCGAGGCTGCAGCAGGCAGCGGACATGGGCGAGGTCGTCGTCGGTCCGCTCACCGAATCACTCACCCGTTCCGCCATCGACTATGCGGCTCGCGATCCGGTGGTCGCGAAGGGCAAGACCGAGCCGATCAGGGCGTACCGCGCGGTCCGTGCGCGGAGCGCCGTCCCCGAACAGGCCCGTGGCCTCCCGGCCATGCGGGCCCAGCTCGTCGGCCGGCAGCGGGAGCTGCGGATGCTGCTCGAATCATTCGAGCGGGTCCGCGACGATCGCCGCGCGCACCTCTTCACGCTGGTCGGTAACGCCGGCATCGGGAAGTCGCGTCTCGTCGGCGAGGCCCTGGCGCGCATCGCGGCCACCGACAGGGCGCGCGTCCTGCGCGGCCGCTGCCTTCCGTATGGCGCCGGCATCACGTACTGGCCGCTGATGGAGATCGTGCGCGAGGACGCGGGCATCTCGGGTGATGACGATCGGGATACAGCGCTCGCGAAGCTTGACGCGCGGACCCGTGCGCTGCTCGGCGCGGACGCCGGCGCGGTCCGGGCCCGCTTGGCGACGATGCTCGGGCTGCAGCGCGCAGACGAAGCCCTGCCGGAAGTGGTGCCGGCCCAGTTCGGTCGCGAGATCGGCTGGGGCGCCCGGCAGTACCTGGCCGCCGTCGCGCGTGCCCCGACGGTCATCGTGGTGGACGACTTGCAGTGGGCCGAGCCCGCGGTGTTCGAGATCGTCGAGGGCCTCGCCGATAGCGCCGAGGACGCCCCGTTGCTCTTGGCCTGCGTCGCCCGGCCCCAGCTCCTGGAGCTTCGGCCGACCTGGGGAGCCGGACGCGCGAACGCGACGACGATTACGCTCGACGCACTCAGCACCGATGAGACGACGACGCTCATCTCGCGCCTCCTCGACATCGACGATCTGCCCGCCGACCTCCGCGAGCGTGTGGTGCGCCGCTCGGAAGGCAATCCGCTGTTCTGTGAGGAGTTCCTGCGCATGCTGATCGACGACGGCCGCGTCGTACGTGCCGACGATCGCTGGCGCGCCACCGCGGGCGTGACCGAGGTTCGCGTTCCCGAGAGCATCCATGCGCTGCTCGCGGCTCGGCTCGACGGTCTCGGCGAGGATGAGCGGCGAGCGATGCAGGTGGCCTCGATCGTGGGCGAGCGATTCGGGGTGAGCGAGATCGGCGCGCTCGCACCGGGCCTCGATGTCGGCGCCGCGCTCGCAGCACTGCGACGCGCCGGACTGGTCCTCGAGGACCGCGAGAGCCGCGAGCCGGACCGCTATCGCTTCAAGCACCTGTTGATGCGCGATGTCGCGTACTCCGGGCTTCCCAAGGCCGTTCGCGCCGACCTGCACGAACGTTTTGCCGCGGAGCTCGAGCGCGCGGTCGGGGATCGCCGCGATGAGTTCGCGGAGGTCCTGGCGCACCACGCCGAGCGGGCGTTCTCGCTCTCGGCGGAGGTCCGCGCGCATCGTGATGTGCTCGGCCCGCGGGCGACGCGGGCGCTCGGGTGGGCGCTCGCACTGGGAGACCGCGCCCGACGGCGCGAGGACCGCGGCCTGCTCGCGGCCAACGTGGCGGCGGCCTCCGCGGCCCTGGCGGTGCTGGGAACGGACGCGGCCCCGGACGATCGGGCGCGCGTCGCCCTGCTCGTCGCTGACGATCGGCGGCTGGCGGGGGCGTACCTGCCGGCGGAGGAAGCGTTCGATCGCGCGTTAGCGCTCGCGGATGCGGCCGGTCGGAGCGACCTTGCGGCGTGGTCGCATCTCGGGATGGCGCGGGTGATGGCGCTGTCGTCGGATTTCGACGACGCGATCATGGAGAAGTTCGGCCGACACGCCGCCGAGGCCGCCCGACTCTTCGGCGAGAGCGGCGAGCCGGGCGCGGCCCTCGAGGCTGGGCTGATCGCGCTGGAGCGCCATTGGGCGTTCGGCCAGCTCGACGAGATGTTGGAGCGTGGGCAGGCCTTGCGCGAGCGAGCCCGCCAGCTCGGCGACGGACCGCGTGAGCTCCTCATCTGCGCCCGCCTCATTGCTGCGGCGGACCAGTTCGGCCGCTCGGAGCTGGCCACGGAGTATGAGCGCGCCGCCGAGGAGCTTGCGGCCCGGTTGGGTCTGCGGATGCCCCACTGGGGCAGGCGCGCGCGATGCGGACGGCTGAGGGTCAGCGGCGACTTCACGGCCGCGGAGGTATGCGAGCGGAGCCTGTACGCGGACGGCGTCGCGGAACGTGATCCGGTCATCCAGATCGGCAGCCTGCGCAATCTCGGTGAGGTGCTCCTCGAGGCCGGTCGCCTTGCGGATGCCGGACCGGTCCTCGAGCAGGCGCTGGCCGAGAGCCGACGCACCGGTGAGCTGTGGAGCCGGACGGAGCTCACGGCGTCCCTCGGTCAGGTGGCCGCGGAATCCGGAGACGACGCGAGCGCTCGCGAGCTCATCGGTGAGGCGGAGGCGATCGTCCGCGAGACCGATCGCTACGCGGTCGGGTACGTCGCGTTCTCGGCGGCCCGGATCCACGAGCGTGCCGGTCGAGCCGCGGAGGCCGAGGCGGAGTACCGGCGCGCGGTCGCGGTATTCGCGGAGACGGAGTACCTGTACCGCTTGGCCTGGCTTCGGATGAACTTCGCCGAGTTCCTGCTCAAGATCGGCCGCGCCGCGGACGCCAAACGCGAATTCGACCTGGCCGAGCCCGGCATCGGTCACCAGGTGGCTGAGGGCGGGCGGCGCGTGGCGGCGCTCCGGGAGGCGCTCGCCCTGCCGCACGCCGCCGGCTGAGCCCGCGCTGAAGGTCCGGTATCAGTGGCGCCGCTGCGTGGCGGCCGACACCCGGATGGGGGAGCCGTCCCCCGATGGTCTCTCGTAAAACAGGGGCAGTGGATGGGAAGCTAGGGCACGCGGACGCGGACAGCGCCTCGCCGGCGCGCGAGACGGCCTGGACCTAGGCCGCTTCGAACTCGGCGAGGCGCTGGCCCCGCCGCACCTGATCCCCCTGAGCGCAGAGCACCTTGGTCACGGTCCCGTCACCCGGCGCCTCGACCCGTAGCTCCATCTTCATCGCCTCCACCACACACACCAGGTCGCCACGCTTGACGCGCTGACCCGGGCGCGCATGGACCGCGAGCACGACCCCCGGCATCGGTGCCGTGATCTCGCTGCCCGCGAGCGTGTCGATGCTCCGCTCCTGTCCCGCGGTATCGAGCACGTAGATCTCGCCCCGCCACTTGACCCAGACGTCCGTGCCCTCGCGCACGGCGATCGCCGGCTCACCATCGACGAGCCAGTGGCCGGCCCGCTCGTCGCGCGCGACCACCTGTCCGTCCACGGTGTACGGTCCCGTGCCGCGCACGCGGACCGGCCGGTCATCGAACACGACGATGGTCGTGGCCGGACCGCCGGCGCGCCATCCGGAGAGCGCGCGCCACGGATCGCGCGCGTCGATGCCGAGGGCCGTGCTCGCGGCGAACGCGGCAGCAGCGACGGCCCGCGCCTCCTCCGGCGCGTCGCCGGGCCCGGCAGCGAGATCGGGAATGCGGGCGATGAGCCCGGTGTCGACCTTGCCGGCCCGCACGTCGCGATGCGCGACGAGCCGCCGGAGGAATCGTTCGTTCGTGTGCACCCCAAGCACCGTCGATCGGCGCAGCGCCGCGGCCGATGCGTCGAGCGCCGCCGCCCGATCCGGCGCATGCACCACGATCTTGGCGAGCATCGGGTCGTAGTCCAGCGTGACGGCGCTGCCCTCCTCGATCCCGGCGTCGATCCGCGCGCCGTCGGGCCACTCCAGAAAGCTGATCCGACCGGTCGAGGGAAGGAAGCCGCTCGCCGGATCCTCGGCGCACAGCCGCACCTCGACCGCGTGACCGCGTGGCACGAGGTCGAGCGAGAGCGGTTCGCCCATCGCGATGCGCAGCTGCTGTTCGACCAGGTCGACGCCCCAGACCAGCTCCGTCACCGGGTGCTCGACCTGGAGCCGCGCGTTCACCTCGAGGAAGAAGAATTCGCCCTTCGCGTCGACGATGAACTCGCACGTCCCGGCGTTCACGTACCCCACGGCTTTTGCCAGTGCGATGGCCGCGTCGCTCATCCGCCTGCGCAGCTTCGCGTCGACGGCGGGCGACGGCGTCTCCTCCATCACCTTCTGATGGCGCCGCTGCGCCGAGCAGTCGCGCTCGCCCAGCGCGAGGACCGCGCCGTGGGTGTCAGCCAGCAGCTGGATCTCGACATGCCGCGGCCGTTCGATCGCGCGCTCGAGGATCAGCCGCTCATCGCCGAATGCCGCGCGGGCCGTGCGCCGCGCGCGCGCGAGCGCATCGCGCAGGTCGGCGTCGCGAGCGACGAGCTGCATGCCGATCCCCCCGCCGCCCGCCGCCGGCTTCAGCATGACCGGGTAGCCGACGGTCTTCGCGGCCGCGGCGAACGCCTCGTCCTGCTGGTCCTTGCCGCGGTAGCCGGGCACGACCGGGATGCCCGCACGTTCAGCGGCCGCCTTCGCCTCGGCCTTGTCCCCGAGCCTGCGCAGCACGTCGGGACTCGGCCCGACGAACGTCATGCCCGCCGCGGCCACCGCGTCGGCGAACGGCGCCTGCTCGGAGAGGAATCCGTAGCCCGGATGAATGAGTCGTGCGTCACTCTCCCGGGCCGCCGCGACGATGCTCGCGACATTGAGATAGGAGTCGCGCGCCGGTGCCGCCCCGATGCGGATCGCGGTATCGGCCTCGCGGACGAAGGGCGCGCTCGCGTCCGCGTCGGAGTACACCGCGACCGTCCGCAGACCCATCCGCTTCGCGGTGCGAAAGACGCGCCGTGCGATCTCGCCGCGATTCGCCACGAGGACGGTCGTCATCTGAAGAGATTGTCACCGCAACGCACCGCGCTCGCCGAGGGCTGGCCGGTGCTCACGGCGGTCCTTGTCGTCGGCATCCCGTTCGGGATCGTGGCACGCCAGTCGGGCCTGTCGCCGGCGGAGATCGTGGCGATGAGCCTCTTCGTGTTCGCCGGCGCGTCGCAGTTCGCGATGGTCCAGCTCTTCACGGACGGCGTCGCCTGGCCGGTCGTCGTCGCGACCGTGCTGCTCATCAATCTGCGGCACCTCCTCATGGCCGCGGACCTCCAGCGGTATTTCGCGCGGGTCTCGGTGGCCCGGCGCCTCGCCGCGGCCTATGTCCTCACCGACGAGGCGTTCGCGATGGCCATCGGCTGGTTCCGGCGAGGGCGGACCGAGCTCGCCTACTACGCGACGTTCGCCGTGGCCCTCTTCGTCCTGTGGAATACCGCGACCGTCATCGGGATGCTCATCGGTCCGTCGATCGGCGAACCCCGGCGCTTCGGGGTGGACTTCGCGATCACCGCAACGTTCATCGCCATCGTCATCCTGAGTGTGCGCCGGCGCTCGGACGCCGTCGTCGCCCTCGCCGCGGCGCTTGTGGCATCGGCGCTCGCGTATCTCGGGGCGTCGGTCGTCGCCGTCGTGACCGCGGGCGCGCTCGCGCCGCTGCTCGTCCTGTTCGCGCGCGACGAGCCGGACAGGTGACCTGGCTCGCCATCGCCGGCTCGGCGCTGGTCACGTATCTCGTGCGGGCGTTCGCGTTCCGCGTCCCGCTGCCGAGCGCCCTGCCGCCACGGGTCGCGCGCTACCTCGACGCGCTGCCTGCGGCGATCATCGCCGCGCTTGCCGGGCCTGCGGTCCTCGTCCCGAACGGCGCGCCGACCCGCGGGCCGGAGCTCGCGGCGGCCATCGCGGTCATCGCGATGGTCGCGTGGCGGCGCAACCTGCTGGCCGGGGTCCTCGCGGGGGTCGCGAGCGTCGCGCTGCTGCGGCTAGTTCTGGCGGCGTGAGCCGCCGAGCCACGCCGGCGCGCGCTTCTCGAGGAAGGCGCGCATCCCGTCCTGCCCCTCAGCGCCGATCCGCGCGCTCGCGATGCGCTGCACCACCAGGTCGCGCACCTCCGCGGGAGTTCGCCCGGCGACCTCGCGCACGAGCCGCTTCGCGGCATTCACGGCCTCGGGCCCGCCCGCGACGATCGCGTCGATGAAGCGTCCGATCTCGGGGTCGAGCTGGCCTTCGTCGACGACGCTGTGCACGAGTCCCGTCTCGAAGGCCCGATGCGAGTCGAAGCGAATGCCGGTGACGAACGCCGCGGTCGCGAAGCTCGACCCGACCTTCCGCACGACGTACGGAGAGATCACCGCCGGTGGGATCCCGAGCCGCACCTCGGTAAAGGCGAACGTCGCCGCCTCGACCGCGACCGCGATGTCCGCGATGGCGACCAGCCCCGCACCCCCACCGATGGCCGCGCCCTGCACGCGTGCGATGACCGGCATCGGCAGCGCGTCGAGCTTCGCGAACAGATCCGCCAGCGCCCGCGAGTCCGCCAGGTTCTGCTCGAGGGTGTAGTTGGCCATCGAGCGCATCCAGGCCACATCGGCTCCCGCGCAGAAGGTGTCGCCCTCGCTGCCGAGGACGACGCAGCGGGCGTCGGCGGGCACGCCGTCGACGGCCTTCGACAGCTGCCCGATGAGGTCGGCGTTGAATGCGTTCTTGACGCTCGGCCGGGCGATGGTGATGCGGACGACCCGCCGCTCGTCGACGGCGACATGGACGAGCTCCGTCACATCCGGAAGATGCCGTACCGCGGCTCGCCGATCGGCGCGTGGCGCGCGGCGGCGAGTCCGAGGCTCAGGACGGCGCGCGTGTCCATCGGGTCGATGACCCCGTCGTCCCAGAGCCGCGCCGTCGAGTAGTACGGCGAACCCTGAGTCTCGTACTGGTCCCGGATCTTCGTCTTGAAGTCCTCGCGGGCCGTCTCGTTCTCGAACGTGCCGACGAGCGAGAGGACGGTGGCGGCCTGCTCGCCGCCCATGACGCTGATCCGGGCGTTCGGCCACATCCACAGCTGCCGCGGCCCGTATGCCCGGCCGCACATCCCATAGTTCCCCGCGCCGAAGCTGCCGCCGATGATCACGGTGAACTTCGGGACGACGGCGCAGGCGACGGCCGTCACCATCTTCGCGCCGTCCTTCGCGATGCCGCCCTCCTCGTACTCCTTGCCGACCATGAACCCGGCGATGTTCTGGAGGAACACGAGCGGCACGCCCCGCTGATCGCACAGCTGGATGAAATGCGCGGCCTTGAGCGCGGATTCGCTGAACAGGATCCCATTGTTCGCGACGATCCCCACGCGGAAGCCCATGATCCGGCCGAACCCGCAGACCAAGGTCTCGCCGTACAGCGCCTTGAACTCCGTGAACTTCGATCCGTCGAGCAGCCGCGCGATGACCTCGCGCACGTCGTACGGGGTGCGCGTGTCGGCGGGCACGATGGAGTACAGGTCCGCGGGATCGTGCGCGGGCGCCTCGGGCGCGGCCACATCGTCGCCCCAGAGGATCTGCGGCGGCCGGAGATTCGAGACGATCTCCCGCGCGAGCCTCAGTGCGTGGGCGTCGTCGAGCGCGTAATGGTCCACGACGCCGCTCTTGCGCGCGTGCACGTCCGCACCGCCGAGCGCCTCCGCGGTGACCTCCTCGCCCGTCGCCGCCTTCACCAGCGGCGGGCCGCCGAGGAAGATCGTGCCCTGGCCCTTCACGATGATCGTTTCGTCGCTCATCGCCGGCACGTACGCCCCGCCGGCGGTGGAGCTGCCCATGACCACGGCGAGCTGCGGGATGCCCGCCGCTGACATCCGTGCCTGGTTGTAGAAGATGCGCCCGAAGTGCTCGCGGTCGGGGAACACCTCGTCCTGCCTCGGGAGGAACGCGCCCCCGGAGTCGACGAGGTAGACGCAGGGCAGCCGGTTCTCGAGCGCGATCTCCTGGGCCCGCAAGTGCTTCTTCACGGTGAGCGGGTAGTACGTGCCTCCCTTGACCGTCGCGTCGTTCGCGACGATGACGCACTCGCGCTCGGAGATCCGCCCGATGCCGGTGACGATCCCCGCCGACGCGGCGTCGTTGTCGTATAGGTCGAGGGCGGCCAGCGGTGCGATCTCGAGGAACGGCGAGCCCGGGTCCAGGAGCCGCTCGATGCGCTCGCGGGGCAGCAGCTTGCCTGCCTTGGTGTGCTTCTCCCGCGCTCGTTCGGGGCCACCTTGTCGGATGGCGTCGAGCTTCTTGTGCAGATCGGCGACCAGGGTGCTCATCGAGTCGCGATTCGCGCGTGCCTGGTCGGAGGCACGGTCGAAGGACGATGAGAGCAGGGGCATCAGGGCGCGATGCTAAACTTGACTCTCCGCACGCGCCTGTAGCTCAGTTGGATAGAGCGCAACGCTACGAACGTTGAGGTCGGGGGTTCGAGCCCCTCCAGGCGTACAGCTCGCGTTCCGGCCACGCCGTTCCCAGATCGACAGACCCCACCGAGACGGTCGCGGACTACGAGGCCCTGCTCAAGCTGGGCGTCAAGGAGGGCCTCGGGCAGAGCCTCGAGAAGCTCGCCGACCTCCTGCGCCGCACCGCGAGGGGCACCACGGTGACCGTGACGGATCGGGTCCTCACCCTGACGCGCGTCTTCGACGCGCCGCGCGCGCTCGTGTGGACGGCGGTCACCGATCCGGATCACATCGTGCAGTGGATGTTCGCGGACGACTGGGAATCGCCCTTCGCCGAGACGGATCTCCGTGCGGGCGGGGCGTTCCGCATCGGCATGCGTCCGGCCGACCACAGCCTCGACGGCTTCGTCCTCGACGGCACATACCGCGAGATCGTGAAGCCCGAGCGCATCGTCCAGGTCATCGGCGATGGCCGGGCGATGATCACGACGTTGGGTTCACCGTGAGCGTCGAGATGGCGATGAGCGAGGAGCAGGAGCGCGCGGGCTACACCCAGATCCTCGAGCACCTCGCCGCCCACATCGCGACGTTGTCCGGCAGGCGGTAGAGATCACAGATGAAAAAGATCACCCCGTTCCTGTGGTTCGATGACAAGGCCGAAGAGGCGATGCATTTCTACGTCTCGATCTTCACGAATTCAAAGGTCTTAAGTGTTTCTCCAGGGCCGAATGGGAAAGCCATGAGCGTGACCGGTGAGCTCGATGGGCAGGAAATCATGGCATTCAACGCTGGTCCGCAATTCAAGTTCACGGAAGCCATTTCGTTCTTCGTGAGCTGCAAGACGCAGGAGGAAGTGGATGAGCTGTGGGAGAAGCTCTCTGAAGGCGGGGAAGAGGGAAGGTGCGGCTGGCTTAAGGACACATACGGCCTCTCGTGGCAGATCATCCCGACCGCTCTCGGCGAGATGATGAGCGACAAGGATCCTGAGAAAGCCAAGCGAGTCACGGACGCGATGCTCAAGATGCACAAGATCGACATAAGGACGTTGAAGCAGGCGCACGATTAGTCCGCGTTGGGCCCGTCGGTAGCCAAGGCGCAGAACGACCGCGACTATCCTGCGGCCGTGCTCTGGCTCCGCGCGCAGTCGCGGCTCGGGATGATCGGACAAGGCTGGCGGGGCGCCGCGGTGACGCTCGCGCTCGGCGTGGTCGCGATCGCGACGAGCCTCGTGTACGACGCTTTGAATCACGGCCCCAACGTCCTCTTCCTTCGGACGCCCATCGACGATCTGATCCCCATCGTCGGCCTGTTCGTCGTCCCGTACGTCTCGCTCCGGCCGTTCATCTATGTCTCGGCGCTCGTCTTCTTGCTCTTCCGCGTACGCATCTTCCGGTCGGCCGCGCTGTCGATGACGGTGGTGCTCCTGGTCAGCTACGCCTTCTACGTCTTCCTGCAGTCCTACATCGATCGGCCGGTGCTGGCGGACGACGATCTGTTCTCGCGGATGATCCGAGAGGTCTACGCGAGCGACCAGCCCTACAACGACTTCCCGAGCCTGCATGCGTCGCTGTCGACGATCTTCGCGATCCATTGGTGGTGCGTGGACCAGCGGATTGGCGTGCCGGTCGGGATCTGGGCCGCGCTCATCGTCGTCTCGACCGTCTTCGTGAAGCAGCACTACGTCGCGGACGTCATCGCGGGTGTTCTGCTCGCGTCCGTCGCGTCATATGCGTCGCTGGGACTGCTGGTGGGGCGCGGCGCAGCGTCTGGATCGGATCTTCAGGCGCCGCTCGCGGGGTCCGCACCGGCCTAGGCCGGCGAAGAACGACTGCTCGGACGCGACGCAGGTGACCTGCATCTTGACGGCTCGGTAGCGAGGCGGCGCCTCGTCGTGCGGGCTTAGATGTAGTCGGCGCGACGGACCTTGAGCGGCCCCTTCGCGTAGTTCGGCGGGGTGTCCTCGATCTTCACGTGGTGGTAGCTGTGCGTGGTGACCTCGTGCGTCGTGCGCTGCTCGCTCGCTGCGAGGAGCGACTGCATCGAGCTCTGGTCCAGGACCTGGAATCGGACATCGCACCCGGCAAAGCGGCACGGGAAACCACCGGACTTCATACCGTCAATTCCTCCCGAGGATGCGCTTGGATGGGACTCCCCTGCGTTCGCGCAATTGTACGGGCGAACCGGCCGATGCGCACCGCTGTACGGTCCTGACGTGCGGCGCCTCGATCCCTGGCTCCTCGTGGGGCTCGTCCTTTGTGGCCTCCTCCTGTTCATCGCACTCTACGGGGACCGGATCGCCCCACACGAGCCGATCTTTCTGTTGATCAACGGGCCGGCCGGGACCGACCGGCCGCTCCCCCCGGGCCTGCCGTTCCTGTTCGGCTCCGACGCCGTCGGTCGCGACCTGTTCGGCCTCGTTCTCGTCGGCGCGCGCACCACGCTGCTCATCGTCGTGCTCGCGGGTACCGCGCGGCTGCTCGCCGGGCTCGCGCTCGCGATCCTCACGAGCTGGCTGCGCCCGGTCCGGCTGCTCGGCGACGCCGCCGCCGACGTCGCCTCGGCCGTGCCGTCGACGATCGTCGCGGTGCTCGCGGTCCTGGTCTTCGCCCGGCAGGGCGCCCCGGCTCCGGTGTTCGTTGGCGCGCTCCTCGTGACTGGATGGGCCGGACCGTACCGCCTCATCCGCGCCGAGCTCGCCCGCCTGCGGGCCGCGCCGTACACCGAGGGCGCGATCGCGATCGGTGTCTCGCGCCGCGGGCTGCTGTTCCGGCATCACGTTCCGCACCTCGTCCCGGTGCTCGCGCTCTCCGTGAGCCAGCAGATCGCGGCCGCGCTCATCGCGCTCGCGGAGCTGGGCGTGATCGGCATCTTCGTCGGTCCCACGCGCGTGCTGAATATCGGCGAGGCGATGCGCGCCGTGCCGGACGGGGTGCCGACGAGCTTCCGCGTGCCCGACATTCCCGAGTGGGGCGGGCTCCTCGCGCTCGGGCGCGGCATTCAGAACCTGTACGTCACCCGTTGGGCGTTCCTCGTCCCGGGCGTTGCGATCGCGCTCGCCGCGATCGCGTTCGCGATGCTCGGCGTCGGCGTCGCCCGGCAGTACCGGCGACGCAACCTGCCCCAGGATCTGCGTACGCGTCGCGCCCTTGCCGCAGCGGTCACGGTGCTCGCGCTCGTCGCCCCGGTGTTCATCCTGCCTGCGCCGCACGCCGATGCGGTCGAGCTCGGCGAGGCCGCGCGGTCACGCGCCGTCGTCGGCAGCGACCCGGGCGCGGTCCTCGCGGCGGCAAACCTCGCCGTCACGCCAATCGACCGCGCGACGACGCGCCTGCAGCAGGTCGGTCCGGCGGCGCTGCGGGTGGACGGCCCGAGCGGACCGGTCGCGTTCAACGAAGGCGCGGGTGCCGACTACGTGCCGTTGCTCTTCGGCGCGTCCGGCGGAGGGACGATCGACGCGCCGCTGGTCTTCGCCGGCTGGGGCGTTTCGCCGGCCAGCTTCCCTCCGCAGCACACGTCCGTCTTCTCTACCGGCGATTTCGGCACGCTGGTCGTCGGCTGGGAGGACGACTACGCCAAGGTCGACGTGCGTGGGAAGGTGGTCCTCGTCTTCCGGATCGCCAATATCCAGCAAGGGCTCGGGCGACCGGTCACCCCCGCACCGACGGCCGACACGCTCATGCAGTCCGCGATCAAGCGCGGTGCGGCCGCGATCCTCTGGGTGGATGCGAGCCGCGCGCAAATCATCGAGCGCGGGCAGCCCGATCCGTACCGCCGGCTCGTCGCCGACGATCCGCTCACGACGGCGGCGGGTGTTCCGATCTTCATGCTCACGCCCGAAGCCGCCGACCGGATCCTCGCTCCGGTCGGCATCAAGGCGACCGCCATCCTCCGCGGCCAGCTCCAGGGCGATTCGGCCGCGACGCCGGGCAGCTCGATGGCCCGCGAACTCCCCGAGCGTGCCCATGTCGAGCTGCCGATCGCGCCTGTGGCCTCGTCGTCGCATTCGCTCGTCGCGCTGACACCGGCGCCCGCTGGAGCGCACCGTCTGGTGATCTGGGCGGTCGCGCCGTCGCTCGCGACGGGCAGCCGCAGCGCGGGCGATGCGCTCAGCGCCCTGGTCCGCGCGCTCGCCGGCCGCGCGATGCCGCCGCTCGTGTTCGTCGTCTTCGATCCGCGCGGCGATCCGGTCGCGAACGCGAAGGCGGTGCGCGCGACGCTGGGGACGACCCCGATCGACGACGTCCTCGCCATCGAGTCGCTCGGTGGCTCCCGGCTCCGCTTCGCGACCGTGTACGGCGATGTCGTCCCGGCTATCGACGACTACGCCGCGCGAGCCGGGGCGGCGGCGCTGCGGACCGCTGGCGCCCTCAATCCGGACGCACCCGAGACCGGCGACCTCATGATCGCGGCCGGCCTGTCGGCGTTCGTCAATGACCACTGGATCCTCATCAGCGGGCAGGGTCCGGTCAGCGATGCCGACGACCTGCGCGCTGACGCAGCGGCCGTGCTCGCGTACGCCGTCGCGCGCTACGCAGCCGCAGCGCCGGAGCTCGTGCGATGACGCTCGGCCTGCGGCTACTGCGGGTGCCGGCCACCGTACTCGCGCTCGGGCTCCTGTTCGCCCTCATCGCCCCCGTGGCGATGGCGCAGTACCTGCCGTTCCAGCTCGCGCCGGGTATCGGGCCCTCGTTCCGCGTCAGCGGCACCGGGCCCGGCACGACCATCACGCCGTTCGTACCGACGATCGAGACCCAGTACCAGGAGCCGCTCGCCACGGTGATCGCGCAGGCCGCCGTGCGCAGCGTCGCACTCCTGGCGGGGGTCACGGTCTTCTCGTTGTTCGTCGGTGTGCTCGTCGGGATCGCTGCCGCGCTCGTCCGCCGTCGCGCCTTCGCCAGTGGCGCGGTCCTCGGCGCGACGAGCGTGGTGGCCGCCGTCCCGGCCTTCTTCCTCGCGTACTTCCTGCAGATCCTGTTCATCTTCATCGGCGGCGCGGCGGGCCACACCGTCCTCCCGGTGTTCGGCTACGGCCTCGACAGCCATTTGGTGCTGCCGCTTCTGGCGCTATCGGCGCCCGCGGTCGCGACGACGGCCCAGCTCACCGCGATCCGCATGGGAGAGGTATTCGACGCGGACTTCATCACGACCGCCAACGCGAAGGGCCTGCTGCCGTCGTGGATCATCAAGGTGCACGTCCTGCCGCACGTGCTCCCGGTCTCGCTCGAGGCGGTCGGCAGCGGCCTGCGGGTCGCGGTCGCGAGCCTGCCGATCGTCGAGTACATCTTGCTCTGGAACGGGATCGGGTTCGTCGCGCTGCAGTCGATCGCGCTCCGCGATCCCGCGGCGCTCACCGCCTGCGCCGCCGTCCTCGGAGCCCTCTTCGCGGTCAGCACCCTGTTGCTCGACCTGCGCCGCGCACGCTTCCATTGAGCGGCGGTGCTCCCTAGACTGAGGCTCTTCCCGGGGCGGCGGACGAACGCGCGTGAGGGGGTCCCAAATGGACAAGCGGATCTTTGGCGCGCTGGGCGCGCTCGCGATCACGCTCGCGGCGTGTGGCGGAACGGCCACCACCAGTGCGAGCGGCTCGCCGAACGCGACGAGCACCGCGGCGAAGCCGGACGTCAAGGTCGGCGTCGTCATCTCGCTCACCGGTGTCGGCAACGTCTACGGCCCGACGCAGAAGAACGGCGTCGAGCTCGCCGCGCAGCGCATCAACGACGCGGGCGGCGTGAGCGGCGCGAAGCTCGTGCTCGTTATCGACGACGACCAGTCGACGACTGACGGCGGCGTCACCGCGTTCCGTAAGCAGACGAGTCAGGACCGCGTCGTCGCGATCCTCGGCCCGACGCTCTCGAACACCGCGGTCGCCGCGCACCCGGTGGCGCAGAGCGCACAGACGCCGGTCATCGCCATCTCGAACACGGGCGATGGCATCGTCGGAAAGTGCGACTGGGGTACCTGCGACTACATCTTCCGCGCGTCGCTCGGTGAGTCGACCGCGATTCCGCAGACGGTCAGCATCGCGAAGAGCAAGCTGAACGTGAAGAGTGTCGTGCTCATGTACGCGCAGGACGACAAGTTCAGCTCCGATGGCTTCGCGATCTTCAAGAAGAACCTCACCTCGTCGGGCATCACGATCAAGAAGGAGATCGCGTTCTCCAAGACCGACGTCGATCTCTCCGGCCCGGTGACCGCGGCGCTCGCCGAGTCGCCCGACGCGATCGTCGACAGCTCGCTCGCGGGCCCGGCGATCCAGGTCCTGAAAGAGGTCAACAAGCGGAAGCCCGGGATGCTCGTGATCGGCGGCAACGGCTTCAACACGCCGGCGATCATCGCCTCGGCCGGTGCGGCCGCCGAAGGCGCCGTCTCCGGCGCGGCGTGGTATCTCGGCAACCCGGACCCGGTGAACAAGGACTTCGTCACCGCGTACAAGGCGAAGTACAACGCCGATCCCGACCAGTTCGCGGCGCAGGCGTACTCGGCGGTCTACATCCTGCTCGACGCGCTGAAGCGCACGCCGACGGTCACGAGCGTCCTGCACGACAAGCTGCGCGACCAGATCGAGCTCACCACCGGCGTGAAGACGCCGCTCGGGGAGTTCTCGTTCAACGCGAGCCACGACGTGACCCAGAAGGTGTACGTGGTCCAGATCAAGAACGGCCAGTTCACGCTGATCAACTAGGTACATGGGGCTCGGCTGGGCCGGCATAGCCGGCCCAGCCGCACGACGCGAGGTTCCGCTCGTTTAGTGTCGGCGCGTGGCCGACCAGATCTACAACGCGGTCTTCATCGGCAGCATCTACGCCCTGTTCGCCCTCGGCTTCACCCTCGTCTTCAGCGTCCTGGACATCTTGAATCTCGCGCATCCCGCGCTCTTCACCCTCGGTGCGTTCACCGCCCTGTTCGCGATGCAGCAGGGCGTGCCCGCGGCGCTCGCGGTGCTCGTCGCGTTCGTCGTCTGCGGTGCGGCCGGCGTCATCCTGGATCGCGTCGCCTTCGCGCCGCTGCGCCGGCGCAACGCGCCGCCGCTCTCGGCGATGATCTCGAGCATCGGCGTGTCCCTGATCCTCATCCGCCTCATCCAGCTGCAGTACGGGCCGGACCTCCAGGCGTACCCGGCCGGCGCGCTCCCGGCGGCCGTGTTCTCGGTCGGCGGCCTGGAGCTCGACACCCTGCGGACAGTGATCATCGGTCTCGCGATCGGGCTCATGCTCGCGCTCACGTACCTCGTACGGAGCACCCGGCTGGGCCGCGAGCTTCGCGCCCTGGCCGAGAACCCGCGCGCGGCCCGGCTGCTCGGCATCGACGTCGACCGGGCGATCGCGGCGACGTTCTTCCTCTCGGCGGGGCTCGGGGGGATCGCCGGTGCGCTGTATGGCTTCGCGACGAACTCGCCGTTCTCGCAGATGGGCCAGAGCTTCGAGCTGAAGGCGTTCTCCGTGATGATCGTCGGGGGAATGGGCAGCATCCCGGGCGCGGTGCTTGGTGCGTATCTGCTCAGCTTCGGCGAGATCGCGAGCCTCACGTTCCTCCCGAGCGAGCTCCGCGACGCGTTCGCCTTCGGGCTGCTGTTTGTCGTGCTGCTCGTCCGGCCGCGCGGGATCCTCGGGCAGCGCGACGTGGACCGGGTCTGATGGACGGTCTCCAGCAGTTCTTCGACGCGTACCAGACGACCATCGGCTTCATCGGGCTGAACGCGATGCTCGCGCTCTCGGTCTGGCTCACCTTGTACACGGGCCAGCTCACGCTCGGGAACGCCGCGTTCGCGGGCATCGCCGCGTACGGCTCGGCGCTCCTCACGATGAAGGCGGGCTACCCGTTCCCGCTCGCCCTCGCGTGCGGCGCGCTCCTCGCGGCCGCCGTCTCGTTGCCGCTCGGCGCGACCGTCTTCCGGCTGCGTGGGGTGTACCTCGCGATCGCGACGCTCGCCTTCGGCGAGGTCGTGCGCGTCGCCATCCTCGCGATCCCGATCACGGGGCGCGGCCAGGGTCTCGTCGGCATCCCGCCGAAGACGGAGCTCTGGCACATCTTCGCGTCGCTCCTCGTTATCGCGTACGTCTGCGCGCGCCTGCGCATCTCCACCGTCGGACGGGCGTGGGCCGCGATCCGCGAGGACGAGCTGGCGGCGGCCAGCCAGGGGATCCCGGTGCGCCGCTACAAGCTCGCGGCGTTCGTGCTCGGCGCGCTCATTGCCGGCTGGGCCGGGGGTCTCGGCGCGCACTTCGACTTCGCGATCCAGCCGGACGAGTTCGGCTTCGCTCGCGCCGTGCAGATCCTCGTGTTCGCCGTCGTCGGCGGGATCCCGAACGTGTTCGGGCCGATCCTCGGTGCGCTCCTCTTCACCGCGCTGCCCGCGGTGCTCCAGCCGCTGCAGGAGTACCGGGACATCTTCCAGGGGGTCATCCTGGTGCTCGTCATCGTGTACCTGCCGCGCGGGCTCGCGACGCTGCTCGAGCTCCGCCGGACCGCGCGGCTGCGCACGGTGGGGGCCGAAGATGTTGCTTGAGACGAGCGGGCTCACGAAGCGCTTCGGCGGCGTCGTCGCCGTGAACGCGATCGACCTCGCCATCGCCGAGGGCCAGGTCTTCGGGTTGATCGGGCCGAACGGGGCAGGGAAGACGACGCTGATCAATCTGATCTCCGGCCACTTACGCGCCGACGGCGGCGCGATCCGCTTCGCCGACGCCGACGTCACCCGACTCCGTCCGGATCAGCTCGCGCGTCGGGGCATCGCCCGGACGTTCCAGTCCATTCGGCTGTTCAAAGGACTGACCGTCCTCGAGAACGTCCTCGTCGGTCGCTACGTGCGGAGCCGCTCGGACGCGCTCGCGAGCCTCGTCCCGTTCCGTGACGCCGCGCGGCCGGAGCGTGAGCGGGCGCGCCTGCTGCTCGAGCGCGTCGGTCTTGGGAAGCGCGCCGGCGCGTTCGCCGGGGAGCTGGCCTACGGAGACCAGCGGCGGCTCGAGATCGCACGGGCGCTCGCCGCCGAGCCGCGGCTGCTCATCCTGGACGAGCCGGCCGCGGGCATGAACCCGACCGAGTCGGCGGCACTTCGGGAGATGCTCCGCGAGCTCGCCGCCGAGGGCATCACGATCGTCCTCATCGAGCACGACGTCCGGCTCGTCATGGGCGCCTGCGAGCGAGTGGCCGTCCTCAATTTCGGTCGGAAGATCGCCGAGGGGCCGCCCGCCGAGATCCAGGCTGATCCAGCCGTGCGCGAGGCGTATCTCGGGGTGGCCGACGATGCCTGAGCCCGCGCTCGACGTGCGCGATCTCGTCGTGCGGTACGGCGCGATCGAAGCCGTGCACGGCATCAGCTTCGACGTGCAGGCCGGCGAGGTCGTGGCGCTCATCGGGGCGAACGGCGCGGGAAAGACGAGCACGCTCGCGGCGCTCTCCGGTCTCGTGCGACCAGCGCGCGGCACGGTGCGGCTCCTCGGACGCGATCTGGCGGGCGCGCCGGCCCACGCCATCGTGCGCGCGGGCTTGGTCCAGGTGCCCGAAGGCCGGGAGATCCTCGCGCGCATGTCGGTGCACGAGAACCTGCTGCTCTCCGGTGCGACGGACGCGACCGCGATGTACGAACGGTTCCCGATCCTCGCCGAGCGCCGAGCGCTGCCGGCCGGCAATCTCTCGGGAGGCGAGCAGCAGCTCCTGGCGATCGCCCGCGCGCTGCTCGCCAAGCCCCGCGTGCTGCTGCTCGACGAGCCGTCGCTGGGGCTCGCGCCAAAAATGGTCGCGTCGGTCTTCGAGGTCCTCGCCGAGCTCAAACGGAGCGGCACCACGATGCTCCTGGTCGAGCAGAACGCCCTGCGGGCGCTCCGGCTCGCGGATCGCGGCTACGTCCTGGAGCTCGGACGGATCGGCCTGACCGGCACCGGCGCGGCGTTGTTGCAGGACGCCGGCGTCGCGCGCGCCTATCTCGGCGCGTAGCCGCGGTCGCTGCACGCCGGTGCGACCCCGATCCCCACGAGGCGGCTCCGCAGCATCATCGGCAGCACCTGCTAGCGGTCACACTGACCCGCGCATGACGCGCGCGCTCGCGATCGTCAATCCCGCCGCCGGCGGTGGGACCGCGCGCGCCGACGTCGACTCCGTCCTCGAGCTGCTGCGGGAGCGTTTCGCTTCGATCGACGTCGTCGAGACCGGACTGGAGCACCCGACGGCGACCGAGCTCGCGGAGCGCGCGATCGCGGAGCGCTACGACGTCGCGATCGTCGCCGGTGGCGACGGCACCGTGGGCGGCGCGGCCCGGGCCCTCGTCGGGAGCGACGTGACGCTCGGCATCCTTCCGTTCGGGACGTTCATGAACATCGCGCGCGCCCTCGAGATCCCGCGCGACGATGCGCGCGCCGCAGCGGACGTCATCGCGCGCGCGACGATGCGCACGATCGACGTCGGCGAGGTGGGCGGCAAGGTCTTCTTCGAGGCGGCGGGGATCGGGCTCGACGCCGACGCCTTCAACGCCGGACGCGCGATCAAGCGCGGCCAGCGCGGAATCGCGCTCGCGGCTGTCGGCAGCCTCCTGCGGAAGCGCAACGCACGCGTCCAGATCGACATCGACGGCCGGGTGCGGTCCTTCCGGGTGCTGCAGGCCGTCGTGAGCAACGGTCCGTGGTACGGCTGGGGGTTCGAGGTCGCACCGGGCGCGCAGGTGGACGACGGCCAGCTGGATCTCGTGGTGTTCGGCGACAGCAAGCTCAGGGTGCTCCGCGAGATCGTCGCGGCGGCGATCGACCGGGACCGGCCCGCGCGCGGGCGGCGCTATCGCGCCAAGCGCATCACGTTCTCCGGCACGACCGAGCTGGCGGTCCACGCCGATGGGGTCGTTATCGGGCCGCTTCCCCAGACCTTCACCGTGCGGCCGAGGGCCCTTCGGGTGTACGCACCACGAGCGACATGATGGTTGTTAAGGGGCTGTAAGAGGACGCCGCCGAGCGCAACTCCTGGCTGGCCCATCCGATAGCTCTCATAGAACGCCCGCACCGCGCGGGCAGATCTTGGGAGAACAATAGACATGAACGCAGCCTCGATCCTTCGCTCGAAGACCGCAGCGATCGTGAGCGCGGGCGTCCTCGGCGCCGGCCTCCTCGGCGGCATCGCCCTCGCAGCTGCTTCGACGCCGACCGACACGGTCGCGATGACCGCGCCCGACTCGAGCACGGCGATGACGACGGGCGAGAGGGCGAAGGCCAAGCTGAAGGCCGTGCTCGATGCCCTCGTGGCGAAGAACGTCATCACCCAGGCCCAGGAGGACGCGATCATCGACGCCCTCGGGAGCCTGGCGAAGTCGGGCCACCCGAAGCTCCGCGAGTTCGTCGGCGACGTCGCCAAGGAGAGCGTCAGCTACCTCGGCCTCCCGGCCGACCAGGTGAAGCAACAGCTCCGCTCGGGCAAGAGCCTCGGCGAGATCGCGAACGGCACGCCGAACAAGTCGCGCGAGGGCCTGCTGACGGATCTCGACGCCGCGGCAGCGACGCGCATCCAGGCAGCGGTGGCCGCGGGCACGCTCACCCAGGCCCAGGCGGACCAGCTCACCCCGAAGGTGGACGACGGCATCGTGAAGGTCATCGACCACAAGGGCTCGCCGAAGCCGACCGCAGCGAACTAGCCCCACCCCACCTCCCTTCTTTCGCGACAGGCGCCGCGTGAGAGCGGCGCCTGCCGCGTTCCCCCCGGCTCACCGCTCGACTCGCGGTCGCCGATCGCCGCTGATCGCAGGACGACTTGTGCCGCCGTGCCAAGTCGCGGCTGGTTCGTTGGGGCCGTCGTCGGCTTGCTCGTCACCATGGATCGCATCTACAACGCGCGGCGAGTGCCGACACTGATCCGACGGCGGCCCATCGGACGAGGACAACGGTTCAGGGTGCCGCCCGATGACGAGTGGCCGTGATCACGGGCCGGCTCGCGCGCGGATCCTGAGCTAGCAGCCCAGACCCGGTGACGTAACGCCGTCCCGGAAAACCGTTGTACTTCGACAGCCGCCGGGCCTCAATGGCTAGTCGGGCTCGATGACCGTGGTCGCCGCGCGATAGGTGCCGAGCACCTGGATCCACGCGCAGCACGTCTTCATGAGCGCGAGGGCCCCGGTCGCCGGGCTGCGCGCTGGGTCGCCCTCGACGTCGAGGTAGAAGACGTAGTCCCACGGCGCCGCGCGGCTCGGCCGGGACTCGATCTTCGTGAGCTGCAGGCCCGCGGTTGCGAATGGCTGGAGTGAGCGGCTGAGCGCTCCGGGGACATTCGCCGTCGCGTACGCGAGGCTCGTCTTGGGCGGACCGGCCCGCAGCGCTTCGGGCACCCGACCACCGGGAGCCGCGTCGCCGCGTCGCGCGAGAGCGAAGAACCGCGTGAAGTTGTCGGGCGTGGTCTCGATGGCTTCGGCAAGGACGGTCAGGCCATACTCGCGCGCGGCGCGTTTGCTCGCGACCGCGGCGACCGACCGGTCGTGGCCCGCGGCGACCTCCGCCGCGGCGCCGGCGGTGTCGTACGCGACGACCGGCTCGATCCGTCTCGCGCGGAGGAAGTCGTCGACCTGGGCGAGGGCCTGCGGATGCGAGCGCGCGCTCGTGATCCCCTCCAGGGTCGCGCCGGGGCGGGCGAGGAGACAGTGCCGGACGCGCACGATCGCTTCCGCGATGACTTGGAGGCCGGCGTGCTGGCGGAGGAGGTCGTACACGTCGACCACCGATCCGACGTGGGTGTTCTCGACGGGCACGACCGCGGCGTCCACCTCGCTCGATCCGAGCGCGGCGAAGACCTCGCCGAACGTCCGCGTCGGGACCGCGGTGTCCTGCGGGAAGAGGGCGGCCGTCGCCGCTTCGGAGTACGCGCCGGCCAGGCCCTGGTACGCGACCTTCACCCGAAGACGGCGGTCCGCCACTCCGGGTGCGACGCATCGTCGCCGCGCGCGATCGCGAAGTACCGCTCGCCGATGGCCTTCGCGATCGGCCCGACCGCACCGTCACCGACCTGCCGCCCGTCGACCTTGACGCACGGCGCGACCTGGGCCCCGGTGCCGCAGAAGAAGAGCTCCTCGCATACGAACAGCTCGGTGCGGTCGATGGACCGCTCGATGAACGCGTAGCCGAGCTCCCGCGCGAGCTCGGCGATCGTCTGACGGGTGATCCCTTCGAGGATGTCGTCGGTGACCGGCGGCGTGACGAGCGCGCCGTCGCGGACCATGATCAGGTTCGAGCCCCCGCCTTCGGACACGTGCCCGCCGGCGGTGAGGAAGATGGCCTCCTCGGCCCGATGCTCGCCAGCCTCGTCCACCGCGAGCGCGGTGTTGATGTACGCGCCGCTCACCTTCGCCCGCGCCGGGATCGCCTCGTCCGAGATGCGCCGCCAGCTCGAGGTGTGCGCGGCGAGCCCGCCGGTGGAGAGGTAGCCGCCCATCGGGAACGCGTAGATGCCGAAGCCGTCGCGCAGCCCGTGCAGGGCCACCTTCACGACGCGCGCGGCCTTGTACGCGAGCGGGCGGATGTACACGTCGCTGCGGAAGGCGTTGCGCCGCAGCAGTTCGAGCACGATCTCGGAGAGCTCGTCGGCATCGCCTGGAAGGTCGATGCGGACGATGCGGCAGGAGCGGGTCATCCGCTCGAAGTGCTCGCGCAGGCGGAAGACGTAGAGCTGCTCGTGGCTCGGGTTCCAGTACGCGCGGATGCCTTCGAACACGCCGGTTCCGTACTGGAGGGCGTGCGTCGCGATGCTCACCTTCGCGTCGGCGAACGGCACGAACGCGCCGTCGAGGTACGCGGTGCCGGCCTCGGGGATCTCGTTCGCCGGACTTGGTCCCGCTTTCACAGCCGCGCCACCGCTTCCTCCCGATTCCAGAGTCGCCGCGCGAGCTCGAGCGCCACGAGATCGGAGATGAGGATCGCCGCCACCACACCGACCACCACCACCGCCGCCAGGTTCTGGATCGCGCCCCCGATCGCGCTCAGCGCGACGATCATCCCGGCGAGCACGAAGCCCGCGATCTGCTGCGCGGTGCGCTGGCTGCCGACGCGCGCCGAGACGACCATCACCCACGCGCCGATGGTGAGGATCAGGAAGACCGACAGGGCGAAGAGGCCGTAGAGCGTGGCCGGACCGAGCACGCGGGCGACCCGATCGGCGCCGTACACCGCGGACGAGGCCGCGTCGAAGGCCACGAGCGAGACGAGCGACAAGCCGGCAGCGGGTGCCAGCACCGCGAGGAGCTTGCCGGCCACGATGTCGATGTCCCGGATCGGCGCGGCGAGCAGTGGGACGAGGGTCTGGGCCTCCTTCTCCGCGGCGAACGAGCCTGCGGCCGCGTTGATGGCGGTCGCGGCGGGCAGCAGCGCCGCCTGGAGCGCGAAGATGAGGATGATCCCGTCTTGGGCCCGGCCAGTGCCCCGGTTGATCTGGACGAGGGCGATCGGCAGCGCGACGAAGATCAGCGCCCGGACGATCGCGCCCCGGTCGCTGTACTGCTCGACGATCTCGCGCCGGGCGAGGAGCAGCGCCTTTCTCATTGCCGGCTCTCCTTGATGATCGCAAGGTAGGCGTCCTCGAGCGAGCGGGTCTCCAAGTTGAGGCTGACCACCCGCGCGCCCGCGTCGAGGAGCGCCCGCAGCGCCCGAGTGTTCGTCTCGGCCGGGTCGTCCGAGCTCCAGCGCGCCTCGAGTCGACCGTTGGACGCAGCGATGCTTTCGACCGTCACGCCCGCGGTCCCCAGCGCTGCGCGCACGGGGGCCTCGTCGGCGACCAGCTCGGCGCGGAACGAGGGCCGGCCGGCGGAGCGCAGCTCGTCGGTCGCGCCTTCGCGCACGATCCGGCCGCGGTCGACGATGACGACGCGATCCGAGATCCGCTGCGCCTCGTCGAGGTCATGCGTGCAGAGCAGGATCGCGCGGTGCTGGGCTCGGAGCGAGACGATGAGCTCGCGGAAGGTCTGGGTCATCTCCGGGTCGAGTGCGGTGGCCGGCTCGTCCAGGAGCAGCACCGGCGGCTCATGCACGAGGGCCCGCGCGATCGCGGCCTTCTGCTTCATGCCGCGGGAGAACGAGGCGAGCTTGCGATCCAGCACGGACGTGAGGCCCATGAGCTCGACCAGCTGCGCGATACGCGGCCCGGGCTGGGGCACGTCGTACATGCGGGCGAAGTAGGTGAGATACGAGCGAAGGGACATCCGTTCGTACAGGGCAGGGGAGTCGGTGACCAGGCCGCAGCGCGCGCGCACCGCGTTCGCGTCGTCGCGGACCGAGATGCGATCGACGATCGCGTCGCCCTCGGTTGGCGCGAGGATGCCGGCGATGATCCGGCTGGCGGTGGTCTTGCCGGCGCCGTTCGGCCCGAGCAGCGCGACGATCTCTCCGCTCCGAACGACGAACGATGCGTGCGAGAGCGCGGTGAACGACCCGAAGCGACGTGTGACGTCGCGGACTTCGATCACGGTGACATCGAGGATATGGGTTAGCCTGCGAGCGTGGACGTGGTCCTCTCGTTGCACGGCCGGTTCGCGACGGCGTTGGTCCTCTATCTGTCGATAGTTGGTGTGTGGGGTCTGGTCCTCGGCGTGCGCGGCCTCCGGCCGACGCCGAACTTCATCGGCGGGCTGGTCATCGCCGAGATCGCGGTGGTCGGACAGGGTGCGCTCGGTCTCGGGCTGCTGTTCTCGCGGTCGCCATCGCAGTCGATCCACATCCTGTACGGGTTCGCGCTCGCGGTCGCGCTTCCGTTGGCCGCGACGCTCGTGCGCAAGCGCGAACCGCGGGCGGTGTCGTTCGCGTTCGGGTTCATGGCCCTGTTCGCCGCGGGCCTCGCCATCCGCGGGATGACGACCGCGTGACCTTCGTCGACGATCGGCCCGAGACTTCGGTCCAGGCGCTGAACGCGCTGAACGACGACTTCCTCTACTTCAACGTCGCCGGATCGGGCCCGACGTTCCCGATCGCGCAGCGCGCGGCCGAGGCGTACCGCACCTGGATGAACGGTGTCGGCATGTTCTCGCACGTCGGCTACGAGTCGTACAACGCCGAGCTCAGCGCCACGCGCGCCGATCTCGCGTCGTTCATCGGTGACCCGGAGGGCGCGTCGCGCATCGCCCTGGCTCAGTCGGCGACCGACGGCCTGAACACGCTCATCGCGTCGCTGCCGCTCGAGCCGGGCGCGCTGATCGTCACGACCGCGGAGGAGCATCCGGCGGCGCTGCTGCCGGTGTACCGGCGCCAGGACCGCGGCGATCGGGTACGCGTCGTCGCGCTGCACGACGACGAACGCTTCCTCGCCGACGTCGCGCAGGCGTTCAACGATGGCGCGCAAGCCATCGTCCTCTCGCTCGTTTCGTGCCGCACTGGCCGGCGTCTCCCGGTGGAGGCCGCCGCCAAGCTCGCCCGCGAGGCAGGCGCGATCAGCGTCGTCGACTGCGCGCAGGCGCTCGGCCAGATCCCGGTCGACGTCCGAGCGCTCGGGGTCGACGCCATGGTGTTCCTTGGACACAAGTGGCTGCACGGTCCGCTCGCGACCGGCGCGACCTGGATCGCCGACCCCGGGCGCTGGACGCCGAGCCGCGTCGGCTGGCGATCGCGCGCCGACCACGATCTCGAGGGGCACATGACGCTGAACGACGACGCGACCCGCTTCGAGATCGGGACCGTTGACGTGGCCGCGTTCGTCGGGATCCGCCAGGCGCTCGCGGTCCATCGCGCGCTCGGCGCGTGGGTCGGTCGGCGCGTGAAGGAGCTGCGGACCCGGGTGCTCGCGGCCGTCAGCGAGCTGCCGCTCGACCTGCTCGGCCGCGCGGACGACCCGACCGGCATCGTCGTCGTGCAGCCGCGGTCCGGCGGCGCGGCCGAGATCGTCCAGCGTGCGTGGGACGAGGATCGCGTCGTCATCAAGCACGTCGGCGACCAGTCGATGGACGCGATCCGCATCTCGTTCTGGGCTCTGCATCGCGACGCCGACGTCGATCGCCTGAGCGCGGTCCTCGCCAAGCAGCTGACGGTCAGGGCGTGACGACCGCGCTCCTCGCGAAGCAGGTCGCCATCGTCACCGGCGGCGGGCGCGGCTTCGGTCGCGCGATCGCCGACACCCTCGCGGCGCTCGGTGCGAATGTCGTCGTCGCGTCCCGCAACGCACCCGAGCTCGACGAGGTCGCGAACGCGATCAAGAAGCAGGGCGGGAAGGCCCTCGCGCAGACCGCCGACATCGCGGATGAGCGCCAGGTCCAGGAGCTCGTGCTCGCGACGGAGCGGTGGGTGGGACCGCCGACGATCCTCGTGAACAACGCCGGGGTGCTCGATCCGATCGGCCCGCTCGTCGAGACCAGCGGCACGATGTGGCTGCGGAACATCGCGATCAACGTCGGCGGCACGTACCTGGCGACCCGCGCGGTCCTTCCGGGGATGCTCGATCGCGACTACGGCCGCATCGTGAACATCTCGAGCGGCGCCGCGGATCGCCCGAGCGCCGGTTGGAGCGCGTACTGCGCCGCGAGAGCCGCGGTCGACCAGCTCACGCGCGTGCTCGCGCTCGAGATGGAGGGCAGCGGCGTCTCCGTGAGCGCGTTCCATCTGGGCTTCATGGATACCGCGATGCAGGAGCGCATCCGCCAGTCCACGCCGGAGCAGTTCCCGCGGGTCGAGGAGCTCCGCGAGGCCCACCGCCAGGGGCGGGTGAAGGACCCGCACGATCCGGCCCGGGTCGTCGCGTACCTCTGCCTGCCGGCGACCGAGCGCAACGGCGCGATCCTGGAGGTCGGCGACGCCGAGGTCGTCGGCGCCGCCGAGGCCGCGCTCCCAGCGGCTACCAGCTAGCCCTTTGCCGCGGGCGTGTAGCCGCGGCGCTTCGCGATCGCGGTCGT
Organism: Chloroflexi bacterium UBA4730; assembly: GCA_002404155.1. GTDB lineage: Bacteria > Chloroflexota > Limnocylindria > P2-11E > P2-11E > UBA4735. The sequence goes on along the minus strand of DHJC01000056.1, from coordinate 58,215 downwards.
CAGCAGCTTGGTCACCCGCTCGGGGTCCGTCGCCGCGCGGCGCTCGAGCTCCGCGGCCGGCCGGCCGATGAGACCGCACGTCGCGCAGTCGCCGTTCCCGTCGAGCCGGGCGTGGCAGTGGGCGCAGTGCACCTCGAAGGCGCCATGGGGCCGGAACAGCTCCAGTCCCTTCGCTTCCGTGATGAGTGCGGCGATGTCGGCCATCGGCTAACCCGCCGAGAGCACGACGGACTTCTTCTCGAGGTATCCATCAAGAGCCTCGAGGCCGTGCTCCTTGCCGAAGCCGGACTGCTTCGAACCGCCGAAGGGCAGCTGGTCGTACGCGACCTGGATGTCGTTGACCCAGGTGTAGCCGGCCTGGATCTGCTCGATGGCCTTGCGGGCCTTCGCCAGGTCCTTCGTCCAGATCGACGAGCCGAGGCCGTACACGCTCGCGTTCGACTTCGCGATCGCCTCGTCGAGGTCGTTCACGATGACGATCGGGAGCGCCGGGCCGAACACCTCTTCGGTGAGCATCCGCGAATCGTCGGCGACGTCCGTGAGCACCGTCGCCTCCATGAACCAGCCCTTTGAATACTCGTCCCCCTGGGGACGTCCGCCTCCGGCGAGGACCTTCGCGCCCTTCTTCACCGCGTCCGCGACCTGCGACTCGACTTCCGCACGCTGGTGCTCGGTGTGGAGCGGGCCCATCTTCACGCCCTCGGCGAGGCCGTCGCCGACCTTCCACTCCTTCTTCGCGCGATCGGCGATCTTGGCCATGAACTCCTCGGCGACCGCCGCGAACACGTAGACGCGCTTGACCGCGAGGCACGCCTGCCCCGCGTTGAAGAACCGCCCGATGGCCGTGGCCGCGGAGGCGCGCCGGATGTCCGCGTCGTCGCACACGATCATCGGGTCGCTGCCGCCGAGCTCGAGCGTGACGCGCGTCACGTTGTCGGCCGCGAGCTTCATGATCCGCTTGCCTGTCTCGGTCTGGCCGGTGAACGCGACCTTGTTCACCTTCTTGTGCGAGACGAGCGCGTCGCCGATCTCGCTGCCGGAGCCGTGCACGATGTTCAGCACGCCCGGCGGCAGCCCCGCCGAATTGATGATCTCCACGGCCTTCTGCGTCGCGAGCGGGGTCGTGGACGCCGGCTTCAGCACGACGGTGCAGCCGGTCGCGAGCGCCGGGCAGATCTTGTTCGCCATGAGCGTGAGCGGGAAGTTCCACGGCGTGATCGCCGCGACGACGCCCACCGGACGCCGGATCGTGAGGCCGAACTTCGCGGGGTCGTCGAGCGGAACGTAGTCGCCGCGGATCTTGTCCGCGAGGCCTGCGTAGTACTCGAGGTTCTCCTGGACGCGGGCGGCCTCCAGGATCGCGTGCGCGAGCGGCTTGCCCTGCTCGAGCGAAAGCAGCCTCGCGAGCTCCGGGACCGCGGCCTTCATCTTCTCCGCGGCCGCGTGCAGGAGCTGCGCACGCTTGCTCGGCGGGAGCGCGGCCCACGCGGGGAACGCCTTCGCGGCGGCTTCGACCGCCGCGTCGACATCTGCCGCCGTACCGCGCGGGATCGAGTCGACAACCGAGCCGTTCGCGGGATTCTTGACTTCCATCGTCTTGCCGGCCTGCGCGTCGACGAGCTCACCGTTGATGAACATTCGTGCCATGAGGGACACCTCTCCGACCGTCACCGGCGTGCACGAGCGCGCCTGCGGTGCTTAGATTGTGCCGGAAATCAGCGAGGCGCTTCAGGAGGTCGTTATGTCCGTCGTACGGCTGGAGATACGGGACGCCGTCGGACACATCGTGCTGGACCGGCCGCCGGCCAACTCATACGACAAGGCCTTCCTCGACGACCTATCGGCGGCGATCGACGAGGCTCGCTTCACCGCATCGGTGAAGTCCATCGTCGTGCGGAGCGCCTCGGAGAAGTTCTTCTCCGCCGGCGCCGACGTGAAGATGTTCGCGGCCACGGATGCGGATTACCAGGCGGCCTTCGTGATCCACGCGAACGAGGTCATGTCGAAGTTCGAGCGCACCCCGAAGGTCGTGGTGGCGGCGATCAACGGCCATTGCCTCGGCGGCGGTCTCGAGATCGCGCTCTGCTGCGACTTCCGGTTCGCGGCGGAGGGCGGGTACAACATCGGCCTGCCCGAAGTGACCCTCGGCGTGCTGCCCGGTACCGGCGGCACGCAGCGGCTGCCGCGGCTCATCGGCCGGCAGAAGGCCCTCGACCTCATGCTCCGGGGTGCCGCGGTCCCGCCGGCGCAGGCGAAGGAGCTCGGCATCGTCGATGAGGTCTTCCCGGCGGCCGAGCTGGAGGCGAAGGCCCACGAGTACGCGGCGAAGATGGCCAGCGGCCCGACCCTCGCGATCGGGAAGATCAAGCTCGCCACGGTGCTCGGCGGCGGGATGCCGTTCGAGAACGGGATGCTCTACGAGCACGAGGCCGTCGGCCGCCTGTTCGCGTCGGAGGACGCGCGCGAGGGCGTGACCGCCTTTACCGAGAAGCGCAAGCCGAACTACAAAGGGAAGTGACGAAGCTCGTCTCCCTGAAGGAGGCGATCGCGAGGCACGTGCCCGACGGTAGCGCGGTCGCGCTTGGCTGCGCGCTCGAGCCGGCCATCCCATTCGCCGCCGCACACGAGCTCATCCGGCAACGCAAGCGCGACCTGCGGCTCATCGGCCCGATCTCGGACATCGCGTTCGACATGCTCATCGGCAGCGGCTGCGTCGCCGAGGTGCACGCGGCGTGGGTCGGCAACGTGTCCGCGGGCCTCGCGCACTGCTACCGCCGCGCGATGGAGCAGGGAATCCCGCGCCGGATCATCGTGCGCGACCACAGCAATTTCACGATGGCCCTCTCGCTCCTGGCCGGCGCGCTCGGCGCGCCGTACATCGCGACGCGCACGCTCCTGCGGTCGGACATCCCGCGCGCGAACGGCACGTTCAAGGAGGCGACCTCGCCGTGGGACGGATCGAAGGTGCTGTTGATCCCGCCGCTCGTGCCGGACGTGACGATCATCGCCTGCCAGCGCGCGGACGCGGACGGGAACGCGCATCAGTGGGGACCGTGGGGCGTGTCGCAGGAGGCGGCGCTTGCGGCGAAGACCGTGATCGTCCTCGCCGATGAGGTCGTGGACCGCGCGGTCATCGCGAGCGACCCGAACCGGACCATTTGTCCGGGCATCAAGGTCGCCGCCGTCGTGCACGTCCCCGGAGCGTGTCATCCCTCACCGCTGCAGGGCCGCTACGCCCGCGACCACGAGTTCTTCCACGAGTACCACCGCGCGACCCGCGAGGCCGCCGGCTTCGAGCGGTGGATCGCGGAGTGGGTGACCGGCGTGCCGGATCACGCGGCGTATCTCGCGAAGCTCGGCCCGCGCTGGACCGCACTGCGCGAGACCGGCGAGCCCGCGGCCGAGGCCCGGTTCTGATGGACGTGTCGCCGGGCGAGCTGATGGTCGCGCAGGCCGCGCGCGAGATCGCCGATCGCGACGTCGTGTTCGTCGGGATGCGGCTACCGCTCATCGCGTTCGTCGTCGCGAAGCGGACCCACGCGCCGAACGCGATCGGTCTCTTCGAGCTCGGGGTCGTGCGCGACGCGCCGGCGCCCGAACTCCTCTACACGATGGGCGACACGCCAAACGTCCGGGGCGCGGTGTGGTGCGCGCGGACCGTGGACCTCATGGGCCTGCTCCAGCAGGGCGCGGTGGACGCCGGGTTCATCGGTGGCGCCGAGATGGACCGCCACGGGAACCTGAACACGACCGCGATCGGCGCCGATCGGGCGCACCCGACGGTCCAGCTTCCGGGCAGCGGCGGCGGGGCGGACATCGCGAGCCTCGCGAAGCGGCTCATCGTGATCATGCCGCACGACAAGCGGCGCCTGCGCGACAAGGTCGACTTCATCACGTCGCCCGGCGATCACGTGTCTGTCCTCATCACGACACTCGGGGTCTTCCGATTCGTGGACGGTGAAGCGGTGCTCGCCTCGTATCACCCGAGATCGAGCGTCCAAGTGTGCGCGGAGCACACCGGCTGGCCGCTCCGCGTTGCGCCGAATGTGAGCGAAACTGCCTCGCCGTCGAGTGAGGTGCGACGTATCATTCGCGGCTACGACCCCGACGGCTTTTGGACGCGCCGGGGCGACTAGCGGGGAGGCCGACGATGTCACGGACCGTCGCGATCGCGTTCGCGGCGACGGTGGTCCTCGCCTCGTGTGCCGGTGCCGGCACGCCGGCAGCGGTCGCCACCTCCGCCGCGCCGGTCGCGGCGACCGCGACGGCCACGCCGCAGCCGACCAAGGCGAAGCTCGTCGTCTCGTACAGCAACGTCCTGGCGGACTACTTCCCGGCATACGTCGCGAAGGAGTCCGGCATCTTCGATCAGAACTTCCTCGACGTCGACCTCCAGCTCATCGCGAGCACGACCGGCCTCCCCGCGCTGCTCGCGGGACAGACGCAGTTCGCGCACATCGGGGGCTCCGAGGCGCTCACCACCACCGCCGGCGGCGGCGACGTTGTCGTCGTGGCGAACACCGGTCCGGTGTGGCCGTACCAGCTCTACGCCGCGGCGGACATCAAGACACCCGCGGATCTCAAGGGCAAGAAGGTCGCGATCGCCGGGGTCGGCGGCACGTTCGACATCGGGATCCGGACGATGCTGCCGAAGCTCGGTCTCGTTCCCGACACGGACGTGACGGTGTTCTCGACCGGCTCCACGGCGAACGCGACGGCCGCGCTCCTCAGCGGCGGCGTGTCCGCCACGCTGTCGTCACCCCCGGACACGCTGAAGCTCGAGGCCGCGGGCTTCCACTCGCTCGCGAAGATGGCCGACCTCAATCTGCCGACCGCCGCGACGACGATCGTCGTGACCCGCAGCTTCCTCACTGCGAACAAGGCGGTCGTCCAGCGGTACGTCGACTCGATCGTGCAGGCGATCGCGAAGGCCCGCGCCGATAGGCCGGGCACGGTCGCGGCGCTGAAGAAGTACCTGAAGTCCGACGACGACACGGGGATGCAAGCCGCGTACGACTGGTACGTCGGCACGGTCCTCAAGGACCCGCCGACGCCGACCGTGGCCCAGCTGGCCGGCATCCAGGATGTCGTCGCCAAATTCAACGACAAGGTGAAGACGGTCGACCTGGCGAAGCTGATCGACGATTCCTTTGTGAGAAGCGCGCTCGATCGCGGTCTGCTGAAATAGCGCCGTCCGTCCGCGCCCAGTCGGGCCGCCAGTGGTATAACCATTTGCCAATTGACCCCCGCGGCCCGGCACGGGCGGGGGTGGGAGATGGGGATGGCTGTCGCCGAGCGCCCGACCCGGACTTTTCGCGATCTCCGTGACTGGCTGAAGCGGATCGACGACCTCGGCGAGCTGCGCGTCGTCCGCGGCGCCCGCGCCGAGGACGAGATCGGGATGGCGACCGAGCTCGCCGGCCGGGTCCACGGTACGCCAGCGCTCCTGTTCGACGAGATCCCCGGCTACACGAAGGGCTTCCGGGTGCTCTCCAACGCCCTCGGCTGGTTCCCGCGCCTCGCGCTGACCCTCGGGCTCGACCCGGAGATGTCGCCCGAGGACCTTGTGCGCGCGTGGCAGAAGCGGGTCTCGGAGGGCATCACGCCGATCCCGTCGATCGAGGTGAAGGACGGCCCGATCTTCGAGAACGTGATGCGCGGCGCGGATGTCGACATGGCGATCTTCCCGGCGCCGAAGTGGCACGAGGACGACGGCGGCCGCTACATCGGGACCGGCAGCTTCGACATCACCCGCGACCCCGACAACGGCTGGGTGAACCTCGGCTGCTACCGGGTGATGGTCCACGACAAGAACAAGCTCGGGTTCTACATCTCGCCGGGCAAGCACGGCCGGATGCACCGCGACGCGTGGCTCGCCCGCGGCGAGAAGATGCCGATCGCGTTCGTCGCCGGCGGAGACCCACTGCTCTTCCTCGCGGCCGCGACCGAGGTCCAGTTCGGGCTCACCGAGTACGACTGGGCCGGCGGCGTGCGCGGCGAGCCGTACCGCGTCGTGAAGGGCCCGGTCACCGGACTGCCGCTGCCCGCGGACGCCGAGATCGTCGTCGAAGGCTGGGTCGATCCGAAAGAGCGGATCGTCGAAGGTCCGTTCGGCGAGTGGACCGGCTACTACGCGAGCGACGCGCGGCCCGAGCCGTTCATGCAGGTCGAGGCGGTGTACTACCGCAACGACCCGATCATCCTCGGCTCGCCGCCGAACCAGCCGCCCGACGAGCAGTCCTTCTACCGCGCGTTCCTACGCTCCGCGCTGCTGCGCTCTGAGCTCGAGGCGGTCGGGGTCCCGGGCATCACGGGCGTGTGGTGCCACGAGGTCGGCGGGTCGCGGCTGTTCAACGCCGTGAGCATCGAGCAGCGCTACGCCGGGCACGCGCGCCAGGTCGGCCACCTCGCCGCGACCGTGCACGCCGGCGCGTACCTCGGCCGCTACGTCATCGTCGTGGACGAGGACATCGACGTGATGGACCTGAACGACGTGGTGTGGGCGATGAGCACGCGGTCCGACCCGGTCGAGTCCATCGACATCATCAAGCGCGCCTGGAGCGGCCCGCTCGACCCGCGGATCCCGAAGGACCGCAAGGGCCACAGCTCGCGCGCGATCATCGACGCCACCCGCCCGTGGGAATGGAAAGCGGACTTCCCGCCGGTGAACACCCCGAGCGCGGAGGTGAAGCGCAAGGCGAAGGAGAAGTTCGGCTACCTGCTCCGCAACGAGCCGCATCCGAGCGACGGGAAGCTGAGCTAGCGCGGGTGTACGACCGCTCCGCGAAGCTCGCGGCGAATGGTGTCGTCATCGAGTACTGGATGCAGCGTTCGCGGACGCTGTTCACCGCCGTCCAGGGTGTTGATCTGGTGGTCCGGACGGGCGAGTTCCTCGCGATCGTCGGACCGTCGGGCTGCGGCAAGACGACGTTCCTCAACGCGGTCGACGGCCTCATCCCGATCGCGAGCGGCAGCCTCACCCTCGACGGCCGCGAGATCAGCAAGCCCGGGCCGGACCGCGCGATGGTCTTCCAGCAGCCGGGCTTGCTCCCGTGGCGCACGGTCCTCGGCAACGTCATGTTCGGCGTCGAGGCCCAGCGCAGCATGGGGAAGCAGGAGGCGATCTCGCGCGCGAAGCAGCAGATCGACCTCGTCGGCCTCTCCGGCTTCGAGGACGCCTATCCCCTCGAGCTGTCCGGCGGCATGCAGCAGCGGGTGAACCTCGCGCGCGCGCTCCTCACCGACCCGGAGATGCTCCTGCTCGACGAGCCATTCGCCTCGCTCGACGCGCAGACGCGCGAGATGATGCAGCTCGAGCTCCTGAAGATCTGGTCGAAGACCAAGAAGACCGCGCTCTTCATTACCCACGACATCAAAGAGGCCATCTACCTCGCGGACCGGGTCATCGTGTTCACCCGGCGCCCCGGGCGGGTGAAGAAGGTGGTCGAGATCGCGCTCTCGCGCCCGCGCGACCTGCGGGTGAAACGCGATCCGCAGTTCCTGACCTACGAGGACGAGATCTGGGAGTCGATCCAGGAAGAGCTCGCCGTGCCGGCCGAGCGCCTCATCGCCGGAATGCCCGCGGCATGAGCATCAAGGAGGCCGATCGCGCGAACCCGGTGACCGCCGGCGAGTCCGACCCGACGCGCGAGCGGCGCTCGCTGGTGAAGCCGAGCCGGATCCGGCAATACGAGCCCGTCGTCATCGGCACGCTGAGCGTGATGTTCGTGCTGACGGTCTGGCAGCTCGTCGCGAACGCGCGCATCTACTCCGTCCTCTTCCTGCCCGGTCCGTGGGACGTCGCGCAGGCGATGGTGAAGCTCTTCCAGCAAGGCGACATCTGGCTGGACATGGCCACAAGCGGCCAGGAGCTCGCGATCGGCTACGGGATGGCGATCATCCTCGGTCTGGTGATCGGACTGCTCATGGGCTGGTACACCCGGTTCCAGTACGCGATGGATCCGATCGTGAACTTCTTCTACAGCACGCCACGGATCGCGCTCCTCCCGCTGTTCATCATCTGGTTCGGCATCGACATCCAGTCGAAGATCGCCGTCATCTTCCTCGGCGCGCTCTTCCCGATCATCATCAACACGATGGCTGGCGTCCGGAACACGGAGGCCGCGCTCCTAGGCGTCGCGCGCTCGTTCGGGGCGTCGGACGCGCTCATCTTCCGCCGCGTCGTCCTGCCGGGGTCGGTGCCGTTCATCCTTACCGGGTTCCGGCTCGGCGTCGGGCACGCGCTCACCGGCGTGGTGGTGGGCGAGCTCATCGCCGCCCGGCACGGTGTCGGCCAGCTGATCGCGATCGCCGGGCAGACCTTCCAGACGCCCAAGATGCTCGCGGCCGTGATCCTCATCGCGGGTACCGGGATGGTGCTCACGACGATCCTCCAGCGCATGGAGAACCGATTCCAGTCCTGGCGTCCTCAGATCCGGCGATAGCGGAAAGGGTGGAAACCATGACCAAGACCCTCGCGGTCCTCGTAGCGGTCCTCGCGATCCTCGCGACGGCGTGCAGCGGTGGGGCGGGCGGCGGTACGGCCGCGACCTCGGCTCCCGCGGCGACGCAGGCGGCCGCATCGCCGACGGCGACCCCCCGGCCGTGCTGCACGAAGGTAACGGCGGCGTACAGCAACATCAGTGCCGACGACTGGCTTTCCTGGTACGCGTTCGAGAAGGGCATCTTCAAGGAGAACGGCCTCGACGTCGATCTCCAGTCGATCAACGGCGGTGCCCAGACGGGCGCCGCACTTCTCGCGAACCAGATCCAGATCGGGCAGTTCGGCGGTGCCGAAGCCCTGAGCGCGAACGCCGGCGGTGGCGACCTCGTGCTCGTGGCGAACCTCGCCCCGGTGTACCCGTACAAGCTCTACGCCGCGAAGGGCATCACCAGCATCGCGGGCCTCAAGGGCAAGAAGGTCGGCGTCTCGAACGCCGGCGGCTCCAGCGACATTGCGACCCGCGCCGCGCTCAAGTCCGCGGGCCTCGACCCGGACAAGGACGTGACCATCGTTGCGGTGGGCTCGCACGCGAACCGCACGGCCGCGCTCCTGGCTGGCTCCATCGACGCGGGCGTTGACGACCCGCCGGAGGACCTCGAGCTCGTGAAAGCGGGCTTGAACGTGCTGGTGGACCTGGCCGGCCAGAAGCTGCCGGCCGCGAACACCGGCGTGATCATGCAGCGCACGTTCCTTACCGCGAACAAGGACACCGTGCAGGCGTACGTCGACTCGCTCACCATCGCCCGCGCGCGGATGAAGAACGACAAGGCCGGCGCTACCGCGGTGCTCGGGAAGTACTTCAAGCTCGACGACGCGCCCGCGCTGAACGGCGCGTATGACTTCTTCATGAACGAAGTCACGACGGCGTACCTCTTCCCCGAGGTGGTGCAGTTCAACGACGCGGTATCGATCCTCGGTGCGGGCAACCCCAACATCGTCAAGGTCGACATCACCAAGATGATCGACCGGACGTTCATCCAGAGCGCGCAGGACCGGAAGCTCGGCGGCTAACAGGCGAAGAAGGAGGCGGGTCAGTGGCGCAGTTCACCGACCGCATCGACCGAAGGATTTCGGGATGATGCCGGAGGAATATGGCGAGCTGCTGACCCGCCTCCTGACCATCCAGGCCGATTGCGAGATCGGCGGCCCGCCGGGGAACAGCAGCTGCAGAAGCTGATGGAGACGCCCGAGGGCCAAGAGGCGGCACAGCGAGCGATCGACAACCGGTACGTCGTCGGGCTCGACATGTTCGGCCGCTCGAACTCCGCGCGCGACGATGGCTACATCGAGTGGGGTCTCAAGACGCGCACGAACGGCGAGATGCGCGAGGACTCCATCGCCCAGATGGATCCCAAGATCACGGCCCTCGGCCTCCGGGTGCCGGACAAGCTCGAGGGGCGCACGTACCTCTGACCGAGCACCGCGTCCGCTTCACCCTGAACGGCGAGCCCCAGGACGTCACCGTCCCGGCCGAGCGGCTGCTCGTCGATCTCCTGCGCGACGATCTCGGGGCGACCGGCACGAAGGACGGCTGCTCCGTCGGTGCCTGCGGGCTCTGTACGGTGCAGGTCGATGGCGCGCCGATGTCCGCGTGCCTGCTGCTCGCGACGCAGGTCGACGGCACCGCGATCCGGACCATCGAAGGCCTCGCGTCGCCGCTGCAGGTCGCGTTCATCGACGAGGGCGGCTTCCAGTGCGGGATCTGCACCTCGGGCCAGCTCATGGCCGCGGACGCGCTCCTTCGGGCGAGGCCCGACGCGACCGAGGCCGAGATCACCGATTGGCAGATGGGGAACCTCTGCCGTTGCACCGGCTACTACGGGATCGTGCGCGCGATCGCGAAGGCTCGTGACACCGGGTGAGACCGTTCGACTACCTCGAGCCCGAGACGCTCGACGAGGCGCTCGCGCTCCTGGCCGACGATCCCGACGACACGCTCGTGATGGCCGGCGGCACGGCGATCGTCATCCTCATGAAGCAGGACCTCATCCGCCCGGCGCGCGTGATCGGCCTGCGCCGCATCGCGCCGCTGCGCGCGATCGGAGCGACCGATGAGGGCCTGCGGCTCGGTGCCCTCGCGACGCACGGAGCCCTCGCGCGCTCTCCGGAGGTTCGCGGACATGCGGCCGCGCTCGCCTCGACGTTCGCGGCGGTCGCGACCGTGCGGATCCGGGAGCAGGCCACGCTCGGCGGCAACCTCGCGCACGCGGATCCGGCGCAGGACCCGCCGGTGACGCTGCTCGCCCTGGACGGCGTCGCGGTCGCCAGGTCCAAGACCCGCGCGCGGCGCATCCCGCTCGACGCGCTGTTCGTGGACCTCTTCGAGACGTCGCTCGAGCCCGACGAGCTCCTCGTGGCCGTCGAACTTCCGCGGCTGCCGGTCGGTGCCCGCGCGACGTACAAGAAGTTCCTGCCTGCGACGCTCGACGACTACGCCACCGTCTCGGTGGCGGCGGTGGTCGCGACCGATGCGACCGGCGCGTGCACGCACGCGCGGATCGCCCTCGGCGGCGCGGGTCCGGTGCCGCTCCGGGCCCGCGCCGCCGAGCGGTCGCTCCTCCGCCGCCGGCTGGACGATGCCGCGATCCGCGAAGCCGCGGCGCTCGCGGCAGCGGCGACGGATCCCATCGACGACCTGCGCGGGAGCGCCGAGTACAAGCGCGCGATGGCCGGCGTCTGGACCGCGCGAGCGCTGCGCGAGGTCGCGTGAAGCTCGACCACCGCGTGACCGTCGATGCGCCGCGCGCCAAGGTGTGGGCCGTGCTCATGGACCTGCCGGTCGCCGCGCGCTGCGTGCCAGGAACGCGCGACATCGCGCCGGCGGGCGACGGCGTGCGCGGTACCTTGGACGTGCGCGTCGGCCCAGTGAAGCTCGCGCTCGCCGGAACGGTTGCGATCGAATCGCGCGACGAGGCCGCTGGGACGGCGCGCCTTCGGGCCGACGCGGCGGATCAGCGGATTGGCGGCGCGGTACGCGCGTTCGTCGATCTCGCCGTGAGCGGTGACGCGCCCACGGAGCTCCGCGTGTCGAGCGACATCGCAATCCTCGGCCGCATCGGCGAGCTCGGCCAGCCCCTCATCGCGCGGCAGGCGGACAAGGTGCTCGCCGGATTCGCCGACTGTCTCCGCGCGACGGTAGCGGCGCGATGAACCGTCTGGACCTGCTCGACCGGCCGGAGCGCCGCATCGACGGCGAGGCCAAGACGACCGGCGCGGCGAAGTACACCGCCGACCTCGACGTGCCCGGCGCGCTGCAGGCCGCCTTCGCGCGGAGCCCGTATCCGCACGCGCGCATCGCGTCGGTCGACACCGGCCGCGCCCGGGTACTCGCGGGCGTGCGCGCGGTCCTCACCGGCGCGGACGTCCGCGGCGAGCGCCTCGGCCGCAGGCTGCAGGACTGGCCGGTGCTCTGCTGGGACCGCGTGCTGTTCATCGGCGATCGGGTCGCCGCGGTCGCGGCCGACTCGCGCGAGATCGCCGAGGAAGCGGTCCGCCTGATCGCTGTCGAGTACGAGGAGCTCCCGGCGCTCCTCGACATGGAGGACGCGCTCCGCGCCGACGCGCCGGTGCTGCACCCCGACGCCGCGACGTATCGCTTCCTCGAGGGCCGCGGCGAGCGTCCCGCGGTGCCGCACCCGAACCACCAGGGCCACGTCGCAGAGTCGCATGGCGACGTGGACGCGGCGTTCGCTCACGCCGCGTGGATCTTCGAGCACGAGTTCACGACGCCGCGCATCCATCAGGCCCCGCTCGAGCCGCGGGCCGCGATCGTGTGGCTCGAGGGCGACCGCGTGCGCGTCGTCTCGACGAACAAGGCGCCGTTCAACCTGCGGGATCAGATGGCCGCGACGCTCGGGCTCGCGCGCGAGCGGATCGTCGTCGACAACGGGACGATCGGCGGCGACTTCGGCGCCAAGGGCCTCTCGACCGACGAGTTCGTCCTCTATCACCTCGCGAAGGCGACCGGGCACCCGGTGCGCGCGGTCACGCGGTACGCCGACGAGCTCACGACCACGAACCCCCGCCATTCGTCGCGGATCCGGCTCCGCACCGGCGTCGATGCCGACGGCCGCATCGTCGCGCACGAGTCGCATGCGCTGTTCGACGGTGGCGCGTACGCCGCGGGCAAGCCGACGGTGCGGCTCCTGGTCGAGGGCGGCGTGTCGACGCTCGAGGGCTATCGCGTGCCCGCGGCGCGCCACGAGGCGGCGACCGTGTACACGAATCAGGTGCCCGGCGGGCACATGCGCGCGCCCGGACAGCCGCAGAACGTCTTCGCGTCGGAGTCGCACCTCGATCTCATCGCGCGGGAGCTCGGCCTCACGCCGCTCGAGCTGCGACGGCGCAACGTCGCCCGCGCCGGCGATCCGACCACGACCGGCGAACCATGGCACGGGCCAGACCTTGGCGCGCTGCTCGATCGCGCCGCGACCGAGATCGGCGCCGATGCGCCGCGCACCGTCGGGCGAGGCATCGGGTTCGCGCTCGGCGTGCGCCACGTGGGCCGCGGCAGCGCGACGATCTCGCTTCGCCTCGACCGCGATGGGACCATCGAGGTGCGGACCGGCGTGGGGGACCAGGGCGGCGGGCAGCACACCCTGATCCAGCGGATCGTCGCGGCAACGCTGGGCGTCGATCCGCTGACCGTGCGCGTGCGCCGGCTCTCGACCGAGGGCCCGCCGGACCCGGGCATCGGCGGCAGCCGCGTCACGCCGGTGCACGGCGGCGCGGCGCTCGCCGCGGCGCAGGCGTTGCAGGAGAAGCTCGGCGGGCGATCCGTGGCGGACGCGGCGCGGGCCCTTTCCGCGGGTGAGGGGTTGGAGGTCAGCACGAGGTTCGACGCGACCGCAGCCGACCACGGCGCGTGCGCGCACGCGATCGAGGTCGCCGTCGATGCCGAGACCGGCACGGTGCGCGTGCTCCGAGCGGTGCTCGCCGTCGACATCGGGCGCGCCATCAACCCGGTCGGCCTGCGCGGGCAGCTCGAGGGCGGGTTCGTGTATGGCCTCGGTCAGGCCCTGACGGAGGACCTGGCGCTCAGCGAGGGCCGGGTTCGCGCGGCGAACCTCGGCGACTACAAGCTGCCGACCATCGCGGACGTGCCGCCGCTGCGGATCGTCCACCTGAGCAACGACCACGGCGTCGGCCCGTACGGCGCGCGATCGGCGGGGGAGCTGGTGAATCCCGGGGTGCCCGCGGCGGTGGCGAACGCGGTGCACGACGCGAGCGGTGCGCGCGTCCACACCCTCCCGGTCACTGCCGAGAGGGTGTGGCGCGCGCTGCGTGGCTCCTAACTGCCGCCGACCTTGCGGGCCTCGGCGTCCTTCACGAACGAGTTGTCGATGACCGTGGTCACGTCGAGTCCCTTCACCGCGGCGTTCGTCTTCGCGAGCTCATCCCGGCTGTAGGTCCAGGCGTCCGGGGTGACCTCCGGGTAGACCGGGAAGATCTGGGTGACGTAGTAGTCGTACGTCTGCGACAGGGCGTCCTGGTCGGTGACGTTGAGGAGCTTCGACATGACCGGCAGCGTGCCGGCCTTGTCCTTCTTCATCGCCACGATCGCCTGGACGAGCGAGTCGACGTACTTCTGGAGGACGTTCTTGTGCTCGGTCGCGTACTTCTTCGTCACGATGGTGCAGTTCTCGACCGCCGGAACCTTCTGGGCGGCGAGATCCATGATCACCTTGTAGCCGGCCTTGACCAGCGCGGCTGTGTCCGGCGGATGGCCCGGGCCCGCGTAGACCTGGTTCGCGAGCATCGCCGCGGTGAGGTTCGCCGTCGAGCCGGTCGAGAGGATCGACACGTCGGTCAGCGTCAGCCCGAGCTTCTCGATCGCCTGGTTCGCGGCCACCTCTGACGAGCCGCCCTTGGACGCGACGCCGACGGTCTTGCCCTTGAGGTCGTTCGGACCGGTGTAGCTCGCCGGCGCCATGAGCACCCACGGCGACACGGGGACGAAGAGGGTCACCGCTTCGACGTCGCCGCCGCCCACGAACGCGCTCATCGTCTCGGTGCCGCCGAGCTGCGCGATGTCCACCGAGCTCCCGAGGAGCGCAGCCATGGCCTTGCCGCCGCCGTCGATGAGCGACAGGTCCACGTCGAGTCCGTTCTGGAGGAAGATGCCCTTCTCCTTCGCGTAGAACGGCGCGAGGTTCGCCGGGGTCACGTTGCCGTACGCGGCGCGCACCTTCACCGGCGCGGGCGCTGTGCTCGCCGCGGCGGATGACGCGGTGGGGCTCGTGACGGCCGCGGGTGTGCCCGTGCCACCTCCGCATCCGGTGACGACGACCACGCTGATCGCGATGGCGAAAGCTCGGAGCGCGAAGCTCGACCGCATCTGCCCATCTCCCTAGCGCGCGACCGCGGAATTATCAGACCATTCGACCATTCCTGCTAGCCTCGCCGAATGGCCGAAAAGACGAGCGATCGCTTCGCGGTCGCCCGCGCGGCGCTGTCCTGGATCCCGCACGGGGTGACGATCATCGGCGCCGCGGACGGACCCGAGCGGTCGTGCGCGACCGGCACCGCGATGTACGTGTCCTTGGTCCCACCGATGGTCGCGATCGCCTGGCACCCAGGAAGCCGCACCTGCACGCTGATCCAGAAGACCGGCGCGTTCAGCGTCTCGGTCCTTGACGCGTCACAGCAGGACATCGCCGAGCGTGCCGGCCGCTCCGCCGACGGCCCGGACAAGTTCGCCACGCTGCAGGTCCCGCTGCTCGAGGCGCCTCCCGACGCCGGCGGCGCGCCGGGGGTCGCCGGCAGCATCGCGGTGCTCTGGTGCAAGGTCCGCGACTCGCGCGAGAGCGGCGACCATCTCCTGTTCACCGGCGAGGTCGTCGCGTATCAGGTCGATCCGGCCAAGGTCGACGTGCTGCTGCGGTTCCGCCGTCGCTACGCCCAGATCGGGCACGACACGAGCCCGGAGGCGCCGGAGGGCTACCCCATTTGATCGAGCGGAAGGCTCCGTGAGCGAGGCCGAGAGCCGCGCGCTCGTCGCGCTCGCGTGTCGCGTGATGGCGGTCGCCGGCCTGTTCGACATGCACGGGCACATCAGCCTGCGCGAGGGCGACCTCACGTACATCAACGGCCGCCGCTCGTCGCGCGTCTCGGTCACGCCGGCGCAGGTCGCCGTCGTGAAGGTCGCCGACGGGACGGTCGTGAGCGGCGAGCCGCCGGCCGAGACGCCGCTGCACCTTGGCTGCTATCGCGCGCGGCCGGAGGTCCGGAGCGTGTCGCACTTCCATCCGCTCGCGGCCACCGCGTTCGCGACGGTGGGCAAGCCGCTCATCACCGCGTTCAACGCCGGCGCGCCGTTCGGGAAGGTCGTGCCGGTGTACGACGATCCCGATCTGGTTCGGAACGACGAGCAGGGGCGGGCGCTCGCGAAGGACCTCAAGGACCACCGCGCCGTCCTCCTCCGCGGGCACGGCGTCGCGGTGGTGGCCGAGGACGTCCCGCGCTGCGTGACGCTGTCGCTGTACCTCGAGGAGAACGCGAAGCGGCTGGCGTACGCGCTGACCATCGGCGAGCCGCAGCCGTACTCCGACGACGAGATCGAGCGGGTGGCCGCGAGCCTGTGGCAGCCGTTCGTGATCGAGAAGACGTGGATCGACGCGCAGGAGCGCGCGCGCCGCGCGGGCGCGCTGGACGACCTCTAGGCGGTCACTGCGCGAGCGGGTCCACGATCCGGCCGTCGAGCTTCGCTTCCCAGTGCACGTGCGGGCCGGTGGTGAGGCCCGTCATCCCGACGAGCGCGACCGGCTGATCGCGCACGACGTGGTCGCCGATGCCCACGAGCGGGAGCGACGTGTGGTAGTCGCAGCTCTCGAGACCGCCGGCGTGCATGACGCAGACCCGGAAGCCGCCCACCGGCACCCAGCCGACCGCGTCGATGACCCCGTCGTCCGAGGCGACGAGGATCGAGCCCACCGGTGCGGCCACGTCGATGCCGGTGTGGCTGCCCTGGAGGAACTGGGTGATCGCCCCTGCGACCGGACGGACGAAGCGACGGCCATCGCTCGCGATGCGCTGGGCGCGCGACCGTGACGCGGTGTCGGAGCGCAGGTCGATCCCTTCACCGCTCACGACGCCGCAGCGGTACAGCTCGAGCCGCGTCGAATACAGGTCGGTGCGGCTGACGCCGGCGAACCAGCGCCCGTCGGGGCTGAACGAACGCGAGCCGAGCAAGTTCGGGATGGTCGCGATCGCGTCGTCGTCGCCGTTCCAGACCGGGAAGCGGTCGAACGCGTTCCCGCCCGGGACCGTCGCGGACATCGCGCCGACGAACAGCCGGCCGTCGGCGGCCCAGCCGTGGACCGGGCCGCGGAAGCTCGCGAGCGCCGCGTTCTGCACGCTGCCGTCCGCGACGCGCAGCGTGAGCGCCGTCGCGGAGCGCAGGAGCAGCGTCGCGCCGCGCGGAGACCATTCGGTGAACGTCGTGTTCCCGTCGCCGATCGGGGCCATCGCGCCGGTGGCGGTCGTCCCGACATCGCGCCAGCTCGTCCCGTCGTACGAGTAGCGGGTGATCGTGAACTGGGTGCCGTCGGCGCTGAAGTACGCGTCGTCGTACGGGTAGTGAGGCGCGAGATCGGTCTGGACGCGGGCCAGGGTCCAGCTCACGCCCGAATCCCAGGTGCGGATCTCGTCGTCGAACCAATACAGGAGGGCGTCGCCATTCCAGCCGAGGCCGGGCTGCGACGCGTCGATCTTGGCCACGATCTCGCCCGAGTGCAGGACGTGGATCGTGCGTCTGAGTTCCAGTACGCGAGGTATGCGCCGGACGCGGACCACGACGGCCGGTTGCCATGGCCGAGCTCACGGATCGCGCCGGTCGCCACGTTCATCACGTCGACGCGCTGATCCTCTTCGTAGCCGGTGACCGTGGTCTTGGACGGCACGGTCGCAACGCGCACGAGCGCGATCGCAGTGGAGTCGGGCGACCACGTCGCGACCGTGACGTTGTCGACCTGCGGCAGCGTCGCGCGGTCGGTGCAGTTGAGCGGATCGGAGATCGCGGTCGCCTGGCTCGGTCGGTCGTTAGGCGGCAAGAGGACAGAGCTCACGCTCGACCGTACTGCAGGCGCACACCAGAATGGGGTCGTGATCAAGAGCACGAAGAGGAGAGCGCATCTGCGAGCGAACCGCGCGGCCACGTGATGCGGAACGCCGTCGCGCGACGTTCACTGCGGGCGTTACCGATCGTCGCGGTGTCAAAGGAGAGCGCGCCGCATCTTCTTACGCGGCACGCTCTCCCTCGTGCTCAGCGAGTGAGTGAGTGAGTGAGTGAGTGAGTGAGTGAGTGAGTGAGTGAGTGAGTGAGTGAGTGAGTGAGTGAGTGTTGGGTCTCGCGGTCACTTGAACGTAATGAGGTCGCCTCGGCTCAACGTCACGAGCTTCTCGGCCAGCGGCTTGTTGTCCGCGTTGGTGAAGCCTGGCTGGTTGAGCAGCTGCCATTCGGTAAGCGTCGTCTCGAACGGGATCGACCCGGAGATCCCGTCGATCGCGACGACCACCGTGTACCCGTGGACGTTCGCCTCGAACGCCGTGTAGAGGACGGCCCCGTTCGAGCGGGTGCCGACGATGATCACGGTCGTCGCTTTCTTCGCCTTGAGCGTCGCGTCGAAGTCCGGGTTGTTGAACTTGTCCGCGTTCGACGGCACGATCGTCACGTCGCCTGCCACCGGTGCGATCTGCGGCACGATCGGGTTGGTCGCGGCAGTCGTCGTGTAGACCACCGCGACGTTCGCGTCGCGGGCCTTCTTGATGAGGGCCTGCAGCGCCGGGATGCTGTCATTGCAGGCCGGCCGGGTCGAGCACGTCGGGTTGATCACATCGAGCACGGCGAGCACGGTCGTCTTCGCGTCGAGCGTGACCGCGGCGGGAGCCGGGATGGCCGGCGCGACGTTCGGCGGGAGGGTCGGTGACGGCGTCGGTGACGGAGCGGTCGTGGGCGGTGGAGCCGTGGTGGCGGGCGCGGCCGTCGTCGGGGCCGCCGTCGGCGAGGGCGCCGCCGCTGGTGTCGTGCACGCGGCAACGAGGGCGATCGCGGCGATCGCCGGTAGGACGCGTCGGATCACGCGGAACATCGCGGACCTCCCTTTAGCGGAAGCGGGTCAGCTCACGCTTCCTCACGATCGTGTCCAGCAATGCGGGCCGGCCTTCCTTCCGGATCACATCGATGGCGCGCTTCAACGCCGGGCCGACCTCCTTCGGATCGTCGATCGGGCCCTCGCTGTACCAGCCGAACGACTTCGCGAGCATCGCGAAGTCCGGCGCGGGGTCCGAGAGATCCATGCCGATGTTCGCCTTGGCCTTGTCGGTGCCGCGCTTCTCGGCGACGCGGAGCTGGTGCTCCCAGTCGTTGTAGTAGGCGCGGTTGTTGTACATGACGAGGAGCATCGGGAGTCGCAGGTTCGCGGCCGTCCAGAGCGCCCCTGGATCGAAGAGGAGATCGCCGTCGGGCTGGATGTCGACGATGAGCTTGCCGTCGCCGCGATGCGCGAGCGCGACGCCGACGGAGATCCCGATCTGCGTCGCCGTGCCGAGGCTGCGGCCCGGCCAGCGGACCGGGGAGTCGATGTCCCAGAGCTTCCAGGCCCAGTCCTCGAGGTCGTTCGCGCTGAGCACCCAGTCCTCGCCCTTGATCGCGTTCCACACCTCGCTGGCGAGACGCGCCGGCACGAGCGGCGAGCCGTCCCAGTTCTCCCGGCTCTGCGTCTCCACGTCGGCACGGAGCTTCGCGTTCTCCTTCTCGAGCCGAGCCCTCCGGCCGGGCCACAGGGCGCTCGCGTCCTGCGCGATGAGCTCGCGGAGCGCCGGCAGGGCGAGCGCGGTGTCGGCGACGATCGACAGATCCACGGGCTGGAACTGGCCGATGTCCTCGGACCACTTGCTGGACCGCAGCTCCATCAACCCGAGGTCGATGATCGTGCAGCCTTCCGGGATCCGGCGCTGCTTCTCGTAGGTCGTGCGGTCCAGGCGATTCAGCGCGCGGAAGAGATCGCCGACGTCGACGCTGAGGACGAGGTCCGCGTCGGCCAGGACCGCGTCGGACCCGGTGAAGTTGAGCGGGTGGCGGGTTGCCATGTTCAAGCGTCCCTGGAGATCGATGACCGGCGCGCCAAGCAGCTCCGCCAGACGGCGCAGCTCGGAGAACGCGGCCGGGTGACGGCCCGCGTACTCCGCGACGATGACCGGCCGCTCCGCGTGCGCGATGAGATGGGCGGCGTGCTCGAGCGCGCCGGGGTCGGCCTGCACCGCCGTCGGGCGTGCCGCCGCGATCTCGGCCTTCACGCTCACCGGCTTCGCGAGCTCGTCCTCCTGCAGCCCGGCGTCGTAGCACAGGTACACCGGCCCGGCGGGTTCGGTCGTCGCGATGCGGTAGCCGCGCGCGAAGGACGGGCCGAAATCCGCGACGCTCGCGGGCTGGTCATCCCACTTCACGTAGTCGCGTACCGCGTTGCCCTGCACGAGCGCGCTGTGGATCCAGTCGATGTACGGACGGCGCTTGCTCCGGTCCAGTGGACCGGTCGCACCGAGGACGAGCACGGGCACGCGGTCGATGTGCGCGTAGTAGATCGCCATCGCGGAATGCAGCAGCCCGACGACGTCGTGGACGATCGCGGCCATTGGCTTGCCGGTCACCTTCGTGTATCCGTGCGCGATCGCGACGGCGATCTCCTCGTGGGTGCAGGTGATGATCTCGGGCTTGTTGCCGCCGTAGTTCACGATCGAGTCGTGTAGCCCGCGGTACGTGGCGCCCGGGTTCAGTGCGGCGTACTCGATGCCGAAGCCCTGGAGCAGGTCGACGATCACGTCGGAGCCGTAGCGCGCGGTCAACAGCACCCTCCCGCCCGAATCGTCTGATTGTTATACCTTTCAGCCGACAGACGCCTTACGGAGGTTCGCGGTGGCTGAGGGCGAGGGCCGGGTCTTCCTGCAGGGGCTGAGCTCCAAGACCTACGGACTGGGCGAGTTCCGTCGCCGCCAGCGGGCCGCCGACCGCGTGCGCCGCGCCGGCACCGTCGTCGACGACGCGAGCGTCGGGCATTCCGGGGACTCCGACCAGTCGCAGACGTCCTGGATGCTCGGGCCGGGAGACGATCCGTTCCTCACGCAGACCCTCCAGGTCCACTTCGTCGAGCTCATGCCCGGAGGCGCGAACCACGGGCACGGCCACCAGAACGAGGCCTGCTTCTACATCCTCGAGGGCAAGGGCTACGAGATCCACGACGGCGTCCGCTACGACTGGGAGAAGGACGACTTCGCCATTGTGCACACCGACTGCGTGCACAAGCACTTCAACGCGAACGAGGACACTCGCGCGCTCGCGCTGGTGATGAAGGCGAAGTGCACGTGGATGGCGATGGGCATGTGGCAGCAGGGCCGCAGCGCTCCGTTCGACGCGCAGGGCTACGGCCCGCGCGAGGACTGGTCCAAGCTCTGGACGCCCGGCGCGACACAGAAGAAGAAGGTCGTCAAGAAGAGCGACACGCGCTGGGAGGACACCCGCGACGGGCGTGTCCGCATCATCTCGTCGCCCGACACGAAGGACGTCCGGACGAACAGCGTCGACGTGTACCAGCAGGAGATCGCGCCCGGTGGGAAGAGCGCGAAGCACTGGCACATGGCCGACGAGGCCGTCTACGTCATGTCTGGCAAGGGCAACAGCCTGCACTGGGACGTCGAGGCCGAGATCGCAGAGAAGTACTACGCGCGGGTGGCGGAGAGGCCGTCGCGCTGGGACTTCACGGCCGGCGACCTCGTGTACATCCCGCAGAACACCGTCCACCAGCACACCAACGACGGTGACGAGCCGCTCGTCTTCCTGTCGGCCCAGAACCGGCTGTTCAAGGCCCTGGGCTACGACAACGTCGTGTACCTCGAGGATGCCTCCGCCGGCAGGCAGAAGGCGGCGGCGACCGCGTGAGCGGCGGCATCGCTTTCTCCCCGGTCCGGCAGGCGCGCGCGTCGGGCGAGATCGTCTCCCAGATCGAGCGCGCCATCTTCGACGGCGAGCTCAAGACCGGCGATCGTCTCGAGTCCGAGCGCGAGCTCGCCGAGCGGTTCGGCGTGTCGCGGATCACCGTGCGCGACGCGCTTCGCGTGCTCGAAGCCCGCGGCCTCGTCCACGTGAAGGTCGGGGCGAGCGGCGGCGCGTTCGTGAGCGAGACGAACGTGGACCAGGTCGCCGAGTCGATCTCGACGATGATCCTGCTACGCCGGATGACCCTCTCCGGCGTGGCCGAGGCCCGTACCGTGGTCGAGACCGCGACCTGCGAGTTCGCGGCCGAGCGCGCGGACCCCGCCGCGATCGAGCGCATCGAGCGCGAGGTCGAGCGCGGCCGGTCCGTGGTGCGCGAGCAGGCGCCGCACACCGAGGCGAGCATGGACTTCCACGTCGCCGTCGCCGAAGCTGCGAAGAACGAGCTCCTCTCCGCGACGGTCGTCGCGTACCGCGACCTGCTCGTCCAGACCCTGCACGACATGCGCGACGTCCGATCGGCGAAGGCGACGCAGAAGGCCCACGAGCAGATCCTCGACGCGATCCGCTCGCACGATCCCGAGGCCGCGCGCCGCCTGATGCTCGCGCACCTCCAGGATTTCGAGAAGCGGCTGCGCCGCTGGCTCGCGACCCAGGAACAGACGGAGATCCTCACCCGCGCGCGGCACCGGTCCGCGCGTACGGGCTAGACAGGGGTCGTGACCGCCACGCGGCGGATCGTCGTCGCGCTGACCGGCGCATCGGGCGCGATCTACGGCATCCGGTCGCTCGAGGCGCTGCGCGCCGATCCGTCCGTCGAGATCCACGCCATCGTGTCCAAGGGCGCCCGCGCGACCATCGAGTACGAGACCGATCGCACGGTCGCCGACGTCCTCGCGCTCGCGCACGTGCAGTACGAGGAGAACGACCTCGCCGCGGCGCTCGCGAGCGGCACGTTCGTCACGGCGGGAATGCTCGTCGCGCCGTGCAGCATCCGCACGATGAGCGCGATCGCGCATTCGATGAGCGACAACCTCATCGTGCGCGCCGCTGACGTCCACTTGAAGGAGCGGCGGCCGCTCGTCCTCATGGTCCGCGAGACGCCGCTCCACGCTGGCCACCTGAAGTCGATGCACGAGCTCGCGCTGTACGGGGCTGTGATCCTGCCGCCGGTCCCGGGCTTCTACATCCTTCCGAAGACGATCGACGATCTCGTCGACCACAGCGTCGGAAAGGCCCTCGACCAGCTCGGCGTCGCGCACGACCTCTTCCCGCGCTGGACCGGACCCCGCCGCTGAAGGGCGCGATCCTCCTCACGTACCTCGTCTGCCTCGTCACGACGACGACGGAAGGCGTGCAGAACCTGCTTTTCCCGCTGTACCTCGACCACTACGGCTACGCGCTCACGGTCATCGGCACGCTCAGCTCGCTGCTCGGGGTCATGCGCCTCGCCTCGCGCGTGCCGATCGGGGCCCGCTACCGCGGCTCGCGGGCGAAGGGGCAGCAGCTGTTCTGGCTCGTGCTGTTCCTCGTCTCGACGAGTGGCTACGCGTTCGCGCACGGTGACCTCGCGCTCATCGTCGCGGTCACCGTGGTCCACGGCTTCTCGTTCGGCGCGCTCGGCACGATCAATCTCGCCGTCGCGATCGACATCAGCGGCGGCCGGCGCGCCGGTGCGGTGATGGGCTGGTACACGGCCGCGCTCTCCGCGGGCTACGCGCTCGGCGCGTTCCTGGCCGGCGCGTTCGCCGACCGGATCGGCATCGACGCGACGCTGCTCTGGCTCGGGCTCACGCCATCGGTCGCGATCGCGGCAGTCTGGCTCACGCCCGCGGTCCCGGACAGCGAGCGCGCCGCGCCTACCCCGGGCGTCGCCCTCTGGCGCCGCGGCGTCTCGGCGTTCCGCGGGATCGACGGCCGGGTCTGGCTCGCGTTCACGATCGTCCTGTTCCTCAACATCCTCTCGGACAGCACCGACACGTTCTTCCCGCTCTACGGCATCGCGATCGGGCTGCCCGTCGCGTTCATCGGCGCGCTGAAGGCCTCGAAGTCCGCCTCCGCGACGGTCATCCGGTTCTTCGCCGGCGCCGTGTTCCGGTTCCTCGACTACCGCGCCATCAACTTCTGGGCGGTGCTCCTCTTCGCGGCATCGACGTTCGCGATCCCGCTCGTACCAGTACCGATCGCCGGCCCGGTCCTGCTCGCCGTCTTCCTCGGCGCGGGCCTGTGCCGCGGGATCCTGCGGGTCACGAGTGCCGCGACGGTCGCCGAGCTACGCGCCGAGGGCCGCGACATCGGACTCTCGTCGGGCGTGTACAACTCGGGGCTGGATCTGGGCGCGATCATCGGGCCGGCCGCCGGTGGCGTGCTCTCGGCGGCGTTCGGGATCCCCGCGATGTTCCAGCTGCTCGCGGGGGGAAGCCTCGTCCTCTACTTCGCGGTCGCGCTCTCGAGCCCGGCCGGCCGCTCGGCGTTGACGCCGTCGTTCCGTCCGAAGGCGCCCGCCGAGCGCTAGCTCACCGGGAAAACCAGCGACTTCACGATCACCGGCACCACGCCGCTCGGCGGGACCGGCGCGCCGATGTCGATGTAGTCGAGATCGCCGAGGTCGAGCCCGTCGAGCGTGATGAGGTCGCCGGCAAAATGCAGCTCGTCCCGCAGGACCGCGCCGAGCGTCGCGGCGATGTCGCCGTCCGTCGCCACTACGAGTGGGCGGCGGTCCGTCGTCGCTGCGACGCGCTCGGCGAGCGCGCGGATGCGACGGTGGTCGGGCTCACCGTCCCACGTCACCGCAAGCGCGAGCGCGCCTGATCCCGGTCCGGTAGAAGGGATCTCCGCGCCGAGCCGCACGACGGGGACGTTGCGCAGCGGTAGCGGCGCGCCGAGCCCGATGGTGCTGCCCGAGACCTGCACGGTGAACTGCGAGGCGCCGATGACCGTGGCCCGGATGCCGTCGGTCGTGATCTCCAAAGAGGCGGGCAGCTTGTCGCGCACCGCGAGCAGCGCCGCCGCGAGGTCTCGACCGAGGTCACCGTGCTCGGTCCGCTCGCGGCCGGAGATGTACTCGGACACGCCGCCCGAGAGCGTGATCCGCGTCGGCGCGGACGAGCGCGCGAGCGACGCGAGCAGCTGCAGCGCGGCCGGGACCGGCGCACCGCGGATCGCCGCGATGATCGCGCCGGCCATACCGATGGCGAGGCGCTCGCGCTGCTCTCTCGACAGCGTTGCGCCCACCGTCAGCGGCACGCCGAACGCGCGGCCGGACGGCTCGACCCGCGCGATCCGTCCCTGGTCATCGAACACGACGAGCCGCGCGCCCACGGCGATCGCGGTCGTGGCGACGATGATGCCGTCCTCGATCCGCGCGAGCTTCGTCGTGCCTCCGCCGATGTCGACGTGGAGGATCGTCTCGTGATCGCGGCGCGAGCGCGCGACGCTGCCCGACCCGTGGGCCGCGAGCGTGGCCTCGAGCGCGTGGCCCGCGGTCGCGCACACGAACTCGCCGCCCGCCCCGGCGAACAGGTCCGCGAGCTCGCGCGCGTTGTGCCACGCGAGCGCGGTGCCGGTGAGGATGACCGCGCCCGTGTCGACGTCCTCGGGCGCGAGGCCGGCCGAGGAATACCAGCTCGCGATGTGCGCTTCGAGCGCGGCCGTATCGATGACGCCGCCGGCCGTGTACGGCGTCAGGACGATGGGGGAGCGGTGGAGGATCTCGCGCTCGACGACGACGTAGCGGCTCGAGAGGGAGTCGGCGAGACGCTGGAGCCGCAGCCGCGCGAACATCGCATGGCTCGTCGTCGAACCAATGTCGATGCCGACCGTGCGGAGCACGACATCGTCAGGCTGACCTTCTTCGAGCTCGCCCGCGAGCGCCGCGGGGTCGATCGCCTCGTCGTCGTGGCGATGCGAGTGGGTCAGGCGGGTTGGAAGACCGCGTCCATCCGCGAGGGGATGCCGCGCTTCAGCAGCTCGTCCTCGTAGATCCGGCGGATGCGCGGGTCCTCGTCCTCGTACTCGATCTGCCGGCCGCCTTCTTTGACGCTCACGTCCATACCCATGAACGTCGCGCGCTTGTCGGCGAGCGTCGGGTACCGCAGGCCACCGAACGCGACCGCGAGGTAGCGCGCCGGCTCGCCCGAGACGTTGAAGTGCTGGTGGAACAGCCGGTCGGCCGGCGCGAACACGCAGCCGTGCTTCCAGTCGAAGCGCCGCAGCTCCTGCTCGCCCTCCCACCAGTACAGGCTGTAGCCCTCGCCGGTCACCGCGAAGACGTGGAAGTCGGCGCCGTGGCGGTGCCCCTTCTTGTAGGTGCCGACCGGCATCTCGGACATGTGCGCGTGCATCGTGCCGTCGGCCAGCACGAACATGATGTTGCTGCCGCCCGCACCGCGCGCGTTCCACTCCTTCAATTCGAACGTGCGGAGATCGGGGACGAAGTTCGTCTCCCACATGTGCCGGCCGGGCCGCATCGGCAGGAAGGTGCCGTCGCCTTTGAATTGCTTGGCCCCGCCGAACCGCTCGGGGAACGCCTTCGGGTTGTTCCAGATGAATTGCTCGTCCCGGAACACGTTCAGGATGAGCGGCAGGTCCGTCACTGCCACGATGCGCGCCGGCTCGGTGCCGCTCCCGTTGTAGTGGCGGTACGAGCCGTTCAGCGGGATCGCGAACAGGCTGCCGGTCTGCCATTCAAAGGAGTGCCGCTCGCCCGACGGCGACTCGACGCTCGTGCTTCCGCGGCCGGCGAGGACGTACACGACCGCTTCGTAGAGGTGGCGCTGCGGCGCGGTCTTGCCGCCCGGCGCGATCTCGATGACCTGCATGTCGACGAAGTCGCCGCGACCGGTGAGGTGCGCGAAGGCGCCCTTCGCCTCGAGCCGCGGCCACGGTGCCAGGTCGAGCTCCAGGAGATCGAGGCCGAAGCCCTCGTGGACGGGGATCTCTTCCTTCGCCACCCACTCCTTGTACGGATCGACCAGGAATCGCGGCTCGTTCACCGTGTGACCGTGTCCCGTGCCGGCTGCGGCGCGAGGAGGTGGCCCCACTTCTTCCGCGTTTCGCGCTTCGTCTCGGCGTCGGGACCGATCGCGACCGGGAACTGATCGCGCCACTCCCACGGCCGCGTGGCGTCGATGATCATCCGCGAGTTGTGGCCTTTGAGGTCCGGCCGGATGGCCGGGTCGAGCGGGCCGGACCACGCGCGGTTGATGATGTCGAGCGAACGCTCAGGATCCGAGCGGGTCACCACGGCCCACATGACGTCGTTGAGGTCGGTCACGTCGATGTCCTCGTCCACGACGATGACGATGCGGCCGAGGTACGCGCCGACGCGGCACATCGCGGCGACGTGTCCCGCCTGGCGGGCGTGTCCCGCGTAACGCTGCTCGATCGAGACCGCGTTTAGCAGCCGGCAGCCGCCCACGCCGAAGCAGTGCGCGTCCACGACGCCCGGCACTCCCGCGGCCTTGAGCTCACGGATGAGGAGCGCGGAGCGGAGGTACTCCCGGTAGCGGTGCGGCTCGTATGGCGGCTTGTTCGGCGGGACGCCGAGGATGATCGGGTCGTTGCGGTGGTAGATGGCCTCGACCTCGAGCACCGGCTCGGCGCGCTCGCCCGACGCGTAGTACCCGGTCCATTCACCGAACGGACCCTCGGGCAGCGTCTTGTCGTGATGGAGGAAGCCCGCGAGCACGATCTCCGCCGCGGCCGGCATCGGCAGGCCGGTGACCGGCTCGGTGATGACCTCGTACGGCTCGCCGCGGATGCCGCCGGCCCAGTCGTACTCGCTCACGCCCTGCGGCACCTCGAGCGTCGACGCGATGAAGAGCAGCGGGTCGCCGCCGCAGACGACGAGGATCGGGCATGGCTCCTTGCGCTTGAAGTACGCGTCGCGGAACTGACGGCCGTGCTTGCCGGGGGAGATGTACACCGCGACGCGCTTGGCGTCGTGGACCATCACGCGGTACGTCCCGAGGTTCACCCAGTCGGAGTCGGGGTCCTTGAGGACGTCGACGACGCCGGTGCCGAGGTAGCGTCCCCCGTCGAGCGGATGCCATTGCGGCGATGGGAACTTGAGCACGTCGACTGTGTCGCCGCGCAGCACGTTCTCCATCACCGGGCCGTCCGTCACGACGTGGGGCGGGAGCCCGCGGCCCTGCTCGGTGAGCTCGAGGAACCGGTCCATGAGCGGCCGGCGCTCGATGTCGATCGGCAGGCCGAGGGTCAGGGCGAGGCGCTTCCGCGTCGCGTTCGCGTTCGCGAGGATCCTGAATCCCCTCGGATAGCCGGGGATGTCGTCGAAGAGCACGGCGGGGGAGTCGTCGGTGTGGTGGAGCATCTCGGTGACGCGCCCGATGTCCTCTTCCCAGGTCGCGCCGCGCACGTCGCGCAGCTCGCCGAGGTCGCGGACTCGTTCGATCCAGTCGCGCAGGTCGCGGTACTCCACGGTTCTCCTTTTTCGTAAGGAGCCTTCAGCGGACCCGCCGAAGGCGCGGTGATGCGTGGGCAGCGTAGCGCGCGAATGGTCTAACCATTATATTCTCGGACGCACGCCACCCGGTACTAGAGGAGGAGCGCTCATGGCCCTCGAGACGAAGGCCCGCCGCCCGAAGAACCGTGTCTCCGCCGATCTTTCCGGACCAGCCGCGAGCAAGGACGATATCCGCTCGCTTCCGGCGACGATCGAGTGGCTGCGCCGCGAAGGTCTCCTCCTCGAGACGGACGTGGAGGTCGATGGCGACCTCGAGCTCACCGGCGTGCAGAAGCACTTCGACGGCAGCTACCCAGTGCTCTTCAACAACGTGAAGGGGTACCCGCACGCGCGCGCGATCACGAACCTCTTCGCGAACATGGACATCGTCAACCGCTACTTCGGCTGGACCGACGGGACGGATCGCGCCAAGAAGCTCGCCCACGCGCTCACGCACCCGATCCCGGCCGAGATCGTCTCGCAGGACCAGGCGCCGGTGCAGGAAGAGGTCATCACCGACGATCTCGACGTGAACAAGTGGCTCATGGCGATCCGCCATACCGTGCTTGAGTCGGAGATCACCATCGGCTCCGGCAACAGCGTCGTCATCGGTGAGTACTTCCACGGCGGCAGCCACATCGGTTACAACCGGATGAACTTCCGCTGGGGCAACATCGGCACGTTCCAGCCGGCGCCCGGCGGCCACATGTGGCAGATCATGACCGAGCACTACCGCGACCCGAAGCCGGTGCCGTTCACGATGGCGTTCGGCGTCCCGGTCGCGGCGACGCTCCTCGCCGGTGGCGGCTTCGACTACGCGGTACTCCCGCGCGGCGGCGACGAGCTTGGCGCCGCTGGCGCGGTGCAGGGCTTCCCGATGCGCTACGTAAAGTGCCGGACGATCGACGCGTACACGCTCGCGGATGCGGAGTATGTCCTCGAGGGCGAGTTCTACCCGCAGGACAAGCGCTACGAGACCCTGGAGTCCGAGAAGGCCGACGTGCAGGGGCGCTTCCACTTCCACCCGGAGTGGGCCGGCTACATGGGCAAGGCGTATCGCGCGCCGACCTTCCACGTGAAGGCGATCACGATGCGCAAGCGCGCGTCGAAGCCGGTCATCTTCCCGCTCGGCGTGCACATGCTCGACTGCCACAACATCGACACGACCGTCCGCGAGTCCGCGATCTTCGAGCTCTGCGAGCGCCTGCAGCCCGGCATCGTGCAGGACGTGAACATCCCGTACCCGATGACCGACTGGGGCGGTTGCATCATCCAGCTCAAGAAGCGGAACAAGTGGGAGGACGGCTGGGCCCGTAACTTCCTCGTCGCAGCGATGTCCTGTAGCCAGGGCATGCGCCTCGCGATCGCCGTCGACAGCGACATCGACATCTACAACATGGACGAGATCATCTGGTGCCTCACGACGCGGGTGAATCCGCGGACGGACATCCTCAATCCGCTGTTCGGCGGCGTCGGGCAGACCTTCATCCCGGAGGAGCGTCTGACCGCCGGCGACAAGCAGTGGACCGGCATGAACACGCGGTTCGAGGGCGGCATGGCGATCGACGCGACGATGCCGTATGGCTACGAGAACGACTTCATGCGGCCGGTCTATCCGGTCGATCGCGTCGACCCGAAGAAGTGGTTCGACGATTCCGAGATCGCGAGCGCGAAGGCGATCATGCACGGCTGGGTCGAGACGCTCTCCCGGTACGGCCGCTAGGACCAACGCCACGCAGGACGGCTCGCTTCTCGGCGGCTGCCGGGTCCTGGATCTCGCGGACCTGTCCGGCGCGGTGTGCGGCCGCATCCTCGCGGACCTCGGCGCGGATGTCGTGAAGGTCGAGCCGCCCGGCGGCGAGCCGGACCGGCTGCAGCCGCCGTTCGTCGGCGACATCGAGAACAGCGAGCGCTCCATCCCGTGGCTCGCCGCGAACGTGAACAAGCGCGGCATCACCTGCGATCTCACGTCGAAGGACGGCCGCGCGGTCTTCGCGCGGCTCGCGTCGTCCGCACGCATCGTCGTCGAGTCCTTCGCGCCGGGTCGGCTCCGCGAGCTCGGCCTCGAGGACGCGCTGCGCGACACGATCGTCGTGTCGATCACGCCGTACGGCCAGCATGGACCGCTCGCGGGCGTTCCTGGGTCGGATCTCGAGGTCACGGCGGCGAGCGGCAGCCTCTGGCTCGCCGGCGAAGAGGGCCGCGCTCCGGTGCGGACCGCGCAGCCGCAGTCGCCGTACTGGAGTGGGATGTACGGGGCGATGGGCGCGCTCGTGGCGCTCCGGTCACCGGTCGCGCAGCGTGTCGATGTCTCCGCGCAGGCGGCGATGACCACCGTCCACCCTCCCGCGCCGGTGTGGTGGGACATCGCCCGCGAGGAGCACGGCCGCACCGGCCCGTTCCTCCTCGGGCGCAGCATCGTCGGCTCGCGGTTCCGCAACCTGTGGGCCTGCGCCGACGGATTCGTGAGCTTCGCGATCCAGGGCGGACCGATCGGCCGCCACACCGGGCGGATGCTCGCCCAGTGGATGGCGGAGCGCGGAGCGGTCCCGCCGGTCATCGCGGCGATCGACTGGGATCGCTTCGACAACACCACGCTCACGCAGGCACAGGTCGACGAGCTCGAGGCGGCGATCGCGCCGTTCCTCCGCTCGCTCACGAAGACCGAATTCTTCAGCGAGGTCGTGAAGCGCAAGATGCTCGGCTATCCCGTGGGCGACGCATCCGACTCGCTCGCCGATCCGCAGCTCCGCGCGCGCGACTTCTGGCGGACGCAGGTACCGGCGAACGGTCTGCCGCCGCTCCGGTTCCCCGGCGGCTTCGCGCTGTTCGACGGCGAACGGCCCGCGCTCCGGCGGCCGGCGCCAAGAGTGGGCGAGCACAATGCGGAGCTCTACGGCGAGGCCGGCGTCGATGCGGACGAGCTGGCCCGGCTCCGCGCGACGGGCACGCTATGACCGAGATCGCGACGCGCCTGTCGGCGCCGGCGCGTGCGGGCGCGCTGACCGGGCTGCGCGTGGTCGAGATGGGGTTCGCGGCCGCTGGCCCGCTCGTCGGCAAGTACCTCGCGAACTTCGGTGCCGAGGTCATCCGGCTCGAGAGCCGCCTCGCCGCCGACGTGTTCCGCACCACGTATCCGCCGTTCAAGGACGACGTCGTCGAGCCCGATCGCGCAGGGATGTTCGCCTTCTACAACGATGGGAAACGGAGCGCGACCCTCAACCTGAAGCACCCGAAGGGGGCTGCCCTCGCACGCGCGCTCATCGGCCGAGCCGACGTGTTCGTCGAGAGCTTCACCCCCGGCACCGTCGCGCGGCTCGGTGTCGGCGCCGAGACCCTGCGCGCCGATCACCCCGAGCTCATCGTCCTGTCGAGCTGCAACCAGGGCCAGACCGGACCGCACGCGTTCCATCCCGGCTACGGCAGCCAGCTCAGCGCGCTCGCGGGCTTCGTGCACCTGCTCGGCGAGCCCGACTCGACGCCGGTGCTCCTGTACGGCCCGTACATCGATTACGTCGCCGTGGGCTACGGCGCGATCGCGGTGCTGGCCGCGCTCGAGCGGCGCACGCGCACCGGGATCGGGTGCACGATCGACCTCTCGCAGTACGAGGCCGGCCTCCAGTTCCTCACGCCGTCGATCCTCGAGTTCGCGGCGAACGGACGCATCCCCGGGCGCGCCGGGAACGCCGACGCCGTGGCCGCGCCACACGGCGTGTATCGCTGCGCCGGCGCCGACCGGTGGGTCGCGCTGAGCGTCTGGAGCGAGGCGGAGTGGCGTGCGCTCTGCGACCTGATGGACCTCTCCGGACCGCCGACCCTGTCCGGCCGCCGCGCGGCGCGCGCGGAGCTCGATGCAGCGATCGGGCGGTGGACCGCGACGCGCGAGCGCGACGACGTCGTCGCCCTCCTCCGCCGCGCGGGCGTGCGCGCCGCGCCGGTCCTCTCGATCTCGGAGCTGTTCAGCGATCCCCAGCTCGCGCATCGCGGGATGTGGCCCGCGGTCACGCATCCGGCCATCGGCGCGATGCACGTCATGGCCCCGCCGTTCCGGCTCTCGGCGACGCCCAGCCTGCAGGAGCGGCCAGGCCCGACGGTCGGCGCGGACAACGACCACGTCTTCGGGGAGATCCTCGGCCTCTCGCTCGACGAACGGCGCACACTCGAGCGCGATGGCGTCTTCGAATAATCCGTCCCCAGAAGGGGCGGCGGGGACCGCGATCGAGCGGCGCAAGGCCGAGCACCTCCGCATCGCCGCCGAAGAGGACATCGAGACCAACCGCGCGCCGGGCTGGGACGACGTGCACCTCGTCCACGACGCGCTGCCTGGCACGGATGCGGCGCGGATCGATCTCTCGACGCGGCTCCTCGGGCACACCCTTGCCCTGCCGCTGGTGATCGCGGGCATGACCGGCGGCCACTCGGGCGCCGAGCGCGTGAACGCGACGCTCGCCGAGGCGGCGGCGCGTCACGGTCTCGGGATCGGCGTGGGCAGCCAGCGCGCCGCGCTGCGCGATCCGAGCCTCCGGCGCACGTACGCCGTCGTCCGCGAGCGCGCGCCGAAGGCATTCGTGATCGCCAACGTCGGCGTCTCGCAGCTCGTCGCGCAGGATGACGGCGCGCCGCTCGGCGCGAAGGACATCCGCGCGCTCATCGAGATGGTCGGCGCGGACGCGATCGCGCTCCACCTCAACTACCTCGAGGAGTCGGTGCAGCCGGAAGGACAGACCCGCGCGTCCGGTGTCGTGGCAGCGATCCGCAGGCTGGTGCGGCAGAGCACGGTGCCCGTCATCGCGAAGGAGACCGGCGCGGGCATCAGCGGGGGCGTGGCGAAGCGCTTGAAGACGCTTGGAGTGAAGGCGATCGACATCGGCGGGGTCGGCGGGACGTCGTTCGCCGCGATCGAGGCGCTACGCGCGCAGGGCCGGGGCGACGTGGCGCGCGCGCGGCTCGGTCAGGTCTTCCGCGACTGGGGCATGCCGAGCGCCGTCGCCGTCGCGGGCAGCGCGCGCTCGGGGCTGCCGGTCATCGCGACCGGCGGCGTGCGGAGCGGCCTCGATGCGGCGAAGGCCCTCGCGCTCGGCGCGACCGCCGTTAGCGTCGGTCGGCCGTTGCTGCAGGCCGCACTGGAGGGCGCCGACGCGGTGGACAAATGGATCGCGCAGTTCACGCTCGAGCTGCGGACGGCGACGTTCCTCTCAGGTGTGACCCGCGTGCGCGATCTGGCGACTCGGCCGCCGGTCGTCACGGGAGAGACACGCGACTGGATCGACCAGCTCGGCTACGCGCAGCGGCGTCGGGCCTCGCGACGCCGCGGCGCGGCGAAGTGAGCGGGTCCGACCACACGCTGTTCCATCGCATCGCCGAGCCGGCGAGCGCGCGCATCCGGCTCCGCCTCGTGGAGCTCGGGCTCGAGCCGCGGATCGACTTCCAGAACGCCGAGACCGACGGCAAGGACGAGCTCGCTCGCCTCGGCGGATCGGTCACACCGGCCCTCTGGGACGGCCGCGCGCTGACCGTCGGGGAGGCCGCGGTCGCACAGAAGCTGGCCGTGATGCGGCCTGAGCGAGACGATGGCTGGTAGGGCGCGATAATCCGCGCGTGGACCTGGGGAGGCGGTACAACGCGGCCGAGACGTTCATCGACTCGCACCGCGGGGTCCGCGAGGACAGCATCGCGATCCGCTGCCAAGGCGCCTCAGTCACGTACGGCGAGCTCGCCGCGAACGTCGATCGGGCTGGCAACGCGCTCCGCGCGCTGGGCATCGACATGGAGCAGCGCGTGGTCATCCACTGCGTCGATTCGCCGGCGTTCGTGTACGCGTTCTTCGGCGCGATCAAGATCGGCGCGATCCCGGTCCCGACCAACACGCTCCTGGTACCGCACGACCTCCGCTACATCCTCGAGGATTCGCGCGCAGTCGCGGTCGTCGTCTCCGCGGCTCTCCTGCCGAAGGTGCTCGAGATCCGGAAGGACCTTCCGCGGCTGAAGCACGTGCTGGTCGCCGGCACGCTCCCGCCGGACGGCGTGGTGTCGTTCGACGACGCGCTGAGGGCCGCCGATGACGAGCTCGACCCAGCGGACACCACGCCCGATGACGCGTGCTTCTGGCTCTACAGCTCCGGCACGACCGGCTTCCCGAAGGGCGCGGTCCATCTCCAGCACGACATGCTGGTCTGCGCGGAAACGTATGGGGCGCGGGTCCTCGGCTCGACCGAGCAGGACCGGCACTTCACGGTGTCGCCGCTGTTCCACGCGTACGGCCTGGGGAACGGGGTCTTCTTCCCGTTCCATGTCGGCGCCTCGAGCGTGCTCAAGCCGGAGCGGTCGACACCCGATCTCGTCTACGACCTCATCACGAAAGAGCGGCCGACCATCCTGTTCACGGCCCCGACCTTTTACGCCGCGCTGCTCGCCTACCCGGAGGAACACTTCACGTACGACCTCTCGTCGCTGCGGTTCGCGGTCTCCGCCGGCGAAGCGCTGCCCAAGCCCCTGTTCGACGCCTGGAAGGAGCGGTTCGGGACGGAGATCCTCGACGGCATCGGGTCGACCGAGATGCTGCACATCTTCATCTCGAACCAGCCGGGCAGTGCGCGCGGCGGCACGAGCGGCAGAGTCGTGCCCGGCTACAAGGCGAAGATCGTCGACGACGACGGGAGGGAGCTGCCGGCCGGCGAATCCGGGAACCTCTGGGTCTCCGGTGATTCCGCGTGCGCGTACTACTGGAACAAGCACGAGAAGACGAAGGCCACCATCCGCGGCGAGTGGCTGGTGACCGGGGACACGTACCACCTCGACCCGGACGGCTGTTTCACCTACGAGGGCCGCAGCGACGACATGCTCAAGGTCTCCGGGCAGTGGGTCTCGCCCGCGGAGGTCGAGGCGGCGCTGATGGGCCACGCCGCCGTGCTCGAGGCCGCCGTCGTCGGTGCGAAGGACAAGGACGAGCTGGTGAAGCCGAAGGCGTACGTGATCCTGAAGAACGACAGAGCCGGCGACGACGCGCTCGCCGACGAGCTGAAGGCCTTCGTGAAGGGTCGGATCACGCCGTACAAGTACCCGCGGTGGATCGTCTTCACGAACGAGCTCCCGAAGAACGCGGCCGGCAAGATCCAGCGCTACAAGCTGCGGGAGCTCGGATAGATGGACGCGCTCGCGACGGTGACGGCCTGGCGCAAGGAGGCGACCGACGACCCCGAGGGTTTCTGGGGCCGCGCCGCCGAGGAGCTGCGCTGGTCGAAGAAATGGGAGCGGGTGCTCGACTGGGAGCCCCCGACGTTCCGCTGGTACAGCGGCGGGCGATCGAACCTCGCCTACAACTGCGTCGATCACCACGTCGCGAGCGGGCGCGGCAGCGCGACGGCGCTCATCACCGAGAACGAACGGGGTGAGTCGCGGACCTTCACCTACGCCGAGCTGCTCGCGGACACGAAGCGCATCTCCGCCGCGCTCCGCGGCCTCGGCATCCAGAAGGGCGATCGCATCGCGATCTACATGCCGACCTCGGCGGAAGCGATCGCGCTCATGCTCGGCGCGATCCGCATCGGTGCGGTGATCATCGTCGTGTTCGCCGGCTTCGGATCGGGTGCGCTTGGCGAGCGGGTGCGTCTCGCCGGCGCGAAGGCCCTCTTCGCGACGGACGTCACGTACCGCAAGGGGAAGGACGTCCCGCTGAAGGGCATCGTCGACGAGGCTGTCGCCGCGGCGCCGACGATCGAACGGGTGGTCGTGCTGCGGCGAACGGTGGGAGACCTCGCGTGGACAGCGGGGCGGGATATCGAATGGAGTGAGTTCCTCGCGGGCGGCACCGGCCAGGACGACGCACACGTCGAGCTCGAGGCGAACGAGCCGGCCTACATCCTGGCGACGAGCGGCACCACGGCGAAGCCGAAGCTGGCCGTGCACACCCACGGTGGCTATCAGGTCTACGTCTACAGCATGGCGAAGTGGATGTTCGGTCTGAAGCCGAGCGACGTCTGGTGGTCGACGTCGGACATCGGGTGGGTCGTCGGCCACAGCTACATCGTGTTCGGCCCGCTCCTTGTGGGCTGCGCCACGATCGCGTACGAAGGCGGGCTCGACCATCCCGACGCCGAGACGTTCTACAAGATCGTCGAGCGTCACCGGGTGACCGGTGCGTTCACCTCGCCGACGGCCGTCCGGCTCCTCATGCGCTATGGCACCGGTCCGGCGAAGAAACACGATCTGACCTCGCTCGAGCGCGTGTTCTGCGCCGGCGAGGTCCTGAACGCGCCGGCCTGGGAGTGGTTCCAGAAGGAGGCCCTCGGCGACCGGATCCCGGTCATCGACCACTACTGGCAGACCGAGACCGGCGGACCGATCGTCGGCAACCCGTACGGCATCGCGCTCTTGCCGATCAAGCCCGGCTCGGGCGGCGTGCCCCTCGCCGGCATCGAAGCGAAGGTGCTGACGCCCGAGGGCGGGCCGTGCGCGCCGGACGAGAAGGGGATCTTCGTGATCACGCGGCCGTTCCCCGGCCTGACGGCACGCTTGTGGGCGGAGCCCGAGCGCTACGCCACCGATTACTGGGAGAAGGTGCCGGGCGAGCAGGTGTATTTCACCGGTGACGCGACCTCGATCGACGCGGACGGGTACGTCTGGTTCAGCGGCCGCGCCGACGAGATCATCAAGATCGCCGATCACCGCATCGGGACCATCGAGGTCGAGACCGCGTTCCTCCGGCACCCGGCGGTCGCTGAGGCCGGCGTCACCGGCCGGCCCGACGAGCTGCGCGGCCAGGTGATCTCGGCGTTCATCGTGCTGAGGGAGGGCCACACGCCGTCCGACGCGCTGAAGGCCGAGCTGCTCGCGACCGTTCGGAAGGAGATCGGGCCGCTCGCGGTCATCGGCGAGCTCAACTTCGTCGACCTGCTCCCGAAGACGCGGAGCGGAAAGATCATGCGGCGCGTGCTCAAGGCCGTGATCCTGGGCAAGGACCCCGGGGACATCTCGACCATCGAGGACGAGGGATCGGTGGAAGAGGCGCGCGAAGCCTGGCAGCAGCTGCGGGCCGTTGTCGCGGACCGGAGCTGAAGCCAAGCCGCCCTGGTCGGCGGTCCCGCGCCCGATCAAGGACGAGGTCGCGAAGCTGCTCGGATCCCCGGTGGCGCGGGCCGAGCGCGTGTACGGCGGCTACGCGCCCTCGGCGACGTTCCGGATGCTCCTCCGCGACGGTCGGCGCGCGTTCATGAAGGGCACGTATCCGCTCAGCACGGACAGCGGCGTGAAGTGGGACCTGATGAATGAGGAGCACATCTATCAGGAGTGCGCCGCGTTCATGCGGCCCTGGGCGCCCGAGTACTTCGGCGGCGCCACGGCCGAGGGCTGGCACGTGATGGTGCTCGAGGACGTTGGACCAGAGACGATGCCACCTTGGACGCCGGCCAAGGCGAAAGCGTGCGCGCGGTCGTATGCCGCGTTCCACGCGAACACGTATGGAAAGCCGCTGCCGCGCTGGCTGTCGCGCATCGAGCATCAGGATTTCGCGCCGTTCTGGGATCGGCTCGCGTCCTCCGGCGAGCTCCGCGGTACCGCGTCGCTGGCGCGGCACCGCGCGGCCGAGGCCGAGGAGTGGCTCGACGTCGCCCTGCCGGTCTTCCGGGAGCGCGCGACGCGCCTGCTGAAGCTCCGGCCACCGTTCGTGTTCATGCACTTCGACACACGTTCGGACAACATCCGGCTGCAGCGCAAGCTGCTCCGGATCTTCGACTGGAACTTCGCGTGCGCAGGCCCGATGGAATTCGACGTCGTGGCATTCGCGCAGGCCATCGCGATGGAGGGCGGGCCTCCGCCCGAGCGCGTGATCGCCGAGTACGACCTCGTCCTGCCGCTCCGTCCCGCGGCCCTTGATGCATCGATCGCGGGGATCGCCGGCTACTTCGCCGATCGCGCCTGGCGACCGGCGGTCAAAGGATTGCCGCGGATCCGCTCGGTCCAGCGGCGCCAGCTCAGATCGACGCTCGCGTGGGCCGCGCGGCACTTCGACCTGCCCGAGCCGCACTGGCTCGCCGCCGTCGCGGACTAGCCGATGCCGGAATGGCCGGAGCTACGGGTCATGCAGGAGCGCATGGCGGATGCGCTCGTCGGGAAGAAGGTCGTGGCCGTGCGAGTCGGCGACCCGGTCGTGTTACGCGCGCTCAAGCCGGTCGACGAACTGCTCGTCGGACGGACGCTGCGAGCGGTCGTGCACCACGGCAAGTTCCTCGTGTTCACCTTCGACGGCCTTGCCATGACGGTGAACCCGATGCTCGCGGGGATCTTCTCGGTGCAGCCGGTCGGCGCGAAAGCGACGAAGGACACCCGCTTGCGACTCGAGTTCGAGGGCGGCACTGAGCTCCGGTATCGCGATGACGTGCGCATGGGGAAGGTCTACGTCGGGATCGAGGCCCCCGGCCTGGCGGACATCGGCCCCGATGCAGGAACGCTCGACTGGACCGAGGCCGAGTTCAGCGGGCGCGCGAGGGCGAAGCGCAGCGAGGTGCGGAACCTCTTGCAGGACCAGACGTTCGTGAGCGGCATCGGCAACGCCTACGCCGACGAGATCTTGTGGGACGCCAAGCTGCACCCGAAGCGGCGCGTCGGTTCGCTCACGACGGACGAGACGTCGCGGTTCTACGGCTCGCTCCGCTCCGTCATCGCGAAGGGTCTGGCCGAGGTCGAGACCGCGATGCCGGCGCAGCTGGGGAAGAAGCCACGGGCGCACATGCAGGTGCGTGGACGCGCGGGGAAGCCCTGCCCGCGCTGTGGCGCGACGATCATGCGGCGGCGCAAGGGTCTCGACGACGTGGATCTTTGCCCGAAATGCCAGCCTGCCCCGAAGGGCCAGCTGTACTGAGCTAGACGGCGCTCGCCAGCGGCGCGCGCGCCATGGTCGAAAGCCAGGCCGTCACCTCCGCCGCGCCCATCGGACGTGCGACGTGGAAGCCCTGGACGATGTCGCACCCCAGCTCGACCAGCCGGTCCCATTCGCACTGCGTCTCGACGCCTTCGGCGACGACCTCGAATCCGAGCCGGTGTCCGAGGTCCACGGTCGCTTGCACGATCGTCGAGCTGGAGCCGTCGATCGAGCAGACGTCCTGGACGAACGACCGGTCGATCTTCACCTCTTGGAGCGGGAGCTTGTTGAGGTACGACAGCGACGAGTACCCCGTGCCAAAGTCATCGAGCGCGAACCGAACGCCGATCCGGCGAAGCTCGCTCAGCGTCGTCAGCGAGCGCTCCGGCTCGGCGAGCAACACGCTTTCGGTGATCTCGAACCGCAGCGCGGACGGGCTCGCCCCCGCTGCAGCGAGGGCCGCTGCCACGTACGCCGGGAACAACGGATCGAGCAGGCTGCGGGTGGACAGGTTGACCGCGACGGGGATCTCGTGGCCGCGCGAACGCCACGCTGCGGACTCCTTGAGGGCGCGCTCGATGACCCACTCCGTCAGTGGCTTGATGAGGCCGGTCTGCTCGGCGAACGAAATGAACATCGACGGCTGGATGATCCCACGGCCGGGGCGCCGCCAGCGTACGAGCGCTTCGACCGCCGTGGCGCGTCCCGTGTGCAGGTTCAGCTCCGGCTGGAACTCCAGCAGCAGCTCGTCCTCCTCGATGGCGGTGCGGAGGTCCGCGAACAGCGCAAGCCGGTTCACGCTGGGCCGGTGATGCCCCGGGACATACACGGTGTAGCCGCTCCCGAGCGACGCCTTCGCCGCGTACATCGCGATGTCGGCCCGCTGGAGCAGCGCGTCGGCAGATTCCCCGTGATCCGGATAGAGGGCGATGCCGATGCTCGCTCCGACGTGGAGGGCCTCGTTGTCGACCGCGAACGGCCGCTCGAGGGAGGAGAGCAGGTTCGCCGCGACGTGGGTCGCACCAGCCTCGTCGACGCCGGGGAGGACGATCGCGAACTCATCGCCGCCCAGCCGGGCGACGGTGTCACCCTCACGCAGGTGCTCGTGGAATCGCGGACCGACCTGGGTGAGGAGGGCATCTCCGACGTGATGGCCGAAGCTGTCGTTGACCGACTTGAATTCGTCGAGGTCCACGAGCAGGAGCGAGAGCCGCTCGTTGCGCCGGCGCGCGTCCACGATCGCCTGGTCCAGCCGGTCGTGCAGCAGGGTGCGGTTCGGCAGACCGGTGAGGATGTCGTGCAGCGCCTGGTGGGCCAGTGTGTTCTCGGCGTCGGTCCGGTCGGTCACATCGCGCGCGATCACGACAAGACGCGCCTGGGCGTTCGTCCCGAACGGCTTCAGCGCGACCTCGAGGTAGCGACGCTCCTGATCGGGGCGGACGATCGGCACGTCGATCGTGACGCTTCGTCCGGAGAGGATGTTCGCCTGGACCCGCTCGCGGAAGTCCTCCCGCTCCTCTTCGGCGACGAGGTCGTAGAGCGAGCGCATGTCCGTGATGTCGCCGATCGGCCGGCCGACGAGGTACGCGAACGCCTCGTTCACGTATACGATCCGGCCGGCCTCGCTCAGGATGACCGCCTGCCCGAGCTCGCTCTGCGCGCGGAGGAGCGCTTCGTACCGCTCGGTCTGCTCCTCCTTCTGCTTGCGAAGGAACTCGAGCTCCCACAGGAGTCCGGTCATGAGGAGGGCGGCCAGCAGGTAGACCGAAGAGTGGAACGCGATCCGTTGGACCTCGAAGGCGAACCCGAACGCGGCGACGCGGAACAGGGCGATGGCGATGTACGAGACCGTGACCGCGACCGCCGACGCGAACGTGCCGCGCCGGCCGAAGCGGAACGTGCCGGTGATGATGACCAGGAGGCCGACGAAGAACGTCGTCCACTGCGGATCATTCGAGTAGACGAACATGGCCATGACCACGATCGCTGTGTCCGCCGCATGGCCGATGCTCGGCCGGCGGATCCGCGGCACCGCGACAGCGGCGATCGCGATGAGCGCCACGAACGCGACGACCCAGCCCAGGCCGAGATTGGGATAGAGCGGCGAGAGGCCGAGCACCAGCACGACGCCGGCCCAGCGCGCTCGGTTGATGGCGCGCTCGAGGTGCGGGGTATCGACGAGGGGCGCGACCGGATCCATGCGGGAAATTCTTTCGGTCGAG
This sequence comes from Chloroflexi bacterium UBA4730, assembly GCA_002404155.1. GTDB lineage: Bacteria > Chloroflexota > Limnocylindria > P2-11E > P2-11E > UBA4735. The sequence continues at coordinate 17,184 of DHJC01000056.1, read as the reverse complement.
CGACCCGCGCACACCCCCCGACCGAGTGACCGATACTCAGCCCCATAAATGGGGGAGTTCAGACCGTGAGCACGATCAAAGTCACTCGCGAGGCGCCCATCGCGACCGTACAGCTCGATCGCCCAGCGGTCCTGAACGCGCTCTCGGAAGAGCTGATGGACGAGCTCGTCGCGTCGCTCGAGACGCTGGACGCCGATGCCGAGATCCGCTGCATCGTCCTCACCGGCAATGACAAGGCCTTCGCGGCCGGCGCGGACATCAAAAAGTCGTTCGTCGACGCGACGCCCGTGAGCATGCTCGAGGAGGACCTCACCACGCGGTGGGAGCGGGTGCGCAAGATCCGCAAGCCGATCATCGCAGCCGTGTCGGGCTATTGCCTCGGCGGAGGATGCGAGCTCGCGATGACCTGCGACATCATCGTCGCGAGCGAGACCGCGCAGTTCGGGCAGCCCGAGGTGAACCTCGGGATCATCCCCGGTGCCGGCGGGACCCAGCGGCTCACGCGCGCCGTGGGGAAGTACCGCGCGATGGAGATCATCCTCACCGGCCGCCGGGTGCAGGCGGACGAGGCGAAGGCCATCGGCCTCGTGGCCCAGGTCTACCCCGCGGCGTCGTGGCTCGAGGATGCGAAGGCGCTCGCGCGCACGATCGCGGAGAAGCCACCGATCGCCGTACGGCTCGCGACCGAGGCCATCGACCTCGCGCAGAGCTCGACGCTCGATGCGGGCCTCGAGTTCGAGCGCAAGGCCTTCTACCTCCTTTTCTCCACGGAGGACAAGAAGGAGGGTGTCGACGCCTTCATGAACAAGCGCAAGGCCGTCTTCAAGGGCAAGTAGTGACCGTCCCGCTCCGCGTCGAGCGCGATGGTGCCGTCGCGGTGCTCACCCTCGATCGTCCCGACGTGCTGAACGCATTCGATGAGCCCCTCACCGCGGCCCTCGTCGCCGCAGTGACCGACGCCGCGGCCGACGCGTCGGTCCGCTGTGTCGTGATCACGGGCGCGGGCCGTGCGTTCTCGGCCGGACAGGATCTGCGCGATCGGGTCAAGGCCCTCGCGCAGGGCACCGAGCTGCGGCTGGGTGACGAGCTCCGCCGGCGCTACCACCCGGTCGTGACGGCGATCCGCGAGATGCGCAAGCCGGTCATCGCCGCGGTGAACGGGATCGCGGCGGGTGCGGGCTTCGGGCTGGCGGTCTCGTGCGACGTGCGGGTCGTCAGCGAGTCGGCGACGTTCCGCGCGGCGTGGTCGAAGGTCGGACTCGTCCCCGATGCCGCGTCGGCGTACTTCCTCCCGCGGCTCGTGGGCTGGGGCCGGGCGATCGACATCGTGTTCAGCGGCGAGCCGATCACGAGCGACGAGGCCCTGCGCATCGGGCTGGCGACGCGCGTCTGGCCGGACGTCGAGTTCGCCGACCGGTGGCGCGCGTACGCGCGCGACCTTGCGGGCGGGGCGACCGCGGCGTATGCGCTCACGAAGGAAGGCCTCAACGCCTCGTGGGATCGGGGCTTGCGCGATTTCCTCGAGCTCGAGGCGGCGCTGCAGGATCGCGCCGGCCGGTCGACGGATTACGTCGAGGGCGTCCAGGCCTTCCTCGAAAAGCGCGCGGCCCGCATGACCGGCTCCTGACAGGCGAAAAGCCCTCGCCGGCCGGCCGGACTAGAGTTCGGGCCGACCCACTCGGGGAGGGGAGCGAATGAGCGACCAGAACGACCTCGCGGCGAAGCCCGGGTCCCACAATCGGATGTCGCGGCGAGCGTTCCTCATCTCGACATCCGCGGTAGCCCTCGCAGCGTGCGCGCCCGCCACCTCGACCGGCGGAAATCCCGCGTCGTCGGCCGCGGCGACCGCGGGCAAGGCGCTGAAGATCGGCCAGCTCCTGCCGTTCACCAAGGTGTACGCGGAGCTCGGGAACTCGATGAAGCGATCCACCGATCTCTACCTGAAGACCAAGGGCAATAGGCTCGCCAACCGCCCGGTCACGGTGATCTACGAGGACGAGGCGAACGACCCGCAGGTCGGCCTCGCCAAGACCCAGAAGTTCATCGATCAGGACCAGGTCGACGTCATGCTCGGCGTCGTCGCGACGCCGATCGCGTACGCGATCCGCAACGCCGTCGACAGCGCGAAGATGATCTACATCGCCACGAACGCGGGTGGGAACGCGCTCACGCGCACCACGAACAACTGCACGCCGTCGTGCAAGAGCCCGTACATCTTCCGCAGCTCCTTCAGCTCGTACCAGATATCCGAGCCCATCGGGGAGTACATGGCGAGCACGAAGGGCGTGAAGGAGGTGTTCACGTTCGTCGCCGACTACGGCTTCGGCACCGAGTCGCAGGCCGACTTCACGACCGGCTTCACCAAGGGCGGCGGCAAGGTCACTGGCACGCTGAAGGCGCCGCTCGGCAGCGCCGACTTCGTCCCATTCGTGACCCAGCTCAAGTCCCAGCCGACGAAGGACATCTACTCCTTCTTCTCCGGGGCGGACGCGGTGAAGTACATCCAGGCCTGGAATCAGCTCGGGCTGCCGGCGGCGGGCTACAAGATGTACGGCGCCGGCTTCCTGACCGAGCAGGACGTGCTCGCCGTGGTGAAGGACCAGGCGAACGGCGCTATCACGTCATTGTTCTGGGCCGTCGAGCTCGACAACCCCGAGAACAAGTCGTTCAAAGACGCCTATCAAAAGGAGTACAACCTCCTGCCCGACGTGTTCGCGGTGCAGGCGTGGGACGGGATGCGCGCGCTCGACGAGGCCCTCCAGAAGACGAACGGCGACACCTCGGACAAGGCGAAGCTCATCGCAGCCCTCGAGGCGGTGAAGTTCAACAGCCCGCGCGGCGCCTTCGAATTCGACAAGGACACCCACAACGTGATCCAGGACATGTACATCCGCGAAGTGAAGACCGTGAACGGCCAGGCCGTGAACACCATCAGCGACAAGATCGGCCGAGTGACCGACCCGGGCAAATGACCCTCGCGTGACGTTCGAAGACGCCCTGCAGCAGGCGCTGAACGGGCTTTCGTTTGGCGCCTTGCTGTTCATCCTGGCCGCCGGACTGTCCCTCATCTTCGGGATGATGGACGTGGTCAACCTCGCGCACGGCGCCTTCTACATGCTCGGGGCGTACGTCGCCCTCTCGGTCACGCGCGCGACCGGCTCGTTCTGGATCGCGCTCATCGTCGCGCCGCTCGCGCTCGCGGCCTTCGGCCTGATCATCGAACCGCTGTTGCTCCGTCGGCTCCGCGGGCGTCACCTCGATCAGGTGCTCATCACCATCGGGCTCTCGCTCGTCATCGCGGACTTCATCCGTTTGCGGGACGACTGGGGCTGGGGCGCGACGGTCCGCTCGCTGCCGTTCCCGGCCGGCCTCGACCGGTCGATCCAGATCGCGGGGAGCGACTATCCGACCTACCGGCTGTTCGTCATCGCTTTCAGCGCCGCCCTCGCGTTCCTTCTCTATGTGCTCCACCGCCGGACCCGCCTGGGCGCGCTCGTCCGGGCGGGGGTCGGGGACGCCCAGATGCTCTCGGCGCTGGGGGTCGACACCGACCGGCTGTTCACCCTCACCTTCGCGGTCGGCGCGGGGCTGGCGGGGCTCGCGGGCGTCGTCGCGGCACCGGTGTTCGGGCTGCAGCCCGGCATGGACATCGACGCGCTCATCTACTCGCTCATCGTCGTCGTGGTCGGCGGCCTCGGGTCGCTCTCCGGGGCCATCGCCGGGAGCGCGGTCGTCGGACCGGCCGACACCTTCGGCAAGGTGCTGTTCCCGCAGTTCGCGCTCGCGCTGATCTTTGCGATCATGGCGCTCGTCCTGCTGTTCCGGCCCACCGGATTGCTCGGTCGCGTGCGCATCGGCCGATGAGCCGGCCCGCCCTCGCCCGCGCCGCCATCGTCGCCGTCGCCTGGCTCGCGCTCGCGACGTTCCCCGAGTGGTCGCAGTTCTGGGAATCGTCGCGCTTCGCGACCGGGATCATCCGGCAGATCCTGATCTTCGCCATCTTCGCGAGCTCATTGGATCTGCTGGTCGGCTACGCCGGGCTGCCGTCGCTCGGACACGCCGCGTTCTTCGGCGGCGGCGCGTACGCCGCAGCCATCGCGGCGCAGCGCCTGGGAACCGACGAGCTCGTCGTCAGCCTTGGCGCAGGGATCCTCGGCGCCGCGCTGCTCGCGCTCGCCGTCGGGTTCCTTGCCGTCCGCGCGGTCGGGATCTTCTTCCTCATGCTCACGCTCGCCCTCGCACAGATGGTCTTCGCGATCGCGTTCCAGGCGACGGACCTCACCGGCGGCTCCAACGGATTCTCCGCGGTCCACCGGCCGATCCTCTTCGGGATCGACTTCAACGCCGCGGGCAACCTGTACCTGCTGGTCTGCGTCACGTTCCTGCTCGTTCTCCTTCTCCTGTGGCGGATCACCACGTCGAGCTACGGGCGCGCCCTCGTCGGCGTCCGCGAGAACGAGCGGCGGATGCGAGCCCTCGGCTACGACACTCGGACTCTGAAGCTCTCCGCGTTCGTGCTCGCAGGCGCGATCGCCGGGGTCGCCGGCGCGCTGTCGTCGTACGAGTTCCGATTCGTGTCACCGAACGACGTGGCCCTGAGCACGTCGGTGACCGGGTTCGTCATGGTGCTCATCGGCGGCGCCGGGACGCTGTTCGGACCGGTGCTCGGTGCGGCCGTGGTGCTCCTCATCGAGCGGGTCCTTCCGTCGCAGCTACCGGCGCAGACGGTCCTTGGGATCGTGTTCATCCTGTTCGTCGTGTTCGCGCGGCAGGGCATCGCCGGCGCGCTGCGCCGGATGGTGCGGGCGTGATCGAGATCCGGGAGCTGCGCCGAGACTTCGGGGGGATCCGCGCGTTGGCCGGGGTCGATCTGCGCGTCGAGGCCGGAGAGCGGCGCGCGGTGATCGGACCGAACGGCGCGGGGAAGACGACGCTGTTCAACGTGCTCACCGGCGAGCTGCCCGCCACCGGCGGCACGATGCGGCTCGGCGGGACCAATCTCGATTCGCTCACGACGTGGCAGCGCGCGCGCCTTGGGCTCGCCCGGATGTATCAGCGGAACGAGCTGTTCAATCCGTTGAGCGCGCGCGAGAACGTGCTCCTATCGATCACCTCGCTTGGCGGCGCGTACCGGCCGCTCCGATCGCCGACATCCGCTGAGGTCGCGGGGGCCGAAGCGGTGCTCGCGCAGGTCGGGCTTGAGGGTCGCGGGGCCGTCCCGGCTCGCGCGCTGTCCCACGGAGAGCGCCGCCAGCTCGAGCTCGCCCTCGCTCTTGCTCGACGCCCACGGGTGCTGCTGCTCGACGAGCCCACGGCGGGGATGTCGCCCGCTGAGACCCAACGGATCGCCGCGCTCATCGCCGCCCTCGACCGTTCGCTGACGCTGCTCATCGTCGAGCACGACATGGACGTCGTGTTCCGCCTTGCCGACCGCCTCACCGTGCTCCATGAAGGTCGGGCGATCGCCGAGGGCACCCCGGACGAGATCAGGAGCGATCGCCAGGTCCACGACGTGTACCTCGGGAAGGTCGTCGAGTCGTGACGACGCTCGAGGTCCGCGGGCTCCACGCGTATTACGGGGACAGCCACGTGCTCCAGGGCGTTGACCTCGACGTGCGCGACGGCGAGGCCGTCTCGCTCGTCGGGCGCAACGGCGCGGGCAAGTCGACCACGATCGCCGCGATCACCGGATTGGTCCGGCCACGCACGGGGTCGGTGCGTGTCGGCGCCGCGGATCTCGCTGGCCAGCCGGCCCACCGCATCGCGCGGGCCGGGGTCGCGCTCGTGCCACAGGGCCGGAGGATCTTCGCGGAGCTCACTGTGCGCGAGAACCTGCTCCTCGCCGCGCATGCCGTCGCCGGAGGCTGGGACGAGCGTCGCGTGCTCGAGCTGTTCCCGTCGCTCGGGCGCCGGCTCGACAATCGCGGTGATGAGCTCTCCGGTGGGGAGCAGCAGATGCTCGCGATCGGTCGCGCGCTGATGCGCAACCCGAGCCTCCTGTTGCTCGACGAGCCGTCGGAGGGGCTCGCGCCGAAACTCGTGGCCGACGTGGGCGAGGCGCTCCGGTCGCTCCGTTCGCCCGGGCTCGCGATCTTGCTCGTAGAGCAGAACCTCGCGCTCGCGACCCGCGTGGGCGAGCGGATCTACGTCATGAACAAGGGGACCATCGTGTTCGCGGGCACACCCGCGCAGCTCGCAGCTCAGCCCGACGTCGAGGCCCGGTACCTCGGTGTCTAGCCTCCCCGGGGTGGCCGACGACGACGGGTTCATGACCGCTGCACTGGACGAGGCGAGGGCCGCGATCGAACACGGCGACGTGCCGATCGGCGCGGTGGTCGTGCACGAGGGCGCGATCGTCGGCAAAGGCCACAACGCACGGGAGCTCGATCGCGACCCGACCGCGCACGCCGAGCTCATCGCGCTCCGCGAGGCGGCGCGTGTCCTCGGACGCTGGCGGCTGACCGGGTGCGCGCTCTACGTGACGCTCGAGCCCTGCGCCATGTGTGCCGGCGCGGCGGTCCTCGCGCGCATCGACCTCGTCGTGTTCGCGGCGCCTGACCCAAAGGCCGGTGCCGTGCGATCGGTGGCGGAGCTCCTCGACGAGCCCGCGCTCAACCACCACCCGAAGTGGCGGCTTGGCGCGCGCCGCGTGGAGGCCGAGGCGATGCTCTCGGAGTTCTTCGCCGGCCGCAGGGACCGGGACTAGCATCGAGCGGTGAGCGAGACCCGCGGAACACCGAAAACGGACTGGTCCACGGCGCCACATCCGACGCGCAGTCGCCAATTCAGCGACGGCGCGATGTACGGCTCGTGGCTCCCGGGCATCATCCTCATCGCGCTCGGTGCGATCTTCCTGGCCGAGAACTACTTCGGGACGACGCTCCGCAACTGGTGGGCGCTGTTCATCCTCATCCCCGCCGCGAGCACCCTGTCCGCCGCGTACGGGCACTGGCGCGACGGCGATACGAGCGCGGCCACGGGTCCGCTCATCGCCGGTCTCGGCTTCCTCTTCCTCACCGCGGCGTTCCTGCTCGATCTGCCGATCGGTCAGCTCTGGCCGGTGTTCCTGATCATCGCCGGCGTTGGCTTGCTGGTCGGCCGGCGCGGCTGGACCTAGCCGGTCGCGGCCTCGCGCGAACCGTAGGCAGTCCACCACGGTGACGCGGCGCGGGCGAGGATCGCATTCAGGGCCTCGATGTTCGCGACGCCCTCTTTCTCCAGCCAGGTCTCGAAGGCCTTGAGGCCCTCCTTCGCGTAGACCGGGATGCCGCGCTGCCACGTCGCGCGGCCGCACAGCACGCCCGCGAACTTCGCGCCGGCCTCGCCGGCCCACTCGATCGACTCGTTGAAGACCTCGTTGGTGACGCCGGCCGACAAGTAGATGAATGGGAGCCGGGCCGCGTCCGAGGCCTCCTTGAAGTGCTTGAGCGCGGTCTTGCGGTCGTACGCGACCTGGCCGGTGAGGTTGGCTTTCGAGCCGCCGACGAACGCCATGTTCACCGGGACCTCGACCTTGAGCACGTCGACGCCGAACCGCGGCTCGGAGAGCTTCTCCATGTACGCCTGCACGGCCTTCGGCTTCAGCTTGGCGAACTCGTAGCCCTTCTCGTCCATGTCTCTGTCGTACGCCAGCGGCTCGAGGAAGAACGGGACGTCGAGCGCCGCGCATTCGGCACCGATGCGCTCGAGGAACGCGTGCTTGCGGTCGTTCACGATCTTCTCATCGAACGGGTCGTAGTAGAGGAGGATCTTGATCGCGTCCGCGCCGGCCTCGACGAGGCGGCGCACGCTCCAGTGCTCGAGCAGATCGGGTGTGCGGTTCTGCGGATCGGCGTCGTAGCCGGTCTTCTCGTACGCGAGGAGCACGCCGCTTCCCGGCCGGCGGGCCTTCAGCGCGGGCAGGCCGTACTCGGGGTCCATGAGGATGGCGGTCGCGTGCTGGGTGAGGACCTTCGTGACCGCCGTCTTGAACTCTGCCAGGGACTCGCCGGTGGGCTGGCCGCCCTGCCTGCCGATCTCCTTCTTCAACGAGCCGCGCTGGTCCATCGCCGCCGCGCGGATCACGCCGCGATCGTCGGCGCAGGCGTCGATGCCCTTCGCCTTGCCCCTCGTGACCTTGCCCTTCGTGATGACGGCCATCTCTTCAGCACCCCCTGCGCGACGCGTTACCGATGTTAGGCCGCAGCGCGGCCGTCGCGGTGCGCCCGACGGCTGAATGCGGCAGCGCGGCGGCGACGCCAATGAGCGCGAGGAACCGATCGCGTCGACGACCCGGGCGGAGCGGAAGCGCGTCACGCGCGCGCCGTCCAGAATACGGTGCGTGCCGGTAGATCGAGCCACATTCCGCGAGCTCGCGGCCGCGTTCCCGAGCGGGGTCACCATCGTCACGACCAGCGACGCGCGCGGCACACCGGGTGGCCTCACGTGGGCCCCGCCGGTCCGATGAAGCTCTGCACGTTCGACGAGGGCGCGGGGCGGCTCACCGGAGTCATCGAAGGTGACTCGATCCTCCCGCTCCGCGGCACGGTGGACATGCTGGATCTCATCCAGCGCGGCGCGGGCTCGACGTCGGCCGCGCCCGCGCTCCCGCTGCACAGCGTCCGGCTGCTCGCGCCGATCGTCCCGAAGCGCAACGTGTTCTGCGTCGGCTGGAACTACGCCGCGCATTTTGCCGAAGGGAAGGCCTTCCGCCCGGCGGACGCCGTCCAAGAGATCCCGGACCATCCGGCGCTGTTCACGAAGAACCCGTTCGCGATCATCGGGCCTGAGGCCGCGATCCGGCATCCCGCGCCGATCTCCGACCAGCTCGACTACGAGGTCGAGCTCGCGGTCGTCATCGGTCGCGCCGGTCGCGACATCCGCGAAGCGGATGCGCTGGATCACGTCTTCGGCTATACGATCGCGAACGACGTGAGCGTTCGCGACGTGCAGCGCACCTGGCACGGCGGTCAGTGGTTCAAGGGCAAGAACTTCGACACGCACCTGCCGCTCGGCCCGTGGATCGTCACGGCGGATGAGATCCCCGACCCGCAGTCGCTTCGCATCACGACGCGCGTGAACGGTGCGACCAAGCAGGATTCGAACACGAAGCAGATGGTCTTCCCGGTCGCACAAGTCATCGCCGAGCTGTCGGCCGGCCTGACCCTGCATCCGGGCGACGTGATCATGACCGGCACGCCCGACGGGGTGGGCATGGGGCGCACGCCGCCGGAATGGTTGAAGCCTGGCGATGTGGTGGAGCTCGAGATCGAACGGATCGGCGTCTTGCGGAATCACATCGAGAGGGGTGCGTAGATGGGTGACATGGTCAGCTTCAAGAGCAACGGCGGCACGGCGAGCGGGTACTTGGCGAGCCCCGCGTCTGGCAAAGGCCCGGGCGTCATCGTCATCCAGGAGTGGTGGGGTCTCATCGACCAGGTGAAGGGCACCGCCGACATGTTCGCGCGCGAAGGCTTCAACGCCCTGGCGCCAGATTTCTATCACGGAAAGAGCGCGCAGATCGGTGAGCCCGACGCGGCGCAGAAGCTGATGATGGAGCTGAACATCGACCAGGCCGCAAAGGACGCTCGGGCCGCCGCGCAATACCTTGCCACTCACGGGAAGACGTCCTCGCAGAAGGTCGGCGTCATCGGTACCTGCATGGGCGGGATGCTCGCGCTGCTCACCGGCACCGTTGCGACCGATGCCGTCGGCGCGGTCGTCGACTGCTACGGCACGCCGCCGCAGAAGAAGCCGAACTACGCGGCGATGAAGGGCACCCCGGTGCTCGGCATCTTCGGTGGCAAGGACGAGTGGGTGATGAACGCCCTCCCGGCGCTCGAGGCCGATCTGGCGGCCGCGGGCGTGCCGTTCGAGAAGCGTGTGTACGCCGAGGGCGATCACGCCTTCCTGAACGAGCAGCGCGCCGACGTGTATCGCGCGGACGACGCGAAGGACGCGTGGCCGCGCATCACCGCGTTCCTGAAGAAGCACCTCGCCAGCTAAACTTCGTGGCGGAGAGGTGTCCGAGTGGTTG
>DHJC01000056.1:0-7058 GCA_002404155.1 Chloroflexi bacterium UBA4730 | reverse complement strand
AATGGAGAGGTCGCCTAGTGGCCTAGGGCGCTGACCTGGAAAGTCAGTAGTCGAAAGACTCGCGAGTTCGAATCTCGCCCTCTCCGCCGAATGACCGTTCTCGCCTTCGACGTCAACGAGACCCTGCTCGATCTGAGAGCGCTGGATGCGCCGTTCGCGGCCGCCTTCGGCGACGCGACGCTGCGCCCGCAGTGGTTCGCGCTCATGCTCCAGATCGCCTTCGTCGGCGGGTTGACCGGAACCTACGTCGACTTCTCGACCGCGCAGCGCAACGCGCTCGCGATGCTCGCGAGCCGGCAAATGGTCACGCTCACGCCGGCGCACACCGACGCAATCGTGAACGGCATGCGCACGCTCCCACCGCACGCGGATGTGCGTCCGGCGATGGAGCGGCTGCGCTCGCGCTTCCGGCTGGTCGCGCTCACGAACAGCCCGAAGGAGGTGGCCGACGCGCAGCTGCGCAACAGCGGTCTGCGCGAGCTCCTCGAGGCGGTGTATTCGGCGGATGAAGTGCGCATGCTGAAGCCTGCGCCCGAGCCGTATCGGATGGTGGCCGAGCGCGCCGCGGTCCCGGTCGCCGACGTACGGCTCATCGCGGCGCACGGCTGGGACATCGCCGGCGCGCTCGCGGCCGGGTGCCGCGCGGCGTTCGTCGCCCGTCCCGGTGCGATCTTGTATCCGCACGGACCGCAGCCGGATGTCATCGCGCCCGATCTCGCGGGCGTGGCCGACGCCTTGCTTCGTTAGCGGCGCTTCGCGACGGTCTTGACGATCGAGCGCGCGACGATGAGCGCGACGATCGGGATGAGCATCCCCCGGAGCGCGATGCGCGTCGCGTCGATCGCCGGCTCCCAACGGACCTCGCCGTCCTTGATGATGAACGCGCCGACCGGCCGTGCCCGCACGCCGTACCCGACCCCGCCGCCGGAATCCGCGGGGCCGCCGCCACCACCGCCGCCGCCCGACACCGACGCGGCCGGAATGATGGTGAGCCCATCCTTCTCGATCGGCGTGCCATACACCCGCTTCACCGTGACGGTGTCCTGGGCCTTCTCGAGGACCTCTTGCACGTTCATCGCTCTCTCCCCATTGACGTTGCCGCGTCCATCATCGTCCCGGTGCCGGTGGTAGCGTTAATCCGCTGTGCTAGGCGGGGAGCTAGCGGTGCCCTGTACCCGCAATCCGCTTCAGCGGGGCTGAATTCCCTCCCGAGGTCCGTCGTCCCGGCTCCTGTTCGCGCGTCGCGGCGTTGACGATCGGGTCCTGTGCAGCAGTGGCCCGCGAACCCCGTCAGGTCCGGAAGGAAGCAGCGGTAAGCGGTCGTCGCTGAGTGCCGCAGGCAAGCCTGATCCGAGCCAAGGCGCGCGGACGTGACCGAGCTGGCGTGATCGACGGAGGGTGCACGGCATACCGATGCAGGTGACCAGCGGCCTCGAGGTGCTCCTCCGCGACGGGCATCCGCTCGTCGACGGCCGCCGCGTCGGACTGCTCACGCATCCGGCGGGCGTGGACCGCGGCCTGCGGAGCGCCGTTGAGCTCATCCGCGCGGATCGCCGCTGGACGCTCGTCGCGCTGTTCGGTCCGGAGCACGGGATCCGCGGTGATGCCGAAGCCGGCGTGCACGTTGCCAGCGCCACCGATCCACGCACCGGTCTGGTGGCCCACAGTCTGTACGGCGCGACGCGCGTGCCGACCGACGAGATGCTGGCGGACATCGACGTGCTGGCCATCGACCTCCAGGACATCGGCGTTCGCTACTTCACGTATCCGGCGACGGTCATCGGCTGCATCGAGGCCGCGGCCGCCCGGCGGACCGATGTCGTGATCCTCGACCGGCCGGCGCCGCTCACCGGATCGCATGTCGAAGGCGGCGTCCTCCGGGCAGCGCACCGCTCATTTGTCGGCGCGCACGATGTCCCGATCCGGCACGGCCTCACCCTGGGCGAGCTCGCCCGACTCGTGGCCGCCGAGTGCCTGCTCCCGGTGCCGGCGGTCGTGCCGGTCGAAGGCTGGCGCCGCCCGCTCTGGTACGACGAGACCACCTTGCCGTGGATCGCGCCGTCGCCGAATCTGCCGACGCTCGACGCGGTGCTCGTCTACGCGGGCACGTGCCTCATCGAAGGGACGAACCTGTCCGAGGGTCGCGGCACGACGCGGCCGTTCTCGCTCATCGGCGCGCCGTGGCTCGATGGCGATGCCCTGGCGGCACGGCTCCGGGACCGTGGCCTGCCCGGGATCGCCGCGCGAGCGACCAGCTTCGTGCCGACGATGTCGAAGCACGCAGGCGAGCGCTGCCGCGGCATCGAGCTTCACGTCACCGATCGGGACGCCGCCCGTCCGACGGAAGTCGGGCTCGCGCTGCTCGAGGACTGCGTCGCGCTCTCGGGCGACCAGCTGGAGTGGCGCGAGGCCGCGTTCGATCGACTCTCCGGCGATCTCGCGGTCCGCGAGATGCTCCAACGACGTGCGTCGCTCGACCAGCTCATCGCGCGGTGGCGCGATGAGGCGCGCGCCTTCACACATCGACGCGCACGACATCTCTTGTACCCCGACGACGGACTATCCTGACCGCGTGCCGGAGCGTGCCGCCCTCTACCGCCGTTACCGCTCCCAGACCTTCGCCGAAGTGATCGGTCAGGAGCACGTCACGCGCACCCTCAAGAACGCGATCGCGAATGGCCAGGTCGCGCACGCGTACCTCTTGGCCGGCGCGCGTGGCATCGGCAAGACCTCGATCGCGCGGATCATCGCGAAAGCCGTGAACTGCCCCAAGGCGAAGAACGGCGACCCGTGTGACGCGTGCGAGAGCTGCGTCGCCATCCGCGAGGGCCGCTACCTGGACCTCATCGAGATCGACGCGGCGAGCAACCGCGGTATCGACGAGATGCGCGACCTGCGTGAGAAGGTCCGCTTCGCGCCCTCGATGGGCCAGTACAAGGTCTACGTGATCGACGAGGCCCACCAGCTCACGAACGAGGCCTTCAATGCGCTCCTGAAGACCCTGGAGGAGCCGCCGGCGCACGTCATCTTCGTTCTCGCGACGACGGAATCGCAGCGGATCCCCGCGACGATCGTCTCGCGGACCCAGCGCTTCGACCTTCGCCGGATCCCGCACCAGAAGATGGTCCAGCAACTCGCCACGATCGCGATGACCGAGAAGTGGCAGGTCGAGCCGGCCGCGCTCGAAGCGATCTCGCGGCACGCGCAGGGGTCGCTGCGCGACGCCGAGAGCATCCTCGACCAGGTTGCGACGTTCGCCGAGGGCAAGGTCCGCGTCGACGACGTGGACGAGCTCCTCGGCGCGACCGACTGGGAGGAGACGAGCGCGCTGTACGACGCGATCGCGGCGAACGACGCGGCGAAGGCCGTCGGCCTGGTCCGGACGCTCGTGGACGACGGTCGCGATCTGCGGCTGTTCGTGCGGCGGGCGATGGATCACATGCGCGCGCTCGTGCTCGTGCGCGCGTCGGACATGCTGCCTGAGACGGCGACCGAGAGCGTCGCGGCGGTCCTCCGCCGGCAGGCCCCCCTGTTCTCGCTCGATCGGCTCGCGAAGATCGCGCACCGGCTCATCGAGACCGAGCAGCAGCTCCGCACCGGCGAGGGAACGCCACTTCCGCTGGAGCTCGCGCTGCTCGACCTCACCACCGAAGGCGCAGCGCCCGCACCCGCCCCGAAGCAGCCGGCGCCCCAGGGGACGACGGCGAAGTCGGCGCCGCACGGGACCGTGCCGAGCCGCACCGCGTCTCCGGCGCCGGCGACCGCGCCGAGATCGGATGCGGTCGTCGATCTCGCCGAGCGCCGCGCGCAGCAGACCGCTACCGCGGCCGCGCCCGGCGCGGCCCGACCGATCGGTGCGGCGTCGCCGGGCGTGACGCTGCAGCGCGTGCGGTCCGCGTGGGATCAGCTTCTCGAGCGCGTGCAGGAGCGGAGCATCGCGAAGGCCGCGCAGCTGGTGAAGGCCGAGCCCGTCGCGATCGAGGGCGGGACCATCGTCCTTGCGTTCAGCGACGAGTTCGCGCGCCAGATGTGGGATCGGCAACGTCCCGAGCTCGAGCGGGATCTCGGCGAGCTCGTCGGGACTGCGATGCGGGTACGGTGCGTGAAGCAGCCCGCTGCCGCGGCCACGAACACCCAGCCCGCCACCGAAGACCCGATGCTCCGCGCTGCGCTCGAGACGTTCCGCAGGCCAGACCGCATCTTGGAGGTCGAGTGACATGAAGAACATCGGTGACCTGCAGCGCATGGCGCGCGAGATGCAGGCCAACATGGAGAAGGCCCAGACCGAGCTCGGCGAGCTCACGGTGCAAGGGACCGCTGGTGGCGGCGCGGTGACGGTCGTGATGACCGGGACCCAGGACGTGCGCGAGATCCGCATCAGCAAGGACGCGGTCGACCCGACCGATGTCGAGACGCTGCAGGACCTCGTGCTCGCGGCGGTGAACGATGCGCTTGCGCGATCCAAGGAGCTCGCGGCGCAGAAGCTCGGCGGGGTGACCGGCGGCCTCAAGCTCCCGGGGTTCTGAGCCGGCTTGACCCAGGTACTCGCGCGTCCTCTCGCGAGGCTCATCGACGAGCTCTCGAAGCTCCCGGGCGTCGGCCCGAAGACCGCTCAGCGTCTCGCCTACTACATCCTTCGCGCGTCGATGTCCGATGCCGATGCCCTCGCGAGCGCCGTTCGCGCGGTGAAGACGGACCTGCGGTACTGCTCGACGTGCTTCAACATCGCCGAGACCGACCCATGCGCGGTCTGCGCCGCGGACGATCGCGACCACGCGATGGTCTGTGTGGTCGAAGAGCCGTTGGACGTGCTCGCGATCGAGCGCACCGGTCAATACAAGGGCGTGTATCACGTGCTTCATGGCGCGATCTCGCCGCTGAACGGCGTCCGGCCGGACGACCTCAAGATCGCGCCGCTCGTGACGCGCATCAAAGGGGGCGGCATCACCGAGCTGATCCTCGCCACGAATCCGAATCTCGAGGGAGAGGCGACCGCGATGTACATCGCCCAGGCCCTCGGGACCGGCGGTGTCCGGGTGACCCGGCTCGCCCGCGGTCTGCCGATGGGTGGGGACCTCGAATACGCCGACGAGGTGACCGTCAGCCGCGCGCTCGAGGGCCGGCGGGCGCTCTAGCCTGCCCGCTCGCTTCGCCGGCCGCCCTGCCGCGCCGGATGTCGCGAATTACGCGGAAAGATCGGGCCTCCGCAGGGGCTCCCCTCGGTTGACGCCCGGCGCGGTGGGTCGGTATGATGGTCGTCCGCACAAGCCCGTGGCCAAAGTTCCGTTTGGGAGGTCTGGGCACGATCTTTAACAGTTGAAAAGTGGCAGGAACGAACACAAGCGCGGACTCGTCGATATAAGCCATTCGAACTCGAAGCGATGATGACCGTTCCGAAAGGATCGGTCTCTTCTTTTGTCGGAGAGTTTGATTCTGGCTCAGGACAAACGCTGGCGGCGTGCATAAAACATGCAAGTCGAACGAACCAAAGCCCGCAAGGGCTGAGGTGAGTGGCGAACGGCTGAGTAACACGTAGGTGACCTGCCCCGAAGTGGGGGACAACTCGTCGAAAGACGAGCTAATACCGCATGTGATCACTGATTCACTTCAGTGCTCAAAGTCGCAAGACGCTTTGGGAGGGGCCTGCGGCCGATTAGCTAGTTGGTGGGGTAATGGCCTACCAAGGCTGCGATCGGTAGTTGGTCTGAGAGGATGACCAGCCAGACTGGGACTGAGACACGGCCCAGACTCCTACGGGAGGCAGCAGTTAGGAATTTTGTGCAATGGGGGAAACCCTGACACAGCCACGCCGCGTGCGGGATGAAGGCCTTCGGGTCGTAAACCGCTTTTCTCGAGGAAGACACCCGACGGTACTCGAGGAATAAGCAACGGCTAACTACGTGCCAGCAGCCGCGGTAATACGTAGGTTGCGAGCGTTGTCCGGATTTACTGGGCGTAAAGCGCGCGCAGGCGGTTTCGAAAGTCCACGGTGAAAGCTCCCGGCCCAACTGGGAGAGGCCCGTGGAAACTCCGGAACTTGAAGGCAGGAGAGGCAGATGGAATTTCCGGTGTAGCGGTAAAATGCGTAGATACCGGAAGGAACACCAGTGGCGAAGGCGATCTGCTGGCCTGTTCTTGACGCTCAGGCGCGAAAGCTAGGGGAGCGACCGGGATAAGGATCTTGTCCCCTCCGGCAGTAATGCCGGTGACCAATCCCTGCTATATCGGTGAAAGTCCCACCCGATACTTCTGGTGGGATAACGCCGAGGGAAGTCCAGAACAACACGAGCGAGCTGAACGCGTTCCAGCAGGCGGTCTTGGTGGGCACGTTGCTAGGCGATGGAAGCATCGCAAAGCACGGCTATCACCACAGACTCTTCATCAAACACAAGGCGGCGCATCTTGCGCTCGCCGCGTGGAAACGTGATGTCTTCAATGACTTCACGTCGATGCCGCTGCATCACTTCGATCAGCGGCTGGGTGATCGTCTCTACCCGTGCGTGCAGTTTGTCACTCGGACGAATCCGATCTTCTCGGAATGGCGGCAACGCTTCTACCGAGACGGTCGAAAGATCGTTCCAGAGAACATCGAAAAGCTGCTCGCACCTGTCGCGGTTGCGGCGTGGTTCATGGATGACGGCACGGCTGATCGGGCCGGCGTGTCATTTCAGACCCACAGTTTCCAGCACGACGAAGTCGAGCGACTCGCGGCAACGCTGCGAGATTTGTATCGACTGGAGACGAGCTTGAATCGGAACAAGGGCGCTCATGTCGTGTATGTACACGGCTCGAGCGTGCCGGCCCTCGCGGCGCTCATCGCGCCGACGATGTTGCCGGAGCTCGCATACAAGTTGGTCCCGCGAGGGACCTGGACCCCGTAGAGACTGTACGCAGGCCCCCGATCCATTCTGATCGGGGCGAAGACACAGTCCGATCTCGCCAGCAATGGCGAGAGGCTGACAGAAATGCTCGGCCCGCCAAGCACGATGCTTGGTCATGACTCTTCTCACGGGGTGGGAAGGGAAGCAACAGAATGTAGATACCCCGTTAGTCCTAGC
>DHJC01000004.1:14533-14782 GCA_002404155.1 Chloroflexi bacterium UBA4730 | reverse complement strand
GGGGACGTCGCGACAATGAGGGCTAATAGCACCGTGAACCCGGCAGACGCGCTTACCGACCCACTCAACTTGTTGTTGCCATTTCCGGTCGACATTGTCGCTGACGTCGCTCCTACCCGATGGGTGCCGACGCTGGCGCCCGCCGGAACCGAAAACTTCGTGCTGAAGGTGCCGCTTCCGTTGGCCTGCACGACAGGCATGCCCGTCTGACTGCCATCCTAGGCTAGGCTAGCTGGACGACCGTGTGCC
>DHJC01000004.1:13053-14303 GCA_002404155.1 Chloroflexi bacterium UBA4730 | reverse complement strand
CGTAGTTCGTCTTATAGATGCCGACGCGCGTGCCGATCGGTGAATCGACCGTGCTCGGGTAGACGGTGAGGATCGTGTTGCCCTTGATCGAGACGTTCGTGTTGGGGTTGCCCATCGAGATGCCAGCCCCGAAGGAGCGGCGGATGGTGTTCCCAGTCACGGTGATGTTGTCGCCCCAGCCGATGGTGATCCCGCCCTCGGACTCCGTCTGGATGACCGCGTTAGCGTCGTTGATCTGATTGTTGGTGACGGTCACGTTGGTCACATGGATGAACGAGTCGCCGTTCGCTGCGGCGATGCCCATGTTGCCGACCGAGCCGCGCGGCCCTGGGGTCGTGGTGCCGTTGTAGGTGTTGCCGCTGATCGTCAGGCCGTCGATCCGATCGAGCGACGAGAAGCCGACGAGGTCGATGCCCATGAGCGCGTTGTTGAATGTGTTTCCAGTGATGCTCATGTTGCTTCCGTCATGCACCAAGACATCCTGGGCGCCGGTGTAGTTCGTCACGGTGTTATCGGTGATGTTCACGCCGGTCGTGTTCGGGCAAGTGCTGGCGCAGTAGCCGACCTGTGAGTCGAGCCCGATCGCGATGTTGAAGTTCGCGGGCGGCATGGAGGTGTCTCGCAGGAGGTTGCGGCTGATCGCGCCGCCCTGCACGCTGATGTAGCGGATACCGCCGATGACCCCGTAGACCGTGCTATCGGTGACGTTGACGTTCGTTCCGCGGAGGACGAAGACCGCCTCGCTGCTGTATCCGGTGAAGGTGTCGTTGCGGACGGTCACGTTGGCTGCGCTGCCCAGGTTCACGCCGCTGTTGTCGCTGTTCCGGTACGCGGTCGCACCGGCGATCCCCTGGAAGGTGAGGGTCTCAATCACGAGCCCCGGCGTGTACGTGCCGATGACACTTACGGTTCTCTGGTCGAGCGTCCGCTGGGCGAGCGTCGCTCCCGTCAGTCCGAACACCCGCGTCACGGTCGTCGGGGCGCTCACGCCGGCAAGCGAATACGTCCCAGCCGGGAAACAGACCTCGCCGCCCGCGTTCAGTGCCGCCTGCACCGCGAGCGTGTCGTCGGCTACGCCATCGCCGACCGCGCCGTACGTGCGCACGTTCGCGGCTGTCCCACACGTTGGCGTCGGTGCTGGGCTTGCCGTCGGGGCGGGAGTGGGCGTCGGCGTCGGCGTCAGTACAGACGTCGGTGAGGCTGTAGCGGCCGGAGCGGAAGTCGGTGTCGGCGCCGGTGTCAGCACGGGC
>DHJC01000004.1:0-12939 GCA_002404155.1 Chloroflexi bacterium UBA4730 | reverse complement strand
TGGGGGACAAGGTCAAGGCAGGCGACGCCGGGCTCGCGCCGTCGACGCGGAAATCGAGGGGGATCGCGACGAGACCGAAGAGCGTGACGAGCAGGAGTCCGTTGACGAGCCACTCGAGTGCGAGAAGGCCCCGCGAGGATCCTGTCGAATGGGGTCGAGCAGGCGTGCTCGGTATCGGCACGGCGGTACTCCATGAGCTGTTGCCGCGTCGTAGCGACCCGCCGGCTGGCATCGTCACTCCTCCATTCGGTAGCCCGGCCGGCTCAAGGAGCCCCGTTGGCTTTGCGGCCCCGGCTCGCGCCGGGTGTGCCCTTTCGTGTGCAGTGCGCCTGTTGTGTTTGTTTAGGAAACGTCCGTCGGCGGCGATTGTTCTGCTCAGCCGGCCTCGCGCGCCATAGGAGATTCGCCCAGAACCATGGCTCTAGTGACCCAGGGGGTCAGTACGAATGCGCTAAGACGGCGCCGACATTTGTAGAGCCGGGGCCGGACCTGCTCGGCCCGTACCTCGATCTGCAGCCGAGCACCGTGACCGCATCCTCCGCCGCCACGGCGCCAATCGGCTCTCGCACCCCTTCGCCAAGCCGCCACGCAGCTTCGGGCGCGTCGACGTGCGCGAGCCGGGCGAGCTCATCGCCATGGACATCAAGTCGCTCGGCTCGATCGACCGCGGCGGCGGGCACCGCCACGCCGGCGGCGGCCCGCGCCCAGGCAAGGTCAGCTGGCGCCATCTCCACGTGGCGATCGACCTCGCGAGCCGGCTCGTCTATGCCGAGCTGCTGCAGACCGCGCGGAGGGTCGACACGATCAGCTTCCTTCACCACGCGGTCGCGTTCTTCGACGCGAAGGGGATCCGCGTGCGTCGCGTGCTCACCGACAACGGCCCGGGGTACAAGCGCAGCTTCAGCGAGGCCGCGGCGGCGCTTGGGCTGCGGCACAGCCGCACGAAGCCCTATCACCCTGGGCGAACGGCCGGGTCGAGCGCTCCATCGGCACGGTCCAGCGCGAGTGCCTCTACGCCCTCGAGCTGCACAGCGATGCGGAGCGTGCCCTTTGCGGTCGCACTCTACCTCGCCTACTACAACGCGGAACGTCCTCACACCCGGCTCGGCGGGCTGCCGGCGCTCGAGTGGTTAGCTCAGCGGCAACGTGTGACCGACATGTCTGGGGAGGCCTCACCTAGTCCTAGTCCTAGTCGACGTACCCCCGCCAAGCGAGTTCGGTGGCGGACAATTCTGGAGCGTTCGTGATCGACGCCAGAGCGTGAAGTTGGTAGATGTGGATCTGGTGATATTCGCCGGCCACGTGAGGCGCGCGACCGTATGTGATGTGCTGGAGGTCGTACGCGCTGTACGCACCGAGGTCGTAGTACTGGAGAATGTTCGACAATGTGAGCACGCCTCGTTGAAAGTAGCTGCGGGCGGACTCTTTCGCGCCGCCGAGCTGCGACCAGTCGTACAGGCCCAGGAGCGCGAACATGAAGCCGTTCAGGATGTACGACGGTGGGCTGTTTACGATCTCCTGGAAGAAAACGAAACTCCCCAGCGATCCGTGCAGCGATGCCATGGTGTCCATGACGCCGCCGCTCGCTACCGGTGTCGTCAAGAACTCGAGCGCCCGGTCTCCGGCGTCCACATAACGACGGTCCCCGAGCGACACGACCGCTCGCGCGAAGACGCTCAGTGCGTAGCCCTGCGCAAGACCGGAGGTCCATCCGGGTTCGAGAACGGTGTCGATGTACTTGTACTGGAACGTATAGCGGAAAGCTCCGCTTTCGTCCTGCAACGAGACCAGGCGATCGACCGCCGTTCTGAACGCGGAGAGTGTGTTCTCGCCGCGTGTGTAGCGGCCATACAGGCTCAGTGCATGCTCGGCCACCGTGACCGGGTTGTAGTAGTAGGCGTCCTCATACCAGACCATCGGAATTCCATCGTGATCGAGCGCGATAATGCCCGGGATATCGCGGAATCGGATCTGCGCTCCGTAGTTGAGGAAGTCGCCGCTCGGACTGTACTGCTGGAATCCCGTGCGATAGTCGTAGCCGCGCATTCGGTAGTCGGTCTGGGCGGCGAGCGCCGCCGCCTTCTCCTCATTGCTCGGTACATATCGCGGCCATTCCGGCTGGCCCGGCGCGGCGCGTGTTGGGAGCGTGCTACCAGGTGTGGCTTGGGGAGCCACCGATCCTTGAGATGCGGGGGACGACGCCGAGGGTACTGGCGACTGACTCGCAAGCTCGAGCGAGCCGGAGAGACCGGGAAACGCTTGATAGCTGGCAACTGGCACTACGGCGCCCAACACGACCGCAGTACCGACGACGAGCGCGAGGAGGCGATGTCTACCCAAGAGACCAGCTGATCTGAGAAGCCCGTGCACCACTTCGCGCATGCTACCGCCGACGAGCGTACGACCCTGGGCTCTGGCGCGTCTTCTCAATGTGACGGAGATTGCTGACGGACCGGCACTCGGACTCAAATCGCGTTCCCGCGCCCTCATGTTGTTGCGGAAAGTGGAGCGCTGCGGACCACCGGACTGCCCCTTCTGCGCCTCCCACCGCGCGAGGGGCGGCGCGTTCATCCGTCTCAGGTGTCGCCGTCTACGTTCCCGAGCGGCCAGGGATCAGCTCGAGACCGCGGACGTGACCGGGTCCCGATAGACTCGCGTCATGGACGATTCATCGCGCGGAGTTCCCGGCTTCGCCCGCGCGCGAGTCCTCTTCATGTTTCGGCGCTGGGGACCGCTGATTGCGTTGGCAACCGTGGTAGCGGGGGGGACCGCCTTTGCCGTCAGTGAGGTCCTGCCAAAGGAGTACAGCGCAACATCGCAGCTGTATGTGGCACCAGCGGCGAACCCAACTGCCGCCCTTCAAGATGCCGTCCTCGGACAGAACCTCGCGCCGAGCTACGTCCAGCTCGCACAGAGTGAAGTGGTGCTGCGCCGCGCCAGAGATAAAGTGTCGTGGCCGGACAGCAAGAGCTTCCGAGAGCGCACGCAGGTTGCGCAGGTCCGAAACACCTCGATCATTGCAGTCTCCTTCCGGGATCGAGACCCCCAACGGGCGGCGGAGATCGCCGATCTGATCGCCAATTCGTTCGTCGAACAGGTTCGCGCGCTCCAATCGTCTCTCCAGAGCACGACCGCGACGCAGCTGGATGAGGAGATCAGCTCGGTCGAGGCGGATCGTCAACGGATCGACGATGAGCTCTCGCGGCTACGCGCGGCCCTCGCCGCCCTGCCGGCATTTCCGCAAGGCCCGCCGGCAGACCTCAGGAGTCAGATCTCTCAGCTCGAGTCAACGGGAACAGCCAGGCAGGACACGCTCGCCCAGCTGATGAGGACGCGAGATGACTTGAGGCTCGTCGCGGCGAGAGCCGAGAACACCGTAACCGTTTGGGAACCTGCGGTAGCGCCCACGGATCCGGAGTCACCACGTGTCGCGCTGAACACGATCCTCGGCGCGATCGCGGGAGGCCTTCTGACCCTTACGGGAATCGCCGTGTTCACGTACATGGTCGATCGCATAACCGATGTCGATGAGGTCAGCGAGCGGCTCGGTGTTCCCGCACTAGGTGAGATCCCCTTCGCCAACGAACAAACGCTCGGCGCCCACGGCCTGTTCGTTCGTGACGCTCCCGCGTCGCCCGAAGCTGAAGCCTTTCGCGCGGTTCGCGCGAACCTCGTGCTCGCCGCACTCGATCGACCGCCGCGCACGATCATGGTGACGTCGGCATTGAGCGATGAGGGGAAGTCGCTCGTCGCCGCGAACCTGGCGCTGGCCTTCGCGGAATCGGGATCGTTGACCGTCCTCGTTGACGCTGACATGCGCAAGCCGATGCAGCATTTGCTCTACGGCCTGGACTCGACCGTTGGCTTGGCGGACCTTCTGCGTGAGACCGTGCCCCTAGCCGATATCAGAAAGTTCGAGGTCATGCCGAATCTGATCGTGCTCCCGACCGGGCGACCGCCCCTCAATCCGGCGGAACCGCTGTCTTCAACGAAGATGTTATCTCTGATCCTAAGTCTGTCACAGCTTGCGGACGCCGCCACCGTTGTGATCGATACGAGTCCCGTGCTCGCCGTGGCCGACGCGCACGCACTGTCGACGATGGTGGATGGATGTGTGGTGGTCGTCGATTCAGCCCGAACACCCGCCAGGGCCTCCCGGCGCGCCGTCGACGTGCTAAACGCGGTGCATGCGAGGATACTCGGCGTGGTATTGAACAAGGTACCGGCGATCCAGTTGGACTATTACCAAAGCTACGCTTAGGCGGGCACCGTGCGACGAACGTCTGCTCAATCGGCTGAGCATCAGCCCATGGCGCTTCTGGCGGATGGAGGAGATCCCCGTCTTGTGACGCAGGCCCCGAACGACCGAGTGACGCGCCCGTTCGTGTCGGTGCTGCTTCCGGTTCGAAACGAGACCGTCGATCTCGCGGAATGCTTGGCGTCGCTTGCCGAGCAGACCTATCCCGCCGAGTTCACCGAGATCATCATCGCGGACGCCAGCGACAGCCCGCTCGATCCGATCCATCTCCAGGCTGGACCGCGCAGGGTCTCCGTTCTTCGTAACGAACGAATCATCATGGCGCCGGGCCTCAACATGGCGGCTGAACGCGCTCGTGGCGACTACCTCGCGATCGTCAGCGCGCACAGCGTACTGCCCCGGGACTACATCGAGCGCATGGTCGACGCCGCCGGCCGTACGGGTGCCGCAAACGTGGGCGGCCGCTATGTGAAGGCGGGTCGCTCCGCTTGGGGCAAAGCGGTCGCCGCGGCGAGTTCGAGCCCCTTAGCCGTCGGGGATGCGGCCCAACACTTCGGATCCCGGCCACGAACATTGGATTCGGCGTTCCCCGGTTTCATAGCCCGCCGTGCCTTCGACCGCATCGGCGGATTCAATCCTCACCTCGCCTGCAACGAGGACGACGAGTTCAACGCGAGACTAAGAGCGAGCGGCGAAGTCGTGTGGTACGAGCCGAGCGTGGAGGTTCTGTACCGATCTCGCGAGAGTCTTCGCGGGCTGTGGCGGCAGTACTACCGTTATGGCAGGTGGAAGCTTGCGATCGCCCGGATGGGTGTACGCGGATACTTGCGATGGCATCACTACGTCCCCGCCCTCGCGCTCGCGCTTGCGGCCGCAACGCCTCTACTCGCGTGGCTCTCGCCCTACCTGGCGGCGCCGATACTCATCCTGGGTGTTACCTACCTGATCCTCTCGTTCGCTGAAGCGTGGAGGCTGAGCGGTCTCCACGACGCGAGCGTGCTACGGGCTTGGCTGGTGTTCCCGATCCTTCATGGTGCCTACGGCATGGGATTTCTGCGCGGCGCGTTCGATGCTGCGCTACCGACGGAACGTGGCGTCTCGCCGCCCACCGGCGCTCGAGGAGAGTGAAGCGCCGAGCTCTAGTTCGCGCCCAGGCGATCCGCGGACGAGGACCGCACGAGACGACGCGGAAGCTGGGAACAATCTTCGCAAAAGATATGCGGTTGCCCACCCAACGATGATGCCGTCGGTGACGAGCACAACCGGAATCGACGATACGTGAAAGAGAGTTACGGCGACCACGAGGTATGCACGGAGCGCGATCGTCCATACGTCTCGCCGGTCTTCGAGAGACATCTCCAGAACTTGGACGAACATACCGAGAAGTATCGTCCCGAAGAGGACACCTGCCCAGCCGAAATCGACCCAGAGATACGCGACGAAAACCGCGTTCGCCGACCCGCTGGCTATTCCGTAGGGAAAGATCGTTCTGAATACGAAGTTGTCTACGTCGAAGAACTGAACGTGAAGGAACCCCGACAAGACCGTCGCGAGGAACTGGATCGTCTGCCCGCCCTGGTAGGGCAAGGAATCCGGAAAAATGGCGTAGTAGTAGTAGGCAACCTCCGCCGGGACGCGAACTATGCGAAGGAAGAAGCTCTGCAGGGCTTCTTCGGTTGTCAAACCCTCGCCGAAAACGGCCTTGTAGTAGACGAGGGCGATCACAAGAGCGCCCATCGCGAGAAGCGCCAACCGACGTAGGGGATTGGATCCGCGATCCATCAGGTAGCCGAGCGCGCCAAACATCGCCAGAACAGCGATCGCAGGTCCCTTGGCGGTCGACGCGGCCGCGAACAGGATGGCGACCGCAAAGCTGAGGAAAGCGCGAACTCGCCAGCTGAGCGATGGTCGAAGAAAGCTGGCCGCAGCCACGAGGCCGAAGTACGGCAGAAAGAACAACCGAGCCCACGAGAAGAAATATGCGAGCGGACCCGGTAGGAGCTTGAAGCTCTCCTCACGCGCGAGCTCCAGGGTTGCCACGTCGCCGGAAAGAGTGAAGGTCTGCAGCAACGGCACGCTCGGAACCGCGACCGCGTAAGAGATCACCACGGCGACTGAAATGGCAAGGAAGACACCCCACAAGCGCTTCATCGTCGCCGCGGCCGGCCGAGCTAGAACGTCTGATGCGATCGGCTTTCGCTGTGCGCGTGGTGGTTGAAGCTGGTTCTTCCCCAGAGCCCGGACGATGAAGACGCCGAGGGGAAAGGTGACCATTGCCGACGCCAGCGTGAAGAAGAGATTCCGTGCGGGTCCGTCATCGCGGTCGAGCGTGAAGATTGCAGCTGGTACGAGCACGGCCGCTGCATACGAAAGCATGAAGACCCCTGGCAGCTTGAGGGATCTCAATTCGAACGCCGACCTCTGCAGCCCGATCAGAAGACCCGCCGCGCTGATCGTCACCAGTAGAGCAGCTGAGAGAGAGAGGGAGAAAGGCAGGTCCGCTTGGTCAGCCAGTATGGGATAGGTGAGAACAGCGGCCAGCACGGCAAAGGCGGCGAGAAGCGGTGGAGCGAGTGTCCGAGACCGCGAGGCAAGGCTCCTACGCAACTACCGACCCCAAGGCCCATCTAGCGCGGAGATCGAACGGTAGGTCTCGAGTAACTTCATGCCCTGCGCCGGCCAGTTGTAGCGATCCCGCGCTCCCGCCCGCGCCCTCTCGTGGCGTTGCTCCCGCTGAGACTCAGGCTCATCGAGTAAGCGATTTATTGCCGCAGCGATGGAAGCAGGTTTCGCTGGATCGCACGTCAAGCCCGCATCGGTCTCATCGACGATGCGACGCAACTCCGGGAAATCGCTGACTACGACGGGTACCCCAGCTGCGAGATAGTCGAACAGACGGTTTGGTGTAGCGAGGTAGTGGTTGTAATCGACGGCTTGAAAGGGCACGACACCGACGTCGGCGTCTGCCACCCATTCGGGCAGGACTTCTCGGTCAACGGCGGGATGAACGTAAAGCTTCTCCGCGTACGTAGCCGTGCTCGCGACCTGCCGATACAGCTCATGCAGTGGCCCATCGCCAAGCAGAACGACGGCTGCGGCGCCGGTCAGAAGTGGAATGGCACCGACCAGCTGCGCCAGGCCACGACCCTCTTGGAGCGCGCCATGGAATAGGACCACCGGTCGCTGGCCAAGACCAAATGCGCGACGGAGCGGATGATGGCCGTGAATAGTCGGTATCTCGGAGCAGTTCATGACAACGGTCGGCGACAAACCATAGCGCCTGGCGAGCTCGGCGGCGATCGAGTCGTTCACGGTGATCACAGCATCTGCTCCGCGTGCCAGCCGCCTTTCGAGCACGAAGAGCACGCGGCGGGCGATCGTAGGCAGCCTAGCTGCGGTGCCGAGCTCGAGAAACAGTTCGTGGCTGTCGTAGACGAGCCGGCCGCCATGGCGGGCGCGCAGTCTCGCTGCGGCCCACAGCCCGAAGAGATCGTGGCCGTGCCAGATGTCCGCGCGAGGCAGGATCCGAAGCGCCTCATCACTCCACGCCCGCAGAGTGCGACCGTAACGCCACAACCACGCCACTCGCCTCTGAAGCTTCGATCCACGGCCCTCTTCGGCAACGCTGAGGAACGGACTCGTCGAGTCCGGAAACAGGGCGCCGGCGACCATTGGATGAACAGGAATGACACGCGCGCCGTCGAGCATCCTCTCTTCAGCCTCGCGACGCTCCGGAAGGGCACCGATGACCACTTCGAACCCCGCTTCCACCAACGTGGCCGCCTCCTTCCGGACTCTCGAGTCGTGCTGGACAGGCCCATAAAGGAGCATGCAAACGCGAATCGACATTGAATTAGCCATCGTAGCGTGCCAAATCGCTGATATAGATCGTCCCCGTGAGTCAGACTTCCGCTGACTCTCGTGGGGAGGCCGGTCAGCCGCTATTCGGTTCAAGCCGTTGGGTCTAGTCTCCGGCCCTCGCGCTCCGTCCAGGACGGTGATCGGGACTCTGCGGCAGCGCTCGGCGCTGGCCGGTGATCGACGATCAGCAGACGTGGGCCGGAGATGGCGAGCTCCCCGAGGTCCAGAAACGGCGGGGAGGTCAGCCATGCACAGCGTCGGCATCGACATCGGGAAACGCCAGCACGTCGCAGCGATCTGTCGGCAGGGTCAACGCACGGCGGACAAGCCGGTCCTGCGCTTTGGCGCCGACCGCGCCGGACTCGCGGAGCTCGAGCGCTGGCTCGCACGCAATGGCCCGATCGACCGGGTGGTGATGGAGTCCAGCGGCCACTATTGGATCCCGCTCGCCGCCGCACTCCATCGGCAGTCCGTCCCGGTCGCGGTGGTCAACCCGGTGAGCGCGAAGGCCTTCGGCAAACGCCGGCTCCAGCGGGTCAAGAGCGATCCCGCTGACGCGCGTACCCTCGCTGCCCTGGGAATGGCCGATCAGCCGCGGACCCGCGAGCCCCTCGCCGGTGCCGAGCTCCGTGAGGCCGCGCGCTTCGCGATGCACCTGGTCGAGGAGCAGTCCCGGATCGACAACAAGATCACCCGGCTCATCGAGCTGGGCTTTCCTGAGCTCGAGCGGGCATACGACGATCCGACCTGCACGAGCGCCCTCGCGGTGCTCCGGCTCGCCCCGACCGCCCAGGCGGTGGCTCGCAAGCGTGTCGCGACCCTCGCCGACGCGAACCGCGGCCCCGGGCACCGCGCGGTCGGACCGACGAAGGCGGAGCAGATCCAGGCGTTGGCCAAGGACACGATGGCCCCGCCGGAGCTGGCCGCCCAGATCGGGTTCGAGATGGAACTGCTCATCGCTCAGCACGATCTCCTCGAGCAGCAGATCGCCCAGGCCGAGGAGCGTGTCGCGGGCATGCTCGATGGCGAGCTCGCCCGGCGGCTCCAGACGATCCCGGGGGTCGGGCCGGCGATCTGCGCCACGCTCATCGCCGAGATCGGCGACATCCAGCGATTCAGTGACTTCGATCAGCTCGTCGCGTACGCCGGGGTCCACCCGGCCGAGAAGAGCTCAGGCCAGAAGGGCGGACCCGAGACGAGCTGGCGGATGGCCAAGACCGGCAATGCGTACGTGCGCGCGGCGCTCTATCGGATGAGCGTCGTCGGGCTCACGCACAACCCCACGATCGCGGGGCACTATGCCCGCAAGCGGGCCCAAGGGAAGTCCAAGATGAACGCCCTCGGCCACTGCATGAAGAAGTCGCTCGCGATCGTCTGGGGTATCTGGCGCGGCGGTCACGACTTCACCCCGGAGCCCCCGATCGCTTGACAACGGGATATGGGACTAGACCGTCGACTTGACGCTCCATGTCCGATCGTCGCGCGGGGAGTTCGACGCGCCCCGAGGCCGTCGAGCAGCGAAGTCTTCGTTCAAGGGACTTGTGCGAGACAGCCGGTTGACGCGGGGCGCAGGGCTGTGGCCGCTAACCTACGGCAGGTGGCGCAGGACCAACGCGGCAGAAATGGCAAGGCTCAGTCGCTCATCGCCGCCACGTTGGCGGACTATCTCCTCCCGGTTCGCGCATCGATCGCGTACGCGCCGGCTCTCGTCATTCCGGGACTCGCGAGCCTCGCTCTCTATCCCCTGCTCACCCGCGCAATGAGTCCGGATCAACTCGGCACCTACGCGCTCCTATCGGGACTCCTCGCCGCGTCTCCGATCGTCTGCTCGTACTGGCTCGAGGCGGCGATCGTGCGCTACGCCTTCGAGGCGGGCGCCGGCCTCGGCCCCCCCGCTCTTCGCCGAGGGACGATCCTCGCGATCGGCGGCGCCGCGCTGCTCACCTTCTTTGCCGCTCTACTGACTACGGGGGACGTCGGCGTCGCGGCGATCTCCGCGTCGATGTCGGCTGTGATCGTGCAGTTTTCGGTGCGCGTCGCTCAGCTGCGGGCGCGCGGCGACTTCACTCGCTACGGCGCCCTTCTCTCCCTTCGCTCGGTGGCCGGCCTGCCCCTGGCGGTCTTCGGTGGGCTCAGCGCGGGACCGGCCGGGGCACTGGTCGGTCAACACATCTCGCAGCTGGCTCTCAGTCCTTTCGTAAGGACGAAGGCTGAGGCCAGACCGGCCGGTCGCACGATCTCCCTCGGAGACGCGTTCAAATACGGCCTGCCCGTCTCACTCATGAACGCTGGCGCCATCATCTTGTCGGTGGGAGATCGGTACATCATTCGGATGAGCCAGCCACTTGCTGAAGTGGCCGTCTACGTGACGGCATACATGGTCCTCGATCAGGCGTTTCGTCTGATCCCCGCGGCCGCGAGCGCGGGAATCGCCCCCTCCGTTTTCAACGCCTGGTCTCGCGGCCAACGAAATCAAGCGATTGCGGAGATATTTCGGACGCTGGGCCTGGTGATCGCGGGCGAGCTACTGCTGCTGATGGTGGCCGTGCTATTCACGGAAAAATGGACGGCGTTGCTCGGGCCCGATTACGTCGGCGCGCGGCTGCTCGTCGTTCCCCTTGGGCTTGGCCTGCTGATGCACGCCGCGAACCAGCCGATTAGCCTCGTCTACCTCGCCCAGGAGCAGGGGCGGACTCTCGCGACGAACTTCGGAATCGCCTCGCTGGCGAACATTCTCATCAACCTGGCCGTCGTGCCGATCTTCGGAATCATCGGCGCCGCGTGGACCACGACGGCAACCTACGGTCTGCTCCTCCTCCTGAACTCGGCCCGGCTCCCGCTCCGAGCGGTGACAGGCTCTTGAGCAGCGGAGGTCGCGGCACGGCCCAGACCGATCGCACGGCCGGATCACCTCGCCGACGCTGCGAGTCCGGGTGCACTAACAGGCCTGGGCTGGCCGAATCTTCTCGAACTGGCGGCGGCATTCCACGAGCGCGCCCCGAGCGTCTGAACTGAGCGCTTGGACGGCGTGCTAGCGTTCCTTTCCCGCGCCAGGCGGACGCTGCAGCGTCCGGATGCGGTTGGGCGCTTGGGGAGCGGCGAGTGAGAAGGGCGGCCGATCCGTGGAGCGGCGTTGTGATCCAGCGGTCGACGCCTGTTCAGGTTAGCCGTCGGACCTCCCAGCGGATCGCCCGGACCGCTTTCCTCGTCGCCCTGATCGCGAGCACGATCGCGGTCCAGGCAGGAAACTCCGCGAGCTACGCACAGGCCGCAAATCCGATTGAGGTTGAGAACCAACTGCCCGGCTCAGCGAACTGGCACCTCGGACTGCCGGGGTTTAGCACCGCGACCGACACGATCGGCCAGATCAAAGGCTACGCATCGGCGACGAGCGTCAACAAGGGCGGAGCGATCGCCTTCTACGTGACCGTCAACCCTGCTCAGAGCTACGGGATCGACATTTATCGCATCGGTTGGTACCAGGGCCTCGGCGGTCGCTTGCTTCAGCACGTCGGTCCGCTCGCGGGGGTTCAACAACCGACCTGCCCGACAGACGCCACCACGGGTCTGATCGCTTGCAACTGGTCATCGGGCTACTCATTGACGGTGCCACTCACCTGGACGACTGGCGTCTACGTCGCGGTTCTGACCAATTCTCAGAACTGGCAGAACTACATCATCTTCGTGGTGCGGGATGACGCGCCGACGGCAGCGTTGCTCGTCCAGATCAGCGACAACACCTATCAGGCGTACAACAATTACCCAAACGATGGCTTAACCGGAAAGAGTTTGTACTCCTACAACAGCTACGGGGCCAACACCATCGCCGGCAGCCCCAGTGCCGTCAAGGTCTCGTTCGATCGGCCCTACGCCAATGATGGTGACCCTCGATTCTTCGCCTACGAGTATTACTTGGTTCGTTGGCTCGAGCGATCCGGATACGACGTGACCTACTCGAGCGACCTCGACATGCACGTCAATGGCTCGAGCGTGCTGGGTTACAAGGGACTCATCTCGGCTGGACACAACGAGTACTGGTCGAAGCCGATGTATGACGCGACTCTGGCCGCCCGAGACGCTGGCGTCCACATCGCCTTTTTCTCCTCGAACACCATCTACTGGCAGGTCCGCTTCGAGCCTTCCGCGGGCAACGTCCCGAATCGCGTGATGGTCTGCTATCGGACGGCAACACTCGACCCGATACAAGGCCCGACGACGACTGTGCGCTGGCGCGATGCTCCGGTGAACTTGCCCGAGCAGGGTCTCATCGGAATTGAATTCACCTCCCAGATCGGCGGTGGCGCTCCCTACGTCGTGACCAACAGCTCGCACTGGATCTATGCCGGGACGGGATTCGTCGATGGCAGCAGCGTCGCGAACATCGTGGGTGGCGAAGGCGACCGCCAGGTGCTCGGCCAACCGCTTCCCGCGAGCACCGACTACACGCTGCTCTCGCATTCCTCTTATACAAACACCGACGGCGTAGCCGACTACGCTAATTCGTCGATCTACCGCGCCACCAGTGGTGCCTGGGTCTTCGCGGCCGGCACGTTCAGGTGGAGCTGGGCTTTGGACCAGCAGGGCTACATCGACTCTCGGATCCAGCTCACGACGGCCAATCTGCTCGCGCGCTTTCTGACGCCCGAGGTGACCTCGGTCAGCCCGACGAGCGGAACGGCGAGCGGCGGCACATTCGTGACGATCACCGGCACCGGGTTCAGCACCACGCCTGGCGCGACGACGGTGGCCTTCGGCCCCACCGCGGCGACGAACGTGAGCTGCAGCAGCCGGACGGCCTGCACCGCGACGAGTCCCGCCGG
>DHJC01000002.1 GCA_002404155.1 Chloroflexi bacterium UBA4730 | reverse complement strand
CCCCCGTCGCGCGGCCCAAGTCTTATGGCTGCGTGCAGTGAAGGGCGCCCTGGTTGGACGGCGTGCCTGTTTCGGTGGCCGGGTCGAACGAGCTGAACTTCGAGGCGGGAACGGTGAGATCGATGCTCGGGCCGCTAGCGGTGAACGTGAGGATGCCGGTCGACTGGATAGCGCGAAGCGTCGACTGGTCGGAGTGCGTCGCACCGGGCGTTTGGCCCGGCGGGTCGCCGCTCGCGTTTCCGCAGAACCACCCCACCATAAGCGGGTGGATCGTTGCAGCAGCGGGCGTTCCACTTCCCAGCATCAGCGCCAGAACGACGGCGAACATGAGACTGACACGTTTCATTGGTTCATCTCCCTCTAAGAGTGCGGAGGCGATCCTACTCCTGCGCGCCAGTCGAGACTCAGCGCGATGAGGAGCATCGCCTTTGCTGACAGCTCTAGGCGCGCATACCACCCTTTTTCAGCCGCCGCATTCGACCGCTCTGCCACCCCTCCGGAGCAAGAAACGCCAATAAACATAGGCTTGTCAGCGCAACGGGTGACGCTAGCGGAACCCGTTTGATGCCTTAACTGATGCCAACACCGATGCCGCTCAGTGCACGTCGGTGCCATCTCGAGGCCGCGCAGTGAAGGATCGGCACCACACGGGACCGAACGCGCGCAGAGCTGGGCGCCTCTACATATCTAGTAATGGTGTCAGTGGCATCACGACACCACGACACCACGCCCTCAGAACACCAGCGCGACAGCCGGCGAGACCCAAACATCCCATCCCGCACCCGAGTCGGCCGGCGGGCTACATGGGCGACCCACCCATAACGAACTGGGCAACCGCCGGGATCGTCGCGACTGCGATCCCGAATCCCACAAGCAGTACCGCGACCCCCTTCGCGACGGCTGGGGTCGGCGCGAGGACCTTCTCACCGAAGATGACGGCCGCAACTGCGGCCATCCATCCGACGCTGGCAAGCCCGACCGCAAGCAGTACGAGCATGAGCCCCGCGCAGCAGCCCAGGCAGACCACACCCTCGTCGATCCCCATGAGCAGGGCCCCACGCGCGCCGGGCCGGAAGCCGCGGAAGAGCCAATGAAATGGAGACCGACAATGCGTGAGCAGCGCGTCCTTCAGCGGGGTCAACTGATATAGGCCCGCCGCGCCGATCACGGCACCGAGGAACACCTGCGGCGCAGCTTGCACCACGGGAATCTCGACGATGAGCGGCACAAGCAGCGCCACGAGCACGTAGGCGCCAACTCCGACGGCGCTCCAGATCATCAGATATCCAGCAACGAAGACCGCGGCGAGCAGCGGCCATGTTCCGCTCCGTTGCCGCGTGTATTGCGCGTAGACGAGCACCACCGGAGCGAATGCGGGGAACATCATCGCGGCCATCATCACGACCCAGGTTGCAAGGAAGATGGCGAAGCTCGCCAGGTCTGGCCCAGCGGACATCGTCATGGAGCCGCTTTGCGTAGAAACGTAGGCCCAGGCGAGGGCAGCGAGCGCGAGGAGCGTAACGAGGATCGCTAGGGCCGCCCCCGTCAACGCCAGGCGGCCGAAACGAGTTTCGAAGTTGGGAGCCGTGGAACTCAAGCGGCGTACTCCGTCAGAGACGGGGTGAGCCCGCGCAGCCGGCTACACGGTCAGGCCTCGTACTTGAACTCCGTCGTGAAGCCGTTCGTGCCCGACGCCTCGAACTTCCAGGCGCCGTCGTAACGGATCCGTCCGGCCTTCGCGACTCGCATCGGCTGTGGGACGACGCTCAGGGGCGGGTTGCTGATCACCGGCGCCGTCTTGCCGTCCCCTCCCTTTAGCTCTTCGCTGTCCATCTCAAGAAGCTTGCCCACCTTCAGCTGTCGCTTGCCGTTGGTCTTCTCGAAGGAGATCGGCGCCGCCGTCACTCCGGTCACCGTTCCAATGAGCGGTACGACCGCGGCGAGGTGACCCCCCGCTTGTCCCGAGAAGATCGCGCCCAGGGCCTTAGCCTGGTCGGGCTTGGCCCGCTCGTCTAGATACAGCGCGACCTTCCATCCGCCATCGGTCATCTTCTTGGGCGACAACACCGCGAGCGCGACGTTGAGGTTCGAAAGATCAACGCCATCCTTTGTTCCGCGGGTGATGTGCCATGCTGCGAAGGCTTGGCACGAGTCATTTGTCGCTGGGCTCAGCATCACGCATTGACACGCCACGGTGCAGTTGCAGGTCTCGAAGTAGTCGCCCTCGACGGAATAGCTCATTTAGGCCAACCTCCCCGTTGCGCGATCGCGCGCAGTGTACGCGCGGGGAACTTTAGGCGGCGCGTTCGGGCGGCAGTGGCCGCTACGCAGCCAGCTTTTTGGCTGCGCGCGATGGCGCGCCCTCCGATCAGCGGCTGGCGGAAGATGCTCGCCGAGCTCAAGAGCCGATACAACTCCCGGCTCGTGACGCAAGTTCGATAGGTAGTCTGTCGCCGCTCATCCGAACAGCGCCGCACCCATCTCCTTCGCCGCCTCCCGCTGCAAGCTCGGCACGACATGCGAGTACAGGTCCAATGTCACGGCGATCGTTGAGTGGCCCAACGCCTCATGAACGACCTTCGGGTGGACACCTAGGGCCAACGCTCATGTCCGCGACGCGACCCGCACTGACCTAGGCCGCGCGGCCGCTACGCTGGCTGCGGATCTCAATCCAGCCAGACGCGAACGAAAGGACACACCTTGAAGTACCTGCTCGTCTACTACGGCGGCGCCATGGCCAGCACGCCCGAGGCCCGGGCGGAGGGCATGAAGGCCTGGGATGCCTGGTTCACGGTGCTCGGCAAGGCGAAGGTCGATGGCGGCAACCCGTTCTCCGGCAAGGTCAAGAGCGTGTCGGCGGACGGCGCGATTGGCGACGGTCCGATTGCCCGGATCGCCTCCGGCTACAGCATCCTGGAGGCCGGCTCGATCGACGAGGCGGCGAAGATGGCGACGGGCTGTCCGGTGCTGAAGAGCGGCGGCCAGATCGCCGTCTACGAAACCGTCAACGCGATGTAGCGACACGACGCGCCACCTCACCGATCAGCGCGGTCAGAGCTAGACGCCTCTAGATATCTACTAATGGCGTCACTGGCATCACGACACGACGACACCAGAATGCCAGCGCTTGGCTCTAGGGTTTGGCAGTCTCCGACCAAATGACCTCGCCGTCATGCCACTCGGGATCGGCGACGAGAGAGGCGCGCAGTTTCCGAAATCGCTCGTCCTGCCGGGGGTCCTTGGCGTTCGCGGTATAGCTCGCCTTGTCCTTGAAGACGACGGTGAGGTAGAGCTCGTTCGGATCGCGATCCATGCGGTACACCGTCGTGCCAACAAAGCCCGGGATCTTGAGCTGCTCGTATTGCTTCATGTCTTCCTGGACCTTCGCCACTTGCCCAAGCTTGACGCGCAGTCGCGCAACCGTGCCGTACATCTCGGGCACCGCCCGCTAGATATCTAAGTGATCGTACTCACGCAACCGGAGCTCGAGCACTCAGCGGCGCATACGAAGCCTGCCCGCAACATGGCTCGACTGCTCCGCCAGCCTCCGAGGCAATGATTTGCAAAGGTTTGGGTGCCTTGAAGGGCAAGCGAGGACAAGCGCCGTACGGAACGCTGCTGGCCTAACTGAAGAGCGGGACGGGCCATGCGAGGCGTTTGATCCTCATGCTGCGATCGAACGTATAGGCCGTAGCAGCCGGCGACGTGGTCAGGTGAGAAGCCAACCCCGTTCGGCTGAGGAGGTACTCATGCGACGCCTCAGCCTCGCGATCCTGTTCGTCGCGCTCGCGATCATTGGTAGCTCAGCCTGCGGCTACGGCGGAGCGCCGGGCGGGGGCAACCAGCCGGGCGCGGCGAGCACTCCGAGCTATTGACGGGCGCTCGCTTCTTGAGCGGGGAGGGACCGATGAGCATGTCCGGAAACAAGGGTGCGGAATCCAAGACGGCCTCGGCCGGGAAGAGCCTGTACGACCGGCTCGGCGGCGTCTTCGCCATCGCGGCCGTCGTGGACCATTTCAGTGACGCAGTCGTGCAGAACAAGATCGTCGGCAAGACCTCCAAGAATCCGGCCCTGCGCGAGTGGCACACGAAGAACCTGAGTCGCTTGCCGGGCCTCAAGTTCATGCGGACGCTGTGGGTCTGCAACGTCGCAGGTGGCCCGTTGGCGTACACGGCGACCCGACCGGGGAAGACGCTGGTTGGCCTCGAGGAGGCTCACCGCGACCTGCGGATCTCACCGGCCGAGTTCGATGAAGTTGCGGCGGAGCTCGGACGCACGCTCGATTTCTTCAAGGTCCCCAAGCGCGAGAAGGATGAGGTCCTCGGCGCGTTCGCGGCCCACAAGAACGAAGTCACGGCAGGCTACGCAGCGGCCCCGGGGGGGCACGGGCCGCCCCCCCCCCCGCCGGCCCGCAGCTG
>DHJC01000048.1:1308-5505 GCA_002404155.1 Chloroflexi bacterium UBA4730 | reverse complement strand
TGCGCACGAGTTCGCCCGGGCGGAGCACGCGGGCGCTGCTATCGGCGACCAGTTGCACCCGTGGAAATGCGATTCTCCCGACCGGATTAGCATGAGAGTCAGGGGGCGACCGGCGCCGGTTGAAGAACCGACCTAGTAGGAGGGAAGACGATGACCGATCCGACCGCGGAGTTCTTCGGGGAGCTCGGCCGGCGTGGCCACGAGCCGCTGCTCGAGAAGGCGACCGGCACGGTCCGTGTCGATCTCGCTGATGGGAAGCGGACCGACCGCTGGCTCGTCTCCGTCAGGAAGGGCGATGTAGCCGTGGCGCACGGGAATGCGGCCGCCGACTGCATCTTGCGGGCGGACAAGAAGCTCTTCGACAGCATGGTCAGCGGCGATGTGAACGCGATCGCGGCGATGCTGCGCGGCGCACTGGCTTTGGAGGGCAACGTGGCGCTGCTGGTGCTGTTCCAGCGGCTCTTTCCGGGGCCTTCGGAGGGTCGGCGCAAGGGACGCGTGGCCGGCTTCGCGAGGAGGCAGTCATGAGCGGCGATCTCGTCAAGATCCTTGACGGGAACACGTTCGTGGTCAGTGACACGCGGGGCGACATCGAGGCGTCGATGAGCGATCCGACCGGGCTGTTCTCGTTCGACACGCGTTTCCTCTCGAGGTGGGTGCTGACGGTGAACGGCCAGCGGTTGAATCCGCTCTCCGTCGACGACCTCCAATACTTCGAGACGCGCTTCTTCCTCGTACCGGGGACGGGGACGGTGTACGTCGACGCGAAGCTCTCGGTGATCCGCCAACGCGCTGTGGGCGGCGGTTTCCACGAGGAGCTGACGATCTTGAACCACGACGAGAAGCCAGTCGATCTGACCGTCCGCGTCGAGGCCGGCTGCGACTTCGCCGACCTGTTCGAGGTCAAGGACGCGCTCAGGAAGAAGGGGAGCTACTCGACGCGCGTCGAGCGTGGCCGCCTCGTGCTCGGCTACGAGCGCGAGACGTTCAAGCGCGCGACGGTCATCTCGGCGACCGCTCCGGCACGCCTCGACGAGAACGGGCTGACCTTCAAGATCCGGCTCGAGTCGCATGGCGAGTGGTCGACCGAGCTTGACGTCGTGACGGCGCTACCCGGCTGGGAAGGGGCGCCCGGGCGCCAGAAGTACACGCTGGGGGCCAGGCGCGCACGGCCGAGCATGGAGCGTGACCTCGAGCGGTGGCTGGCGGACGCGCCGCGCTTGGAGTGCGACTGGGACTCGCTGAAGGCGACCTACCGACGCAGCCTCGTCGATCTTGCGGCCCTGCGTTTCTCGCCGCCCGTCGCGGGAGGCCGGAGTCTACCGGCCGCCGGCCTGCCGTGGTTCATGACCATGTTCGGGCGGGACAGCATCTTCACGAGCCTGCAGGCGCTGCCGTTCGCGCCCGAGCTCGCTGCAACGACCTTGCTCGCTCTGGGTGAGTGGCAGGGCAGTCGACTGGACGACTTTCGCGACGAGGATCCCGGCCGGATCCTCCACGAGATGCGCTTCGGCGAGATGACCGCCTTCGAGGAGCGCCCGCACTCGCCCTACTACGGCTGCGCCGACGCCACACCGCTCTACGTGGTGCTCCTCGACGAGTACGAGCGCTGGGCCGGCGACCGCAGGCTCGTTCGCGAGCTCGAGTACGAGGCGCGGGCCGCGCTTGCGTGGATCGACGAGTACGCCGACCTGCAGGGCAACGGCTATGTCTCCTACCGTCGCCGCAACGAGAAGACGGGTCTCGAAAATCAGTGCTGGAAGGATTCCTGGGACTCGATCTCCTACCGCGACGGCAGGCTCCCGGGCTTCCCGCGGGCGACCTGCGAGCTCCAGGGATACGCCTATGACGCGAAGCTGCGCGGCGCTCGGCTCGCACGGCTCGTGTGGAAGGATCCGGCCTTTGCCGACAAGCTGGAGAAGCAGGCGGCCGAGCTCAAGCGTCGCTTCAACCGCGACTTTTGGGTCGAGGAGGACGAGTACTTCGCGCTCGCGCTCGACACGGACGGAAACCAGGTCGACGCGCTCGCATCGAACAACGGCCACCTGCTGTGGAGCGGGATCGTCGAGAAGTCGAAGGCCAAGGCGGTCGTCCGGCACCTGATGGGCGCGCGGCTGTTCTCCGGCTGGGGGGTGCGCACGCTGGCAGTGGGCGAGGGGCGCTTCAACCCGATCGGCTACCACGTGGGCACGGTCTGGCCCTTCGACAACTCGTTCATCGCTTGGGGCCTGCGCCGCTACGGCTTCAAGGAGGAGGCGGCGCGAATCGCGGCCGGCATCCTCGACGCCGCCGACTTCTTCGACGGGCGTCTGCCGGAAGCATTCGGCGGCTACAGGCGAGCGCTCACGAAGTATCCGGTGCAGTACCCCACCGCGTGCAGCCCCCAGGCGTGGTCGACCGGTGCGCCGCTGCTCTTGCTCAGGACGATGCTTGGCCTCGAGCCGCACGGGGACCACCTCGTCGTCGACCCGGCGCTCCCGATCGGGATCGGCCACATCGAGCTGCTCGACATCCCGGGCCGCTGGGGCAAGGTCGACGCCTTCGCGCGCGGGCGCGTTCACATCGACGAGAGCGAACGCCTCCGACCGCAGCTCGGGTCGGCGGCTGAGCCAGAGCGGAAACGCAGGCGCTAAAGGCGACGAAGGAAGGAGCAAGAAATGGCGAAGACGACAACTTCACCGGAGACGCACCCGGCGCCGTCTGCGGCAACCGCACGGGGCCGGGACCAGCAGCCCGCGGACGTCTTCGTCGCCTTCGGCATCACCGGCGACCTCGCGAAGTTGATGACCTTCAGATCGCTCTACCGCCTGGAGCAGCGCGGGCTGCTCGACTGTCCGATCGTAGGGGTCGCGGTCGACGACTGGACCGTCGACCGGCTCCGGAAGCACGCACGCGCGGCGATCGAGGCGACCGGCGAGCAGATCGACAAGGACGTCTTCGACCGCTTCGCGCGCCGGCTCTCCTACCTCGCGGGCGACTTCGGAGACGCGGCGACCTACGAGCGGCTGGCCAAGGCGATCGGCGACGCGACGCTGCCGGTCTTCTACCTCGAGATCCCACCCGTCCTCTTCGCCACCGTCGTCAGGGGCCTCAGCGAAGCCGGCCTCGCCAAGACGGCGCGGGTCGTCGTCGAGAAGCCGTTCGGGCACGACCTCGCCTCCGCCCGTGCGCTCGCGGACGAGCTCCACCGCTACGTCGACGAGTCCCAGCTCTACCGGATCGACCACTACCTCGGCAAGATGGGACTCGAGGAGATCCTCCACCTCCGGTTTCAGAACACGATCCTCGAGCCGGTCTGGAGCCGCAACTACCTCTCGTGCGTGCAGATCACGATGGCGGAGAGCTTCGGCGTCGAGGATCGCGGCCATTTCTACGACCCCGTCGGCGCGCTGCGCGACGTCGTCGTCAACCACCTGATGCAGGTGGTGGCGGCCGCCGCAATGGAAGCGCCTTCCCGCGGTGACCCCGAAACGATCAAGGACGCGCAGGTCGCTCTCTTCCGCGCCGTCGCAGACGTCGACCCGGCCCACTACGTGCGCGGCCAATACGACGGCTACCTCGGGATCGACGGCGTCGCGCCCGACTCGACGACCGAGACGTACGCCGCCCTACGCCTCGAGATCGAGAACTGGCGTTGGTCGGGCGTTCCTTTCTTCATCCGGACAGGAAAGCGCCTGCCGGTCACCCAGACCGAGCTGCGGCTCGTCTTCAAGCAGCCACCCCGGCTGGGCTTCGGAACCACCGATCGGCTGCCCGAGCCGAACCAGCTCGTGGTCAAGCTCGACCCCTCAACCGGAATCAGGCTCGTCGTTGATGCACACCGCGCAGACAAGCCCGGCATCGCGGCGATCGAGCTCGACATGGAGTTCGCGGACGAGGGCGGCGAGGGGCCGACGCCCTACGAGACCCTGCTGCACGCGGCGATGATCGGAGACAGCACACACTTCACACGTCAGGACGCCGTCGAGGAGGCCTGGCGGATCATGCAACCCCTGCTCGACGCGCCGGCGCCCGCCCACAGCTACCCGCCGGGAACATGGGGCCCGCCGGCCGCCGACACCCTCGTCGCCGGACACGGCCGCTGGCACGGACCCTGGATCGCGACGCTGCCCACGACGACGCCCGGAGCATCGATGCGGTAGCCCCTCAGCCTTCTCGCGCGCTCCACCCTGTCGCGCTCGCTTGATCGCGAACAAC
>DHJC01000048.1:433-1164 GCA_002404155.1 Chloroflexi bacterium UBA4730 | reverse complement strand
GCGACGCGCCCGGTGCCGGCCCCACCTTCGACCGACGCAGGTCAGCTGTGGCTGAGGTGCCAGACCTGGGCTGGATTCGCGGGGGCGGCAGGCGTAGGCTCATCACCTCGCCGGATACCAAGGAGGTAGCCCATGTATGCACGCGTTGCGAGCTTCGAAGGCCGCGACCCCGGCCTCACGGACGAGCTAATCGAACGAGTGCGTGAACGAGGCCCGAGCAGGCTTCCTGATGCGGAGGGCTTCCTCGGCCTCTTCGACCGCGATCGCGGCACGGCGCTCGGGATCACGTTCTTCGACAGCGAGGAGACGATCCGCGACTCCGAGCAAGCGTTCGAGGAGATGGCGCAGCACTTCCCGACTGAGATGCGCGGAAGTCGCACCTCAGTCGACACGTACGAGGTCACGATCCAGGAAGGCAGCGGCGAAGGTGCGAGCGCGGCGCGCGTCAGTTCGCTCGAAGGCTCACCCGACCGGATCGACGAGAGCGTCAGCAAGGCGCGCGAGGAGACGCTCCCGAAGCTGCGTGAGCTGCAGGGGTGGAAGGGGATCATCGGCCTCGCCGACCGCAACAGCGGCCGAGTCAAGCTCATCACCCTCTGGGAAAATACGGAGGCCCTTCAGGCGACCGAGCAGCCGGCGGATCGGCTACGCGAGCAGGCTGCGGAGAGCGGTGGCCAGCGCATCACAGGCGTCGACCGCTACGAGGTGGCGGTCGCGCAACGGCTGAGCGA
>DHJC01000048.1:0-354 GCA_002404155.1 Chloroflexi bacterium UBA4730 | reverse complement strand
CTGCCGACGCGTCGCCTCGCAGCCCCGGCACCGAGCAGGGTTGACGTCTCGTCACACCGCTGGCGCTTCCGCGGACGCGGTGTCATCGCGGACTCAGGCGGCGGGCCGGAAGCGGCCCCAAGGTCGGGCCACTCCCGTCTTACCGCCGCAAGAAATCAGGGAAAGGAGGGGTCAGAACCTTCCCGTGGGCTGGCAGCAGACCCGCCGGCACCTCCACGGTTGCGCGTCGGAGGCGATCAGTCAAGGAACCCGAGCGAGCGCGCTCACCCCAGGGGCCGTCAGACCCTCGCCGCTCGGGTTCGCCGATTAGATACGCCCCGGGCTCAACTCTTGCGCACGGCGCTCGTCGGACGC
>DHJC01000078.1:5659-13302 GCA_002404155.1 Chloroflexi bacterium UBA4730 | reverse complement strand
TTCAGCCGCGAGGCGCGTTGGAGAATCGACGACGAACGCGGAAGTGGGGACTTTTCGTTGGCCACAAGTGGGGACTTTTCGTTGGCCATTGACAGAATGCCGCTCCCTCCTCAGCTCACGCCGCCGCTCGTTCCGCCTCCGTCAGGGGTGGGCCATTTCGTCGGAACCGGTCGGCCATTTCGATCGGAACGCCTGGGCCATTACCGTCGGAATCCGCACAGAGACGCTCGATTCGGGCGGCTAGCCCAGAAGAGCGGCGCCCGAATTAGGGGCCGTACGGCGTGGTCGCGGGAGAGAAGAAGGCGTGTCCGTGCGTTCTGGCGGCCGCCCTCTTGTATTTCCGACTAGATAGGTAGGTAATAGGCGCATTGCAGTCGAGAACGTCACTCCGGAGCTCCCGGACAGCTACAAGTACGGCTGGCACGACGACAACGCGTCGGTCAACGTGAAGAAGAAGGGCCTCTCCGAGGCGGTCGGCCGCGAGATCAGCCAGGTCCATGTATCGAAGCCGCAGCTCGGAGTGAAGGATCAGTTCATCGTGAGAGCCAACGGTCCCGATGACGGAGCGGGCTCGTGGCAAGCGATGCAAGACGGAGCGCATTTCATCGAACTCGTCCCCAAACGGCGTGGCGCTCGTCGTTCGGTGCTTCTGCAGTCCGATGGGGAGGGCACCGACGAGGACCAGGCGATGGCCTATGTCGTCCGCGCCGTCAACGGTTATGGCTCCTCCAAGACCCTCCTCGACGTCGTAGCGCGGCTGGCTGAAGCCGTTCCACTCGGGAAGGTTCGCCGTGCCACGTCTAAGGAGATTGAGCAAACGGGAGCTGCGGTGGACGCTGTTCTCGCAGCCTATCGACAGGTGCGAACGAGCCAATGGCGGGAGGAGGCTCGCGCTCGCTATCGCGACACTCCTCCTCAGGCGCGCGAACCGACAGCTCGCGCGGGCCAGGTGCTCGACGATCGAACGGTGGCCGCAGCCGCAGGGCAGCCCGCGGTAGGTGAGCACGCTGAAGTGGGCGGCGCAGCAGTTGGTCGGGGACCTGCTGGACGTCGGGCTCGTTCGGCTCACGGTGGCCGGCGGGTAACCCCACGAAAGTCTCGGAAAGTGCCGCGGTGACCCTCGCGAACCCCCCGGCGAAACCCTCGCAACCCGTGCCGGTAGCGGCGGGTCGGGCTCGGCAACCCCAGCGATCGACCGCTGCGACCCTGCGCGGAACGGGGAACCCTGCGCTCGTGCCAGTCGGGATCCCGGGCGCGCTGACGATCGTCAGCGGCGTTGGCACGATGATCGCCCAGGATCCGCGCTCACCACGATGCGGCTGCCGATCGAAGCCGGACCTTAGCGGCGCCTCGAGGATCGCTGGCTCTGGGGCGGCGAGGCCGCGGCGGTCGCAGGCTGGACGATTACCTTGCTCCAGTCGACCGCCAGCACGTAGCGCGCGACGCCCTGGAGCAGGCGCCGCTCCCGCTCGGGCTCGCCGCCCAGCTCGTCGTGCGCCGCGCGCTTGACGCAGCCGTAGATCGCACCGAACAGCGCCCGCGCGGCGGCCTCGTCGGGCACATGGACGACCTTCTTCTGGGCCAGGCTGATCTGGGCGTAGGCCCGCGCCAGGGTGGCCACGGTGCGGCCCTCTTCGGCGCCCGAGCGGCCGGCGGCGAACCGCGCGGTCCTGCTGGACCATCGCCAAGGCCAGGTGCTCGGCCAGTGCACCCCCGAGGGGCTCGGCCCGGTAGCGCTCGAAGCGCTCGCGCTCGTCCTCGAGCACCGGCACGGGGTAGCGCGAGAAGCGGCCGCTGCTGAAGTGGGG
This sequence comes from Chloroflexi bacterium UBA4730, assembly GCA_002404155.1. Lineage (GTDB taxonomy): Bacteria > Chloroflexota > Limnocylindria > P2-11E > P2-11E > UBA4735. The sequence goes on along the minus strand of DHJC01000078.1, from coordinate 11,494 downwards.
ACTGCGGGGCCCGACCGGCGTGGCCCCGCCGTGCACGGCTCGAAGAGCGCTTGCGAGCATTCCGCGGTGTCCGCGACGGTCTCCGCGACGACGTGCGGAAGCTCGCCTCGACCCGACGCGCCTCAGCCTGACCAATTCGCCCCGGGGTCGCTGAGTCAGCTGGCTCTTTCGACTGCGCGGAGCCGCTCGCCACCGAGGAGCGCGAGACCGAGGACGCCGGCCACCGCCAGGAGGCTGCCGCCGAGCCAGTACAGCGGCTCGATCCCGACGCGATCGACGATGAGCGCCGCGAGGCCGAGTGAGACGAGGCGCATCGCGCTCCACGAGACGTCGAGCAGTGTGAACGCCCGGCCGCGGACCGCGTCCGGGATCGCGCCCTGGATCGTCGAGTTGAACACGACCATCCCGGTCGACGTGTTGAGCCCGTACACGAAGAGGATCAGGAGAGCGATCGGGAGCGGCGTGAACACCGCGATGAGCACGTCGCCGATCCCGCGGATGACGTAGGGCACGAACAGCCAGCGCGCGTTGCGGTAGTCCCCGGCGAACGTGTTCGGGATGAGCGGGCCGACGAGGGCGCCGACCCCGATCGCACCGATGAGCCACGCGAAGCCCTCCGGCGGTTGGTGGAGGTGGCGTTCCGAGAGGACGACGAGCATCGCTCCGGTCCCGCCGACGGCGAACGAGGCGAGCGATTGGACGATGAGCAGTCGCGACAGGAGCGGATCGCGGCGGGCGTATTCGAGTCCCGCCCGCGCGTCGGCGAAGTACGCGCCGAGTCCGCCTTTGGTCCCACCGCCGAGCTGTCCAGCGTGCGGCGGGATCGCGAGCGCGGCGATGAGCCCGGCGGACACGAGGAAGCTCGCGGCGTTGACCGCGAAGGCCGCGCTGACCCCGACGAGGGCGATGATCCCGCCCGCGATCGATGCGGCAAGGATCTGGACGAGCCGTCCGGTCGACCACGAGACCGAGTTCGCCGCCAGTCGCTGCTCGGGCGTCGTCAGGACCGGGATGACCGCGTTGACCGTGGGACCGAAGAACGTCCCGCCAGCCGCCAGGCCGGCGGCGACGACGTACGCGTGCCAGACGCCCTGTGGCCAGAGCAGCGACAGCACCAGCGCCGCGCGGAAGAGGTCCGCGCCGATCAGCACGGCCTTGCGGCTGAAGCGGTCGATGATCACGCCCGCGATCGGGCCGAGGAGGAGCACAGGGATCACCTCCGCGACGACGAGTCCGGCGACGGCGAGGCCCTGGCCCGAGAGCTGAAAGACGAGGACCACGAGCGCGATGTAGTGCAGCGTGTCGCCGAAGTTCGAGACGAGCTGCCCGAGCCAGAGGGGGAAGTAGCGCGGGCTCCGGATGACCTCGCCGTACGACGTGGCCGCGGCTGTGAGGCGAGGCGCGAGCATCTCTATCAGTCTGCCCGGTTCGTCGGACGACGCTCGGTTAGGACCGGTCCGTTAAGCCTCGGAAGGCGCGATCACCCGGCAGGCCATGATCCGATCGGCGTTCACCTCCAGGTAACGCTCGCCCATCTGTAGGAGGCGCCGAACGCGCGAGTCGATCAGCTCGTAGCGGACGTTACGACCCTCGCGCCTCGCCTCGACGAAGCCGCAGAAGCGCAGGCAGGTGAGGTGCGACGAGACGCTCGCCTGATACCGGCCCACGTGGCGCACGATCTCACCCGCGGTCTTGGGACCGTCGAGCAAGAACTGGAGGATCTCCACGCGGGTCGGGTCGGCCAGTCCATGGAAGAACCGAGCGACGACCTCGGGGTCCCCAGAGTCCGGCGCCGGTCGCCTGCGCGCCGCGGTCTTGGTGTTCGGCATAGTGTTACGGTAGTGGATATATCGAGAAATATCAATGCGATACCAACCGAAGAGGACACCCGTGAACACGCACCGTTCGAATGAAGGTCTTGGCGGTACGACGGCGCTGCTGCTTGGCGCGCTCGCCGTTGCGGTCTGCTGCGCCGGACCGCTGCTGATCGCGGCAGCAGCGACGACCGTTCGTGGCGCCGCGTTCGCGGCTGCCGGCTGGTCGGCGGCTGGTGTCGCATTCGTCGCTGCGGGCATCGCGGGGGCCGGATGGTGGTGGCTCCGGCACGAGGCAGCGGCCTCGTGCGAGCGAGAAGATTTGCGGAGGTCTACGCCGTGACTGAGCAGCAGTTCGATCTGGTGATCCTGGGCTCCGGCTCGACCGCGTTTGCCGCGGCGCTTAAGGCCGCGGAGCTCGGGAAGACCGCGGTGATGACCGAGTCGCGAACGGTCGGCGGGACGTGCGTGAACCGGGGCTCTCTGCCGTCGAAGAACCTCATCGAAGCCGCTCGCATCTACTGGGAGGCGCAGCACCCGCGCTTCCCTGGCCTGGGCGGCAAGAAGCTCGATCTCGACTTCAAGGAGCTCATCCGCGGCAAGGACGAGGTCATTCACGACTACCGCGGTCGGAAATACGAGGCGATCCTCAGCGATAGCGACAAGATCAAGATCGTCGAGGGTCATGCTGCCCTGGTGGACCCGCACACCGTCCAAGCGAACGGGACGCGGCTCGTCGGTCAGCAGGTGCTCGTCGCGACCGGCTCGAGGCCGACGACCCCCGAGATCCTGGGTCTCGCCGATGTTCCCTACCTGACCAGTGAGCTCCTCACCTCAGGCGAGCCTATGGAGCTCTGGGAGCAGCCGCGTTCCCTTGTCATCGTCGGCGGCGGGTATATCGCGCTCGAGCTCGCGCAGCTCTTCCAGCGACTCGGTACGCAGGTCACGCTGCTGGAGCGCTCCGAGCGGATCCTCAAGAACTACGAGCCCGAGGTCTCGATCGCGGTCCGTGACGTCCTCACGGCGGAAGGGGTGGATATCCGCTCGAACGTGCGGGTCAAGGGGGTCCGTCGCAAGGACGGAGGCGTCGCGGTCGTCACGGACACCGATGACCGCGACGGCGTCGCGCGTGCCGAGCGGCTGCTCGTCGCAACAGGCCGCACGCCGAACACCGACAGCATCGGCCTCGACACAGCTGGCGTCGCGCTTGACGAGCGCGGCTTCGTCATGGTCGATGAGCACCTGCGCACGAGCGTTTCGAACATCTGGGCCGCCGGCGACGTCATCGGGACGAACACCGCAGGCCAAATGGCCACCCCAGTTGGAGCGCACGACGGCAACATCGCCGCGAGTAACGCGCTCGCGAACGAAGGGCGGAAGGTCGACCACGCTGTGATTGCCCGCACGATCTTCACCGACCCGCAGGTGGCGGTCGTCGGTCTCACCGACGCGGAGGCGAACGCGCGCGGCTTCGCCTGCACGTGCAACACCATCCCGATGCACTACGTGCCGCGCGCGGGCGCGATCCGCGACGAGCGCGGGATCATCAAGATGGTGCTCGAACGTGACTCCGGCAAGGTCCTCGGCGTGTCGATGGTCGGGCGTGACGCCGGCGAGGTGATCCACGAGGCCGCCATGGGCATGCGCTTCGGGGCGACGGTCCATGACTTCATCGACATGATCCACGTCTATCCGACGATGGCGGAGGCGCTGAAGATCGTGGCCCTTTCATTCTTCAAGGATGTCGAGAAGATGAGTTGCTGCGCGGAGTGAGACGATGAAGAACGGCATGACTCTCGGCGAGGTCGCGCGGCGCACGGGCGCGTCGATCAGAACGCTGCGTTTCTACGATCGGCTGGGCATCCTGCGCGCGGAAGGTCGGAGCGAGGGGAACTACCGGCTCTTCACCGACGACGTGATCGACTGCGTGCAGTGCATCCACGACTTCAAGGAGGCCGGGCTCGGAACTCCGATTCGAGACATCGCCGACGGAGTCGTCTGACGCGAGGCGGCCTGCTGCCCGCCTCGTCAATTTCCTGGCCGCTTCTCTGACGCGAATGTCGCGGACACGCCTTCTTCTCTCCCGCGACCACGCCGTACGGCCCCGAATTTGGGCGCCGCTCTTCTGGGCTAGCCGCCCGAGTCGAGCGTTTCAGCGCTTCTTGGAGAATCTGTGCGGATCCGTTGCGCGGCGCTACGGGTGTCCTCGAGGACGGCGGCCAGCGCATCAATGGCCCGGGCGTAGCCGTCAGGCGACGCGTCACTAGCCCCCGCCAAGGCAATTACCTGCGCTAGTAACGGCGAAGCCTGGATTGCAGGGAGTTCTCCGTCGCGACCGTCACGGAAGTGTTCTGTTACTGAAGCTACTGCCTTACTAATACGCTCCCGGTGGTCAGGCGAGCGTTGCCGATTAAGGTCGCGGGCTAACTGCACCAGCTCATCAACGGCTTGTAGGAGCGCCCTCGTCCTCTGTCAGCCGCTAGTGCGAGCAGGCCTTCGCGCTGCCGTGATCGTCCGCGGTCTTGAAGGACTGGCCGCAGCCGCAGCTTGAGACCGCGTTCGGGTTGCGCAGCGCGAAGCCGCCGCCCATCAACGCGTCGACGAAGTCAATCTCCGCGCCCTTGAGGTACATCGCGCTCATCGGGTCGATGACCACGCGAACGCCTTCCTGCTCCACGAGCGCGTCGCCTTCTTCGGTCCCCTCGGCGAAGGTCATGCCGTACGAGAAGCCCGAGCACCCGCCCGGTGTGACGTAGACGCGAAGCGCCAGGTCGGTGCGATCCTGCTTCGCGACGATCTCCTTCAGCTTGTCGGCCGCGCGCGCCGTCATCGTGACGACCGAGGTCTCGGTCTGGGTGCTCTCCTGCTGCTCGATCGCCAAGACGGTCACCTCCAGAGGGTTCCGACCAGAATGATAGGCGACGGGTCGACCACAGCCACGTGAGGAGTTACGCGTTATACAGGGTGACCGGCGGCGGCGCTGTGGCTCCCCTACTCGCGGCTCGCTCAGGGAGGCCGACGTTCGTCGAAGAAAAGACCCTCGAGCATGCGACGAGCGTCCGCGACGAGTGCCCGGCGCGCGGTTCCCGCTAGCGGCTTAGCGCAGCCCGGGCGGTGCTTCCCACTTATCGGGCAGCACCGTGACCTTCACCGGCATCTCGGCTGCCTGCTCCGACACCGACCGGATCTGATTGGTGAGCATCGGCCCGTACGGGCAGAACGGCGTGGTCAGGACCATCTTGACCTCGGCCTCCTCCGGGGTGAAGCTCACCTCGCGGATCAGGTCGGGGTCGATCACGGAAACGCCGATCTCCGTGCTCTCTGCAGCGCATTGAGAATCTTCGCTTGCTTCTCCACGTCGGACACGACTCTCGGCGGAGTCGGATGTGGGCACAGGTGTTGTCGACCTCTGTCTCGTCAGACCCAGGTTTTGGACGGTTGCCTGATCCCGAGTCATCTGATGAAAGCGTTCAGCCCAGTTACGGCACGCACTCCGCGACCGGTGCGATCCAACGTCCAGCGTCTCGTCTAACTTCACAATTCGGGGCCATCAAGAGAACTCTACGGACTGCCACGCCTCTACCGCGCAGCCACGCTCAAATGTGATAACAGTGGCCGATTGTTACCGCGTCGCTGGTCGCGGAGAGGATCGCGAACACGTGGGGGGTCAAGCACGCGGAAGTGGTAACAGCTCGGCTCCTTCAGGACGAGCACGGGTGGCTCCGGCTGGCGGGCTGACGCTGTGGTCCAGCGCGCAACAGCGGCAGGCGCGGGACGCTCCCGCCGGTGCCCACGGCAGCTTTCCGTTGTAGAACAGACGTGTGAAGCGGACGCGCGTAAACGTCGGCAGACGCGTCAAGCACACGCGCGCGAGCGTGCTCAAGCGCGCGGAGGCCGAATACCAGGCCCTCGACGCCATCGTGCGGCGCCTTCGGCCGACCGACTTCGGGCGGCACGTGTTCGATGAGCGCGCGCCGATCCGGTGGACGGTGAAGGACGTGATCGCGCACCTCACCGCGTG
>DHJC01000078.1:3663-5431 GCA_002404155.1 Chloroflexi bacterium UBA4730 | reverse complement strand
CATCTACGAGCGCTCGCATCGCACGCCGGCGAAGACCATCGTTGCGGAGCACCGTGCCGCGCACCGCGCGATGCGCAAGGCGCTGCGCCAGGCCCCCGCCGACCGCTTCGCCAAGAGATGGTCACCGCATTGGCCCGCCGACCTCGTCGGTCACGTCGGCTCGCACCGGCGCATGCACCTCGACCCGCTCTTCGCGAAGCCCGCGAAGTATCAGCGTCAGGCGGCACGGCTGCGATGAGCCGGGAAAGCTCGCTGCGCTGCTCGGGTGTGAGCGCGGCGGAGGAGTGGCGGCCTCCGTAGTTCGGATCCGTCAGGGGTCATCGGAGCGGAAGACGGGAGTCAAGGTCCGTGATGTTGAAACAGTCCGGTTGGTCCGAGACGAGCGCGGATGGCTGCGGTTGGCGGGTTAGAAGGAGCGTTGGTCTCCGGTGTGCTTGCGCTTGGGTAGCTTGTCGATCACGTTGACCGTCTTGTGGAACGCGAGATGAGCGCCGCGGGCTGGAAGGTCCGCCCGCGGCGCTCTCAGCACAAGGCCGAGGAACTGGCTAGGGGTTCTGGACGACGAACCAGATGCTGCCGACGCCCTGGCCCGTCGTGTCGCCAGGCTTCGCGTCCTTGTTGTAGAAGTACAGCGGCTGGTTGTTGTACGTGAGCTGCAACGTGCCGTCCTTGCGGGCTGAGGTTGCGATCTTGCCGCCCATGCCCGTCGCGGCTGAGGTCACCACATATGGCGGCCATGTCGTGGCGCACGCGTCGTAGCAGTTGCTGGTCTTGTCAGTGTCCTTCTTAAAGATATACAACGTCGCACCATTGCTCGCGACGAGAACCTTGCCCAGGCTTGTATCGGCGACGCCAAACACCAGCGCAGGCGAGGGACTGGCGGTTGGCGCAGGGCTGGCAGTTGGCGTCGGCGAGCTAGCCGCCGTGCCGGAGCCCGCGCCGCCGCCCGCGCCGCCGCAGGCGGAGAGGATTACGAGCGCCGCGATCGAGGCGCTGAGAATGCGATACATGCCCGACCTCCGATAACTTTTCAGCGTGTATACGGCTGAGCGCCCCAATTGGATGCTCGGCGGCCACCACGCGGCCCTGCGGGAGTTCCCGGAAGGCTGCGAGGGCCTGCGAAGAAATCTCCTCGAAGCTTTGCGCCGACGCCTGAAACCTCTGCACACTTCTCGGTTTGAAGCCGGGCCGTTGAGAGGGTCGGGACGATGCGTCGTCGGCGGGACTCATCGTCCGCGTCGCGCCGGGCGCCCCGAGCAGCGTGTCGACGATGGGGTAGAGTGCGTCGCCTTCCGCTACCGTCCTCGTGCGCCAGCGGACGATGCTCGCCACGCTCGTCGAAGACTGGGACGACATGACCCAGGAAGAGCGACGCCGCATGATCGGCGTGGTCTTCGCGGAGATTCACGCGAGCAACGAAGGTATCGCGCGGCTACTCCCTCGGGAAGACTGGAAACCCTACATGCAGGCCGTTCTGCGCGACCCGGCCACGCTCGCACGGTGGGGTACGGAGCGGAAGACGGGACTCAAGGTCCGTGATGTTGACACAGTCCGGTTGGTCCGAGACGAGCGCGGATGGCTCCTGCTGGCGGGTTAGACGGAGCGAGGATCGGACCTTCTCAATGAAGATGACGGCCGCAACTGCGGCCCTCCATCCGACGCTGGCATGCCCGACCGCAAGCAGCGCGAGCATGAGCCCCGCGCTTTGCGAGGAAGAGGTCGCCGTCGAGGGCTAGCGAATCAAGGGAGAAGCGCCGCCTGCGCGGCC
>DHJC01000078.1:0-3525 GCA_002404155.1 Chloroflexi bacterium UBA4730 | reverse complement strand
GTCATCGGGCCGCCCGCGTAGGTCTGTGCGGACGCGCTCCCTGCCGGCGAGCTGCTCACACACGCCAAGGGGCGTGAAGACGGTCGCGAGCAGCGGTACGTCGGGGAGTCTCCGCCGCACCGCCCGCAGACCTTCGAGGAGCTCCGTGAACGCGGGCTCTTTAAGACCCTTTCGTCGGATCTGCCGCCACCCGTCAGCGGAGGTCACCGCGTACCGCTCGAGCGTGGGGCGCTCAGCGCCGCCGTACCGGTAGCGCGTGCCCCACGGCTCGGCGTGGTAATGCGCGCGCGGGTTGTACTTCACAAGGTCGAGGCCGAAGCGCGTCGTCCATTCGATGGTCGCTGCAGCGAGTGCCGCAGCGCCCTGGTTCTCGGTCGGATAAAAGTGCCGCCAGACTGAGAAGGGCGGCCGATTAAGCGCAGCACCGCGGACTGCGCCGGTCACGCGCTCGCGGGCGGTGATCGTGTTCATCGCTCGCTCCGCCACTGGCCCGGCGCACATCCCTGTCGCTTGTTCTGAGCCCACACGATCGCCACCTCAGTTCCCACCCCATTGTCTTCGACGCGCAGGGGCGATGGGCCATTCCACGATTCGCTGTCACGCTGGACTTCTACTGTCATGTCGTGCCGAGCCTTCAGCGAGAGCCGGCGAAGGCGATGGGTGCCGCGCCGCCCACCACGCCTCGACCGCGCAGCCACGCGCAAGTGTGGTACCAGTGGCCGATTGTTACCGCGTCGCTGGTCGCGGAGACGATCGCGAAAACGCGGGACTCAGGCACGCGGAAGTGGTAACAGCTCGGCTCGTTCAGGACGGGCGTGGGTGGCTCCGTTTGGCAGGATGAGCCAAAGGCTGCTGATCTACAGTCAGCGCCGCTCATCTAACAACGAAATCGCGAGTTTCCTAACGAATCCGTTCATCGCGACCGTCATGTGGCCTTGTTTTCGCGGAGGGTCAGCAGCCCATTTTGTTCAGCAGGGAGCGGGAGGCTGACCGCTTCGCAGCAGGCAACTCTTGATCTAGCCGTCGCGACGCAGTGATCCGCTCAGGTTGGGGTATCGAGCCCGGCCCGGCTCCGCCGCGACCACTGCGGCGGTCCAGCAGCGGTGTAGTCTGCCGACCGGCCAAATCTTGGCCCGGGAGGGAACACGACATGCACGCACTGGTCAACCACACGAAGAGCGATCCAGCGAAGTTTGACGAGGGCGTCCGAGTGGTCAAGGAGAAGGTCATACCGACGGTAAAGAAGCAAGCGGGATTCAAGGGCGGCTACTGGTTGTTCGACCGCAAGACCGGCAATGGACTCGCCGTCACGCTCTGGGAGGGCGAACAGGCGATCCAGTCGAGCGGCGGCGCGCTAAAGCAGTTGGCGGACGAGGAACCTGGAGATTTCCAGATGACTTCCGAGCGCTACGAGGTCGTCGCCCAAGCCTAGTCGCGCACGCCCGCCCGTCGGGTCCACCAAACATACTTGGATGTTTGATTGTTCTGCGCAGCTCTACGCCATCGTCGCGGGGCCGAGTCTCAGTTTGCCATTGGGTCCGGCTCAACGGCTACCGCTGTTGGCTGCCATCAACTCTGAAAATCTTTCGACCGCGAAGTTGGTGAGGTGCACCGGTGCCCTCCTAGCGCGCGGACCACTCCAGGAAGCCTCTCCCTTTCACCAAGGTGGCGACATTTCTACAGTCACCGCCGGTCGACGCAAGGTCAATTCGCGAGTTTCCGAATGAATCCGATTACCGCGACCCTCCAACGACCGCGTTTTCGCGGAGGGTCAGTTGCCATTTTGTTCAGCAGGGAGCGGGAGGCTGACCACTTCCTCGCACACGTATCAACCTCATTCCGTTAGTCCAGCTGCGGTGTCTACCGAGCCGTCTCAGAAGCCCTGCCCCCGAACTTGGCCGGCGCCGTGACTGGGGCTGCGACGGCGCTAGCTCGATCAAGCACGCCCAGCCAGCACACGGCCAGCGTGAAGCAGCTCGCGCGACGCCTCGACCGCCTCAAGGTGTTGTTCGAGCTCGGGGACGTGGAAAGTCGACGAGTACATGCGCCGCCGCGCGTCCGTCCAGGCCGAGCTTGACGAGGCCAAGCGGGTGCCGCGGCCGGCGCTCGAGGGTCAGCGTCAGTTCCTCGAGACGCTCGTCGACGATTGGACGGAGCTCACGATCGAGGAACGGAAGCGGCTGGTCGCCTTTGTGTTCGAGGAGATCCATGCGGACGTCGCCGGCGTAACTAAGTTCCGAGCCAAGGACGACTGGAAGCGTTACATGACCGCGGTCGTCGGCGTCCTGGAAAATGGTGGGGTATCTGAGCGGAAGACGGGACTCGCGTGGCAGGAGAGTGGGTTGATTCCCGCCCTCGTCGTCGACCCTCCGTCTCACCTGTGATCTAACCCTGACCGGTGCCACGTACTTGTACTGGCAATTGCATCGTCTCGCAGGGAGGAAACGATGACCGAAAAGAGCCTGTATGACCGCCTCGGGGGCGTCTTCGCAATCGCGGCTGTAGTGGACCATTTCAGTGACGCAATCGTGCAGAACCCCATCGTCGGGAAAACCTCGAAGAACCCAGCCCTCCGCGAATGGCACACCAAGAATCTGGGCCGTTTGCCCGGACTGAAGTTCATGCGGACGCTGTGGGTCTGCAACGTGGCAGGCGGACCGCTGGAGTACACGGCAACCAGACCCGGTAAAACGACGGTTGGCCTTGAAGAGGCCCATCGGGACCTACGCATCGCACCGGCCGAGTTCGATGAAGTTGCAGCGGAGCTCGGGCGCACGCTCGACTTCTTCAAGGTCCCCAAGCGCGAGAAGGACGAGGTGTTGGGCGCATTCGCGGCCCATAAGAGCGAAGTCACCGAAGGGTACGCCGCCCGGGCGCGCTGAACCTAGAAGTTCTCGATTGCTGCGGTAGTCGCTACAACCCCGCCCGGATCGCACACATTTTCGACCCACGGCCCGCCGAGATCGCGCAGCGCACTCATGGGGTCGCGCGTGCATGCCGGCGAGCCGAAAGCCGCCTGGGCCGAAAGGACTCGTTGTACAAGCGCGGCAGCGTGGTGCGCATCACTAGAGAGCGGGGCTGTAGCCGCCATCGGAGCGGAAGACGGGGGTCAAGCACGCGGAAGTGGTAACAGGTCGACTCGTTCAGGACGAGCGCGGGTGGCTCCGATTGGCTGGCTAGCGCTGGTGTCCAGTCGCGCAGATCGCGGGAGGCCGCGAATGTCGGTCATCGGATCTCAACAGATCTTCCTTGAAAGATGACATGTGATGGGACCCCCTCGGCACACGCGCAAGCTAGTGCGCAAATACAGGAGCTCGAGGAGGTCCCGATGGCGATCATAGGTGGCTTCGACGTGCACCGAGCGGGCATCGCGCTCCGGGCCGGCTGCGATGTGCGACGCGTATTTCAACTGACCGTGTCTCGTTCATGGGCAGTCGAACGTGCCTGGGGGAACCTTGCGTCCGCGACAGGCGACAGATCTACAGTCACCGCCGGCCACTGTGTCAACGGCGGTCGAAAAGTGAC
>DHJC01000019.1 GCA_002404155.1 Chloroflexi bacterium UBA4730 | reverse complement strand
GGCTTGTCGAAGATCGCGAGCACCTCGAGCGTGCCTGTGCGGAGCAACCCCTCGAGCGCGACCTCGCTGCCGGCGATGAAGTCCTCGACGAGGATCCGCTGTGGCCGGTCGCCCGGCGGGCACACCTCCGGCGATGTCACGAGCGCCGCGACGCGCGCGAATACGGTCACGAGCGAGCGCTCGTCGTTGGCGCGGATGACGCCGCGGCTGCCGGAGAGGTCCACCGGCTTGACCACGCACGGGAAGGCAACGCCGCACGAGCCACTGGCGATCGCGCGCGCCGCCCCCTGCGGGTCGGTGTCGGCGCGGAAGGTCGTGAAGCGCGGCGCGCGCAGTCCCGCGGCCACGAGGCACTGGCGGGTCCGCTCCTTGTCCTTGCTCGCGGCCACCGCCGCGACAGGGTTGTGCGGCAGCCCGAGCGCGGCGGCGGCGGTGGCCGCGACGAGCGTCGCCTCGTCGTCGACGGGCACGATCGCGTCAAGCGGCCGTTCGCGCGCGTAGCCGACGATCGTCAGCGCCGCCGCGTCCGGCCTGCGGAAGTCGACGCGCAGCGCGCGGCCCTCCATCAGACCCGCGAGCGCGGGAGTGCGCTCCGATCCGACGACGACCTCGACATCGAGCCCGCTGACGGCGTCGAGGAAGTCTGCGGTGCGATACGTCGTCGTCGGAAGGAGCAGCAGGACGCGCTTCACTGACACAAAGCCAAGTATCAGTGTGAGCACGCCTAGAGTTGACCCGTGACCGACCAGCCACTCCTGACCGTCACGGCAGCCGCGCTCGAGAAGATCGACGCGGTTCGGAAGAGCACCGGGCGGCCCGAGGACCTCCTGCGGATCGGCATCAAGGGCCGGCGTGGCGCGACGTTCGAGTACGAGTTCGTGCTCGTCGGCCCGGTGGGACAGCAGCCGGACGACGTCGCGATCGACCACCCGGGGCTGCGCGTCCTCGTCGACCCAAAGAGCGTGGAGCTGCTGCGCGGGACCACGGTGGACGTCGACCCGACCGGCGGGTCGATCGATATCGCCAACCCGAACGAGGGCTGGCAGGACGAACTCGCGCAGCGAGCGCAGCAGGTGCTGGACAGCGAGATCAACCCCGGCGTGCAGATGCACGGCGGTCTCGTGACGCTGCTCGAGGTGACGGACGGCGCCGCGTACATCGAGATGGGCGGCGGCTGCCAGGGCTGCGGCATGAAAGACGTGACGCTGCGGCAGGGGATCGAGGTCGCGTTCAAGCGCAGCGTGCCCGAGATCACGCAGATCATCGACACCACCGACCACGCGGCGGGGACGAACCCCTACTACCAGCCGAGCAAGAAGTAGCGGATCAGGCCAGTGCCGAAGCGCCGTGGGTCGACCCCGCCGCCAGCGCCGCTGTGCCGGGGCTTTTCGACGCGCGAGGGGCGCGATCGTGAAGGCCGACCCGGTCAGCTGTCAACAACGTGTCTGGGCAGAACACCTAGCCGATGACGTAGATCGTCGCGAAGAGTCCGATCCAGACGACGCCAATGAATTGCCAGTAATAGCTCGCGCCCTCGAGCGCGAGGCGGCGATGCGCGCTCCACTGACCTTTGAACGCCCGGATGGTGCAGTAGCCGAGCAGCAGGAGGCCGCCGATCACGTGCGCGCCGTGGAAGCCGGTGAGCAGGAAAAACGTGCCGCCGAAGATGCTGTCCGTCGGCAAGAATCCAAGATGTGTGAAATCGTAGATTTGGCCGAGGATGAAGGCCGCGCCGAGCAGCATCGTGACGATGAGCAGCACTCTCACGCGCGCGAGGTCATCGCGCTTGATCGACTCGACGGCGAGCTGCATCGTGACGCTCGAGGCGAGGAGCTCGATCGTGTTCACCGTGGGCAGACCAAGCCACGTCGGCTTTTCACCGAAGAGCGGCTGCCATACGGGAATCCGCGCCCGCAGGTAGAAGTACGCAGTGAAGAGCGCAGCGAAAAACATGGCCTCCACGGCGATGAAGAGGATGGCGCCCCACGGGACCTGGGAGCGAAGGTTCAACTGGTGCTGCCGATATCCGACGAGCCCCCGGTTCGTCTCCTCCGATCCATGCGCCGTACCGTAGTTGCTGTTCGCTGCCGTTTGCGGCGCGGCGCGTGATCGGCGAGTACGTGGATGCCGACCGCACGATCTTCGTGACCGACCGCCATCACGGCGGCCTGTACGGGCTCCGGCACACTGCCCGCGCTTAGCGGCGCGCGGTCCGGACCCGGTCCGCGGTGATCGGGAGCTCGCGCACGCGCGCGCCGCACGCGCTGAACACCGCGTTCGCGATCGCGGCCGCGACCGGCACGCCGGGCGGTTCCCCGACCCCGGTGGGCGCCTCGCTCTGCGTCCCCATGACGTGCACGTCGATCTCGGCCGGCGCGTCGCGGAATGTCGCGATCGGATACGTGTCCCAGCCCGTCGTGGCGACTCGGCCGTCGCGCTGCTTCAGCTCCTCGAGCAGCGTCCACGACGCGGATTGGACGATCGCGCCCTCGCACTGATTGCGCACGCCGTTCGTGTCGATGACGCGCCCGGGATCGACCGCGCACCAGAACCGGCCGAGCCGAACGCGGCCATTCGGCGCGACGGTGACCTCGGCGACCTGCGCGACGTAGGTGCCGTGCGCGTACAGCGTGCAGGCCATGCCGTACCCGTGGCCCTCCCCCCGCGGGCGCGCGCCCCAGCCGCTCCGTTCCGCCACCGCCTCGAGCACGGCCCGCAGCCTGGGATCCTGGGTGTTCCGCAGTCGGAGCTCGAGCGGATCCTCGCCTCGGGCGGCAGCGAGCTCGTCCACGAGCGACTCGATCGCGAAGACGTTCTCGGCCGCGGCGAGCGAGCGGAACGACGCGGTGCGCAGCGGCGACGGCTCGATATGCAGCGTCACGGCGAGGCACGGCACGGCATAAGGCGGGACCGCGTTGCGACCCGAGGTGAACGGCGCGATCTTGATGTCGCGCGCGCCCCCAGAGCCGTGCGCGTTGGTGTGCTCGTCGTAGCACCACGCGACCAAACGGCCCGCCTCGTTGGTCCCAGCGGCGATCTCCAGTGTGCACGCCGGCCGTGCCGGCCCCTGCGCGAACTCCTCCTCGCGCGACCACTGCAGCAGCACCGGACGGCCGCAGGCCTTCGAGAGGCGCGCGGCCTCGAGCGCCGCGTCGCCGACGCTGTTCCGACCGTAGGTACCGCTCGGCATCAGCGGGATCACCCGCACCCGCTCCGACTCGACCCCCACCGCGGACGCGATCTCGTCGCGAAGCCCGAACGGGCGCTGCGTCCCGGCGTACACGGTGACGCCATCCGTCCGGACGTCCGCGACGGCGGCGCTCGGTCCAATCGGCGCGTTGGAGATGTACGGCATCGCGTAGGTCGCTTCGACCCGCGTGGCCGCGCCGCCCAGCGCCGCGTCGACGCCGGGATCGTCGCGGATCGCGATCGACTGCGTGTCCTGCTCGGGGACCTCCGGTCGCAGCCACTCGATCTCGAGCGCCTGCACCGCCGCCACGGCCTGCGCTTGGCGCTCGGCGACGACGCCCACGAGGTCGCCGTCGCGCACGACCGCGACGACGCCGCTCATCGCCCGCGCCGCTCCGTCGTCCACCCTGCTCGGTCGCGCGCCGCGCACCGGCGGCCGGGCGACCGCGCCGCGCAGCATGCCCGGGAGGCGCAGGTCGGCGACGTAGCGGGCCCGACCGGTCACGATGTCCGCGGCCTCGACCCGCCGCGGACCCGCGGCGGGCGGCGCGGGCTCGCCCGGGATCAGGTCGGGGATCGGACCGACGAGCGGTCGTTTCGCGGCCAGCAGCACGCGCGCGTGCGCGGCGGCACGGCGAAGGATCTCACCGTCCTGCGCGATCGAGCGGCTCCCGAAGGTCCCCATGTCGTACGGCACGAGCGCGGTATCGCCGAGGACCACGGTCACGCGCTCGATCGGGACACCGAGCTCGCCCGCGACGATCTTGGCGAACGCGGTGCGGATCCCCTGTCCGAACTCGACCTTCCCGGAGAAGGCGGTCACCTGCCCGTCCGCGTCGACGCGGATGCGCTCCTCGAGACGTGCCGGAGCGCCGCCGAAGCCGCTCATCGGCCCTCGCGCGCGGCGCGTTCGACCGCGCGAATCGCCCGCAGCTGCACGCCGCAGCGACAGAGGTTGGGCGCGAGCGCGTCGCGGATCTCGTCCTCTTCCGGCGCGGGCTGACGCGCGAGGAGCGCGGTCGCCGAGATCAGCATCCCGCTGGTGCAGTACCCGCATTGCATCGCGTCCTCATCGACGAACGCACGCTGGACCGCGTCGAGCCGCTCGCCGTCGCCGAGCCCCTCGACGGTCACGATGCGGTGGAGCGCGGCCTGCTCGACGCTCATGAGGCACGACGCGACGGCACGTCCGTCGGCGAGCACGAAGCACGCGCCGCACTGGCCGCGGCCGCAGCCGTATCGGGTCGCGGTCAGCCCGAGGTCGTCGCGGAGCGCGTCGAGGAGCGTCGTGCCCCGCGGCACGTCGAGATCGCGCGCGGCCCCGTTGACGTCGATGCGGTACTTCACCGGTCGCAAAGGCTAACCTGAACGCGGCGATCAACACGATCGGCAACCTCGCGGCGAACGCGTTCAAGACGCTCGACGTCCATGGCGCCGCGGCCGCGGTGCACGCGCACCGGGACGTGCATTTCTCTTGCGGAACCCGGGTCGAGTTCGGCCCCATCCGCGAGCGTCTCGAGGCGCGTGCGCTCAGTCCGTCCGAGCTCACGAACGTCTATCACCGCCGCGTCCTCAAGCAGGCGGGCCTCGAGCGGATTCGCGACCTCCGCCGCACCACCGCGACGATCCTGCTTGGTCGGGGCGCACCCGAAGATCGTCTCTGAGATGCTTGGCCACACTTCGATCGCGATCACCCTCGATTTTTACTCGCACGTCATCCCGACGATGCAGCGCGACGCGGCCGCGGCCTTCGACGCAGTCATCGGAGCGACGGCGTGAGCCATACCACAACCGGTACCCACGGACCCGAACACGCCCGCACCCGCGCGCATGGAAAGCCCAATGAATCCGAGCGTCCGCACCCGCGTGCACACGCCCGAACGCGGCCCGTCGAACCTGAAAACCGCTGCGGTCCTTTCGGCCGCTGTGGGTTCCAATCCGACCCCCTTCGCCCGACGATCCCGGTCGCCATCTCGGCTCCAATAGGAATCTGCGCCGTATGCCGCTACGATGCCGCCGGGGTCAAGGGAGGGGACTCCGCTTCCAGCGCCTTTGTTCGGTGGCCGGTGTGGCACTGAATGGAGGAGGGTTCAATGGCAGCACAGACCACGGCTGTCCCCGCACAACGCAACGCGCTCGACCGCTACTTCAAGGTGACCGAGGCCGGCTCCAATATCGGCACCGAGGTGCGCGGCGGACTGACCAACTTCCTGGTCATGTCGTACATCCTCGTCGTCAACGCGGTCATCCTCTCGAGCGCGGGCGTCCCGTTCGGGGCCGTTGTCGCAGCGACCGCGCTCATGGCAGCACTCTTCACCGGAGGCATGGCCCTCTGGGCGAACTACCCGTACACCGGCGCGGCCGGCCTCGGGATCAACGCCGTCGTGGCGTTCGGCCTGGTGAAGGGCGCAGGTCTTTCCTGGCAGGCCGCAATGGGCGTCGTCACGCTCGAGGGCGCGGCCGTCTGTGTCGCGATGGCCCTCGGCCTGCGGCGTGCGCTGATGGACGCGGTCCCGTACCAGATCAAGCTGGGTATCGGCGCGGGCATCGGCGCGTTCATCTTCGCGATCGGTGCGTTCAACGGTGGCTTCGCCATCGGCACCGGCAACCCGTCCGATCCCGTGGCGCTCGGCAACTTCAACACAGGCACGATCATCGTGACGATCGCCGGTCTCATCATCACAGCCGCCCTCTACGCGCGCGGCGTGAAGGGCACTCTGCTCCTCGGCATCGTCGGCGCGACCCTCGTCGGCGTCCTCGTCAACGCAGCGACCGGCGGCGCCGAATACAAGGCGCTTCCCGGCGTCGCGGTCATGCCGGCGAACCTGCTCGACACGCCTGACTTCTCGACCATCGGCCAGGGGCTCAACTTCAGCGTGTTCGCGAAGCTCGGCGTTATCACCGCGGTCCTCACGATCTTCTCGCTCATGCTCTCGGACTTCTTCGACACTGTGGGCACCGTGACCTCGGTTGCCGCAGAGGGCGGCTGGCTGGGCAAGGACGGCAAGATCCCGCGCGCGAATCGCGTCTTTTGGGTCGACTCGCTGGGTGCGCTCTTCGGCGGCATCTTCGGGACCTCCAGCAACACGACCTACATCGAGTCCGGCGCGGGCGTCGCCGAGGGCGCGCGCACAGGGCTCGCGAGCCTCGTGACTGCGATCCTGTTCTTGCTCGCGATCTTCCTCGCGCCGATCGCCGGTATCGTCCCGCCGCAGGCGACCTCGGCCGCACTCATGCTCGTGGGCTGGTTCATGTTCAAGCCTCTGCTTGACCTGAACAAGACGGGCGACATCGACTTCGCGACCGGTTTCGCGATCCTGCTCACCGTGTTCGTGATGCCACTCACGTACTCGATCACGAACGGCATCGGCGCAGGCTTCCTTGCCTACACGTTCCTCAAGCTCGTCAGTGGCAAGGGCAAAGAGGTCAGCCTGCCGATGTGGTTCGCCTCGCTCGCGTTCCTGATCTACTTCGCCGACCCGTTCATCCGCAAGTTCCTCGCGTAAACGCTCCGGCACTTTTCGGACGATCGACGGGCCCCGCCCTGTGGCAGGGCCCGTTCTCGTTGTCCTACACGCGCGCGGCGATCGCCTCCCGCTCGCGCAGCCGCTGGACTCCGCGGACCAGGCCGAAGCAGCCACTCAGCATCATCGCCCCATGCGGCGCCGCCTCGTACCAGCCGAGGCCCTTCGCGAGCCGGCGGTTCGGCCCGGTGATCGCGATGAACGCGAACGGCGCAGCGGCGCGGTAGCCCTCGAGCACGAGCGCGCCATGGCCGTCGTCGGCGAAGACCTCGTCATGGGTGATGGTGCCGCCGATGAGTCCCCTGACAAGGCCCTCGAGCTTCGCGGTATCGACCGACTCGGTGTGATGCTCAACCACGCCGAACAGCGTCTCGTCACGCACGAGGAGCCCGAGCACGTGCTGGTTGCCGACGTTGACGATGCACGCGCCCGACCGCGCGGCCGCCGCGACGCGCTCGTCCTCGAGCGCGCCGAGCACCGCGACGGGGCCGGTGTCGGCGACGATCGCGCCAGGCACGTCACGCTGGATCGCGATCAGCCGCGTCATGTAGTCGGGCGGCATGCGCCAGATGTGGTCGGCGAGCGTCGAGCCCGGCGTGAGGAACCGGCGCCAGTGCTCGAACCGGAAGAGCCGGTTGCTGCCCTTCGGCGAGAAGCCATGGTCCTGCGCGGCGATGGCGATCGTGCCGGGGAGCGCGACATCGTACGCCGCGAGCGTGCGTTCGAGCCGTGGGAGGTCGACGTCGCGGAACTCGACCCGCACGGCGTCCTTCGGCGGGTCGTCGGTGACGATGATGCCCCGTGCCCGCAGGAGGTCGAGATCGTCGTGGACCGTGCGCGCGGCGGTCTCCGTCGCGTAGACCGCGAACCCTGCCTGGAGGTGGGCCCAGACGGCGTTCGTCGTGTGATAGCCGCCCATGAGGTTGCCGTCGAGGAAGACCGGCTTGCGCTGTTCGCGCACGGCCGCGATCTTCCGCGCCGCGAGGCTTGTCGCGGACGGCAGCACGAGCTGCACTGCGTTCTCCATGGGTTGTGCGGGGTCGTAGACCAGGGTGTCCATCGTGCCCGCGCCGACGTCGATGGCGAGGATCCGCTCGTCGCTCACATTTGGATGCTAGCCAACGCTCGGCATGCGGCCTGCTCTACTGGGCCCAACAGGCTGGAGGTGCATCGTGGACGAGATCGTCAAGGGCGAAATGAAGAAGGCCGAAGGCAAGGTCAAGGAAGAGTTCGGCAAAGTCGTGGGTGACCGCTCGACGGAGTGGGGCGGCAAGGTCGACCAACTCAAGGGTGACGTCCAGAAAAAGTCCGGCGAGATCGAGCAGGATGGCCGTCGCGACGAAGGGGCCGACGAGCCCGCATCGCGATAGTGGGAGCCGACCTCCCCGGGTAGACTTTCATTCATCCCGCGGCATTGGCAGCCCGGGGAGGTCGCATAGAGGCCGAGTGCGAGGGTTTGCTAAACCCTTACAGGGGGTTTCTCCTGTCGCGGGTTCGAATCCCGCCCTCCCCGCAAGGCGCCGCCGATATCCGTGCCGTTGACACCACGGAACACGCGTGGGCAGCAGGTTTCTTTGACGCCGAGGGCTCCGTCCTTATCCGCGATCAACGCGGCTATGCCAGGCGGGAGCTCGCGGTCAGCCAGGGCGGGGCCGAAATGGCTCCGCCCGTGCTCCTCCGGCTTCAGCGGACGTTCGACGGTCGCGGCAGCGTCCGCGGACCGCGACGCGGCTACCTCTATTACTGGCGTGCGAGCAATGCGCAAGACGTCGACGCGATCGGAACCCTGCTTCTACCGTGGCTCAGCGATCCCAAGCGGAGTCAGCTCATAGCGGCGGCGGACCGCGCCCACGCCGACCTCGCTCAGGACGGCGACATGGAGGGGATCCGCCACGAGGAGCATGAGGGCGCTTGGGCCGCGGGCTTCTTTGGTGGCGATGGGACAGTGTCCGCGTCGCGCTCCGTCAGAGCCAGTCCTGCTCGTTGCCTGCGAGCGCGGATCGCCCAAGGTGGCGCCACTGGAGAACCGGAGGCTCGACGGCGATTCAAGGCGCCAGTAGGAGACCTCGGTTCGATTCGGGGGCCATTCATGCCGAAGAACCCTTGGAGTCGACAACCGCAGCACGCATGGCAGGTAGGCGGCTCCGCCGATGTGGAAGCGGTCCTGGAACGACGCTGGCCGTGGCTGGACGAGGCAAAGCGTGATCAGGCGCGGCGGGCGATCGTCTGCGCTCGGGGGGCCGGGCCGCATCGACCGATGCCGCTGGCGAACCGGATATTCGGTCTGGGCTAGTCCCCGAGCGGTCTGAGCACCAAGCCCGCCGGCACCTTCGGATAGAAGTAGGTCGTCTTCTGCGGCAGGTGCTCCCACGAGTCCGCCACCTTCTTCAACGTCTCGGCCTCGACGGCCCGGAGGAGCACCGTCGTCGTCCCGTCGCGCGCCGCGGCGATCGCCTTCTCGGTGTCGTGCTCGTACGTGACCTCGCCGCCGAGCGCGCGCGCCGGCTGCACGAGCAGCTCCTCGGCCCGCGCCACCGGCAGCGTCCGCCAGCTCTCGGGCATCGCCGACAGATCCAGATCGGCCTTGGGCGTGAGCGCGGTGAACGCCCCGTTCCGCACGAGCACGATGCCCGATTGGGTGTCGCCGGGCGCCCCGCGATCGATGACCGTGGTGTCGAAATTCCGCGGCACGATCTCGTCGATCGCGGCGTCGGCGCCGCTCACGACGCGGTGCGTGCCGAAGATCCGCAGGCCCGGATCGTCCAGGGCGCAGAGGTACGCGAGCGTGAAGTGGGAGCTGTCCTCGTCGAAGTCGATCTTCGCCGCCTCGATCTCTTCCTTGAGGTGCGCGAGGCCCGTCTCGTACCGGTGGTGG
Organism: Chloroflexi bacterium UBA4730; assembly: GCA_002404155.1. GTDB lineage: Bacteria > Chloroflexota > Limnocylindria > P2-11E > P2-11E > UBA4735. The sequence continues at coordinate 9,015 of DHJC01000019.1, read as the reverse complement.
CCGTCGGCGATGTACACCCGCTGCTCCTTGAGCGCGGCCGTGAGCTTCTCCGCGACAGGGCGGTCGTCGAGGGCCCACACGAGGTGCCGCTCGTCGCCGACGCGAGCGTCCGCCACGAGACGCGCCGGCCCGCGGACCATCCACGCCTCGAGCGCAGACGCGACCGCGCCCTTCTCGTCAGCGAAGAGCCCGAAGACGGGGCTCGTGTTCGTGCGCGTCGCCCGCAGCAGCTTCAGCCGGTCGGTCTTGGCTTTCGGAAACGTGCGCTCGTGGGGACGGACGATCCCGCGGCCCTCCTGATAGAGCCGGAGCGCGCCGAGGAACCCGCGCCGGCGGGCCCGTTGCCCGCCGACCACGAAGTAGTGGTCGTAGAGGTAGAACGCCGGCGACGTGTCGACCTTGAGGATGCCCTTGCCGATCCACTCGTCGAGCGAGGCTTTCGCCCGGGTGTACTTGTTGTCCGACGCGCTGTCGCCGGGCTCGTCCTTGCCCTCCTCGACGCGTACGACGTTGTACGGGCTCCGCGCGTACAGGGCGTCGCGGTGCGCGTCGGAGATCACGTCGTAGGGCGGCGAGATGAGGTCGGAGAGCGGCCCGGCCTTCGATTCGTCGAAGCGCAGGGCGTGGAACGGAACGACGTCGGCCATGCCGAGAGCGTAGGTTTTTCCGTGGATGCGCCTCGAGACGCCGCGCCTTGTGATCCGCTCGTTCGAGCCCGGCGACGACGAGGCGCTGCTTCGTGTGTTCAGCGATCCCGAGGTGCGGCGCTTCCTGCCGCCGGCACCGGAGCCGACGCTCGAGCGGATGCGCGCGGGGGTCCAGCGACGGATGGATACCGAGCGCGACCGCGGCTATGCGCTCTGGGCCGTCCAGCGGAAGGACACCGGTACGCTCATCGGGAACTGCGCCCTGATGCCCGTCGAAGGCACCGGACCCGAGGTCGAGATCGCGTACCACTACGCGCACGAGGCGTGGAACCGGGGCTACGGCACCGCGGCCGCGGTCGCGTGCCTCGCGCACGGCCTCGGGTCGATCGGCCTCGAGCGGATCATCGCGATCTGCTTCCCGGAGAACGTCGGGTCCTGGCGGGTCATGGAGAAGGCGGGCATGCGCTACGAAGGGGTCGCGAGCTACTACGGGCTCACCGGCCTGAAGAAATACCTCGCTGACCGGGCCACCTGGAGCCTGCCGTCGTGACCGACCCGGCCGCGTTCGAGACCCGCTGGACGCTCGCGCGCGCGTGGTACGCCCGCAAGCTCGAGCCCGATTGGCGGTGCCACACGCTCGAAGAGGCTGAGGCGCTGTTCGCCGACCTCGGCCTGACCGGCGAGTTCTGGCGGCTGCGCTGATGGCGCGGCCGTACCTCATCGCCGTCATCGGCAAGAGCATCAGGGACCCCGGCGACCCGCCCTCGCCCGAGGCCCTTCGGGCGGCGGAGCTCGTGGGCGCGAATGTCGCCGGCGCGGGCGCCATCCTCCTCACGGGCGGGCTCTCGGGTGTGATGGAGGCCGCGAGCCGCGGCGCGAAGCGCGCGAACGGGCTCGTCATCGGGATGCTGCCGGGGCTCAAGAAGGACGACGCCAATCCGTACGTGGACGTCGCGATCACCACGGGCATGGGCTGGATGCGCAACACGCTCGTCGTGCGCGCCGCGGACGCCGTGATCATGATCTCGGGCGGCATCGGCACGCTGAACGAGCTCACCGTCGCGTACCAGGACAAGCCGACCGTCATCCTCGAGCACACCGGTGGCTGGGCCGACCGGATCCGCGAGATCGCCTATGGCGGCACGCACCTGGACGAGTCGGGCTCGGCGACACTGCACTTCGCCGGGACGCCGGAGGAGGCTGTCGACATGGCCCTTGCCCTCGCCGCCGATCCGGCCGCGTATCCGAAGGGCGCGGAGAAGGAGTTCCAGAGCTGATGGCGAGGAAGAAGGACGCGAGCTACCGGTCGTACCAATACCTCGAGGCTGGCGCCGATTACCGCGCGTTCGCGCTCGCCAAGGAGATCGGGCGGGTCCCCGAGGAGCTCGTGCCGCTCTCGGAGGCCGAAGAGCGGGTCGCGGCGATCTTCGACCGCGACCCGATCGTGTCCATCCACGACCACACCGCCGTCTTCCCCGAGGACCCGAGGGAGATCTTCGACTACGCACGGCAGGGCCGTCAGGTCACCGGCTACGCCGGCCTCGCGCGGTCGGGCATCGACGTCGTCTTCGAGAACTTCATGGACGGGACGGCGCTCATCACGTCGAAGGCCGGGTGGAAGTGGGACGACATCGTCCTCGACATCGGGATGCGCTTCTCCGACATCGATCACCAAGAGCTGGTGTACGTCGCTCGCACCCTCGCCGAGGTCCAGGCCGCGAAACCGAGCGGGCGCGTCGCGTTCGTTGCCGCGCTCGAAGCGGCGACCGCGATCGAGAACGAGGTCGACCGCGTCGACGTCTTATACGGCCTCGGGATCCGCTGCATGGGCATCACGTACAGCGAGGCGAACGCGCTCGGCTCGGGATTGAAAGAGCGCACCGACGGTGGCCTCTCCGACCTGGGCCGCGCGGTCGTGAAGCGGATGAACAAGCTTGGGATGACGATCGATGTCGCCCACTGCGGCGACCAGACTTCGCTCGACACGATCACATCCAGCGCGACGCCGATCTTCATCACCCATGCCGGTGCGCGAGCCCTCTGGAACACGCCGCGGATGAAGCCCGACACCGTCATCACGGCGTGCGCCCAGCGCGGTGGCGTCATCGGCATCGAGGCCGCGCCGCACACGACGCTCACCCAGAAGCACCCTGCGCATTCGGTCGAGTCGGTCATGGAGCATGTCGCGTACTGCGTCGAGCTCGTCGGCGTCGACCACGTCGCACTCGGTCCCGACACCCTGTTCGGCGATCACGTCGCGCTCCATCACGCCTTCGCGGCGCAGCTGTCGACCGGCCGGATCAACGAAGGCGTCAGGTTCAGCGAGGTGCCGTACGTGAAGGGGATGGAAAATCCCGGCGAAGCGATGCGCAACGGGATCCGCTGGCTCGCGAAGCACGGATACAGCGACGCGGACGTCCGAAAGATCGCGGGCGGCAACGCGCTCCGTGTTCTGAAGGAGACCTGGGTCCGCTAGCTGTACTTCCCAGAAACGTTATTGACAGAAGGAGGGGCTCCGTCGGTTGATTGGGTGTCGAAAACACACAGCCGAAAGGAGCCCCTCGGTGGTCAATCCTAGGCCGCGTCTCAACGCGTACCGGCGGCACCTGGTCTGCGAACGGGTTCGCACGGAGGGCTGGAGCGTGACTGGCGCCGCGCAGGCGGGCGTCAGTCGCCAGACGGTGCACAAGTGGCTGCGCCGCTTCGCCCAGGACGGTCCGGCGGGTCTTGCCGATCGATCGAGCCGCCCGGTGCGGATGCCGCGGCTCACCCGGATCGACCTGGCGGTCCGGATCTGCTGGGAGCGCGTCGAGCGCCAGGTCGGGCCGCACGAGCTCGCGTTGCTCCTCGGGATCGCCCGCTCGACGATCTATGCGGTCCTCCGCCGGGCCGAGCTCAACCGCCTCGGCGCGCTCGTCGCCAAGCTCCGGGTCCTGCGGTACGAGTGGCCCGCACCGGGCGACCTGGTCCATCTGGACATCAAACGCTTCGGCCGGATCCCCGAGGATGGCGGCTGGCGCAACGTCGGCCGGCCGCTGGCCAATCGGATCAAGCGCCAGGCCGGGTACGAGTACTGCCACGTCGCCGTCGACGACCACAGCCGGCTGCCCGACGCGGTGCTTCTGGGCGACCAGCGCGGGGCGAGCGCGGTCGCCGCGCTCGAGCAGGTCTGGGGTCGGTATCTGCGCGCCGGGCGTGCGGATCAAGCGGATCCTCACCGACAACGGCAGCTGCTATCGCTCGCTCGACTTCCGGGCGGCCTGCGCGCGGTTGGGCATCGAGCACTGGCGGACCCGTCCGTACGGGTCCGCACCGATAACGGCCCGGCGTACAAGAGCTTCGCCTTCCGTGACGCGTGTGCCGCCGCAGGGGTCCGCCACACCCGGACGAAGGCCCGGCACCCCTGGACCAACGGCCGGGCCGAGCGATTCATCGGCACGATCCAGCGCGAGTGCGCGTACCGCGACCACTTCAGCTCGGACGCCGAGCGAGCCTTGGCGATCGCGCTCTTCGTTCCCTGGTACAACACCCAGCGACCGCACATCGCGCTCGGGGGCCTCACGCCGCAGAGCCGGTTAGACCGGTGGCGTGTGACCCAGGTCTATGAAGACCTCAGCTAGCGGGTGACGAGCGCAGGCGCGGGCGGTGCGGGGAGCAAGGACTCGGCCCGCGCCGCGGCGGCGAGCAGCCGTTTGTCGGACCCGCGCGCGCCGACCAGCTGCAGGCCGAGTGGCAGCCCTGATGGTCCGAGTCCGGTCGGGATGACGAGCGCGGGCGCGCCCACGAACGTCCAGCGCGAGCAGAACCGCGGGTCGCCGGTCGTCTCGGGTGTCGGCGCCTCACCGGTCGCGGGGATCGTGAGGATCGCCTCGTACGGCGCAGCCCACTCGTTGAACGCGGCGATGAGCCGGAGCCGCTCGCGGATCGTGCGCTCGTACTCCTCGGTCGAGATCTCGCGGCCCCGTGCGAAGAATGTGTGGGCACGCTCGCTCACGTCGTGCGGCCGCGCCGCAGCGAGCGGACCGAGCGTCCGCGCGGATTCGTAGGCCATCACGGTCTGGATGAACGCCGGCGCCTCTTCGAGGCCGTCCGGCAGGACTGGCCACTCGATCGGCCCGCCCTCGCTGGCGAGCTCGTCGACGTCCGCCTGGAACCGCGCCTGCATCGCGTCGTCGGCCGCCTCCCAGTCGGCCGTCCGGACCGCCGCCAGGCGCGGTGGGCCTTCGGCCTTCCCCGACCACCATTCGTCGAGCGGGTCTCCCGAGGTCGCGGCCGTCAGACGCGCGACCGACGCGACGTCACCCGCGAACGTCCCGACCTGATCGAGGGTCTTGGAGAACTCGAGCGCGCCCGCGGTCGAGATCCGGCCGCCCGTAGGTTTGAAGCCCACCGCGCCGGAGAAGGCACCGGGCCGGATGGTCGAACCGTTCGTCTGGCTGCCGATCGCGCCGGGAATGACGCCGGCCGCGACGGCCGCCGCGGAGCCCATCGACGATCCGCCCGGCGTGCGCGCGAGGTCGTACGGGTTGCGGGTCGGCCCCGGCGTGAGGAACGCGAGCTCCGCGGTGACGGTCTTGCCGATGACGATCGCGCCTGCCGCCTCGAGCGCGCGCACCACCTCGGACGACCGCGCGGGGACGCGGCCGCGGAAGAGCGCCGAGCCGTTCTCGGTCGGAATGCCCGCCGTGTCGAAGATGTCCTTCACCCCGACCGGGACGCCATGAAGCAGCCCGCGCGGCGACCCATCGGATCGAACGGCGTCGCGCTCGCGAGCCAGCCCGCGGGCCTGATCCTCGTCGAGCCACGCGAAGGCGTGGATCATCGGCTCCGTCGCCCGATAGCGATCGAGGCAGGCCTCGATCAGCTCAGCGCTGGAAAGCTCCCGGCGGCGGATGGCCTCGGCCGCGAAGCAGAGGTCTTCAAGGGCGCGCATCGCTTCGCCATGATGCGCGCGAGCCGGCGGATACGCGCCTCCGCCTGTGCCCGCCAGCGTGGCGTACCGAGCCCGAGCTCGAGGAGCAGCTCGACCATCTTGAGCGCGCGCTCGACGTGCCCGTGGGCCTCGAGGGCCTTCGCGTACGGAAGCGCGACGCGGATTCGGAGCTCGCTGTCGGCGTCCCCGTACGCACTCTCGTAGCAGAGATACGCGATCTCGCCTTCACCCACGCGCTCGAAGGCCTTCGCGAGGGCGAATGCCGCCGGCGCGTGATCCGGTGCCCGACCCGCGCGGGCGTCGATCACGGCCTGCGCGATGCGGTCGGTGATCCGCACCAACGACACGATGTCTCTTGCGTTGTGGTTCAGGATCGGCTCGATGAGCTGGGGATCGCGCAGCGCGAGCCAGCGGAAGTAGCGCTCGGGGATGAGCGCCCCCGGGATGTCATCCTCGCGAACGACGTCCAACACCGAGTCCTCGAGCTGCCGGAGCGACGTCGATCCGAACCGGTCACGCCACAGCCGCCGCGCCGGATGCAGCAGATCGAGGTGCGACTCGTCCACGCTGAGGTCCGAGCGCAGGGTCATCACGAAGCGGGTGCGCAGCAGCGGCAGGTCGAAGCACTTCCCGTTGTACGAGGCGCAGGCCCGGAACGGCGCGAGCTCCTCCCGGAGCGCGCGCACGAACGCCGCCTCCGCGCCGAGATCGTGGAGGAGGTGCTGGCGCAGCACGAGCTCCCCGTCGCGGATGTACGCGGTCCCGAGCAGGAAGACGTAGGTGCCCGTTCCGCCCATGAGGCCGGTGGTCTCGGTGTCGAGGAAGACGATGTCCTCCCAGCGCGACGGCGACGCGCCCTTCAGTCCGAGATGGGTGACCACGCGGGGATCCGGCTCGGTCTGCCCGACGACGCTGAGGCCGAGCGTCGCAAGCTCGATGCGCTGCTCGCGGACCTCGAACTCCGGTCCGCCCGCAGCGGCCGCCTCGCGGGCCGGCCGGGTCACGCGCGAGAGCGGCAGCGTGTCGAGCCGCGCTCGAAGGTCCCTCACGAGAGCTGGCCGAGCAGCTCCGCGACGCCGGCCTTCACCCTGGCGCCGAGCGCGTAGGCCGGCCCGACGCAGCTCGGGCAGCCTTCGGCGCACGGGCACGCCTTGAGATGCTCGCGCGCTCGCTCGAGCAGCGGCTCCGTGGAGCGGAACATCCGCTCGGAGAAGCCCACGCCGCCGGGCGTCATGTCGAACAGGTAGATCGTCGGCAGGGAGGTATGCGGCGAGCGCACTTCGACCGCGAGCCCGAGATCGTGCGGGTCGCACATGAGGAAGAGCGGCGCGAGCGCGTGCAGCAGGTTGCCGAGGCCGGCAAGCGCGACCTCGACGCGCTCCTTCGGCCACCTGCGGGTCACGGCCTCCGGGAGCGCGAGCCAGAACGACGTCGTCTGCAGCTCCTGCTCGGGGAGGTGGATCTTTCCCCAGCCCACGTTCTCGTGGCTGTAGAGGGTGAGCTTCTTGTAGACGGTCGCGAGCGCAGACACGAGCACTTCGCCATGCGCGCGCGTCGCTCTCTCGGTGGAGGTCGCGAATTCCGCGAGCACGCGGATGCGCACCGCGAGTCCGGCGTCGGTGTAGTAGTCGACCTTGACCTCGCGGACGTAGGCCTTCGCGTTCTCCCAGTCGAGCTTTTCCACCTGGAACTGCTTCGACTCGTGAAGGTAGATGGCCTGCTCGTGTACGAGCACGGGTGCGGCAAACCGGTCGACCTCGCCGATGACGTGCGTGCGGCCGCCGGTCGTGTCGATGATCACTACGTTGTCGTTGCTCGCGGTGCGCAGCGACATCGCTTCCGCCGGGAACGCCTGATCGGACCAGTGATAGCGGCCCTCGGATTCGTGGAGGATCCCGTGCTCGTCGAGATAGGCGAGCACGCCGGGCGTGTCCTCGGTCCCGAAGCGTTCGTTGCGGTCGAACGGCAGCTCGAACGCGGCGCATTTGATGTGCTCGACCAGGACGTGCAGGTTGTCGGGGTTCACCAGGCCGGCCTCGGGCGAGCGGCCGAGGACGAACTCGGGGTGCTGGACGATGTACTGATCCGTCGGGGAGCTCGTGGCGACGACGAACGCGACGGACAGATCCTCGCGGCGCCCGGCACGGCCGATCTGCTGCCAGGTCGACGCGACCGTGCCGGGGTAGCCCACGAGCACCGCCGCCTGCAGGGCGCCGATGTCGATGCCGAGCTCGAGCGCGTTCGTCGACACGACGCCGCGCACCGAGCCGTCGCGCAGCCCGCGCTCGATGGCGCGGCGCTCCGACGGGAGATAGCCGCCGCGGTACCCGCGGATGAGGTCCGGCGGCCACTGCGGCTGCGGGAACCGGGCCCGCAGATAGGTGAGCAGGAGCTCGGTCTGCACGCGCGAGCGCGTGAACGCGATCGTCTGGATGCCGGACGCGAGGAGCGTCGCCGCGATGTCGCGGCCGACGAGCAGCGCGCTGCGACGGATGCCGAGGCCCGCGTTCACGACCGGCGGCTGGATGAACGCGACCACCTTCTCGCCACGGGGCGCGCCCGACTCGTCGATCACCACGACGTCGTCCTCGACGTGGCGGCGGGCGAGCTCCTCGGGGTTCGCGATGGTCGCCGAGGTGAGAATGAACGTCGGATGCGAGCCGTAGAACGCGCAGATCCGCCGCAGCCGGCGGAGCACGTTCGCGACGTTGCTGCCGAAGACCCCGCGATACGTGTGGAGCTCGTCAAGCACCACGTACTGGAGGTTCTCGAACAGCTTCACCCACTTCGTGTGGTGGGGGAGGATCCCGGTGTGCAGCATGTCGGGGTTGGTGATGACGACGTGGCCCGCGGAGCGGATCGCGGCGCGGGCCTGCGGCGGGGTGTCGCCGTCATAGGTGAAGGTCTTGAGTTCGATCTCCATCTCGGTCGACAGGCGCTCAAGCTCGGCGAGCTGGTCCTGCGCGAGCGCCTTCGTCGGGAACAGGTAGAGGGCGCGGGCCGATGGGTCCTTTGCGATCGCGTCGAGGACCGGGAGGTCGTAGCAGAGCGTCTTGCCTGACGCGGTCGGCGTGACCACGACGACGTGCTTCTTCTGGTGCGCGGCCTCGAGCGCGGCGGATTGATGGGAGTAGAGGGCCTCGATGCTCCGCGCGCGGAGGCTTCGGGCGATGCGCGGGTCGAGCCACTCCGGGAACGGCGCGTAGCGCGGGGCCCTCGGGGGAAGGCGCTCCCAATGGGTGACCTGGCTCAGGAACTCGGGATCACGCTCGAAGACGTCGAGGATCTGCTCCAGGCTGGTCCGCGCAGGAAAGCGAACGTCTGTTCTCACGCTGCCGGACAATATGGAACGCCCGTTCGGTCGTCAAGGGCCGCCTGCGCATCCAATTACGGATGCGTTGGATCGTGCGCCTAGCCCAGATATTTCAGTAACTC
>DHJC01000018.1:51821-92637 GCA_002404155.1 Chloroflexi bacterium UBA4730 | reverse complement strand
TCGGATCGAACGGGAGGTTCAGCTAGCTAGCGCCCATGACATTTCTTGTACTTCTTGCCGGAGCCGCACCAGCACGGGTCGTTCCGGCCGAGCTTCTGGGACGGCGGCCCAGGACGGTTCGGAGACGGTGGTGACCCTGGTCCGTTGGGGTCGTTCCAGTTGGTACCCGTCGTCACATTTCTCTGCGGTGCTCCATCGGCTGGCGCCGCCGCGGCTTTCTCCTCCTGCTCGGCCTGCTCGGCGGTACGCACGGAGATGCGCAGGATCGTCTGCGCGACGTCGTACGCGATCTTGTTGGTCATCTCGTCGAAGAACGTCCGAGCCTCGTTCTTGTACGCGACGAGCGGGTCCTGCTGGCCGTAACCGCGGAGGTAGATGCCTTCGCGCAGCTCTTCCATCGCCGTGAGGTGGTCGATCCAGTGGGTGTCGATGGTCCGCAAGAGGAGCCACCGCTCGATCGCGCGAGAGGTCTCGTCGCCGAGGGCGGCCTCACGGGCCTCGTACGTCTCGTCGACCAGCGTCTCGACCTTCGCCGAAAGGTCGTCGCGCGAATCGATCCCCGCGAACGTCTCGAGGGTGATGTCGCCGCTGCGGCCGAGAATCGCGCCGAGGCCGGCGACGAGCGTCGCGAGATCCCAGTCGTCCGGGTCGGGCGAAGAGACGCTCCCGTCCACCAGGTCGGCCACGGCGTCGTGCAGGTAGTCGATGACGGTCTCGCGGACGTCACCTTTGGCGAGGATCTTGTGGCGCTCGCCGTAGATGACGTTGCGCTGGTTGTTCAGCACGTCGTCGAACTCGAGCGCGCGCTTACGCATGTCGAAGTTGCGGCCCTCGACCTTCACCTGCGCCTGGGTGATGGCGCCGGTGACCATGCCGGACTCGATGGGCGCCGAGTCGTCGAAGCCAAGGCGGGTCATGAGGCCGGCGACGCGGTCCGATGCGAAGATACGGATGAGCTCGTCCTCGAGCGAGGCGTAGAAGCGGGATGAACCTGGATCTCCCTGGCGGCCCGCCCGGCCTCGCAGCTGGTTATCGATGCGCCGGGCCTCGTGCCGTTCGGTGCCGATGACGTGAAGGCCGCCGAGCTCGCGAACGCCATCCCCGAGCAGGATGTCGACGCCGCGGCCGGCCATGTTCGTCGAGAGCGTCACCGCACCTTGCTGACCGGCGCCGGCGATGATGCGGGCCTCGCGCTCGTGGTTCTTGGCGTTGAGAACATCGTGCTTGATGCCGTGCCGCTCGAGCTCCTCCGACAGCGTCTGGCTCTTCTCGACGGAGGTCGTGCCGATGAGCACGGGCTGGCCCTTCACGTTGCGCTCGCCGACCTCGGCGATGACCGCGTCCCACTTGCCCTGCTCGGTGCGGTACACGAGGTCCTTCAGGTCCAGGCGGACCATCGGACGGTTCGTGGGGATCTGCGTCACCTCGAGCTTGTAGACCTTGAACAGCTCCTCGGCCTCGGTGGCCGCCGTACCGGTCATGCCGGCGAGCTTCTTGTACATCCGGAAGTAGTTCTGGATCGTGATCGTCGCGTGGGTCCGGGTCTCCTGCTGGATCTTCACGCCTTCCTTCGCCTCGACGGCTTGGTGCAGCCCGTCGCTCCAGCGGCGACCGGGCATCTGACGGCCGGTGAATTCGTCGATGATCACGACCTCGTTGGCCGGGGTGATGATGTATTCCTTGTCCTTGCGGTAGAGGGCCTTGGCCTTCAGCGCGTTGTCGAGGTAGTGGACGGCGCTGACGTCGCCCTCGTACAGGTTCGGACGGTTGAGGAGCTGCTCGGCCTTCTCGATCCCGGACTCGGTGAGGGTCACGGCGTGGTGCTTCTCCTCGAGGACGTAGTCCTGACCCTCGACGAGCCGCGCGGCGACGCGCGCGTACGAGTAGTAGAGCTGCGATGCGTCCTCGGCCTGGGAGCTGATGATGAGCGGCGTCCGGGCCTCGTCGATGAGGATCGAGTCGGCCTCGTCGACGATGCCGTAGTGCAGCTCGCGCTGCACCGTGTCGGCGAGGTCCATGACCATGTTGTCGCGCAGGTAGTCGAAGCCGAATTCGCTGTTCTGGCCGTACGTGACGTCGGCCAGGTACGCGTCCCGGCGCGACACGTCGCGCCAGTGCTGGTGTCGCCAGTCCACTTCCTCGAGGGTGATGCTCGGGTCGTAGAGCGCGCTCTTCTCGTGCGCGATGAAGCTGACGGTCATCCCGAGCGCGTGGTAGATCGGAGCCATCCAGCCCGCCCCGGTCTTGGCGAGGTAGTCGTTCGTGGTCACGAGGTGCGCGCCCTTCCCCTCGAGCGCGTTCAGATAGAGGGCGAGCGACGCCACGAGGGTCTTCCCCTCGCCGGTCTTCATCTCGGCGATGTGGCCGCGATGGAGCCCGATACCACCCAGGAGCTGGACGTCGAAGTGGGTCTGCTGCAACGTCCGCGTTCCAGCCTCGCGGACGACGGCGAAGGCACCGGGGAGGATGTCCTCCAGCGTCTCGCCGGCGGCAAGCCGCTCGCGGAGCAGAGCCGTCTGGCCGCGCAGCTCTTCACCGGAGAGCTTCGCCGTGTCCGCCTTGAGGGCGTTCACCGCTTCGACGACCTTGCGGAGCCGCCGGACCTCGGCCTCGTTGCTGTCGACGAGGCTGAACAGCTTGGCGAGCGCGCTCAAACCGGGACCGCTAAGTGACCTGCAGCGGCAGCTGCATCCCCGGCGGGTTGAACAGCGCACCGACCGACTCGCCCTCGTGGATGCGACGGATCGCCTCCGCGAAGAGTGGCGCGACGGAGAGCACACGGAGCTGCGGGAGATTGCGTGCTGACGGCTTCAGGGGGACGGTGTCGGTGACGATGAGCTCCTTGATGCCGCTGGCGCACAGCCGCTCAGCGGCGTTGTCGGAGAACGTCGGGTGGGTGCAGGCGGCGTAGATCTCTGAGACGCCACGCTCCTGGAGGATCTTCACCGTGTTCAGCACGGTGAAGCCGCGATCGATCTCGTCGTCGATCACGATCGCGCGCTTACGGTCGATGTCTCCGATGACCCCGACGATCTCGCTGTTGCCGCTGTTGTCGCGGTGCGTCTTCTGCATGAAGACAAGCGGGATCTTGAGGAGCTCGGCGATGCGCCGCGCGGCGTTCGCGTAGCCGAGATCGGGAACGACGAGCGCGGTGTCCTCCGGTTTCGCCTCGACGATCTGGCGGAGGTACTCGACCAGGATGCTCCGTGCCGAGAGCTCGTCGCCGGGGATGCTGAAGAAGCCCTGGATCTGCATCTGGTGCATATCCATGGTGAGGAACCGGTCCGCCCCCGCGACGCTGATGAGGTCGGCGAGGAGCCGCGCGGTGATCGGGATGCGCGGCTGGTCCTTCTTGTCGCTGCGCCCGTACGCGTACTGCGGCATGACGGCGGTGATCCGGCCGGCGGACGCGCGCTTGAAGGCGTCGATCATGATGAGAAGCTCCATGATCGCGTCGCTCACCGAGGGCCCAACGAGCGACTGGACGATGAAGACGTCGTGCTCCCGGGCGTTCTCACTGATCCTGACGAAGATCTCGTCGTTCGCGAACTTGAAGACGTCCGCCTGCCCGCGGGGGATCTCGAGGTGGCGGCAGATATCGTCGGCGAACCTGGGATGGGCGTTGCCCGTGTAGACGGATAGACCCCGGAACACGGCTCCCCCTCCTGGCGAGTCTCGAGGAAACCTCAGTGTACCCGCTACCGTTCAGCCCAATGAGCATCGCGTTGGGCCGCCGGCTCCGCTGGATCGTCGTGGTCGCGCTGGTCGCCGCGTGGTTTGTGGCCCTCGCCGTCGATGCGGGCGGCAACGGCGTCCACCTCCTGCTCGTCGCGGCGGTCGGCGTCCTCCTCTACGAGCTGGTGGCGGTCGACACGCCCGCCTGAGGGCGACGCCCGTCGAGGAACGGGCCGGCGGCCAGGCCCGCATCGCGGATCATCGCCTCGGTGCGGTCGAGCGGGAGCAGGACGAAGTGGCTGTCCGATCCGACCGAGAACCGCGCTCCCCGGGCATGTGCCCGTTCGAGGAAGGCCCGGTGCGGCACGCGATAAGCCTCATTGATCTCGATCGCCACATCGTGCTCGACGCAGAGCGCGATCAGCCGTTCCTGCCACTCGACCGGATAGCCGACCTCCGGATCGCCGAGCGCCGCGAGCGGCGACATGGTCGGGTGGCCGACGATGTCGATGCCGGTCTCCAAGATGCCTACACGAACGAGCGCGAGATGCGCTTCGAGCACGCGCCGCTGCAGCTCCGGATCCGCGAACCGCGCGGCCTCCGAATACGGCGGCGGGGTGCGGCCTTTGAGGAACGCGCCGGCGGCGTCGTACCCGAGGCGCGTTCCATCCATGGCCAGCTGGTGCACCGATCCGATCACGTAGTCGAGCGCGTCGTGGGTCGAACGCGGGAGCGCGGGTGCGACGCCGAGGTCGTACTCGATCCCCACGCGCAGTCCCAGCCGCGCGGCGTCGTCGAGGTACCGCAGGACGTCGCCATCGGTCTGCATCCCGGTCGGCCACGGGTAGTGATCGGAGATCCCATGCGGCCTGACTGCGACGCTCTTCGCACGGTCCTCGAGTGTCACGCTTCCGTCCGACCGCGACGAGTGGATGTGATGGTCGAACAACCGCACCTACTGCTCGGGGTGTCCGGACCACGCGGCGTCGACCATCGTCCAGAGCACGCCCGACACGAGGGTCTGCCCGCCGACCAGCAGCGGAAAACCGGCGTCGCGTGCGGCGGTCGTGAACTCGCGCACCCCCGCGTGCTCGATCGCGTCGGGCTGGAAGAGATCGGAGGAGAAGCGGTCCGGCGCGCTCGGCCGCCAGCCGAGGTGCGCGAAGAGGACACGCGAGTCGAACAGCATGCCGTCGCCGAGCTCCTTCATGCGCCCGAAGAACTCGCGGGGGCCAACGAGCTCATACAGGAAGCCGAGCGCCGTCCGCGCGCTCCCCGACGCGTCGCGTCCGGCGGCCTGCATCCCACGTTCCTCGGCGAGCATGCGCACGCGCGACGCGGTCTGCGACTCGAGGTACGACCAGACCGGCGCGCCGACACGCCCGGCGACGAGCAGCTCGCGCTCCGGCGTCGTGACGATGGTCATGAGGGCGTCGACACGCGGGCCGAGCTCGGATTCGAACGCGCCGACGGCATGAAGCTCGGCGGGACAGTGCGGGTGACGCAGCAGCACCGTGGCATCCGGCGGCGTGTCGACGTCGAGCAGCGTTGCCGCCGAACGCGGCAGCTGCCTCGAGGGCAGGCCGGCCTGCTCGTGGAGGAGCCGCGGCAGCGGGTTGTCGGTCGCCGGAAGCGCGATCGCATCCAGCGCGCTCGTCGGCGTGAGCGCGACGAGATCCGCGGAGTAGTAGTTGTTGGATAGCACGAGCGCCGGCGAGCGCTCCAGCTCATCGCGGATGGACCCGAGATCGCCGGCGGTGAGCAGCGCGCCCGCGCCGGCCCCGATCGCGCACACGCGGTCGATGTGACGATCGTCGACGATCCGCTTGAGCTCCGTCCCGAAATGGAACGGCTCGGTGCGGGGCGGGATGGCCTCCGCGCCTGCGTCGCCGAACGCGCGCGCCCCCGCGGGATCGGCGGTCACGGCGATGAGCGGCGCGAAGCCCGCGGCCGCGGCGCGACGCAGCGTGCCACTACCGATCGCGATACGGATGCGGTCGAGCTGGGCCTCGACGGCGCTCTCGCCGCCCGGGCCGAAGAACAGGATGAACGCGGTCGCACTCACGAGCTCGACGATAGGCGCCGCGGCCAGACCCCTTCGAGCCGCAGGAGCAGCCCGAGAATCACGAGCGACAGTGCGAGCCCGATGGCCGCGCGCGCGCCACCGTTCGGTAGGGCGCGAAGGACCGCGAGCCACTGCGGATCGCTCCAGTCGAACAGCTTCTCGGGATGGAAGTTCACGTTCACCGGTGCGGTGTCCCACGTTTGGTCGTACACGAGCGCCGCGGCGTTGAAGAGCAGCAGCGACCACGCCGCGCCGATCCAGAACAGCCGCCGCCACAGCGTGCGCGACAGCAGCCCGTGTCCGATGCCCCACGCGAGCGCGGCGAACAGAATCGGCGCTTGATCGTCCAGGAAGCGCGGGCCGAAGACACGGCCACCCCACCACTCGGTGTACGTCGCGTAGAGGAGCAGCGTGGCGAGGGCGACGATGCCGAGGCCACGCAGCCGAGCGGCAACGTGGCCACGCCGGCGCCAGGCGAGCACGAGCGCGGCGATCGCGAACGCGAGATAGGGCGCGTAGACCAACAGGCCGCGGCTGGGCGATAGGAGCAGCCCGTACAGCCCGGTGAGGATCGGCGTGCCGAAGGGCTTCGCGCCGTAGCCCTGCTCGAACGGGTCGCCGAACGCGAACGCGTTGTAGACGAGCAGCGGGATGATCCCGATGCCGAATCCCGCGATGACCCGCACGAACGTGCGGCGCGACACGATCCCGGCGGTCGCGAACGCGGTCGTCTGCCGCGCGACCGTGCCCACGCCGAGGGCGAGCCCGGCCAGGAATACCCGGCCCGCGCTCGCGGGCCGCTCGTCGAGTACCAGCCAGAGCGCGGCGGCGATCGCCAGATGGACGCCGGCGTGCTGCCAGAGCGCCTGCGACGCGACGGTGCGCACGCTCGTGGCAAGGAAGTACAGGAGCACGAGCCCGAAGGACCAGCGGGCCGAGACGAAACGGCGGAACACCGCCCAGAGCACCAGCGCGACCGCCGCCTCGAGGAGCGATGCGACGAGATGGCCGAGCAAGAGGAGGGACGTCGCGTCGGACGCCGGCACGCCGAGCAGCACGGCTGGCACCAGGATGGGCAGCGCGAGGATCGCGACGCCGGGCGGGAAGATGGAGCACACGTGCTCACCGGGGCGTGGCGGTGGCGGTCCACCGGCGCTCCGCGGAGACGTGAGGGGCGAGGCCACCAGGGCGTTGCGGTCGACCGGGCCACAGCCGCGGAAGAAATAGGCGTTCCGGTCGATGCGGTCAGGTCGCTCGTCGATCGGTGAGACCGTGGCGAATTCGTCGTAGTCGACGTTGCCGCTCTGCACGAGCGTCCAGGCGAACAGGGTGTTCGGCAGCACGTCCGGCGACCAGATGAGGTTGAGGTTCGCGAACGAGAGCAGCACGAGCAGCGCGCCGCGGACAAACCACCTCATTCTTCGATGGCGACCACGTACGCGCGTACGGTCCGCGCGCCGCACGCCCGAGCAGCGGCCGCCGCGTCGAGCAGCGTCGCGCCGGTCGTGGCCACGTCGTCGATGAGGCCCACCTCCAGCCCGCGCCGGCTTCCGGCGATCCCGGCGAATGCGCCGTGTACGTTCGCGCGCCGCTCCAGCTGGCCGAGCGTCGCCTGCGCCGAGCCCCCGCGCAGACGGTGGAGCGCCGCCAACACGGGCACGCCAGTCAGGTCCGCGGCGACCTCGGCGAGGGCGCGTGCCTGGTCGTAGCCGCGGCTGCGCCGCCGGCTCGGATGCAGCGGGACCGGCACGAGCGCGTCGAGCGGCTCGCCAAGCGACAGATCTGCGGCGATGCGCGATGCGACGAGCGAACCCGGCTCGTCGGCGAGGCCGGGCTCGTTGCCGTACTTCAGCCGGTGGATCGCCTCCCGCAGCAGTCCCTCATGCGCGCCGGTGGCGACAAGCGCAAGTGTGCCGGATCGGCGGACAGTGGGCTCGGAGCTATCGCGGCAGGCGACGCAATACCAGCTGCCTGGTTGCCTGCAGCCCGCGCACCGCGGTGGGATGAGGACGTCGCGGACGCCGGCGAGCGCGCTACTGGGCATCTTCGAACACGAGGTCGTCGCCCGCTTGCGTGCCGCTCTCGGCGATCATGCCGGCCCGCAGCTCGACGACCTCGGCCGCGCCGCGCGCGGCGATCGACAGGACCCATGGGCGCAGATCCGAGGCAGCCCGGACGACCGTGCCGCGGCGGTCAAGGAAGATCGCGTCGATCGGGAAACGCATGAAGAACATCGTGATGTTGCTCGTCTTCGTGATGCGGAGGGCCTCACCTTCAGCGAGCCGGCTGTGGAAGAGGAGCCCGATGCCTCGACTGAGGAAGCTGTCGGCGATGCGGCAATCGGTCGCGAGGATCGTGCCCCGGGTGTGGTTGCGGAGCCGCGCGGAGCTAGAAGCTACCGCAGGAGCTCAACGCCGACAGGGCTGCCGGCGCGAGGATGACGATGAACAACGACGGGAAGATGCAGCCGATGGTCGGCAGCATGATGAGGATCGGGGCCTTTGCCGCCTTCTCCTCCGCTCGCTGCCGGCGTTCTTGGCGCATCTGCTCGGACTGGATCCGGAGCACCTTGGACATCGACACACCGAGCTGGTCGGCCTGGATGATCGCCGAGATGAAGTTCGAGAGTTCCTTTTGCTCGACGCGGTCGGTGATCCCGCGCAGCGCCTCCTGCCGTGACTTGCCGACGCGCTGCTCGGATGCGGCACGTTTGAACTCGTCGGACAGCGCGCCCTTCAGCTTCTCGGTCACCTTCACGAGCGCGGCGTCGAAGCCAAGCCCTGCCTCGACGGAGATCGTCAACAGATCAAGGGCATCGGGCAGCGTTTCGAGGATCTGCTTACCGCGCCCGCCGGCACGGTTGCCGAGGTAGAAGTCTGGCGCCATGAAGCCGACGAGTAGGCCGCCGGCGGTGCCGGCGAGGGTCTGCGTACCGTCGTTGGTCATGAGGTTCACCAGAGCGGACACCGCCACTGCACCGACGATGGCGGCGAAGCCCTTCACACCGAGGAAGAACTCGGCGCTCGTGGTCTCCATCCCGGCGCGCTTCAGCCTCAGGGTCAGCGATCTCATCGTGTTCGCCGGGTAGATGCGCGCCATGAGTCCGGCGAGGCCGCGGATGATCGGCTTCAGGGTGCGGTCGGAGAGCGGGCGTTGGAGCTCGAGCTCCTCCAGGCTGCGTGGGCGGACCGCGATCTGCTGCAGCCGCGCCTGCACCGGATCAAGGCTCGTGCTCATCTGCGTCCCGAGGATCGCGATGATGATCCCAACGGTCACGAGGACCGGAAGCAGCAGCTCCATCTAGACCTTCTCTATCTCGCGGCTTCCCCGCGGAGACACGCTCATACCTTGATGTCCGTGATCTTTCGGATGGCCATGAAGCCGATGAACATCATCACCGCGCCGACGCCGATGAGGATCCGGCCGATGGTCTGCGTGAACAGCGGCGCCATGAAGGCGGGGTTGATCGCATTCAGCGCGACGCCGAGGCCGATCGGGAGGAAGGCGACGAGGTAGCCGGACACGCGGCCCTGCGCGGTGAGGGTGTTGATGTCACCCTTGATGCGCACACGCTCGCGGATCGTGAACGCGATGGTGTCGAGGATCTCGGCGAGGTTGCCACCGACCTGCTGCTGGATGCCGATGGCCGTGACCATGAGGTCGAGGTCGTCGCTCTTGATGCGGCGAACGAGGTTGTGGAGCGCCTCTTCCATGCCGAGACCGAGGTTGACCTCGCGCACGACGCGGCCCATCTCCTCGCTCATCGGCGGTCCGCCCTCACGCGACACGAGCTCGATCGACTGGAGGAAGCTCGAGCCCGCGCGAAGCGAGTTGGAGAGCAGCGTGATCGTGTCCGGCAGCTGCTTGTTGAACGACGACAGTCGGCCAGCGATCCGCCGGCCGACCCAGAACCGCGGCAAGAAGTACCCGAGGATAAAGCCGACGACCCCTGACAGCGGATCACGGAACACGAACAGCAGGACGCCAAGGCCGAGCGACGCGCCGAGTCGGATGTAGTAGTACTCCGCCACCCGAAGCTTGAGGTTCGCGCGCGCGAGATCGCGCTGCACCTTCGTCGTGAAACGCTTGTCCTCGACGTCGGCGGACAGCGTCGCGAACGGGTCGACCTCCTTGCGCTCGCGCCTGCGCTTCGCCTGCTTCCTGGTCTTGTCCGCCGCATCGGCCGCGATCTGGCCGGAGCCAGGGCCGGCGTAGCGGGCCATGCGGGCCGCGACGCTCTCGCTGCCTCCACCGAGCATGCCCGAGAGGCCGGCGAAGAACAGCAGGATGCCGAGGAAGAGCCCCGCCGGGAGGGCGTACTCCAACTAGCGCAGCCCCACGGACATGTCGCCGAAGACGCCCTGCGGCAGCCGGATGCCGGCGGCCTCGAACTTCTCCGAGAACTTCGGCCGGATGCCGGTCGGGCGCAGCCTCCCGACGACCTTGCCGTCGACGTAGGCGGTCTGCTCGAACACGAAGACGTCCTGCAGGACGATCGCGTCGCCTTCCATCCCCTGGACCTCGGTGATGGCCGTGATCTTGCGCGAGCCGTCCTTCAGCCGGGAGATCTGCACGATGATGTCGAGCGCGCTCGCCATCTGCTCCTTGATCGCGCGCGCCGGCAGGTCGACGCCGGCCATGAGGCACATCGTCTCGAGCCGCGCGAGCATGTCGCGCGGCGAGTTGGCGTGGCCGGTCGACAGCGAGCCGTCGTGGCCCGTGTTCATCGCCTGGAGCATCGACAGCGCCTCACCACCACGGGTCTCACCGACGACGATGCGCTCGGGGCGCATCCGGAGCGAGTTCTTCACGAGATCCATGATCGTGACCGCGCCCTTGCCTTCGATGTTCGCCGCGCGCGACTCGAGGCGGACGACGTGATCCTGGACGAGGCGGAGTTCGGCGGCGTCCTCGATGGTGATGATCCGCTCGTCCTCGGGGATGAAGCCCGACAAGATGTTGAGGAGCGTCGTTTTTCCGGAGCCAGTACCGCCGGAGATGAATATGTTCAAGCGCGCTTCGACGCAGGCCCGGAGGAACTCCATCATCTCGTCGGTCGCGGTGCCGAACTTCACGTAGTCCGCGACCTGGATCCGGTACTTGGGGAACTTCCGGATGGTGACGACCGGGCCATTCAGCGCGAGCGGCGGGATGATGATGTTCACGCGGGAGCCATCCGGGAGGCGCGCGTCCTCGTACGGTTTCGACTCATCGACGCGACGGCCGATCGGGGCGATGATCCGCTCGATCACGCGCATGACGTGCTCGTCGGCCTGGAACGTGACGTCCGACAGTTGGAGCTTGCCCTTCCGCTCGACGTAGACCCGGAACGGGCCGTTCACCATGACCTCGGTCACGGAGTCGTCGTTGAGGAGGGGCTGGATCGGGCCGAAGCCGAGGATCTCGTCGACGATCAGCTCGAGCATCCGCTGGCGCTCGACCCGGGTGATGACCGTGCCGTCCTCGTCGATGAACTTGTTGAGCATGCTCTCGATCTCGGCACGGACGGCCTTGACGTCGGAGAGGTTCAGCCGGGGGTCGAGGTTGTTGATGATCCGGGTCTGAAGGGTCAACCGCAGGTCGCGGTTGGTGTCACGGGCCGGCGCCGGGGTCTGGGTGAGCGGCCCCGCGGCCGGTGGCTGGGAGCCGAGAGCGCCCTGGTCCGGGCCGTTCACCCCGCCCGCAGGCGCGCGTGGAGCCTCGGGGGTACCAGCGGGACGCTGGCCTTCGATCCGTCTCAGTAGCGACATATCTGGTCAAACCCCTCGGGAAAGCCCGTCGATCAGGCGCTCCCTCCGCACGCGATTCTACGACCCTACGGCGCGGCTCCATGGTCCGGAAGGGGCACTTTTGGGCTATCGGAAAGGCTTAGACCGAGTTGACGCGACCATTTTCGGCTAGCGGGCCCCGAACAGCCTCAGGCCCTGCTTGGGTGCCGCCTTTTGCGGTGTCGCCGTCGCCGCGCCGGTCGCCTCGCCAGCCCCTGACAGCTTGTCGGCCAGGGTGAAGATGTCCTTCGCGACCTGGCTCTCGCGGTGGCTGATGACGAACGGGACGCCCCGGTTCACCGCGAGCACGAGCGCGCGGCCATCCGAGACGATCGTGTGGGGGATCTTCCGGCCGAGGCTCGCCTCGACGTCGGAGGCCTTGATGCCACCCGAGCTGTCGTTCCGGTTCGCGACGAGCTGCACCTTCTGGTCGTCGTAGCCGAGCTTCTCGGCGATCTCCATGAAGACGCGCACGTTCTTCAGGCTCGTGATCTCGAGGGTCATGAGCGTGAGGATCACGTCGGCGACGTCAAGCATCGTGAGCACCTGCTCCTGGAATGACGGCCAGGTGTCGACCACGACGTAGGCGTACGACTCGCGGAGCGTCTCGAGGATCTTCTTGATGTTCGCGCCGGTGATGAGCTCAGCGGCCTCGGGCGTCGGCGGCGCGAGCAGGACCTTAATCCCCGTCGAATGCGAGACCAGGACGGTCTCGAGGACCTCGGCGTCGACTTGGTCGAACGCGCCGACGAGGTCGGCGATGGTCTTGGCCTTCGGGCTCATGTTGAGGATGACCGCGATGTCGCCGAACGGGAGGCTGCCGTCGACGAGGCAGACCGGTTTGCCGGTCGACTGGTGCAGCGCGACCGCAAGGTTCGTCGCGATGGTCGTGCGCCCCACGCCGCCCTTCGGTGAGAAGAAGGTGATGATCTTCCCCCGCTCGGGCTCGAGCACCTGCCGGAGGCTCTGCCCACCCGCGCCACCGCCGCCAGTGGGCTGCGGCGCCGGCGCGGCCTGCTGGTAGCGGGCGCGCTTCACCTTCTCGATCTCGTGCACGTGGCGGATCGCGTTCACGAGCTCGTCGGCGGAGAACGGCTTCACGAGGAACTCACGCGCGCCAGCGAGCATCGACCGGCGCAGGTAGTCCTGCTCGTCCTGGACGCTCATCATGATGACCGGCGATTCGGGGACGGTGTTCGCGATGATCTCGGTCGCGGTGATGCCGTCCATATCCGGCATGTTGATGTCCATCAGGATCACGTCGGGCTTGTCTCTCTTGGCGAATTCGACGGCCTGCTGGCCGCCATCCGCCGAGCCCACGATCGTCATGTCCGACTCGAACCCGATCAGCTTGGCCAGGTTCTCCCGCGTTTCCGCGATGTCATCGACGACAAGGATGCGGATCTTTTCAGACATGGGTGAGACTCATGATAGGCGGCTCATGTCGATCGCCAGCGCCGCGAGCGCGCCCAGTCCGAGCGCGACTCCGTACGGGATCCACGAGTGCAGGACCGTCCCCATCGTCTCGCCGGTGCCCAGGCGACGCGCCGCCACCCGGCGCGCGAGGATGAAGCCGATCGCGATCACGCCGCCGATGAGCGCGCCCCAGACCGCGGCTTGGAACAGGAACATCGTCCCCTTGAGCGCGCCGACGGCCATGAGGAACTTGCCGTCGCCCGCCTTCAGGCCGCCGGCCGCGTAGAAGGGGTACGCGACGAGGAACCCGATGACCAAGCCGGCCACGTGATCGAGGAGGCCGCCGGAGAAGACGCCACCCGGGAAGCCCGGGGACCCGGTGCTCTCGAGCCCGCCGAGGATGAGCCCGCCGACCATCGTCGGATACGTGACGACGTTGGGGATGCGGTGCGAGCGCCAGTCCGTGACGATGATCGTCACGACGAAGGCGACAAGCATGACGTCCTGGACCGCCAGCAGTGCTTGGATCCCACGCCCCTCCGCGGACGAAAGAGCGGCGGTCGCCATCTCGGCGAGCGCCGCCCTTCCCTCGTATTCGACGGCTACGACTAGGTGAGGTTGTTGCCGATGTTGCTGAAGATGTTCTGGATCTGCCCACGCAGGAAGATCATGGCGACGATCACGGCAATGGCAATGACAGCGATGATGAGTGCGTACTCGACCAGGCCCTGGCCGTCATCCTCGCGGAAGAAGCGCTCGATATTCACGGGGACCCCCCTTTCTCTAGGCGAAGCCTCATCTTCCATCAAACCGGGGGCAAGTAGGAAAGCGGTACTAACCCGTTCGGCGGAGGCTCCGTACACTCCGCCCGGGAAGGAGGTGGCCAAAAATGGCCGTAGTTACGAGTTTCGCGACCACCGAGAAGATCGGGTTCCTCACCCGCACCGTCGCCCTGATCATCGATTTCATCATCCTTGGCATCGTCGGCAACGTCCTGAACAGCATCCTCTTCGGGGGAGACGCGATCCGCGGGAACGGGCTCACGACGCTGATCGGGCTCGCCTATTACCTGTATTTCTGGTCCTCGTACGGGCACGGGCAGACGATCGGGAACCGCGCGCTCAGCATCCGGGTCGTGAAGACCAGCGGCAGCGAGCTCACGCTGGCCGACGCGTTCATTCGCTACATCGGGCTCATCCTGAGCTTCCTCTGCGTCTTCATCGGCGTGATCTGGGTCGCGTTCGACCCGAACAAGCAGGGCTGGCACGACAAGATCGCAGGCACCTACGTCGTAAAGGCCTAGCGCCGGAGCGGGCGGGCACGCCGGGTGCTCGCCCGCACCGCTCAACGCACGAGGGAAAGCAGCGCGGGCCCAGGAAGACGACGAGCAGCGACGGCAGGACGCAGAACGTCAGCACCAGGACGATCACGGTCTTGTCGCTGGCCCTGGCAGGCGCGGCGTCGGTGATCTCGGTCGGGCGGAGGATGGTCCGGGTCGGACGGTCCGTCGCCGCCGAGCGCGTCGGACCGTCGTCCCCGGCGGCGAGGAGCGCTCCGGGCCCGACGGCCAAGAAGGCGGCGGCCGTGGCCACGCAGACGAGGTGGAGCACGCGGTGCACGTGGCGATGACACGACGGCGGAGATAACGCGGGCACGATGACGCGGGCACCAGGACGCCTGACCGGTACGCGAGACCGATCAGGTGCGGGTCTTCGCGACCTCGGCCGCCTGCGACTGCGCGGCGTACTCCTCGGTGTCGTCGAGCGGCGTGAGCTCGACCGCGCCGTGCCGGCGGGCGAGCCCCCAGGTGATCAGCTGATCCGCGAGCCACGGGTTCTTCGGCAACGCGGACCCGTGCAGGTAGCAGCCGATGAGCTTGCCCTGCACCGCGCCCTCGGTCTTGTCCTGCTCGTTGTTGCCATGCCCAGCGATGACCCGCCCGAGCGGCTTCGCCTTCGGACCGAGGTACGTGTACCCGGAATGGTTCTCGAAGCCAATGAGCGTCTTCCCGTCGTCCGTCTCGGCGAGCAGGTTCCCCACGAAGCGCACCTTGCCGGCCCGCGTCGTCACGTCCAGGACCCCAAGCCCGGGGATCGGATCACCGACCTCGGGCACGTACTCGTGCCCGAGGAGCTGGTAGCCGCCGCAGACGGAGAAGACCGCCGCGCCACCGTCGATGGAACGCTTGAGCGCGTCGCCGTTCGGACCCGCGAGATCGGCCCCGACGATGTCCTGCCCCTGGTCCTGGCCACCGCCGAAGAAGTACACGTCGGCCCAATCGGGATCCCAGGTCTCGCCCGCCGTGAACGAGCGCGTCTCGACGTCGATGCCCCGCCACTTCGCACGCTGCGTCAGGGCGAGCACGTTGCCGCGATCGCCGTAGATCGACATGAGGTCCGGGTACAGGTGGCCGATGCGCAGGTCCACTACGTCGGCTCCTGGATCAGCTTCGCCACCTCGGCCTGCCAGAAGGTCGTGGACCAGGCCGGACGGAAACCAAGCTCGGTGTTGATCCGCAGCATCGCCTCATTCACTTTCGCGTTGCCGGTGCGGATGAAGCGCGCCTCCCGCCGTTCACGTACGAGCCGCTCGAGCACCGCCGCTTTCAGCGACATGCCGAGGGCGTGCCCGCGATGGGCCGGCGTGACGGCGGTGCCCTGCTGCTGCACGATCTCCGGGACCTGCGGGGTCAGGTTGATCTCGGTGAACCCGACGCCCGCGCCGGTCGAGTCGTGGATCGCGATGGCCGTCCAGACCTCGAGGCCCATCTTCGCGAAGAACGCGTAGCGCTCGCGCGTCCGGGGCACGTCCCAATGCTCGTCCTCGAACGCGAGGTCGCCCTTAGGCATGTCGTTTATCGCCTCGTAGGCCTGCGCGACCTGTCCGATGGTGGTGTCGTCCGCGCTCGCCCAGTCGACCCAGGCGACGTGATAGCCCGCGGCCTTTGCCCGCGAGTCATCGATCCAGCGCTGGACCAGCTCGGGCTTCAGGACCCTGAGGTCGAGCTGATTGGTGTGCATCTCGAGCCCGGGGTTCGCACCCACGGCGCGCGCGAACGCGGCGCCCGGCGGGACGCGGTCGCTGGTCTGCCCCGCGAGCATCGTCCGGCCCTCCGACGACGCGCGCTCGGCGACGTGCCGGAGCAGCATGCGGCCGATCCCCCCGCGCCGCGCACCCGGTAGGACGAGTGCGGCGCCGAATCCCAGCTGCAGGTTCTCGCGGTCCGAGAGCTGGAGGTACGCGCCGCCGACCAACGTCCCGTTCTCGTGGGCGCGCCAGAAGAACAGCCGGCCGCCCGGCGGCGCCGCCGTGATCTGGCGCGCATACACGTCGTCCGGGGTGATCGGGTCTTCGGGGACGCGCTCCTGGTCGATCCGCCGCAGGAGTCCGACCGCATCCTTGAGGTCGGCCTGCGAGAGGTCGGCGAGCGACAGTTCCTCGATCGTCGTCGTCATCAGTCCTCCCAGAACTGTCCCACGAAACCGAGGCGTGCGAGCGCATCGCGCAGCGAAAGCATCGCGGTATACGTTGCGAGGACCACAAGCTCCTCACCCACCGGTGTTCCGTCGATGGCCGCGCGGATGGCCGGCACCCAGCCGGCCACCACCGCCACCCGCTCGCGGGGCACACCCGCGTACTTGAATCGCAGCGCCAGATCGCGAGCGCGCAAGCCGGTGACGGTCGCGTGCGCGACGCGCGGGGCGAGCGCCTCGAAGTCCGCGTCCCAGATCCAGGACACGTCGCGCGAATCCGCGTCGCGATCGTTCAGCGCGCCGAGGATGCGCGGATGACGGCCGGTCTCGAGCAGCGCGCCGATCGCCGCGTTGAACCCGGCCGGGTTCTTCACCAGCAGCAGCCGCAGCCGGCGGCCCTCGGCCTCCACGATCTCGAGCCGCCCGAACGCCGGCTTGAATCCGGCGAGCGCACGGATCGCGGTCGAGAGCGCGATGTCGAGTGCCCGAGCTGCAGCGATGGCGGCGAGCGCGTTGTACGCGTTGTACAGGCCCGGTAGCGGTACGACGACGTCGTCCATGGCCGATGCGACCGGACCCCCCAGGCGGAGCCGGCTGTCGTTCGGGCCAAGTTGCACGGCCGCGGCGCTCACGTCGGGTCGCGGCCGCTCGAGACCGCAGTGCTCACAGCGCCAGTCGCCGACGTGCGCGAGGATCACGCGGCTGTAGCGGAGGGGACTCTTGCAGCGCGGGCAGCGCGTCGCGTCGCTAATCGCCTGCGGCACGGTGCCGCCGACCGACCGATCGTCGACGCCGAACGTGAGGAGCGGCCCGCGGTGGCTGGTCGCGAGGAACGCGACGATCGGGTCGTCGGCGTTGAGGACGAGCGTGGTGGTGTCCGGCAGGCGGCCGATCGCCTCCCCGAGGCGACGGGCAAGAGCGTCGATCTCGAAGTAGCGATCGAGCTGGTCGCGGAACAGGTTCGTGATCACGAGGACGCCGGGGATCAGCCGGGCGAGCACGCGCGGGACGGACGCCTCATCGATCTCGAACACGCCGACGTCGCCGCGAAGCTCGCCGCCCCACGTCGCGTCGGCAACGAGCGCAGCGGCGATGCCGCGATCCAGGTTCGAGCCGGAGCGGTTGTGCACCGGCTGCCAGCCCGCGGCACGCACGATGTCGGAGAGCATCCGCGTCGTCGTGGTCTTCCCGTTCGTGCCCGAGACGCAGACGGTGCCGTGGCCGAGCGTCGCGCTGAGCCGGGCGATCGCGTCGGGATCCATCGCGAGGGTCACGAGCCCGGGCAGCGCGGTGGCCCCACGGCCGAGGAGCTGGAGACCGACGCGCGTCACCTTCCCGGCGGCGATCGCCGTCATGAGGAGTGGATCGCGTGAGGTCACGCGGGGAACGTTAGGCGCCGGCCGGCTGAACCTCGCGGAGCAGGAGCTCGAGCTCGTCGACCGCGCGACCGAGCCGGAGCGCAAGCGCCTTCGCGATGTCGCCGTTCGCGCTCGCATTCTGCAGCGTGCCCTCCGCCTCGAGCCGAGCGAGGAGCGCGACCGCGCGGCGGAGCCGGGCGATGGTGAGCGACGCGGGGAGCGTGCGCCGGAGCTGGGAGACACGCTCCTCCAGCTTCTCGAACCGGCGGCGGAGCTCGTCCTCGAGGTCTTCGTTCGCCAGCCCTTCGAGCCGCTTCACCTCGGCCTGGAGTGCCCCGAGGTCACGGGCCACGACCTGAGCGGCCTTCTCGAGGGAGTAGCCCTTCTCGAGGGCCTGCCGGATCCGGATCACCTTCTCCATCGCGAAAACGTCGTAGTCGTGGTCGTCATTCGTGGAGGGTTTCACGAGCCCCTTCTTCGTCCAGTAAATGAGCTGCCGCGGGGTCACGTTGCACACCCGGGCAGCCTCCGCCGCGGACAGGCGCAGCCGCTGGATGACCTCGCCGTCGTTCGCAATGAGCACTTGCGCCAAGATCTCCTGCGCGTCGCTGTCCGCCACGTTGCTCCCCTTCCCCTTGACCGCGACGCCGCGGTCGTAGGAGGCGACGAGTGTGCCGCTGGGCACTGAGCGTGTCAATAAGTAGGACAGGTGGCTGATACCGGACCACGACTGGGCGTTGGGGCGCTAGCTTGCGGCCTTCTTCCGCTCCCGTTTGGGCGGCGCGATCGCCTGCCGGTACGCGACCTTGACGCTCACGTGGTAGCCCGCGATCCCGCGCGCCGAAAGGTCGGCCCACTGGCGGGTGATCTCGACGGCGATCGGCTCGCCGACCTCGGAGCGGGCGCTCTTGACCGCCGCTTTCAGGGCCGCATCCCAGCCGGCTTTGGCGGTGCCAGTCGTCTCGTGTAGTCGGACGACGACCGAGGCGGTGCTCTTAGCGGCCCTTCGGCGGGTAGCCCTCAAGGCCGTACTCCTTGATCTTCGCGTAGAGGAGGCGGCGATAGATGCCGAGCATCTCCGCGGCCTTCGAACGGTTGCCGTTCGCGTCGCGGAGCGCCTTCATGATGAGGTCCTTCTCGAACTGGGCGACGGACTTCTTGAAGAAGGAGCTGTCCCCCTTCTCCTCGCCGCCCTCGCCCTCCTCGCCTTCGCCGGCATCGTGCTCCCCGAACGGCAGCTCGCGACTGGTGATGATCTGGCCGCGGGAGAGGACGACGGCGCGCTCGATGACGTTCTCGAGCTCACGCACGTTGCCGGGCCAGTTGTATTCCATGAGCCGGCGGATGGCCTCTTCGCTGATCGCCGCCGGCTGCGCCGTCGCGCTGTAGCGGTGCTTCGCGAGGAAGTGCTCGACGAGCGACGGGATGTCCTCCTTGCGATCGCGGAGCGGCGGCATATGGATGTTGATGACATTGAGCCGGTAGTAGAGGTCGTCGCGGAACTTGCCCTGCTCGACCTGCTTCTGCAGATCCTTGTTCGTCGCGCAGACAATCCGGATGTCCACCTTGATCGGAAGGTTCGAGCCGATGCGCTCGATCTTCCGCTCCTGCAAGACGCGTAGCAGCTTCGTTTGCGTCGGCATCGTCATCTCGGCGATCTCGTCGAGGAAGATCGTGCCCTTGTCCGCCATCTCGAAGCGCCCGCGGCGCTGGGTCATCGCGCCGGTGAACGAGCCCTTCTCGTGACCGAAGAGCTCGGCTTCGAGGAGCGACTCGGGAAGGGCGGCGCAGGAGACCTTCACGAGCGGACCGGAGCGCCGGTTCGAGTTGAAGTGCAGTGCCTCGGCGACGAGCTCTTTGCCGGTACCGCTCTCGCCGGTGATCAGGACGGTGGCGTCCGCCTTCGCGACCTTACCGACGGTCTTGTAGACCTCTTGCATCGCGGGTGAGTTGCCGACGATGCGCTCGGTCTGGACCAGCGAGCTGATCTCGTCGCGGAGGACCTCGACCTCTTGCGTGAGGTCCTGGTAGTCGAGGACGCGCTTCACGCTGTGCGAGATCTTGTCGAGCTCGAACGGCTTGGTGATGTAGTCGAATGCGCCGAGCTCCATAGCGCGGATCGCGGCGTTGGAGCTGCCGAACGCGGTCATGATCAGCACGGCGGTCTTGGGGTTCGTCGCCTTCACGCGCGAGAGCGCTTCGATGCCGTCAAGCTCCGGCATCCGGACATCCATGATCACCAGGTCAGGGCTCGATTCCTTGACCTTCTCGACGACCTCGATCCCGGTGGACGCCTCGAGCACGGCGAAGCCTTCCTCAGAGAGCAGCTGCTTCAGCAGGGACCGGATCGAAGCGTCGTCGTCGGCGACGAGCAGGGTCTTTTGTGCCACTGTCTGTACGGTTCCTTCCCAAGAGCAACGGGAAAGTCGGCTACGCGACCCCTTGCGCTCCTCAGATTCGCCTCAGTTGTCCCGCACAGCGTACAAGTTGTCAAGCTTGGCAGGCAGTAAAGCGATCCACAGCCCGCAAGTGACCGGCTTTCGGTCAGGCCACCTCGCTGACCGCCGGAACGAACCTCGCGGCCAAGACTGCGGTCGCGAGCGTGACGGCGCCGGCAGCGACGATGAGCGGCGCGGGTCCGACAGCATCCGCGAGCGTCCCACTGACAACGATGATCGGCAGCCAGCTCAGATTCGTGATCGCGATGCGGGCACCGAACACACGAGCGCGCATGTCTTGCGGCGTACCTTCTTGAAGGATCGTTAGGGTCGGAACGTAGTAGACGATGTTCGTAACACCGAGGAGTGCGAACAGAGCGAGCGCCACCGGGAACGACGGCGCCAAGCCGATCAGCACGATCACCGCACCCGTACTGGCGAAGCCGATGATCAGCAGGCGGCCCTTTCGGACGCGCGACAGGTATGCGGGCAGGGTCACGCTCGCGACGACGGCACCGAATGCAATCGCCGCCTCCGCGGCCCCGTACTCGACGGCACCGATTTGCACATCGCCGGCTGCGAAGCGCCCGACGAGGAACGCCGGCGTCAGACCGTTGATGACTGGATTGGAGACTTGGCCGGCGAGCGAGAACAACGTGTTCGACCAGAGCGTCGCGGAACGCCGGAGGAACACGAGGCCGTCGCGCGCGTCCGCGAGCAAGCCTAACCACGTCATCCGGTGCGACGCCTCCGCGATGACGACACGTACGAGGAGCAACGCTGAGATCGCGAAGGTCGCGGCGTCGACGAAGAATGCGTTGTCGCCGGCCGTCGCGACCAATACTCCGCCGGCAAGTGCGCCACCGACCTCGACCGCGCGGTCGGACGCAGCCACGAGTGAATTGCCTGCGGCGAGACGGTCAGGCGCAAGAAGCGCAGGAATGATCGCGATACGAGCCGGGCCGAAGACAGCACCGCAAACACCCGCCAGCAATACGACGACGAACACCAGAGCCAGAGGCGCATCGAGGCCCAGAAGCACCGGGATCGTGGCGATCAATGCGGCGCGGATGATGTCGCACCAAAGCATCGCGCGGCGATGTCCCACGGCATCGGCCACCGCACCACCGAAAAAACCGAAGACCGCGTTGGGGATGGTCGCGATCACGACCGCCATCGCGGTGAAAAGAGCGGAGTGTGTCTGCCGATAGGTCACGTACGTGAGGGCAACGAGCGTGATCGGATCACCGAACCGGCTGATGACCTGTGCGAGCCAAAAGAAGGCGAAATTCGGCGACCGCACCTCGTGCCGCATCAGCTCGCCTTCGACCGGTGATTGGAGCCACATGAACGGGATGAGGAACCCGCCGAGCGCGATCAGAAAGTCCCCAACGCTGAAGACGGAGCGGACGACTCCAACGGGAACGATGTCACCCAGGAACGGCAACCTCGTCCCCGGAACCATGAGCGCATGGAGACTGTCGGTCGGCATTGGCGCTCCGACCGCACTTACGGTCGCGGCGTCGTACGGCATTCCAGAGTTCAGAGCGACCACGAGGACGTTCATCGCGGTGCCGATCGCGATGAGGCTCGCTCCGGGAAGGCGCCAATTCAGCGCTGCGACGGCCGCAATGCCGACAAGAGCGACGAGGTACGCGCTCAGCGGAGCGGCGGAACTGAGACTCGCAACGAGCCTGATGCTGAACGCGATGAGGAGCAGCGGCCAGAACCGGAGCGAAAACGTTGCGAGCCTGCGCCATTCGCCGCCGAATGCGATGGCCGCAGCGATGCCTGCGACTACACCGCTAGCCAGCATGGGCGTCGCGAACGATTGGCTCGCGCGCCAATCGACGGCGAAGCTCGGCGAGGGTTTCGTAGTTGATCGGAGGCAGGTCGCTCACTTCGAACGCGCCGGGTCCGCGCTTCTGAAGCAGCTGCTCGAGGGCCCGGACGATCGTGGGATCGAACTGGATGCCCTTGTACTTGTTCAGCTGGTCCATCGCCTTCTCGTGGCCGATGGCCTTTCGGTAGATGCGGTCAGACGTCATCGCCTCGTAGGCATCAGCCACGATGATGATGCGCGAACCGAGTGGGATGTCCTCGCCTTTGAGCCCTTCGGGGTATCCACTGCCGTCGAAATTCTCATGGTGGTACAAGACCATCTGAACGAGCGGACGCAGTGCGGCCGAAGGCTCCAGGATCGATGCACCGTAGATCGGGTGCCGGCGCATCAACTCTTGCTCATCGGCATCGAGCCGCATCGGCTTCATGAGGATCCGGTCTTCCACGCCGATCTTGCCGATGTCGTGTAGCAATCCAGCAAGCTCGATCTGTTCGATCTGCTTCTCAGCTACGTGCATTTCGCGCGCGATCGCACCTGCGATCCGCGATACCCGATCGGCGTGGCCTCGCGTGAAACCGTCCTTTGCATCGATCGCTTGCGAGAGCGCACTGACCGTACCGAAGAACAGCTCGCGAGTCTCCGCGTATTTGCTGAATGAGAACCGCGCGACGTAGAGCGGCACCATGAACATGAACGAGGCCCAAAGACCGACCTTCACAGCGATTTCCGCCATGAGCCAACCAAGGGGAACGAGCGCGACGAGTCCCGTCAGCACGTTGCTGATGCTTAGCGCCCATACACGACCAAAAGGAGTATCGGTCCGGAGGCTGGCGAGGCTGACCGCGAGGATCATGTTCACGAAACTGAACGCGAGGCCCGCGAGGGCGATCTGCGCAACGGTTCCCAAAGGGTCATCCGGCCTTACAGCATCTTGCGTCAGCCGCACGGCGACCCACGCGGCGAATGTCGCGAGCACGTAGTTAGCCCGGTTGTACAGCGTGCCCCAGAGCGGGATCTGTCTCCGGAGGTCCCGAATCTCGATCGTGCCTATGAGCGCGACCCAGACGATCGCGAACGGATTCGGTAGGCCGGCGTCGAAGACGGCTGCGATTAGCGGCGCTGTCGTTGTGTGCGCCACGATCCCCCCCGGCAGGCGTACAGGCAGAGCGGCGAGCGCGAAGGTGATCGCTACCCAGAAGAAGATGCGCCCGAGATCGATACCAGCGGGCGCAGGAAACGACGCGGTCACGAGCACCGCGGTAGCGGCCAGGAGGACGAGGTAGACAAGCCACCTGACTTTTGCTGGCACGTGGAAGGGGTCGAACACGGGCCGAGAATACGCGAGCCCCTCTGATCGGCCCGTATCTCACGGGGACCGACGCTTCAGAAATACGAAAAGAGAGCCCATCTGGCTCCCTTCCCGCACGTTTCTAAGCGCCTCTAGAGGACGCTAGGTGACCTAGATGCCCGAGACGCCGGCGCCTCCGCCAAGGACGAGGGCCGCGAGCGTGGCAACAGCAACAATGATCCGACGCAATTTGAGCCTCCCTTCGCCGACCTTCGAGAGGTAACTCGGCGGGCAAGGGGGCAGGCTTAAGGGGTCCCCGAAACTGATACCGGACGGAAATTTCGCGCAAAGCACGAAATGCCCGTTAGGCCACGATTTGGGCCTGGTTAGAGCCTTTCGTAACGCGCAACGTCGATTACGAACACCGTGGCCCCGCCAAAAGACACCTCGACCGGATACGGCATGTAGAACTCACCCGGCTCCATGATCGGCGGCATCGGGTTGATGAACTGCTGGCGGGCGTGGCAGGTCTCGCGGATCACCGCCAGGACGTCGTCGACCTGGGCTTCCTCGACGCCGACCAGGACGGAGGCGTTGCTCTGCTTCAAGAAGCCGCCGGTCGAATGGAGCCGGGTGACGCGGTACTCCTTGTCCGTGAGCGCATCAACGAGCGCGCCGGCGTCCTCGGCGTGGACGATCGCGATGACGAGCTTCATGGCGGCGTGAGCGTAGCAGCGGGCAGCAGCCGCTCGACCTCTTTCCGCACGTCCGCGGCGACGGCGTCGACGTCGCGATCGGCACGGATCACGGCGAACCGGCGGGGCTCAGCCTCGGCCAGCCGGCGGTAACCCTCGCGGACCCGCTCGTGGAACGCACGCGCTTCGGACTCGAACCGGTCCCAGGCCCGCCCGGGTTTCCTCGTCGCCGCACGTTGCTCGGCGGCCTCGACCGGGAGGTCCAGCAGGAGCGTCCGGTCTGGGCGGACGTCGCCGACCGCGAAGTCCGTGACGGCGCGCAGCTGATCGAGGTCGGCGCCGTGTCCAAAGCCTTGATAGGCGAGCGTGGAGTCGTAGAAGCGATCGACGATCACGATCTTGCCCGCGGCGAGCGCGGGGCGGATGACGTCCCGCACGAGCTGCGCGCGCGCCGTGCTGTACAACAGCGCCTGCGCGTTCGGACCGAGCGGGATCTCCTGCGCGTGCAGGACGATGTCGCGCACGCGCTCCCCGACCGGCGTACTGCCCGGCTCGTGCACCGAGACGACGTCACGGCCTCCCGATCGCAGCCAATCGGCGAGGCGCTGCGCCTGGACGGACTTGCCCGAGGCCTCCCCGCCCTCAAACGAGAGGAAGAGGCCGCTCACTTATAGATCTGGACGCGACGGTAGGGCTCGTGACCGGTGCTCCGTGAGCTGAGGTTCGCGCGCTCGATGAGCTCGTGCTGCAGCTTCCGGACGTACGCGTTCTGCGCCTCGAGCTCCACCTCATCCCGGGCGCCGTTCGCGACGGCGTCGATGGCTTCGCGCGTCTCGTCCAGCGCATCCTCCTCCGGTCCGCGGCGAAGCTCGAAGACGCTCGTGAGCGCGCTCGCGATCTGCGACGACGAGTTGCTCCGCGCGACGTAGATCGGGACGCCGTTCGACTCGGCGTTGCGCAGGCGCGGCGTCTTGCGCCGGTAGTAGTTCTTCAGCGTGATGACGACGTCGGCATCCTCGGGTTCGCGCACGATCGCGACCGGCAGATCCAGGCCACGCGCGGCGTCCTCGAGGCGCGACCACGAGATCCCGAAGGGGTACACCTTCACCGTCTCGCGGATGCCCATGCTTGGCGCGCGCGGCGTGCTCCGGCGCTCGACGGCCTCGGCCGGCTCGCGCGAGGCCCTGCCGCTGGAGACCTTCACGTCGCCGGCGCCCTCCCGCTCGCGCAGCTCCGGCGCGACCGGATTGCCGAGCAGGACGGCATCGACCGTCTGGGCGACGTCGTGATAGATCGCGAGCTTCTGATAGCCCTGGATCTCCACGAGCACCTGGAACGTCGGCGGTGCCTTGCGCTCGAGCACGGACTTCTGGGTGCCACGGCGACGCGCCTCTTCGTCGGACAGCGTGACCGACTGGATACCGCCGATCAGGTCCGAGAGCGTCGGGTTGAGCATGAGGTTCTCGAGCGTGTTGCCGTGCGCGGTCGCCACCAGCTGCACGCCCCGCTCCGCGATCGTGCGCGCCGCGACGGCCTCCTGCTCCGTCCCGATCTCGTCGATGACGATGACCTCGGGCATGTGGTTCTCGACCGCTTCGATCATCACCGCGTGCTGCAGCGTCGGCGTCGCGACCTGCATCCGGCGCGCACGGCCGATGCCGGGGTGCGGGATGTCGCCATCGCCCGCGATCTCGTTCGATGTATCGACGATGACCACGCGCTTGCCGAGATCGTCGGCAAGGACGCGGGCGACCTCGCGCAGCAGCGTCGTCTTGCCAACGCCGGGGCGGCCGAGCAGCAGGATGCTCTTCCCCGCCTCGACGACATCGCGGATGATCTCCATCGTCCCGTACATCGCGCGGCCGACGCGGAGCGTGAGCCCCACCACCTTGCCCGCGCGGTTCCGGAGCGCGCTGATCCGGTGCAGCGTCCGCTCGATGCCGGCCCGGTTATCGCCGCCGAACTGACCGATGCGCGAGATCACGTAGGCCAGGTCCTCAGCGGTCACCTCGCGGTGCGACAACTGCTCCTCGCGCCCGGCGAAGCGTGCTTCGGGGATCCGACCGAGATCAATGACGATCTCGAGGAGGCCGTTGAGGTCAGCGAGCGCGCGCACCCGCTGGCATAGGTCGGGCGGAAGAGCATCCAGGATCGCGTCGAGGTCCTCACGCTCGGTCGTCATCTCACCACCGCCGGCGCCAACGCCGGCTCTTCGATGCGAACGGCCAGTTCCTTGACGAACAGCATAGCCGTCGCGACCTCGCGGAAACCCTCGGAAAGGAGCGCGCGTGCAACGTGTTCCTCATAGGACCGGACCGGTGATGTGATCAGCCGACCGCCCGGCAGCTCCAGCGTTGTCGCGCGCACGACGTCGCGCGCGAGGTCGATATCGCCGTCGACGGATCGCGCCTTCACCACGTGGGGGTGGCCATTCAGGCCGCGGAAGCTCACCCCGAAAGCGGCGAGGCGCGGCTCGGCGCCCACGACCATCGTGGTCTCGCGCCGCATCGCCAGCGGATTCCCGCTCACGAGGAACGGCGGATCGAATGCGCCCGCGCGACGCCCGATATCAAAGTCCTCGACCGTGAGCTGCTCGGCGCGCTGCACCGCGTGGGGAGTCGTCGCGGCATAGAAACGGAAGAGGTCGTGCGCGTCGCGGCGGCGCGCGTAGTGGCCATCGAGCGTGCGCGCCGGAGCGCGAAGGGGTGCCCGTGGCGCCGCGAACCAGGTCTCGCGCGTGTACGAGTAGAAGCCGGCTTGGAAGAACGTCTCACGTGCTCGTGCCGCACCGGCGGCCGGCGCGCTGAGACCGGCGTCGGCGACCGCGCCGAACAGGCGCAGCTGCCCGTGCTGCGCAGCCGAGGCCGAGATGTGCGAGAGAAGCTTGAACGAGCCTTCTGCGCCGCTCGGATCGGGCACCGCGGCGAGCGCGAGGATGACCCATTCGGGGCGCCGGCCGCTGTAGATGAGGGCGACCGCGCAGAGGCGGCCGCGGTACTCCTCGACGTATAGGCGCAGCCGGCCGCGCATCCCGAGCGTCCCCGGCAGCAGCTTCCACCAGCCGGCGAGCGCGCTCGACACGAGCGGCTGGGGCAGGACCGAGCCGAGGATCGCGTCCGGATCACGGCTCGCGCTCGCGAGGAAGCGCGTGACGCGCGGCAGGTCCGTGAGCATCGCGGCCCGGACCGGCACGCGCTAGCTCCGGCCAAGCTTCAGGAAATACTCGTGGAACCGGCCGTCGTGGGTGAGCTCGGGGTGGAACGACGTCGCCATGAGATTGCCCTGACGTACGGCGACGATGGTCGCTTCGCTCCCGGGGGCCCCGGTCCCCGCATCGTCCAGCTTCGCCAGCACCTCGACCCCCGGACCCACGGATTCGATGAGCGGTGCGCGGATGAACACGGCGTGGAACGGCTCGCTCCCGAGCTGCGGCACGTCGAGGTCCGCCTCGAACGAGTCGAGCTGCCGTCCGAACGCGTTGCGGCGGACGCGGATGTCCATCAGCCCGGCTAGCGGGTGCGGATGACCGGGAACATCGCGGGCGATGAAGATCGCGCCCGCGCAGGTGCCCCACACCGCCATGCCTTCGGCGACGCGCTCGCGCAGCTTCGGGATGAACCCGTAATGCAAGGCGAGCTTTCCGATCGTGGTGCTCTCTCCGCCGGGGATGACGAGCGCGTCGATCGCATCGAGCTGTTCGGGGCGACGGACGTCGACAGCATCGGACCCGAGTCGCCGGAAGGTCTCGATGTGCTCGCGGAAATCGCCCTGAAGGCCGAGGACGCCGGCGCGAGCTAAGCGGTCACCAACCGCGGACGGCAAGGCGTTCGCCCGCGGCGAGCGTCTCGAGAGCGATGCCGCGCATCGCCTGCCCGAGGCCACGGGAGACCTCGGCGATGAGCTTCGGGTCCATGAAATGCGTCGTGGCCTCGACGATCGCTTTCGCGCGGCGGAGCTGGTCCTTCGGATCCTCGGACGCTTTGAAGATCCCGCTGCCGACGAAGTTACCTTCCGCACCGAGCTGCATCATCAGCGCAGCGTCCGCGGGCGTCGCGATCCCGCCGGCGCAGAAGAGCACGACCGGCAGCTTCTTCGCCTTCGCGACCTCGCGCACGAGATCGAGCGGCACCCGGTACTCCGCCGCCTTCTCGCGAAGCTGCGACTCATCGAGACCCGCGAGGGCTTCGATGCCGCCGGTGATGTCGCGGATGTGACGGACGGCCTCGACGATGTTGCCGGTGCCGGCCTCGCCCTTGCTGCGGATCATCGCCGCGCCTTCGTTGATCCGGCGAAGCGCTTCGCCGAGATCGCGTGCGCCGCAGACGAACGGGATGTCGAACTTCTTCTTGTCGATGTGGAATGTCTCGTCGGCGGGGGTCAGGACCTCGCTCTCGTCCACGTAATCGACGCCGATCGCCTGCAGCACCTGCGCCTCGACGAAATGGCCGATGCGCGCCTTCGCCATCACCGGGATCGTGACGGTGTCCATGATCTCGCTGATGAGCTGCGGGTCGCTCATCCGCGCCACGCCACCCTCCTTACGGATGTCGGAGGGGACTCGTTCGAGGGCCATGACCGCGACCGCTCCGGACTCTTCGGCGATCTTCGCGTGCTCGACCGTGACGACGTCCATGATCACCCCACCCTTGAGCATCTGGGCGAGGCCTGATTTCACCGTCCAGGTCGCCTTGGAAGTGTCCCGAGGGTGTCCGTTCCCGTTCTGAGCCATCGGAAACCCAATTGTACCGCTCCACCCCTAAAATCGGAACATGGGCGTGGTCGACCTGAACGTCCTCGTGCTCAACCTGGACTACCAGCCGTTGAACGTATGCAACGTACGCCGCGCGGTGGTGCTCCTGGACAAGCAGAAGGCCGTTGTCATCGAGCAGAACGGGCACATCGTTACCAGCGAACGAAGATCGATCGTCACGCCCTCGGTCATCCGGCTCGCCTATCACATCAAGCGCCCGCGACCAGTTCTGAAGATGACCCGCAAAGAAGTCCTCGTCCGCGACGACCACACCTGCCAGTACTGCGCGAAGCGCGGCCACGACCTCACCCTCGACCACGTGATCCCGCGGCACCGCGGCGGCCAGCACATCTGGGAGAACGTCGTCGCGGCATGCAAGGGCTGCAACCACAAGAAAGGTGGACGGACACTGCAGGAGTCGCACATGACGCTCGCCCGCCAGCCCTTCAGGCCGCCGTCCACGCCGAGCTATCTCTTCTCCAGCTACATCCGGGCCGGGGAGCGCAAGTGGTTCAAGTTCCTCGGCGTCGAAGACTCCGCGGCCGCTTCCTAAGCGGCAGACTGGCACCGCACGTGCGTTCGATGTTCGTCCGATGAGGCTGCTGTTCACGAAGCGTGGCTACTCCCCGATCGGCGGATCGGAGAGCCTCGCGTACCAGTTCGCGACGCGCCTCGCCGCGCGCGGACATGACGTTCGCGTCGTGTGCGCGTGGCCGACGGACAAGGAAGAGGCCGCGTACCGCGGCGCCGCGTTCGGTCCGGTCGTGCACGAGGACCATCGCGTGTTCGTCGATCAGGGCGTCGAGGTCGTTCAGGTGAAGCCACGCGGCGGCATCCTCGGGATGGCGGCCGACGCGACGACCCTCGTCGACCTCATGCGCGGCGAGCTGCTCGAGCGATACGCCGAGGATCGCGACCTCATCCACAACGTCGGCCGGG
This sequence comes from Chloroflexi bacterium UBA4730, assembly GCA_002404155.1. Taxonomy (GTDB): domain Bacteria; phylum Chloroflexota; class Limnocylindria; order P2-11E; family P2-11E; genus UBA4735. The sequence goes on along the minus strand of DHJC01000018.1, from coordinate 62,929 downwards.
AGTACCTCGACTCGAGCATCGATGTGGCCGAGGAGCTGGGCATCCCGCTCGCTCTCACGCCGCTCGCCCACCCTGGCCAGTTCCACGGTGGCGACACGACGGCGGACTTCGCGCGGTACCGCCGTGCGAGCGTCATCACGACGATGACCGACTGGGAGCGCGACTGGCATGCGGCGCATGGCATCGAAGGCACGCGCATCGTCACCACGGGGATGGGACCGAACGCCACCGTGGGCGGCGACGCCGCCCGGTTCCGCGCGCGTCACGGCATCCCCGAGGACGCGCCGATCGTGCTCTACGTCGGACGCAAGGAGCGGTACAAGGGCTACATCCAGCTCCTGGACGCGACCGAGATCGTCTGGCGCACCCACCCGAACGCGCGATTCGTCTTCATCGGTCTCCCCGGCTTCTATTCGACGTTCTTCGACGACTTCCAGCGCTACGCGGACGAGCGCGTCATCCACTTGGAGAACGCATCGGTTGCCGACAAGGACGCTGCGCTCGAGGCGTGCTCGCTGTTCGCGATGCCATCCCGCCACGAGACCTTCGGCCTCGGCTATCTCGAGGCCTGGCTGCACGGCAAGCCGGTCATCGGTGGCGACGTCCCGGCGCTCCGCGACGTCATCGACGATGGCAGCGACGGCATCGTCGTCCGCCAGCGGGCCGACGAGGTCGCGCGCGCGATCCTGCGGCTCCTCGACGACCCGGCGACGGCGCGGGCCATGGGCGAGCGCGGCCGCGCGAAGGTCCAGACACGCTGGAGCTGGGGCGCGGTGATGGATCGGGTCGAGAAGGCGCACGCGATCGCGATGGGCGTCGAACGGGAAACGACCGCCGCCTAGGCTCAGCCGCGTGCGCGTCGTCATCGCGAAGAAGCTGCTCTCGACGGTGGGTGGATCCGAAGCGCAGGCCCGCGCGCTCGGGGCGGCCCTCCGCGATCGCGGGCACGACGTGACGCTCGTCGGCCTGCGCCCCGCCGTCCGCCGGACCGGCATCCCCGCCCGCGTGTACGACGCGCCGCGCGGTGATGTCGTCATCGATGACGCCGGCCTGACCTACCGGTTCATCGCGAGTCCCGCCGCGCTGCTCGAGGGCACGCTGCCCGTCTCGCTCGTCCGTCCGGACCGGCTGCGTGCTGCGATCGCGGGCGCGGACGTGGTGCATTGCCTTGCGCGCGAGTGGGCGGGACCCTACGAGCGCGCCGCGCGAGTCGCGGGGGCCGCGTTCGTCGAGACGCCGCTCGTGCACCCAGGCCAGCCGTTCTCGGGCGACGGCGCAGCCGATGTCGCGCGCTACCGGCGCGACGCGGCGGTGATCGGCCTGACCGAGTGGGAGGCCGCGTGGTACCGGGCGCGCGGTGCCGGGCGCGCGTTCGTGACCGGCGTCGGCCCGATCATGACGGCGCCCATCCCCGATCGGGCGCCCGACCCTTCAACAGTCCTGTTCGTCGGCAGAAAGGAGCGCTACAAGGGCTACGACGCGCTCCGCGGTGCGGCCCGGCTCGTCTGGCGCGAGCGGCCGGACGCGCGCTTCATCGTGATCGGGCAGCGGCGATTCCTCGGACCGGCGCCGCTGCCCGACGCGCGATGGTCGGAGCCGGGGATCGTGAGTGAAGAGCGGAAGGCCGAGGCGTACGCGCGCGCGACGATCTTCGCGATGCCATCGGACCACGAGACGTTCGGCCACACGTATCTGGAGGCGTGGTGCGCCGGACGACCGGTGATCGCGGGGGACATCCCGCCGTTGCGAGAGGTCGTGCGCGACGGGATCGACGGCCTGCATGCCGCGAACGAGCCGCGCGCGGTCGCGGACGCGATCCTCGCGCTGCTCGCCGATCCTCGCCGCGCAGCGGCGATGGGTGCCTCGGGCCGCCGGCGGGTGCACGAGCGATTCACGTGGCCGGACGTCGCCGCGCGGACCGAAGTCGCATACGAAGCCGCACGGCTAGCATGACCGCGATGCGGGGAGTCATTGGCCAGCGCGCCATGCTCGAGCGACTCGGCGCGCGCGCCTCACGCGGCGACGTCGCGCACGCGTATGGCATCTTTGGTCCCGCGTCCATCGGGAAACGCACCATCGCGCTGCGCTTGGCCCAGACGCTCAACTGCCTCGATCCCAAACGGCCGGCCGGCGGGTGTGGCACCTGCCTCTCGTGCCTCAAGATCGAGCGCTATGTGCACCCGGACGTCATGCTCGTCGAGCGAGATCCCGCCAACAAGACGATCGAGATCGATCGGATCCGCGCAATGCAGCAGGACCTCGCGTTGCGGCCGCTCGAAGGGCGACACCGGCTGGTGATCATCGACGACGCGGCCGAACTCAGCGAGCCGGCCCAGGTCGCGCTGCTGAAGACGCTCGAGGAGCCGCCGAAGCACGCCGTCCTGACGATGATCACGTTGTCGCCGGAATCGCTGTTCGACACCATCCGGTCGCGCCTCCAGCCGCTCGTGCTGCGATCGGTCGCCACGGCCGAGATCGCGGCCGCGCTCAGGTCCCGGAACGTGAAGGACGCGGATGCGATCGCCGGCGCCTCGGGCGGACGGCCGGGCATCGCGCTCCGTCTCGCGAGCGACGAGGGCGAGCGGTCCGCGCGCCGTGCGTACGAGAAGGAGCTGTTCGACCTCGTGGGCAGCGGACTCACCGCCCGCTTCGCGTGGGCGGTCGACCTCGCTGACGAGGTCGATCCACGCAAGCGGTCAGCCGCCATCGACGTGCGGTTCGATCATTGGGCCGAGCTCATCCGCGATGCGGCCGTCCGCGCGCGCGGCCTCGAGGACGCGCCGCTGCGTCCCGACCGGGCGGGCCAGATCGCGAAGATCGCCGCGGGGGCCGATCCGCGGGAGCTCGTCGACACCGCGCTCCTGATCCAGCGGCTGCGCCGCGATCTCTTCTGGAACGCGAACGCCCGCGCGATGCTCGAGCTGTTCGCGCTCAAGCTTCCGTACGTCGAGGGTCTCGCGGCATGACGCGCACCGTCGTCGGCGCCCGCTTCCAGACCGCCGGCCGGATGTACTTCTTCGAGCCCGGCCCGATCGACGACCTGGCGATCAACGAGTGGGTGATCGTCCAGACGGAGCTTGGTCAGGACGCCGCCCGCGTGCAGATCTTGCCGACGGACTCACCGCTCGTGCAGGTCGACCCACCGCTCGGCACGCTCGTCCGCAAGGCGACGGCCAGCGACAAGTTCGAGCTCGCGAAGCACAAGCGGCGCGAGACCGAATCGACGCAGGCGGCCACGGAGACGGCGCGACGGCTCGGACACGACATCCACGTCCTCGGGACCGACTGGCAGTTCGATGGCGGCAACGTCGTCGTCTTCTATTCGACGGAGGCGACCGGTCTCGACCTCGCGCCGTTCAGCGTCGAGCTCGCGGCGCAGTTCGGCACGCGGGTCGAGCTCCGACGACTCGGCGCGCGTGATGAGACCAAGATCCTCACCGGAGTGGGCACCTGCGGGCGCGAGCTCTGCTGCTCGTCGTGGCTCGACAAGTTCTCGAACATCTCCATCCGCATGGCCAAGGAGCAGGACCTCCCGCTCAATCAGAGCAAGCTCACGGGCGTGTGCGGCCGGTTGAAGTGCTGCCTCATCTACGAACTCGAGACGTACCAAGAGGTGAAGGGCAAGCTCCCGAAGCTCGGCGAGACGTTCCACATCCCGTCGTGCGTGGGCGGCCAATGCGGGACCGGCGGCTGCGCTCAGGTCCAGGGCGTGTCCATGACGAAGGAGGCAATCGTCGTCGGGATGGTCGACGGCGGCCGTGTCACGATGACCGCGGAGGAGCTCGGGGTGACCTTCGATCCGGTCCCGGCGCACACGAAGGGCGTCGGCTCGTACGGCTCCGACGAGATCCCGCGTCAGGAGCGCGCGACGCCGGTGCCCGCAGCGGGTGAGCATCCGCGACGCCGCCGGCGTCGCGGTGGACGCCGCCGCGGCGGTCGTCCGGGAGCCCCGAGCTAGCGGACCCGGCGCACCACGAAGCGTGCGATGTCGCGGAGCGCGTCGCGCTCCGGCCGGTCGGGCAGCGCATCCAGCGCGGCGACGGCGGCGTCGTGGAACGCACGTGCCTTCGCACGCGCACGCTCGATGCCACCGGACTCGCGGATGATCCGGAGCAGCTCGCGGAGCTCGGCGGCATCCTTCCCGGGCGCGACGATCCGCACGCCGAGCGTGCGGTCGTCGGTCTCCTCGACCGCGTAGATCATCGGCAGCGTCGGCATCCCCTCCGCGAGATCACGGCCCACCGTCTTGCCGAAGTCCGTCTCGTCGCCGGCGATGTCCAGGACGTCGTCCATGATCTGGAACGCGAGCCCGAGGTTCGTGCCGTACGCGCCGAGTGCGGCGACGTGTTCCGGCTCAGCGTCGGCGAGCAGCGCGGCGCCCTGGCAGCAGGCGGCATACAGGCTCGCGGTCTTCAGCTCGATCCGCTCGAAGTACGCGCCCTCGCTCGGGAGGGCGCGTGAGGCGGTCACTTCGTTCAGCTCACCGTCGCACAGCGCAAAGACGGTCTGCGCCACGATCGCGATGACCTCGGGCTTGGGTAGCACCGCGGCCAGGGCGTACGCCTTCGCGAAGAGGTAGTCCCCCACGATGAGGGCGACGTCGTCGTCCCACGTGGCGTTGACCGTCGCGACGTTCCGCCGGAGCTCGGCCTCGTCGACGATGTCATCGTGTACGAGCGACGCGGTGTGGACGAGCTCGAGCGACTGCGCGAGGTTGAGGACGACCTCCGGATCGTGGGACGGTCCGAAGCGCGCGGAGAGGAACACGAGGGTCGGCCGCAGGAGCTTGCCCGGCGAGCCGAAGAGATGCTGCACCGCCGCGGCGAACGTCGGGTGACCGCCGTCACCTACGCCGAGTAGGCGCCGCTGGAGTTCCCGAAGCTCCGCGTCGACGGGCGCATAGAAGGTCCGCTCCGCTCCCCTCGTGACCACGGGGGGAGTCTAGGTTCGGCCTAGGGCCTTTTCGTTGGCGTTGGCTTCGGCGGCACGGTCGGCTGGGGCGTCGGCGGCCTGGTCTGGCCAGGCGCGGGCGAACCATCACCCGGGCTGGCCGAAGGCGAGGCGCTCGGCTTGGCGTAGCCGCAGATGTTCCAGTTGAACCGGCCGTAGTTGTAGGCACCGCCGTTCGCCGCGCTCGCCCACTTGGCGATGTCGCCCGACCAATCGGCGAACGGGATGTTGATCTTGTAGCACCCGCCCAGGTACACGTCGCGGTCGTCGCTCGTGGGCTCGGTGCCCTGCACGTACTGCTCGGTCCAGCGGAAGTTCGACGGGCAGTTCGGGCCGGGCAGCTTGCCCGAGCCATTGCCACCGGTGAGCGCCGGGTTCACGCAGACGACCCTGTCGACGATGCCCGCGGGACGCTTGAAGTCGTCCGGCGGCAGCGCGCCGGTGACGATCTTCATGTAGTCGCGCCACAGGATGCCCGGGCCCAGCGCCGAGCTGATGCCGCTCATGGCACTGTTGTCGGAGTTCCCCATCCAGATCGCCGTCAGGCGCGTCGGCGTGTAGCCGATCGCGAGCACGTCCTGGAGGTTATCGGTCGTTCCAGTCTTCAACGCGGCCGGCCGGCCGATCGAGGTGAACGGACCGAACACGAACGACCCGTGCACCGGGTCGGTGTTGTCCTTGAGGATGTTCGTCATGATCCACGCGTAGCGCTCGTCGATGACCTGCTTCATCTCGGGCTTCGTCGTGTAGTCCACCACGACCTTGCCGCTGCTGTCGACGATCTTCGAGATGAAGGTCGGCTCGATCCGGCGGCCGTAGTTCGCGACCACCTGGTACGCGCTCGCCATGTCGATGAGCCGCATCTCGCCCGCGCCGATGCCGAAGCTGATGCCGAGGCGCGACCGGTCGAACTCTCGGTTGATCCCGAGCTGGTGGATCGTGTCGATGATCGCGTCGACGCCGACCATCCGCGTCACGTTGAGGGCCGGCAGGTTCAGCGATTCACGGAGCGCCTGCCGGATGGTCACCGGGCCGTGCTGCTCCTTCGTCGCGTCCTTCGGCGAGTACGTCTTGCCGCTGCCGTCGGGCAGGTTGAACTCGATGTCGTTCAGGACCGTCGAGGCGGTCATGCCACCCTTCAGCATCCCGGTCAGGTAGGTGAACAGCTTGAACGTGGAGCCCGGCTGGCGCAGGCCGATGCCGGCAACGTCGTAATCGCCCTGCACCTGCTTCGAGTGGTCGTAGTAGTCGTAGCTCCCGACGTACGCGAGGACCTCGCCGGTCGTCGGGTCCATCGTGATGAGCGCCGCGTTGTGGACATTCGCGAAGTTCAGCCCGTCGACGTGGTCCTTGACCTCTTTTTCGGCAAGCTGCTGCATGTTGTAGTCGAGCGTCGTGTAGACGCGATAACCCCCCTGGTACGCGGCCTTCTCGCCCAGCAGGTTGATGAGCTGCTCACGCGCGCGGAACGTGAAGTGCGGGGCGTAGAGCGAGGTCTGCGCCGGCGTCACCTTGATCGGCTCGGCTTTCGCGGCATCCGCCTGAGCCTGGCTGACATACCCGTACTCGACCATGGCGTCCAGCACGAGCGCCCGCCGCCCGGCGGCTGCGTCGGGGTTCTGCACCGGGTCGTAGTCGGACGGCGCCTGGGGGAGCCCGGCGAGCAGCGCCATCTGTCCGAGGGTCAGCTGAGTGAGGTCCGCCACGCCGAAGTACGTCTTCGCCGCGGCCTTCAGTCCGTAGGACTGGTTGCCGTAGAAGATCTGGGACAGGTACATCTCGAGGATCTGCTGCTTGCTGAACGTGCGCGTCGCCTCGACGGCGAGGATCGCCTCCTTGATCTTCCGCGTGATCGTCGGCTCGTCGCCAAGGAGCCGCGTCTTGATGAGCTGCTGGGTGATCGTCGAGCCGCCTTGGGAGACGCCACCGCGCGAGAGGTTCACCTGCAGCGCGCGGATGATGCCGCCGAGGTCGATCCCGGGGTTCGTCCAAAAGCTGTGGTCCTCGATGGCGATGGTCGCGTCCTGCATGAGCTCGGGGACCTCGTTCAAGGTCACGAGCTCGCGACGCTGGTCCTCGAGCGTGTAGAGCAGATGCTCGCCAGTGCGGTCGTAGATGTACGTGGACAGCGCGACCGGGACGGTCGCGAGGTCGTGCGCCGCGGGCAGGTCGGCCGCGAAATAGCCGAACAACGCGGCGGCGGCGGTGCCGGCGAAGATGCCGAAGGTGATGAGGATCGCGGTGAGGACGCCCGCGGTCGCGCCGAGCTTGCCGGCGGCCGACGGGCGCCGGGACATCCGGCCGCGGCGGTGCGGCATCCGGTAGGCGCGATAGGCGCGGCCGAACGTCGGCCGATTCCCGTTCCTCTGGGGCATCTGGCCCCAACGATGCACTTAGCGTGCCGAGGCTGTCCTAGATGCGCGGTGAGCGGCCGAACAGCCGAGCGATCGTCTGGACGAGGGACGGCTGGGGCCGCGCGAGGTCCGCCCGGAGCCGTCGCTGGGCCTCGCGGGCGTCGCCCTCCCAGCGCTCGACGATCTCCCGATCTTCGTCCTTCAGCGAGTTCGCCGGTCCGCGCCGCTCCATCGCCGATTCCGCAGCGGGAATGCGCGTGTAGAGATCCGCGGCGAACGCGTGGGCCGCGGGGAGCTCACGTGCGACCGTCCCTCCGTGGCTCTGCCACTGGCCGTTCTCCAGTACGAAGGCCTGCTTGGTCTGGTCGAACATGCTCGTCAGCTCGAGGTTGGCCGCGAGCTCACGATCGATGGCCGCGACAGCCCGGCCGAGCGCGGCCTGGGCTTCGGCGGAACGTCCCACGGGACGAGCGTAGCAGATGTATACGGTGGATGCAGCCTTTGTATACGTTGGATGTATGCTGGCCGCGTGCCCCGCCCCTTCGCCAAAGCTCTCCTGCCCGCGGCGTACTTCCCCCTCGGCGGTCCGGTCCCGGCCGGGGACCTCGTCGGACGCGAGGGCTACATCCGCCGCGCCGTGGCTCGGCTCACGGACGGCAACCACATCCTCATCGCCGGGCCGCGCCGCATCGGCAAGACCTCGGTGATGCTCGAGATCCTCCGCCGGCTGCGACGCAAGGGTGTGCATACGGCGTACGTCGACTGCATGGGCGCGACCGACATCCGGGGGCTGGGCGAACGCCTCGCCGACGCCGTGCTCGAGAACGTGTCGGGCATCGAACGCAGCTTCGAGTATGCGAAGGCCGTCGCGGCGGGGATGCGCCCGACCGTGAAGATCCGCTACGAGCACGTCGAGCTCGCCCTCGAGCTCGCGCGCGAAAAGAATGCCCAGCGGTTCTTCGACGGCGCGCTCGACCTACCGCGGGCGCTGGCCGCGAAGACCGGGAAGCGCGTCGTCGTCGCGTTCGACGAGTTCCAGGCCGCGGGACAGCTCGGTTCCCGCATCTTCGACGTCATGCGCACGCGCTTCCAGGCCCAACGCGCCGTGTCGTACGCGTTCCTGGGCTCGGAGGAAGGGATCCTCGAGCAGCTGTTCAGCGGGAAAGGCCGTGCGTTCTACCGCTTCGCGCTCCCGCTCGACCTCGCGGACGCGGCGGGCCACCGGTTCGGCATCGATCCCGATGACTGGCTGTCGTACATCCAAGAGAAGCTGACCGAGCGCAAGCTCACGATCGGTGACGCCGAGGTCGACCGGATCCTCGACGCCACCGGCGGGCACCCGCAGGACACGATGCAAGTCTGCGCCGCGCTCTACTACCTGATGCGCGACGCGGGCCTGCGCGCCGTGACCGCGGAGGCCATCGGCGTCGCGATCGAACAGGCCCTGCGCGAGCTGGAGCGGCCATTCGCGCTGCATTGGGCCGATCTCGGCAAAGGGAAATACCTCCAGCAGGTCGCGAAGCGCATCGCGCACGGCGCGGTGCTCTACGCGAGCGACGGTTCCGGCGCGGTCCCGCGGGCCGAGGTGCTCCGGGCGCTCGCCGCGCTCCAGGCCCGCGGGCTGGTGGCACATCTCGCGCGCGGTCGCTACGAGTTCGTCGAGCCTCTCTTCGGCGAGTACGTGCGGCGCCTGGACGAAGCTATCGTGACGAAGTGATCAGCCCACCCCTCGAGCTGCGGCCCGGCGCGACGGTGCAGTACCGCGCTGCCGACAGTGGTGAATGGCGCGAGGGCACCCTCGTCCACGGCTCGGCCAACGACGAAGAGTGGCTTGTGAAGAATCGCTTCGGGAAGTTCTGGCTCCACGTCAGCCGGCTGCGCCCGGCAAACGAGCTACAGGAGCCTTAGAGCTCGCGGCGCGGGCGCTTGTCGCCGTGTCCCGCGACGACGTTTCCGATCATCCGCAAGTGCTTTGACGGCGGGACCCTGATCGAGCGCCTCGAGACGGCTGGCCGGTACCCCCGAGCGGACTCGAACCGCTGCTTCAGGCTTCGGAGGCCTGCGCTCTATCCACTGAGCTACGGGGGCGAGGGCGGAGCGAGGCGCGAAATGCCCTGCTCCGACAGTGATTCTAACCTTGGGCGGTGAGTCGGATCCTCTCGGAGCGCGACAAAGAGCTGTCGCTCATGCAGCACCTCACCGAACTGCGGAACCGCTTGATGATCACGTCGTTCGGGGTGCTGATCGCGACGGCCATCGCGTTCGTGTTCGCGAAGGACATCATCCTCGCCCTCGAGGCGCCGGCCCACCTGGGCAAGCCGCTCCAGCTCATCAGCCCGACCGAAGGGTTCACCACCTACATGCGCGTCTCGCTGTTCACCGGGATCGCGCTCGCGATGCCCGTCATCCTGTACGAGATCTACGCCTACGTCGATCCGGCGCTCCGTCCCAAGGAGCGACGGTTCCTGCTCACGCTCGGTCCGTTCGTGTTGCTGCTGTTCGTCGGCGGGATGGCGTTCTGCTACTTCCTGCTGCTCCCCAACGCGATCAACTTCCTCTTCACCTTCGGCAGCGATGTGTTCGAGGCCGCGCCGCGGGCCAGCGAGTACATCTCCTTCGTGACGACGTTCATCCTCGGGGTCGGGCTCGTCTTCGAGATGCCCGTGATCATCTTCGCCGTCACGCGGATCGGCCTGGTGAAGCGCTCGTGGCTCGCGAAGCAGCGCCGCTACGTGTTCCTGATGGTCTTCGTCCTCGGCGCGATCATCACGCCGACGCCCGATCCGTTCAATCAGAGCCTGGTCGCGATCCCGATGTATCTCCTGTTCGAGGTCGGGATGCTTCTGTCACGCTTCGGCGGAGAGCCTCGACGCGCGACTTGAGCGCCGCCTCGGCGCCGAGGTCCGTGGGCTCGTAATACCGGCGACCCTTGAGCGAATCGGGCAGGAAGGTCTCCTCCGGATCGAAATGGTCCGGTTTGTCGTGCGCGTAGCGGTAGCCCTGGCCATAGCCGAGGCCGCGCATCAGGCCGGTGACCGCGTTGCGCAGATGGAGCGGCACCGGATCCGCGCGCGTGCCCTCGACGTCGGCCATGAGCGCGCCGTGCGCGCGCTTGATCGAGTCCGACTTCGGCGCGAGCGCGAGGTACACCGTCGCCTCGGCGAGCGGGTAGTAGCCCTCCGGCATCCCGATGAGGTGCACGGCCTGCTGCGCCGCGGACGCGAGGACGAGCGCCTGCGGGTCAGCGAGGCCGACGTCCTCTCCGGCGAGGATCACGAGGCGCCGGGCGATGAACATCGGGTCCTCGCCCGCGTCGATCATCCGGACCAGCCAGTAGAGCGCACCGTCCGGGTCGGACCCGCGAAGGCTCTTGATGAAGGCGGAGATCGTGTCGTAGTGCGAGTCACCGGCGCGGTCGTACACGAGCGAGCGTCGCTGAAGCGCGTCCTTCACCGCGGCGAGGTCCACGTGGCGCACGCCATTCGGGTCCGGCGCCGCGGCATCCGACGCCAGCTCGAGCGTGTTGAGGGCGACGCGCGCGTCGCCGTTCGCCATGACCACGAGCGACTGAAGGGCATCCGGCTCCACTGCGACCATGCCGTTCAGGCCGCGAGCATCGACAAGCGCGCGCTCGACGATGAGGCGGACGTCGTCCTCGCCGAGCGGCTGCAGGACGAACACGCGCGATCGCGACAGCAGAGCCGAGATCACCTCGAACGACGGGTTCTCGGTCGTGGCGCCAATGAGCGTGATGTCGCCCTCCTCCACGGACGGCAGGACCGCGTCCTGCTGGGCCTTGTTGAA
>DHJC01000018.1:49394-51786 GCA_002404155.1 Chloroflexi bacterium UBA4730 | reverse complement strand
AGCGGTGGATCTCGTCGATGAAGACGACCGTGCGCTCGCCCGTGGCTCTGCCGAGCTCGCGCGCCTCTTCGATCACGCGCCGGAGATCGGCGACGCCGGTCGACACCGCCGAGAGCGCGACGAACCGCGCCTTCGCCCGGAGCGCCGCGATCGCTGCGAGCGTCGTCTTCCCCGTGCCCGGCGGGCCCCAGAGGATCATCGACGGCAGCTGCCCGGCGTCGATCGCCTTGCGTAGCACGCGACCGGGACCGACTAGATGCGGCTGGCCGACGTACTCGTCGAGATCGCGTGGCCGGACGCGCGCCGCCAGCGGCTTCCCCTTGCCTTGGTCCGCGCCGTCGATCGCCGCCGTGAAGAGCGGTGAGACGCCGGTCGGACGCTGCGACCGCCGTGGATGTGGCATCCCTCGAGTATGGCGGGTTGCGCACCATCCCCTCCCCCCACCCCCGGGGTACGATGGCTGCATGAAGCCCGGCACGAAGAAGGACGTCGCGGCTCGGCTCCGGTCCATCGCGGGACACCTCAAAGCGGTCGAGCGCATGGTCGATGAGGACAAGTACTGCGTCGACGTGCTCAAGCAGACGATGGCGATCGAGAAGGCCCTCGAGCGCGTGGACGCGATGATTCTCGGGTCCCATCTCGAGACCTGCGTCGCCGACGCGTTCCGTGAGGGCCGCGCCGAGAAGACCGTTCAGGAGCTCGCCGAGATCTTCAGCACCGCGCGGAAATAGGGCCGATCCGGTCCTGTTGACATGAATTAGTCGGCTGCGACAATACATAAGCAGTAGTTGTTATATCGGCGCACACGCGACCAGGGGAGATGATTTGCTGACCGAGGCTTCCATCCGCGATCTGCGCATGTACTACCGGGCACTGGGCGATGACACGCGGCTGCGCATCCTCCAGCTCCTCGCGACCGAAGGCGAGCACACGGTGACCGATCTCGCCGAACGCCTGCGCCTCTCCCAGCCGCTCCTGTCATGGCACCTTCGACGGCTCCGCCGAGCGGGCGTCGTCAAGACCGTACGTGTCGGACGCGAGGTCCGCTGCACCTTCGACCGCGAGCGGTTCGCCCAGCTCCACGAGCGTGGCTTCCGAACGCTGATGAACCCCGGAAGCGCCCGATGAGCCACGGATTGATGCCGAACGAGGTGGCCGAGGGAACGCGCGTGGGTTTGGCCCCGCTCGCGCGCGGCCTGCACCGCGTCGGCATCACCGCGAACGCGGTGACCGTCATCGGCGTTCTGATCACGCTCGCGGGCTCGGCGCTCCTGGCGGCCGCACAACCGCTCCCGGCGCTCGTCGTGCTCCTCGCCGGGGCACTCTCGGACACGTTGGACGGCCAGCTGGCGAAGGCGGCGGGTGGCGGGACGCGGTTCGGGGCGTTCCTCGACTCGACCCTCGATCGGGTGTCGGACGCCGCGCTGTCATGCGGAGCGGCCGCGCTCGGCGCGACGCGCGGCGATGCCGTGCTGTTCTGGTCGGCGCTCGGCGGGCTCGTCGCGTCATACCTGGTGAGCTACGTCCGGGCCAAAGCCGAAGCGATGGGAACGACGGCCTCGGTCGGCCTCATGCCCCGGGAGGCGCGCCTGACCGTCCTCCTCGTCGGCATCGGGACGTGGGGGGTCCTCGGCCTGTACCAGGTGTTCGTCGCGGCGTTCGCCGTCGTGGCCCTTCTGTCCGTCATCACGCTCGTTCAGCGGATCGCCTTCGTGGCTCGCGACCTCCAGAAGACCACCCCCAGGGAAGGACCTCGATAGACATGGCTGCTTCCACCAAGACGGCCCGCAAAGGCACCAGTACCGCGCGCCGGGTCGGTCGACCCACCACGCGCCGGCGCCCCATCCGCGTCGCCATCATCGGCGTCGGCAACTGCGCGAGCGCCCTCGTGCAGGGCGTCCATTACTACCGCAACGCGAAGGCCGGGGAAAAGATCCCGGGCCTCATGCACGTCGAGCTCGGTGGCTATCACCTGCGGGACGTGGAATTCGTCGCGGCGTTCGACGTCGACCGCAACAAGGTCGGCAAGGACCTGGCCGACGCGATCTACGCGGCGCCGAACAACACGTACCGCTTCGCGGATGTGCCCAAGACCGGCGTGAAGGTTTCGCGCGGCATGACCCACGACGGGATCGGCAAGTACCTGGCCGCCATCGTGAAGAAGGCCGACGGCCCGACGGCTGACATCGTCGCGATCCTGAAGGAGCGCAAGGTCGACGTGGTCGTCTCGTACCTGCCGGTCGGCAGCGAGGAGGCCACGAAGTGGTACGTCGAGCAGGTGCTCGACGCCGGCTGCGCGTTCATCAACTGCGTGCCGGTCTTCATCGGCCGCGAGCCGTACTGGCAGAAGCGATTCGCCGACCGCAAGCTCCCGATCATCGGCGACGACATC
>DHJC01000018.1:25078-49214 GCA_002404155.1 Chloroflexi bacterium UBA4730 | reverse complement strand
GATCAGCAAGACGAACGCCGTGACGAGCATGCTGGACTACGAGATGGACCCGAATGACGTGCACGTCGGCCCCTCCGACTACGTGCCGTGGCTTCTGGACCGCAAGTGGTGCTACATCCGAATGGAGGGCACCACCTTCGGCGACGTGCCGCTCAACGCGGAGGTCAAGCTCGAGGTCTGGGACTCGCCGAACAGCGCCGGCGTCGTGATCGATGCCATCCGGTGCTGCAAGCTTGCCCTCGACCGCGGCCTTGGAGGGACCATCGTGGCGCCGGCGTCGTACTTCATGAAGTCGCCGCCCAAGCAGATCCACGACGACCGGGCCCGCGTCCGCCTCGAGGACTTCATCGCCGGGCGTGACAACGAGACGCTCGTCGGTAAGGGCTCGTGATCCACCGCCTCGCCCAGGGCATCGGCTACTGGACCTGGCGGATCGCGGCGGGGGTCGCGCAGCGGCTCCCCGCTCGCCCGCTCTACGCCTTCGCCGTGATCCTCGGCGAGGTCGGCTACGTGTCGTGGACCGCGAAGCGCCGGATCGCGAAACGCAACTTCGCGATCGTCCTCGGACGGCCATCGACGGACCGGCAGGTCGCGCAGGTCGCGCGGCGGTCCTTCCGCAACTTCGCGAAATACATCGTCGAGATCATGCGATTCCCCCTCCTCAGCGTGGCGGACTTCGAGCGTCTCGTGGCCGTCGAAGGCTGGGAGCACCTTCGGGGCGCGCTGGCCCTCGGCAAGGGCGTCATCTTCGTCTCCATCCATTTCGGCAACTTCGAGCTCGGCGGAGCGCGCATCGCCGATGGGATCCCGCTCAATGTGATCGCGGACGAGCTGGAGAATCAGCGACTGATGGATCTGCTCGTCGGGAACCGGGCGCACAAGAACATCACCCTGCTCACGCCCGACGGTGCGGCGAAGAAGGTCCTCGGCGCGCTCCGACGGAACGAGATGGTCGGCCTGATGATGGACCTCGGCCCGCGGGCCCAGGCGTTCGACATCGTGGAGGCCGACTTCTTCGGGATACCCACCGCATTCCCGGCCGTCGCCGCAAATCTCGCGCGCGTCTCGGGCGCCCCGATCGTGGTGGCGGCGGTCGTGCGGCGGCACGACAACACGTTCACCGGCATCGCCCTGCCGCCGATCTTCGTCGAGCGCACGAAGCAGGCCGCGGAGGACGTCCAGCAGGCGACCCAGGCCATCGCCCGCGGCCTCGAGAGCTTCGTGAGCCGCTGGCCCGACCAGTGGTACATCTTCCGGCCGATGTGGCCCCAGCCGGTCATCGCCGCGGCGACATGATCGCCGGCGCAGCCGCGCGCCTCGCCGAGGGCACGCTGCCCCACCTCCCGTCGATCCTCGAGGTGCCGATGGCGACGGTCGGTGGGACGCTGGCCTACGGCGCGTCATCCCGGGCGCGGGGCGCGGTCCGCGAGAACCTCGCCATCGTCGCGCCCGAGCGCCGTGACCGCGAGCGGCTGGTGCGCCAGACGTTCGTCGAGCAGGTCCGCCACTACATCGAGATCTTCCGCCTCGCGCGCCTCGATCACGAAAAGGTGCGCCAGGCCGTCGTGACGGCGGGATGGGACCGGTTCGTCGCGGCCGTCGCGCGCGGCAACGGCGTGATCGTCGCGAGCGCGCACGTTGGGCCGGTCTCCGTCTGCGGTCAGATCATCGCCGCGAATGGCTACGACATCACCCTGCCGATCGAGAAGGAGACCGGTGAGCTCGGGCGCTCGATCAACCGCGCGCGCACGCGCATGGGCCTGCGATTCGTCGAGACGGACTCGGCGCTCGGCATCCATCGGGTCCTCAAGCGCGGCGGGATCCTCGGCGTCATGGCTGACCGCGCGGTCACCGGCGTGGGCGAGCGGGTGCCGTTCTTCGGACAGCCCGCGCTGCTTCCGTCGGCGCACGTCGCGCTCGCGCTCCGCACCGGAGCCGTGCTGATGCCCGCGTTCGCGCATCGCGATGGGAACATCCTGCGCGCGGTGTTCGAGCCCGAGCTCGAGCTGCCACGCACCGGCGACCGCGAGGCGGACGTGCGCGAGGGCGTGCGACGCTGGGCCGCGGTGCTCGAGCCGCACATCCGTGTCGCCCCGGAGCAATGGTCGGTGTTCGAAGCGGTCTGGCGGCGATGAGGTCGCTGGGCTACGGTCGCCGGCGTGGGTAAGGCGGACCTCCAGCTCCATTCGGACCTCGGCGACGGGCTCAACTCGCCTGAGGAGATCCTCCACGCCGCGGAAGCGGCCGGGCTTGACGTCATCGCCCTCACCGACCACGACGACATCCGCGGTTCGTTCCTCCTGCGCGACCTTGCGGCGAAGCGCCGGTCGATGGTGGTGGTCGCGACGGGCATCGAGGTGACGACGCGCGCCGGTCATTTGCTGGCGCTGTTCGTGGAGGACGAGATCCCGATGTTCCGGCCGCTTGCCGAGACCGTGACCGCCATCCACCGTGCCGGCGGGATCGCGATCGTGCCGCATCCGCTGTCGTACCTGACGTTCTCGATCGGCGAGCGCGCTCTGCGCACGCTGGCGGTCGGTGGCGACGGCCGGTCCTTCGTGGACGGCATCGAGGTCCGCAATCCGAGCTACGCCGGACGCGTGCGGGGCGAGCGCGCGCGCTGGCTCAACGAGCACGTGCTCCGGGTGGCCGAGACCGGCTCGAGCGACGCGCATCACGCGAAACTGGTCGGGACGGCGTGGACCGAGTTCCCTGGCGACGACGTGAACGCGCTGCGCACGGCGATCCTGGCGCGGACGACCCGTGCGCACGGGCGTACCTGGACCCTCGGCGAGCACCTCGACGGCGTCGCGAAGCAGCAGTGGCGATCGATGGTCCGCGACCCGTACAAGCGCGCACGTCGCCGGATCCGCCGGACGAAGAAGCCGGCATGAAGATCGGCATCGTCAGCCCGTACGCCTATCCGCGCCCAGGCGGGGCCAACGACAACATCCGAGAGACCTACGAGAACCTGCGCGGGCGCGGCCACGACGTGCGCATCATCACGGCGCCGTGGGGCGATGACCCGCCGGCGCAGGACGTGATCCAGATCGGCCAGGCCATCGCCGTCCCCTACAACGGCAGCGTCGGCCGCATCACGCTCTCGGCGCGGCTCGAGTACCTCGTGACCGGGATCCTCGAGCGCGAGCAGTTCGACATCATTCACCACCACGAGCCGCTGGTGCCGCTGCTCTCGGCACAGATCCTCGACCGCAAATCGTGTCCTCAGGTCGCGACGTTCCACGCGTTCGGCGGCTTCTCGTTCAGCTACTGGGCGTTCCGTCCGATCGCGCAGCGGTACATGAACAAGCTGGACGGGCGCATCGCCGTCTCGAGCGCGGCGCGCCACTTCATCTCGCGCTACTTCCCGGGCGACTACCGCATCATCCCGAACGGCGTGGACGTGGACTTTTTCGCGAACGCGAAGCCGTTCCCCGAATACCGCGACGGCAAGACCAACATCCTGTTCGTCGGCCGCATCGAGCCGCGCAAGGGCGCCCTGTATCTCGTCCGCGCGTACACGAAGCTGAAGGAGCGCTATCCCGAGACCCGGCTCATCATCTGCGGTCGCGGCCCCGAGCTCGGCCAGCTGCGGAAGTTCGTGCACGATCAGCGCGTCGGTGACGTGCTCTTCGCGGGCCGGGTGAGCGAGATCGACAAGGCTCGGTTCTACAAGACCGCCGACATCTTCTGCGCGCCGTCTACCGGGCAGGAGTCGTTCGGCATCGTGCTCCTCGAGGCCATGGCCGCCGGCACCGCCGCGATCGCCAGCGACATCCACGGCTACAAGAAGGTGATCCAGCGGAACATCTCGGGATTGCTCGTCGAGCCGCGCGACGTCGATGCGCTCTGCAGCGCGCTCGAGCGCCTCGTGACCGAGCCCGCACTGCGGACGAAGCTCGGCACCGCGGGCTCCGCGCGAGCGCGTGAGTTCGACTGGTCGCACGTGACCGATCAGCTGCTCGGCTTTTACGACGAGGTCATCCGTGGCTACCGCGGCGCTTGACGGGATCCGGGTCCTCGAGCTCGGCAACTACATGGCCGGCCCGTACGCCGGGACGCTCCTTGCGGACATGGGCGCGGACGTCGTCAAGATCGAGTCGCCCGCCGGCGGCGACTACTCACGCGGGCTCGGCCCATTCGCTCCGGGCAGTCCGGACGGCGCCGGATTCCTTCGCCTGGATCGCAACAAGCGGAGCGTCGCGCTCGACCTCAAGTCCGATCTCGGCAAGCGGACATTCGGCGCGCTCGTCGCACGGGCCGACGTCATCATCGAGAACCTGCGCGCGGGAACGCTCGACCGGCTCGGCCTCGGCTACGACGCGCTCGCCGCGGCGTACCCGAGGCTCATCTACTGCTCGATCACCGGCTTCGGCCGGACCGGGCCGTACCGGGATCGTGCGGGCCTCGACCTCATCCTCCAGGCGGAGAGCGGCCTGATGAGCGTCACCGGAGAGCCGGGCCGGCCGCCGGTCAAAGTGGGGGTGCCCGCGGTCGACCTCGCCTCAGCGCTGTACGGCGCCTTCGCGATCGCGACGGCACTCATCGCGCGCGAGCGGAGCGGCCGCGGTCAACTGATCGACCTCTCGCTGCTCGAGAGCGGCGTCTCACTCGCGATCTGGGAATCCGGCGTGTACCTCACGACGGGCGAGGTGCCCGGCCCGCTCGGCTCGGCGCATCGGGTGACGGCCCCGTATCAAGCCTTCAAGACCGCCGACGGGTACATCGCCATCGGCGCCACCAGCCCGCCCACGTGGGCGGCGTTCTGCCGGGTCAGCGGTCTGGAGCGCTTGCGCGAAGACCCAAAATGGTCCGACGCGACGCGACGGCGCGAACACGCGATCGAGCTCGCCTCCATCATCGAGGCGGTGACCGTGAGCAAGCCGACCGATGAATGGATGCGGTCTCTCTCGGACGCGGGGGTGCCGTGCGGGAGGATCAACGATCTCGGCACCGTCTTCGCGGATCCACATCTGATGGAGCGCGGCCTCTTCGTCGATCTGCCCCACCCGGTGCTCGGCTCGGTGCGCGCGATCGGCTCCCCGCTCCACCTCTCGGACACGCCGCCGGTCATGCGCCGGGCGGCGCCGCTCTTAGGCGAGCACACCCGCGAAGTCCTCGGCGAGGCCGGTGTTCCGCCGGCGGACATCGATGCGCTCACCGCGAGCGTCCGATGACGATCCGGCTCGAGAAGCGCGAGGCGGTGGCGTGGGTCACGTTCGACCGGCCGGAGGCGCGCAACGCGTTCACCCACGAGATGTACGCGAGCCTCGCGGATATCTGCGCCGACCTCGCCGCGGACGACGCGATCCGGGTCGTGGTGTTCCAAGGGAAGGGCGACGAGGCGTTCGTCTCCGGGAGCGACATCCGGAAGGTCGGTGAGATCCGCGGGCGCGAGGACGCGCTCGCCTACGAGAAGCACATCGAGCGGGCCATCGGCGGGGTCGAGCAGCTCCCCATGGCCACCATCGCGCTCATCCGTGGCGTCGCGGCCGGCGGCGGCGCGGCGCTCGCGCTCGCGTGCGACATGCGCATCGCCGCGGACAACGCCCGGTTCGGCGTCCCGATCGCCCGCACCGTGGGGAACACGCTGTCGCTCCGCAACGTGGCGCGCATGGTCCAGGTCATCGGCCCCGCGCTCACGAAAGAGCTCTTGTTCACCGGCCGCCTCGCGACCGCCGTCGAGGTGCACGCCGCGGGCGCATTCAACGACGTCGTTCCGCTCGAACGGATCGACGCGCACGTGACGGCCCTCGCCGATCGGATCAGCAAGAATGCGCCGCTCACGATCCGCGCCACGAAGCTGGCAGTGCTACGCGTCCTCGAAACGGAGCGCGAGCGGCTGGGCGCGGGCGAGGACATCGTCGGCCTGGCGTACGACTCGGAGGACTTCCGCGAGGGCGTGACCGCGTTCCTCGAAAAACGCGCCCCGGTCTGGAAGGGCCGCTAAGGATGGTCCACGCGTCGCATCGGTGACGCGACGCCAGGGTCGGTGCGAGCTAGCCGGCGATCGGCCTTCCTGCCGGGCCAGGCGCCGCGTCGCGGTCGGTGCGGCGGGCGACGCCCTCGGCTCGTGCGGCCCCGCTCACGGCTTTCGCGATCGCGGGTACGACCTGCGCATCGAAGACGGATGGGAGGATGTACTCGGCCGATCGGAGCGCCGCGGGGACGCAGTCGGCGAGCGCTGCCGCGGCCGCGAGCTCCATGTTGGTCGTGACCGTGCTCGCCCGCGCGTCGAGCAGGCCGCGGAACACGCCGGGGAACGTGAGGACGTTGTTCACCTGATTCGGGAAATCGCTGCGGCCGGTGGCCATCACGTCGACCTCCGATCCGACCACGACGGGATCGACCTCCGGGTCAGGGTTCGCCATCGCGAACACGATGCGCGGTCGCGCCATCGTCCGGACCATCTCGAGGCTCACGAGTCGTGGGCCCGACAGGCCGATGAGCACGTTCGCGTCCCGCAGTGCGTCCGCGAGCGGCCGGACGGGCTCGCTCGAACCAAGCTCCTCCGCGAGGGCCCGCTTCTCGGCATTCAGGTCGGCTCGCTTGGTGGTCACCGTGCCGTTCCGGTCGACGACGATGACGTGCTTCGCGCCTGCGGTGCGCAGGAGTCGCGCCGTCGCGATCCCGGCGGCGCCGGCACCGAGCACCACGACGCGCAGATCGTTGATCGACATGTTGCACACGGCTGCCGCGTTCCGCAGACCGGCGAGCACCGCGATCGCGGTGCCGTGCTGGTCGTCGTGGAACACCGGGATGTCCAGCCGCTCTCGGAGCCGGCGCTCGATCTCGAAGCAGGCCGGCGCGGCGATGTCCTCGAGGTTGATGCCGCCAAAGCCCACCGAGATCCGTGCGACGGCCTCGACCGTCTGCTCGACGGTGCCGGGCTGGATGACGATGGGGAACGCGGACACGCCGGCGAGATCGGCGAACAGCAGCGACTTCCCCTCCATCACCGGCAGCGCGGCGAGCGGGCCGACGTTGCCGAGGCCGAGGACCGCGGTCCCATCGGAGATGATCGCGATCGCATTCGCCCGCTGAGTGAGGGCCCACGACCGCTCGGGGTCGGCCGCGATCGCGAGGGACACTCGCGCGACACCGGGCGTGTACACCAGCGAGAGGTCGTCGCGATTGCGCACCGCGACTCGGCCGGTCACCGCGACCTTGCCGCCCAGATGCATGAGGAACGTGCGATCGGATACGGAGCGGACGACGACGCCGTTCATGTTCGTGAGGTCGGCGGTGAGCTGCTCCCCCGTCGCCTCGTCAGGCACGTCGACGGTCACATCGCGGACATGCTTCTTCGGCGTGGCCTCGACCAGGTCGATCGCGCCGAGGCTGCCGCCACGCGCGCCGATGGTCCGTGCGACCTCCGCGAACATGCCGGGACGGTTATCGATCTCGAGCCGGATGACGAGGCGATACGCCGGTGAGAGCACCGGGGGCAGATTGGTCACCGTGTCGAGGATAGAGAGGAACGCGGCCGTGCGCGTTCGTCGTCCGCGGGGCTAGAGCCCGAGATACGCAGCCTTCACGTGCGGATCGGCGAGGAGCTGCTGGCCGCTGCCGCTCTTCGCGACCCGTCCGAGCTCGAGCACGTACCCGCGCTGCGCGATCTCGAGCGCGCGGTGGACGTTCTGCTCGACGAGCAGCACGGTGATACCCAGCTCGTGCAGGCCGAGGATCGTCTGAAAGATCTCGCCGACGAGCCGCGGGGACAACCCGAGCGACGGTTCATCGAGCATGAGCAGTCGGGGCACCGACATGAGCCCCCGGGCGATCGCGCACATCTGCCGCTCGCCGCCCGAAAGGGTGCCTGCGAGTTGGTTCCGCCGCTCGCGCAGCGTCGGGAACTGCGCGAAGACGCGCTCCAGGTTCTCCTTCCGCTTCGCCTTGGCCTTCGGGAGGTACGCGCCGAGGATGAGGTTCTCCTCGACCGAGAGCCGCGGCCAGAGGAGCCGGCCTTCGGGCACGTGCACGATGCCGAGGCCGACGATCTGATCGCTCCGCAGCCGCGAGAGGTCATGTCCGTCGAACTGGACCGACCCCGTGCGGACCGGCAGCAGGCCGGACAGCACGCGGAGGGTCGTCGTCTTGCCCGCGCCGTTCGATCCGATCAGGGTGACGATCTCGCCTTCGGCAACGGTGAATGACACGTCCCACAGCGTGGTCACGCGGCCGTACGCCGCCGACAAGCCGTCGACGGACAGCAGGCTCAGGCGCTCTTGCCGATCGGTGCGCCGAGGTAGGC
Organism: Chloroflexi bacterium UBA4730; assembly: GCA_002404155.1. Taxonomy (GTDB): domain Bacteria; phylum Chloroflexota; class Limnocylindria; order P2-11E; family P2-11E; genus UBA4735. The sequence continues at coordinate 40,960 of DHJC01000018.1, read as the reverse complement.
CTCGATGACCAGCGGGTCGGACCCCACCGCCGCGGGCGTACCCTCCGCGATCTTCTGACCGAAGTCGAGCACGATGACGCGCTGGCAGACCGCACCGATCGCCCGCATGTTGTGCTCGATGTAGAGGATCGTCATCCCCCCGGCGTTCAGGTCGCGAATCAGCTGCAGCATGCGGTCGAGCTCGACCGGCGTGACGCCACTCCCGACCTCGTCGAGGCAGAGCAGCTCGGGTCCGGTCGCGAGCGCGCGAGCGACCTCGAGCAGCTTCAGGTTGCCGACCGACAGATTGCGCGCGGGCGTCGTCGCGAGCGGCTCGAGGCCGGTCTGGGCGAGCACCTCGTCCACCAGGCGGCTGGCCTCGGCGCGACGGCGGCCGAAGGATGCGCCGACGCGGATGTTGTCGCGGACGTCCAGGAAGGGGAACGGCGCGGGGATCTGGTGGCTGTGGCAGATGCCGCGGCGGACCACTGCGTGCTGCGAGAGCCCATCGACCCGCGCGCCGGCGAAGGTGATGCGTCCGGACGTCGGACTGAGGAGACCGACGACACAGCCGAAGAGCGTCGTCTTACCGGCGCCGTTCGGACCGATGATGCCGACGATCTCGCCGCGCCGGATGTCGAGGGAGACGTCGTTCACCGCGACGAGGCCACCGAACCGTTTACTGACATGGTCGATGACGAGGAGTGGCTCGCTCATTCCGCTCGCTTGTCCGCGGCCGGCCGGAGCCCGAGGCCGCTACGGGCGACGATGCCCGCTCGCGAGAGCAGGCCGAGCAGGCCGCCCGGCTCGAACAGGATGATCAGGATGAGGAGCGCACCGAACACGAGCAGGTTGACGGCGACGAGGCGCGGATCCGCCAGCAGGAGCTGGCGGATCGGGAAGTAGATCACCGCGCCGAGCACGGGTCCCCACAGCGTGCCGATGCCTCCGATCACATTCATGAGCACCATGCCGATGGAGAGGTCGAATCCGAACACCTGATCGGGGTGCGCGTACGAGAGGTAGACGACGTAGAGCCCCGCGCTCATTCCGACGAAGAAGGCGGCCACGACGTGCACGAGGTTCTTGAAGAACGCGGTCGGGACGCCGAGGCTTTCGGCGGCCGATTGGTCCATGCGCAGCGAGAAGAGCGCGAGACCGAAGCGATGTCGCCGGATCCACGCCGCGGTCAGGAACGTGACGGTCGCGAGGATCAGTCCGGCGCGGTAGAACCAGGCCTTCTCCGGCACGTTGAACGGCAGGATGAGTCCCGAGGCGCCGCCGGTGATGTTGTCGAGATTGATCGCGATGACCCGTGCGGCCTCGCCGACGCCGATCGTAGCGATCGAGAAATAGGGTCCCGAGAGGCGGAAGCACGGCAACCCGACGAGCAGCGCCACGACCATCGCCGCCAGCCCGGCGAACGGCAGCGTCAGGACGGGCTCCCATCCGTAGCGGGACCAGAGGATCGCCGTCACATACGCGCCGGTCCCGAAGAACGCCGCGAACCCGAAGGAGACCTGGCCCGCGAAGCCGCCGACGAGATTCCATGAGACCGCTTGCGTCACGAAGACGAAGGTGAGGAAGCCGACCCCGAGGATGGTGAGGTCGTCCGGGCGCAGGACCGGGACCATCGCGCAGACGCCGGCGACGATGAGCGCCGCCAGATACGGGTTCCGATCGAGCGTCACTGCGCCGCCCGCCCGGTCCGTCGCGCGATGAGGCTCGCGATGCCGCCTGGCAGCACGACGAGGGCAACGACGAGAAGGCCGAACGCCAGCAGATTGACGAGGCTCGCACGCCAACCGGGGATAAGGATGGAGAACGATTCGATCGTGGCCAGCACGAGCGCCCCGAGCGCGACCCCGAGGAAGCTCTCGAGTCCGCCGAGCACGATGATCGCAAAGCTCTTCAGCTGGAAGACGCCGCCGAAATCAGGCGTGAACGAGAAGATGAGCGTGAACATCCCACCGGCGAACGAGGACAACATGGTCCCGATGCCGAAAGCGATCATGGAAGTCCGCTCGGGCCAGATGCCGGCGAGGCGCGCCGCGGTCGGATCTTGGCTGACGGCGCGGATCGCGCGACCGAGATCCGTCGATCCGAGGAGCCAGCGCATGACGCCGAGCATGAGGAAGGACATGACGAAGGGGACGATCCGGGTTACGGCGACGTGGAGCCCGAGCACGTCGACCGTCGAAAACGTGTACGCGGTGACGATGGATTGATCCTCGCTGCCCCAGATCAGGTACGCGGCGTTCTGCGCGACGAGCCATATGCCGAACAGGAGCAGGAGCGACGCGATCGGGACAGCCGCCACGCGCCGCACGGCGACGTGATAGAGGGTCATGCCAGCGAGGAAGTACAGCGGCAGGATGACGACCGAACCGATGATCGGATCGAGTCCGAACGATCGGTTCAGGGTCAGCACGGTGAAGGCGGCGAGCATCATCGTCGCGGCGTGGGCGAGGTTGATGATCTTCATGACCCCGTAGACCAACGCCAGCCCGAAGGACATCATGGCGTAGAGGCCGGCCGTCAGGACCGCCGCGATGGTCAGGGTGCCGAGGTTCGACCAATCGAGCATGGGTCAGGATGCCGGCCGGGGCGGTGGACCCGCCGTGGCAGGCCCCCGCCCCGTAACCGCGTGGTCCGTCAACGTCCTACTTGGATGGGAGCGGCATGATCGCGTCGCTGTAGCCCGCGACGCCCTTGGGCCAGACGAGCGACACCTTGTTGCCCGGAAGGTTCTGGGTCATGACGATCTGAGTCTTCGGCTTGCCGGTGGGATCGAACGAGATGTGGCCACCCGGCACGATGGATCCGCTGAAATCGAGGGACGCGAGCGCGTCCCGGATCTTCGTCCCGTCGAGCGAGCCGGCCTTCGTCATCCCCGCGTACAGGACGCGGGCCGTCTCATACGACAGCGCCTGGAACCAGTCCGGCGTCACGTTGTATGCGGCCTTCCATTTCGCGGTGAAGTCCTGGCTGCCCTTGTCCGGCTGCGCGGGCGTCCACCACAGTCCGGCGACGAGGTAGTCGGCGGCCGCAGCGAGGGCGTCGCGGCCCTTCTGATCCGGACCGCGCGCGCCGTAAGACACGAACTTGTGGGTGAGACCGAGCTGCGTGTACTGGCGGTGCATCGTGATGTAGTCCGGGAGGTGGGCGTCGGAGAGGAACGCCGCGGCATTCGCCGCCTTCACCTGGGTCAGCAGCGAGGTGAAGTCGCTGCCATTCAGCTCGAAGCCCTGGTCAAGGACGACCTTGAAGTAGTCGGGGGTGTTCTTCGCGGCCAGGTTGACGGCGCCTTGGTAGTCCTTGCCGTGGTCGGTGTTCTCCCAGACGAGCGCGATCGTCAGTGGCTTCGGGAGCTTGCCCTGATCGATCCAGTACTTGAGGAAGTCCATCGTGTTCTTGCCCAGGTCGTCGATGGTGGCGAGGGTGCCGAACAGGTACTTGTTACCGCGCGTGAAGATGGCCGATGCCGCACCGCCGCCCTCGACCATCGGGATCTTGTACTGGTCGGGCACGGCCTGTTGCGCCTCGACGAGGCCGGTGTCATAGCCACCGAGCAGCGCGGTCACTTTGTCCTGCGTGACCAGCTGTTCGACGAGGCTGCGCGACTTCGTCCCGTTGCTGCCGTCATCGAGGATGCTCAGCGTGATCTGATGCTTCGAGCCGCCGACGTCGAGGCCGCCGGCGTCGTTGATCTCCTTCGTCGCGAGCTCGTAGCCCTGCTTGAAGTAGGTACCGGACGCGCTGAACGACCCGGTCAGTGGCAGGACAGCGCCGATCTTGATCGGGCCAGGTGCGACGGTCGCGGCCGCCGTCGATGCCGACGGCGCTCCGCCAGTCGAGGCGGTGCCGCCGCAGGCGGCGATCACCACGGCCGCCACGACCGCGACCGCTGAGAGCTTCCGCATGTTCATCCTCCCGCCCGCGAGTTGGACCGGGTCATTATGCGGTCAGAGCAATTCGGCGCTACGGCACGACCCGCCGCGGATCCGCGCCGAGCAGCGCCCGCAGCGCGGCCGGCCACGCGAACCAGTGGCGAGAGGCGACCGCCCCGGACCGCTCGTCGTACGCCTCCGGCAGGAGCCCGTCCCAGGTCTCGACCGCTCGAAGCCTCGCCTCGGCCCGCCGGACCCGCGCCGCGTCGCCGAGCAACCGGCCGACGACCAGATCCTGGAGATCTCCGAGGGGCCACGGGTGCGGCGTGTGGAGCGAGCCGAGCCCGCCGAACGCTCCCGGGACGAAGCCGGCGTTCGCCTCGCTCCAAGCGTGATCGATGGTGGCCCGCCACACCGGATCCGCCGCGTCACAAAAGCCCCAGCCCGGAGCGAAGATGGTCGGAAGGTCATTCGCGTCGTGGTAGTGGAGCGCCGGACCGTCCGCGCCGGAGACCGCATATGCGAACTGGCCGTCGCGGGTGAACAGCGCGCGAACGACCCGCCGCAGCGGCTCCGCGTGCGGGTGCTCGAAAAGCGCAAGGACGTGCCAGAGCAGCACGTGGCTCGAGAAATGGAACGGGAGCGACAGCGGATCGTCAGCCGGCGTCTCCGCGGTCGCGATGAGGCCACACGGTCCCCGCTTGGCGAGGAGCCGCTCGATCACCGCGCGCGCCTCCGCGACATGCCGGCCGGCCTGACGGGCGAGGAGCAGCGGGTAGAGCTGCTGATCAAGCTGGAACTGCGGATCCTTCGCCTGGCCGGACGCGAGCGCTGCGCGAGGCCACCAGCCACCCCGCCGTTCCGCGCGATCGAAGAGCCAATCCAGGAACGCGGCGGTCATCGCTGACGCGCCGGGAGCGCCGGTCGCCGCGAGGGAACGCACGACGTAGTACGCGTCCCTCGTCCACACGAGCGGAAGGATCTCGTGATCAGCGAGGATCGCCACCGATCCGTCCTCGAGCCAGGATGCCGCGCAATCCAGGCAGTAGGCGGTCGCGCGCGCGGTCACGATGTCGGCGATTGCTCCCGAGCCCGACGCGTCCGGCACGAGCCCCGGCGCATCGCGGAGCAGCGCCTCGACTTCGGCATCCGCCTCTGCTGGCGTGGCACCGAACGCCGCGGCGAGGTAGACCGCACCATCGCGCGAGACGGCGCGCATTGCGAATGCGCCGAGCTCGCGCGGATCGACCGCGGGAAGCGCATCGCCCGGGGTGAGCTGGGTGTACGCGGCCCGCGCGATCCGCGGAGCCGTCGTCACGCGGCCGTCCGGCAGCCCGGTCGCACGCTGAACGATCCCCCGCCGGCCGGGGGGCGCGACGGTGAGGACCTCGATCGCGCCGGCGCGCCCGAGGGGCCAGCGCTCATCCAACAGCGAGGCCTCGGCCGGTCCGGCGGCGGACGCGAGGCCGAAGCCGGCCCGGTCCGGCGACGCCAGCTGCGCCCGGTACCGCCGCACCGCCATCTGATCGTGCCGCAACGCGGCATCGAACGGCGGGGCATCGGTGACCACGATCCGCCCATACAGCGGGTGGGACGTGCCGAGCGAGAGGATCCGTCCGGCAGGAGACACGGTGCCAGACACGATCCCGTTGCCGACGTCGAGCGGCTTGTACGGCCGAGCCGGGTCCAGCCGGCGCAGGGTGCTCAGCGGATCGCGGTGCCGGTCGCGGCATCCATCCACCGGATGCGCGCCTGGTCCACAGCGACGTGGATCCGCTCGTCCGGTCGCAGCCCGATGTCCACGGGCGCCTCGATCTTGACCGGCACTCCCCCGACTCGCACGGTCACCAGAGCGTGCGACCCGAGCGGCTCGACGACGAGCACATCCGCGGGCAAGCCCTCGGCTCCGATCCGAAGATGCTCGGCCCGGACGCCCATCACGATCTCGCCGCCCGCGCGAGGTGGCCGCTCCAGCCGGAGCCGCACACCCTCAGCGACGAAGGCGCTGTCGGACATCGCGCCGCGTACGAAGTTCATCGGCGGCGAGCCGATGAATCCACCGACGAACTGCGTCGCCGGGTGGTCGTAGACCGCCATCGGGAGGTCGCATTGGACGATCACGCCGTCTCCCATGACGGCAATACGATCGCCCATGCTCATCGCCTCGACCTGGTCATGGGTGACATAGATCGTCGTCCTCTTCACTTCGCCGTGCAGCCGCTTCAGGTCGGCACGGGCCTGGAGCCGGAGGAGCGCGTCGAGGTTCGACAGGGGCTCGTCCATCAGCATGACGTCGGCATCCATCACGATTGCGCGAGCGACCGCCACGCGCTGGCGCTGCCCCCCGGACAGCTGCCCCGGGAACCGTTCGAGGAGCGCCTCGAGCCCGAGCAGCGCCGCGGCATCGGCGACCCGACGCGCCTGTTCGGCCTTCGGGGTCCGGCGCATCCGCAGGCCGAAGCCGATGTTCGCCCGCACCGTCATGTGTGGGAAGACCGCGTAGCTCTGGAAGACCATCGCGATGTTGCGGTCACGTGGTGCCAGGCTGGTGACGTCGCGGCCGCCAATCGCGATCGCGCCGGCGTCGGGCCGTTCGAGCCCGGCGATCGTCCGCAGCAGCGTCGTCTTGCCGCACCCCGACGGCCCGAGCAACACCATGAACTCCCCGTCGTGGACGTCAAGATCGACGGTGCGCAGCGCCGGCGTGCGGCCGAAGGACCGCGACACGCCCCGCACCGTGACGGCGGCCAGGTCAGCGGCCTCCCCACAGGTTCAAGAGGTAGCGGCGCATCAAAAAGATGAAGGCGATCGCCGGCGCGGCCATCACGAATCCCCCAGCGAACTTGAACGTGATCGGCGATTGATCGAGCGCCGTGAGCACCAGGGCCGGCAGCGTCCGGGAGCGGAGCGTGAGGATCGTCGAGGCGAACGCTTCGTTCCAGGAGATGACGAAGGTGAAGATCGCCGCAGCCGCGAGACCGGGGAGCGCGAGCGGCAGGGCCACGCGAAGGAAGGCCGTCCAGCGCGAGCAGCCGAGGGTCTGCGCCGCCTCCTCGAGCTCGTGGGACACCGCGACGAAGACGCCGCTCGTGACGAGGATGACGAATGGCAGGGCCATGGCTGAGTGCACGAGGGCCACGCCGACGATGCTGTCGTACAGGCCAAGCTGGAGGAACGTCACGGCCAGCGGGATCGAGAGGATCGCGATCGGGAACATCTTCGTCGTCAGCACGAGGACCGCAAAAGCGTCCCGTCCACGGAAGGCGAACCGCGCGAGCGCGTAGCCCGCGGGCGCGCCGAGCAGCAGGGCGATCACGATCGTGAGCAGGGCGACCGCGAAGCTGTTGACGATCGAAGACACCACGCCCCGTGAGTCGAGGAAGAAGCGCATCGTCTCCGCCGACGGAGCCACGGGCAGGAGCGCCTTCGGGTAGCTGTACGCCGCATCGGGCGTGCTGAACGCGGCCAGGCCGATGAAGTACAGCGGGACGAGCACCCACGCCGCGAGCAGGAGCGCGACGGCGTAAACGAGGGCCCGGTCGACGGCATATGGGAGCCTCATCGCGCCCGCTGGGTCTCACTCGTGCCGAGGACCCGCAGGTACACCATCGTCATCGCGCCGGCGAGGGCAAGCAACACGAGCGCGTACGCGGCGGCGACGTGCGGGTCACGCGCGACGACCGACCAGTTGTACGCCTCGCCCGCCACGACCGGAAGATTCCGCCCGGCGAGCGCGAACACCGCCGCGAACGTGGTGAAGGCAAAGATCGTCCGGATGATGAGCGCAGATTGGAGGCTCGGGCGGAGGAGCGGGATCACCACGTGGACCGTCCGCCGCAGCCGCGAGGCCCCGAACAGGTCGGCCGCCTCGAAGTAGTCGCGCGGGATGAGCTGCAGGCCCGCGACGAGGATGACCAGCACGAGCGCGGTGGCGCGCCACGACTCCGCGATGACGATCGCGCCGATCACCATGGCGATGTTCTCGTAGGAGAGGTACACGATCGGCTCCTTGATGATCCCGAGCGCCTGGAGGACCGTGTTGAGGTACCCGTTCTGGGTAAAGACGGAGAGCCACAGGATCCCGGCCGCGAGATCCGATATCGCGAGCGGGATCGCGTACACGTAGAGGAACCATTCGTGGCCGCGGATCCGCGAGTGGACGAGCAGGGCCATGACCAGGGCGAGGACGATCTGCGCCGGCACGATGAGGATCAGCAGGACGAGTGTGTTGCGGATCGCGTCGCGGAACGCGACGTCGCCGGTCATCCGGCGCAGATGCTCGAGGGTGAAGGTGCCGTCGTCACCCTGGAACGCGAGGACCAAGGCCTGGACCATCGGCAGCACGATGAGGAGAAGCAGGTAGAGGACGGCGGGACCGAGGAGCGCGAGCGGCAACGCGTCGTCGCGCCACCGGACGCTCATCCGTCCCGTCGTCATGCGGCTACTTCACTTGGCACGGCCCGGTGGAGGAGCCGTCGGGGCCCCAGCACGTCGCGCCGGCGTCGGTGATGGCCTTCTGGACGAGCGCGGCCTGCTCGTTCAGGACCGTCCGGATGTCCTCCCCCTTCACCACGATGCGCTGGAACGTATCGACCATCGCCTTGTTGAGGTCGCCGCCCTTTGCCCCCAGCCCGACCGGGAGCGGGACGGGTTTGGCGTCCTTCGCCCCGGCCTGCTTCGCCACGGCGTCGGCCTCGAGCTTCAGACCGGGATTCAGATCGCCCGGGATGTCGACCTTCACGACCGGGAAGAAGCTGTTCTCGCGCAGGGTCGCGATCTGCGTTGACGGCTGGAGCAGGTAGTCGATGAGCGCCGCCGCTCCCGCCTGGTTCGCCGTGGTCTTCGGGATCGCGAGACCGACCAGTACGGTCATGAAGTAGCGGCCCTTCGGGCCGGCGGGCGCCGGCACGGCGACGAAGTCATCTGGCTTCGCCTTGAGGACGTTGATGAGCCGGGCGGCGTGATCGAACCCGATCCACACCTCTTCCGACTGCAGCGGCTCCTGCATGAACGCGTACGTCGTCGACTGCGGGTTGGTGTACTTCCAGAGCTCCTTGATCGCGCCCCACATCGTCTCGGCGTCGGCGCTCTTGTACGTCGTCACGAGCCCGCCGGTGTACGAGGGATAGAAATACCCCTGGAGCAGCCGATGGAGCAGGCTGTTGTTGCCAGCCGGCAGCCCGATCATTCGCTTGCCGGTCTTGTCGGTGATGTTCTTGCCCCACGTGATGAGCTGGTCATAGGTCAACGCGTTCACGTCGGCGCCGGACGGGAGGTACGGGAGGGCCTTCTTGTTCACCGCGAGGAAGTAGGTCGCCTGCATCCAGGGCACGTAGTACTGCGTCGCGGTACCAAGCTTTCCAAGTCCGACGAAGTCGGCGGGGATGCCCTTGTACTTGTCCATCGTGGAGCCCAGATCCTGCAGGCCCGAGATCAGGCTGCCGAACTGGCCGTTCTCGAGACCGATAAGTCCGACCTTCCCGGCGCCTCCGGCCTTCGCCTCCGCGGTGATCCGGTCGAGGATCACGCCCTCGGCGTCGGTGATGAAGTCGACGGGCGCACCCTTGTACCCCGCGAGGATCTTCGTCCGCATGGCCTCCTGTTCCGTGGTCGGGGTGAACTGGGTCGATGCGAACACGAAGCCGCTGCCCTGATCGGTGGCGGCGGCGCCGCCTGACGGCGTGCCCTGCGTGGAGCACGCGGTGATGACGAGTGCGAGCACGATGACGATGGAGCGAGCGTTCATCTGCGGTCCTCCGCGCCACGCGATTTTTCGGATGGCGCGGAGCCTACTCGGGCCGGGCCGAGCGGGCGCGATCAGGGGGCGGCGCGTTCGTTCGGATGACCGAGCATTACGGGCACGCACCCCAGCCGGTGATCGATCCGGCCGCGCCGACACGCCACACCGCCGCCCTACCGCCGTCGGAGCCGACGACCCAGACCTCGGTCCCGCGGCTGAAGAGGCCCCGCAGGGTGCAGGTCGTCCCGAGGTCGATGCGGATGAGGGCCGGCGCCGCCGGGCCCCCGCTCAGCCGGAGCAGGGTGCCCTGGTCGCCCGCGATGTACGTGCCGTCCCCGACCTGCAGCGCGGCGCGAAAGCCCACGCGGACCGGGGCGTCAGCGCGCGTCCACGCGCCGTTCCACAGCAGGATGGTCGCGTCGTCGCCGACGACCACGGCATCGTCGACGGCGCGCGCGGCGATCGCGCGCAGGGTCGCGGTCGCGCCGGTCGCGACCGGCCGCCAGCCCACGGGCTCGAGGCGGTACGAGACGCCGCCGGCACCCACGGCCCACGCCGAGGTCGGGCTGAATGCCGCGACTGCGTAGAGGTCCTCGTCGATGCCGGTGGCGTATGCCCCCCAGCCACCGCCGCTCTGCCGTTGGACGAGGCCGGACCGACCGACGACGAGGATCCCGTCGGCGAGCGGCGCAACGCCGAGGAAGTCCTCGAACCCGATCGAGTCGGAGCTGACGGTCTGCGCCCGATCATCGATCGTGATCACCCGACCACCGCCCCCGACCGCGGTCAGGATGTCGCCGTGACAGGTCGCGGCCACGAGCGACCGGGCGATCGGATCGATGAGCTGCCAGCGGTCGAATTCGAAACGGCCGATCCCGCCGCCATCGGAGACGACGTACACGGCGTCGCCGGCGGCGCAGCCGGCCGAGAGCGGCTGGGTGAATACGAGCGGTCCGGTGTCCGGAGGCTCGGTCGGTGACACTCGGACGAACGGCGTCGGGGTCGGTGACGGCGACGGTGGCGCCGGACGCAAGGCCCGCGACGCGCCCGCGCCGGCGGAGACAGCGAGCACCAGCAGGACGAGGGAGCCGGCGACGGCGTAGATGAGCGATCGGTCGGGGGGCGGCGGCGGGGTGACCTCCCCGGTCACGCCATCGCTTCGAGCCGCTTGATGCGCTCCTCGATCGGTGGATGCGTGTCGAACAGATGGTCGAACTGGAAGGGATGGTCTTTGAGCGGGTTCGCGATGTACAGCGATGCCGTCGCTTTGTTCGCGACCGTCAGGACGTGCTGATCCGCGGCGATCTTCCGCAGGGCGTTGGCGAGCCCTTCCGGATAGCGCGTGAGGAACGCGCCCGAGGCGTCGGCGAGGTACTCGCGCTGGCGCGACACCGCAAGCTGGATGAGCGTCGCGATGACGGGCGTGAGGATCGCGAGCACGAGCCCGACGAGGAGGAGGATGCCGCCACCGCTATTGCGATCGCGGTCGCGCGAGCGGCCGCCCCACCACATCGAGCGCAGCAGCCAATCCGACAGGAGCGCGACCGTGCCCACGAGCACGGTCACCAGGAGCATGACCCGGATGTCGCGATTGCCGACGTGCGACAGCTCATGCGCGATCACGCCCTCGAGCTCGGACCGGTCCATCGTGTCCAGCAGGCCTCTCGTCACGACGACCGACGCGTGCTTCGGATCGCGTCCGGTCGCGAACGCGTTCGGTGCCGGGTCCTCGATGACGTACAGCTTCGGCGTCGGGATGCCCAGTCCGAGCGCCAGCGTTTCGACGACGTCGCGAAGGACCTTCTCCTCGCCCTCGGGCACCTCGCGCGCGCGGCTCTGCGCGAGCACGAGCTTGTCACCGGCGAAATACGACAACAGCGACGAGCCGGCCGAGACCGCGACCGCCAGCGGGATGAACGCCACGCCGGCGCTGGTGCCGCCGCCGAAGATGTCGCCGAACACGAACGCGACCGCGACGACGATGAGCGTGAAGACCGCGATGAGCAGGACGGTGCGCCAGCGGTTCTGCGCTTGCGCGTCGTACATCGAGACGCGAGGGACGAAGCTGGGGCCTGGACTCTGGGTCATCCCGCTAGCTGAACTTCACCTGCGGAACCTCGCGCTCCGTCTGGTCCGCGAGCTCGAAGTACTGCTCGGGTCCGAAGCCGAACATCCCGGCCATGAGGTTCGTCGGGAAGGTCTGGAGCGCGGTGCTGTAGTCGCGCACGTTGCCGTTGTAGAAGCGGCGGGCGAACGCGATCTTGTCCTCGGTCGCGGTGAGGTTCTCGGACAGGTCCTTGAACTCCTGCACCGCCTGCAGCTGCGGGTAGTTCTCGGCGACCGCGAACAGCGAGCGCAGCGTGCCGGTCAGGACGTTCTCGGCCTGGGCCATCTGCTGCGGTGAACCGGAGGCACCGGCCGCGACGGCCTGCGCCCGAGCGTTCGTGACGGCCTCGAAGGTGCCGCGCTCGTGGGCCGCGTAGCCCTTCACCGTCTCCACGAGATTCGGGATGAGGTCGTGGCGCCGCTTCAGCTGGACGTCGATGTCGGACCACGCCTCTTTGACCCGTTGCCGCAGGGTGACGAGGCGGTTGAACATCGTGATCATGAACAGCGCGAGGATGACGACGATGACGATCAGGACGATCGTGATGTCCACTGGCACTCCCCTTCCGCGCCGCGCGCCGCCGTCAATGATGCCATGCGGTGGGCGTTGGGACCGTTTAGCCGGCGAGCTCCTTCACCGCGTCGGCGATGTGGGCCGCGTCGATGCCCGCCGCGGCCAGCAGCTCCGCGGGCTTGCCGGATCCGGGCATCTCCCGCGGGGCCAGGTGGACGAACCGCACGAGCTCGCCGCAGGTACCGGCGTCCGCGAGCGCGGCGAGCACCGCGTCACCGAGCCCGCCCTCCGGCCAGTGATCCTCGGCCACGACGATGAGCCCGCCGGTGGTCTGGACCGCATCGACCAGGGCTGCCGTGTCGATCGGCTTCACGGAATACGCGTCGATGACCCGGACCTTCACACTGTCCTTCAGCTGGTCCGCGGCCTTCACCGCCTCATGGACGGTGATCCCGGCCGCGATCACGGCGACCGCGTCGTCCGCACCCCCACCGCGGACCACGCGCGATCCGCCGATACGGAAGTCGTCGAGACGATCGGTGTAGAGGATCGGGGTCTTCTCCCGCGTGGTGCGGAGGTAGCTGATGCCCTTCCGATCGGCCATCAGGCCGACGAGCCGCGCGGTCTGGTTCGCGTCGCAGGGGTAAAGCACCGTGCTGCCATGGACGGCGCGCATCATCGCGAGATCCTCGAGGGCCATCTGCGACGGACCATCCTCGCCGATGGAGACGCCGGCGTGCGACCCCGAGAGCCGGATGTTCGCTTGCGAGATCGCGGCCATGCGGATGAAGTCGTACGCGCGGCTCATGAACGCGGCGAACGTCGACGCGAACGGGACGAGCCCGAGGACCTGCATGCCGACGGCCGCCGCGACCATTTGCTGCTCGGCGATGTACATCTCGAAGAATCGGTCCGGCGCGGTCTGCTTGAAATCCTCGGCGTGCGTCGAGTTGCTGACCTCGGCATCGAGGACGACGACGTCCGAGCGCGCGGCGCCCAGGGCGGCCAACGCTTCGCCATACGCCTTGCGCGTCGCGACTGCCTCGGTGTAGGTCTTGAACTCGGGCCGCGTGGGCGCCGGCGTCGCGGCGGGGGTCCAGGGGTCAGGTCTGATGGTCGGGAAGGAGCGCGACGCTGTCGCGCCGAGCTCCGCGAGCGCCTGCTTCGCCTGCTCCGGATCGAGGGCCTTGCCGTGCCAGCCCTCCTTGTCCTCGAGAAACGAGACGCCCTTGCCCTTCACCGTCTTCGCGACGATGACCGTCGGTCGCTCCGCGCGGCGCGCGCGGCCGAGCGCATCGTCGATGGCGGCGACGTCGTGGCCATCGATCACGATCGGATCGCAGCCAAAGGCCTTGACCCGCGCGGCGTACGCGTCGACGTTCCACTCGAGCTCGGTCGGACCGCGCTGTCCGAGCCGGTTGATGTCGAAGATCGCAGTGAAGTTCGAAAGCCCTTCGTGGCCGGCGTGGTCGAGTCCTTCCCAGATCGAGCCCTCGGCGAGCTCACTGTCCCCGGTCAGGGTCCACACGTGGAATGGCGCGTTGAGCGGTCGCTTCCCCGCGAGCGCCTCGCCGACCGCGATCGGCAGACCCTGTCCGAGCGAGCCGGTGGCGACGTCGGTCCATGGCAGGATCGGCGTCGGGTGACCCTCGAGCCGCGATCCGAACTTCCTGAACGTCATCAGCTCGGGGTCGTCGATCGCGCCGGCCGCGCGCAGCAGGGCGTAGTACAGCGGCGACGCGTGGCCCTTGCTGAAGATCAGGTGGTCGTTCGCCGGATCCTTCGGCGTGGCCCAGTCGTAGCGAAAGTGGCTCGCGAGGAGCACCGCCATGAGATCGGCCGCGGAGAGCGACGAGGTCGGATGGCCAGAGCCCGCAGCGGTCGAGCAGCGGATGGAATCGGCCCGCAGCTGGCGCGCGAGCTCACGGTAGAGGTCGACCTTCGTGAGTGTCTGGCTGGCCGTGGCCATGGAATTACCCTACGCCTGTCGCGACCGCCAACGGAACGGAGAACACGATGGAGATCGGCATCTACGGGCTCGGTCGCATGGGCGGCAACATGGCGACCCGCCTCGCTCAGGGCGGCCATCATGTGGTCGCCTCGAACCGGAGCCGCGGTCCCGTCGAGGAAGCCGTGCAGCGCGGTGCCGTCGCCGCGTACACGATCGAGGAGATGGTCTCCAAGCTGAAGTCGCCGCGCGTGCTGTGGTCAATGGTCCCCGCAGGCGACGTGACCGACGAGACGCTCGAGGAGTTCGCGAAGTACGCGACCGCGGGCGACATCTTCGTCGACGGCGGCAACTCGAACTTCCACGACTCGCAGCGGCGCGCCCAGACGTACACCGCCCGGGGCTTCCGCTATCTCGACATCGGCGTCTCCGGCGGGATCTGGGGGCTGCAGATCGGCTACTGCATGATGGTCGGCGGTCCGGCCGACGCGGTCGCGATCGTGACGCCGCTCCTCGACACGCTCGCGCCGCCGAACGGCTGGGCGCACTTCGGCAAGAGCGGCGCCGGACACTTCACGAAGATGGTCCACAACGGGATCGAGTACGGAATGATGCAGGCGTACGGAGAGGGCTTCGAGTTGCTGCACGCGAGCGAGTTCCAGCTCGATCTGCAGAAGGTCGCGCAGGTCTGGAACCACGGCAGCGTGGTGCGCTCATGGCTGCTCGAGCTGGCCGAGCGCGCGTTCGAGGCCGAGGGCAGCGATCTCGCGCACATCAAGGGGTACGTGGCGGATTCCGGAGAGGGCCGCTGGACGATCCAGGAGGCGATCGCCCACGACGTCCCGATGACGGTGCTCGCGCATTCGCTCTTCGCGCGGTTCACGTCGCGCCAGGAGGAGAGCTACGCGATGAAGCTCGCGGCTGCCCTTCGCAATCAGTTCGGCGGGCACGAAGTGAAAACAGAGTGAGCGAGGAGCGGCTCCGCCGCGACGGGCGAACACGACCAGCGGTGAGCGTTCACGGGCCGCAGGCCCGACATTGAGCAAGCCGTGACAGTCGCACCACCGCTGGCGAACCCGTTGCGCGCGGGGCCGCGGATCGCGCGGACGCCGCAGCCGTGCGCGCTCGTGATCTTCGGTGCCACGGGCGACCTCACGGCTCGCAAGATCGTCCCGGCGCTCTACAACCTTGCCCTCCAGCGGCTGCTGCCTGCGGCGTTCGCGGTCGTCGGCGCGGCCCGGGCCGATCTGACCGCCGAGCGGTTCCGGGAGTCGCTCCATGCCGACCTCGTGACGTTCTCGCGCACGAAGCCGATCAACGAGGACGTCTGGCGGAGCTTCGCGGAGAACGTCCACTACGTCTCGACGCGCGACGGTGAGGGGTACGAGACCCTGCGCCACACGCTCGCCGACCTCGACGTCCGCGCCGGCACCAACGGCAACCGGCTGTTCTATCTCGCCACGCCGCCGTCGGCCTACGGACCGATCACCGACCTGATCAAGGAGCACCGCCTGACCGAGAACGTGAATGCGCGCGTCGTGGTGGAGAAGCCGTTCGGCCACGATCTCGAGAGCGCGGTCGAGCTGTCGCAGAAGCTGCAGGGCGTCTTCACCGAGGACGAGATCTTCCGGATCGACCATTACCTCGGCAAAGAGACGGTCCAGAACATCCTTGTGCTGCGCTTCGCGAACGGCATCTTCGAGCC
>DHJC01000018.1:0-24917 GCA_002404155.1 Chloroflexi bacterium UBA4730 | reverse complement strand
CACGTGCAGATCACGGTGGCCGAGTCGCTCGGCATCGAGGAGCGTGGCGCGTACTACGAGCGGGCCGGCGCACTGCGCGACATCGTGCAGAACCACCTCCTGCAGCTCGTCGCGCTCGTCGGGATGGAGCCACCCGTGTCGTTCGACGCGAAGGCCGTACGGGACGAGAAGCTCAAGATCCTGCGGGCCATCCGTCCGATCTCCCAAGAGGACACCGACACGAACGTCGTGCGCGGCCAGTACGGACCGGGATTCGTCGAGGGCACGCCGGTCCGGGGGTATCACGAGGAGGACGGGATCGCGTCGACGTCGAAGACCGAGACGTTCCTCGCGATCCGCGCGTACATCGACAACTGGCGCTGGGAGGGCACGCCCTTCTACTTCCGCACGGGCAAGCGGCTTCCGAAGCGCACGACGGAGATCGCGATCCAGTTCCGCGCCGCGCCGCACGCGGTGTTCTCGAGCGAGGCGGCGGAGGGCATGGAGCCGAATGCGCTCGTGCTGCGGATCCAGCCCGACGAGGGCATCTCGTTGAAGTTCGGGGCGAAGGTGCCGGTGCAGGGCATCCGGATCCGCTCCGTCAACATGGACTTCGTGTACGGCGCGTCGTTCATGGTCGACGCACCGGATGCGTACGAGACGCTCATCCTCGACGCCCTCCGCGGGGACGCGACGCTGTTCACCCGCCAGGACGAGGTCGAGCAGCAGTGGCGGTTCGTCGATCCGATCGCACGCGCCTGGACGCTCGGGCAGAGCGACCTCCCGACCTACCCCGCCGGCACGTGGGGCCCGACCGAGGCCGATCTCCTCATCGCCCGCGACGGGCGCATGTGGCGCAAGCCGTAGCGATGAGCGTCATGACCACGATCGACGAGAGCGTGTGGGGGGCGCGCACCGACGGCGTGTCCGCGCTCGAGCGCGAGCTCGCGCGCCTCCGCCGCTCGAGCGGCGCCCACGCGAAGGAGCAGGGCGTGCCCGTCGCCCGCGCGTCGGTGCTCAATCTTGTCGTCTTCGCGACGCGCGAGATCCACGCACGCCGGGCGGCCTCCACGATCGATGAGCTCTCGACGCGGCATCCGTCGCGCGCGATCGTGATCGTCGCGGACCGCGAGCGCGAGGGTCGCGAGCCCGAGCTCGAGATGCACTGCCACCTCCCGCATCGAAGCGGCGCGCAGCAGGTGAGCTACGAGCAGATCCTCATCCGCGCGCGTGGCGACGCGGATCGCCGGCTCACGAGCGCGGTGATCCCCTTGCTGCTCCCCGATCTGCCGGTGTTCCTCTGGTGGACCGAGACGCCGCCACTCGACGCGCCGTACTTCGGCGATCTGCTCCGCCTCGCCGACAGGCTCATCGTCGACTCGGGGGACTTCGCGCGGCCAGATGCCACGCTGCCGCGGCTGCACGCCGTCGCGCGCGCGGGCCACGGCCGCTACGGCGTCACCGACTTCAACTGGACCCGCATCACACCTTGGCGTGAGCTCGTGATGCAGTTCTTCGACGTACCGGCGTGGCGACAGTTCCTTGACACGATCACCGGGATCCGCGTCGGCTTCGCGGTCGACGCGGACGGCCGCGAGATCCACCCGTCGCAGGCGCTCCTGCTCATCGGGTGGCTCGCGTCTCGCCTCGGGTGGACCGCGGTGGAGTCGCTCGCCCCGGCGGAGGCGGGTGGCCTGCTCTTCTCGATGCAGCGCGCCGACGGCCACGAGATCCCGGTCCGGGTCCGGCCACGCTTCATCCGAGGCCTCGGAGAAGGCTATCTCTCGGGCCTTCGCATCCAATCCGAGGACCACGGCCGCCACGCCGAGTTCGTGGTGAAGCGCTCCGAGACGAGAGCGCACGCGACGGCGCTCGTCACCATCGGTGGGCGCGGAATGGCCGAGCGCACGGTTCCGCTCGGACGGCCCGGCGTCAGCGAGCTGCTCGGGGAGGAGCTCACGATCGCCCGCAGCGACGCGATCTATGAGGACGCGCTCGCGGCGCTCGTCGCCCTCGCCTGATGCGGGGGCAGGGGCCCCCGGGAGCGAAGCGGCGGCAGCGGAGTTGCCGTCCGTGAACAGGTGACCGTCACCACCGACAGCGACCTCTCGGGGCGCCTTCTCGCCGGCCGCTACCGGCTGGTCGAACGGATCGGCCGCGGCGGCACGGCCGAGGTGTGGCGCGCGCGCGACCTGCGGCTCGATCGCGATGTCGCGGTGAAGGTGCTCGGCGCCGAGGCGGACCCGGCGTTCCGCGAGCGGTTCACGACCGAGGCCCGTCGCGCCGCGGCGGTGAGCCACCCGCACATCGTCACCGTCTTCGACGAAGGCCAGGACGGGACCGACGCATTCATCGTCATGGAGGAGGTGCGCGGGAGGTCGCTCCGCGACATCATCGCCCAACGTGGCGCGCTCCCGGCGGCGGAGGTCGCGACGCTCGTGCGCCAGATCGGCGGCGCGCTCGACGCCACGCACCGCGCCGGCCTCGTGCATCTCGACGTGAAGCCGGCGAACGTCATCGTCGACGATGCGAGCAACGCGAAGCTCACCGACTTCGGCATCGCCCGCGCCGCACGCGACAGTGAGGAGCGCGAGCTCGTCGGGACCGCACGCTACATCGCGCCCGAGCGGGTCGAGGGCCGGCCAGTGACGCCGCGCACGGACGTGTACGGCCTCGCGCTCGTGGCCTACGAGCTCCTGACCGGACGACCCGCGTTCCCCGGCGCGGAGAACGAGGATCTCCTGCGCGACCGGCTCGACCGCGGCCCGCCGCACATCCGTTCCGTCGATCCACGACTGTCGGAGGCGGCGGACGGCGTTGTCGCGAGAGGGCTCGCCCGCGATCCGGAGCGCCGCTATCCCACCGCGGGTGGTTTCGCCCTCGCACTGTCCGACGCGGTGAACGACCCGGTGACCCGCGTACTGCGGCCGATCATCGCGACGTCGTCGCGGCGCTGGCCGCGCGTCGACAGCCTCCTCGCGCTCGGCGTCGTCCTCGCGATCCTCATCGGCGTCGTCCTGTTCTTCGCGAGATTCCCCTCGACCGCCGCCGGTGCCGGTGTGCCGCGGGTGACCGGGTTGAAGCTCGACCAGGCGATCACGACGCTGCAGGGCGCGGGGTTCCAAGTGCGGTGGGACGTCGCGTCGGGCCAGGGCCCGACATGCTCGGTGGTCAGCCAGGATCCGTCGGCCGGGACCACGGCGGGACGCGGAACGTACGTGATGGTCCTTTACATCTCGGGCAAGGACTGCACGAAGAAGAGTGACTGACGTGGCGGCCCGCACCGACCCGGGCCTGCTCCGCGAACGCAACGAGGACCGGTGGCTGACGCGGACGTACGCCGGGGTCACGCTCATCGCCGTGGCCGACGGCGTCGGCGGCGATGTCGGCGGCGATGTCGCGAGCACCGCCGCGGTCGAGGCCCTCGCGAGGACGTTCGCTCCGCCATCGTTCGGCGAGAGCGCGCGGTCCGCGCTCGCCAGCGCGGTGCAGCAGGCGAACGCGGCGGTGCTCGAGGCATCGAAGCACGAACGGCTCTCGCGTGCGGCGACGACGCTCGTGGCAGCGGCGATCCGCGGACAGGAGGCCGCGATCGCGAACCTCGGCGACTCGCGCGCGTACCTGGTCCGCGGACAGGCGATCCGCCAGCTCACCACGGATCACAGCGGCGACGCGGCACGCAGCATCACCCGGTTCCTCGGCGATCCGCGCGGCGTGCAGCCGGACATCTTCGTGGAGACGCTCCAGCCGGCGGACCGGCTGGTCCTCTGCTCGGATGGGCTGACCCGGCACGTGACCGACCCCGAGATCGCATCCGCGATGGCGCAGGATCCTTCGCGCGCCGCGGATGCGCTCGTCGCGCTCGCACGATCGCGCGGCGGCGAGGACAACATCACGGTGATCGTCTACGCCGCGAAGCGTCCGGCGGTGTCCCGGGCGCTCGCGGGCACGCTCCTCCTGGCGCTGCTGATCCTCGTCGCGATCGCCGGGGCGATCGGCGCGCTCCTCGCCACATCGATCCCGACGGCGGCACCGTCGGCGTCGCCGAGCGCATCGGCGTCGGCGAGCCCGAGCCCGACGGAGACGCCGTCACCCAGCGCCGCCCCCACGCCGAGCGCCTCGCCCTAAGACGCCGCGCGCGCCCGCGAGCGCGCGCTCGGGTGAGCGCGCGACAACGAACGCGGCCGCGGCAAGGGCCGCGAGCCCGCCCGCGACCGCTATGCGGAACGCGACCGCGAGGATCGGCACGTCGCTCGGACCGTTCAGCGGGCACACGAACGACGGGTAGAACTGGCAGTCGTACTGCCACGTCGGAAGCACGAAGAACATCGCGGCCTGCGAGCCGGGGACGGGCTGTCCCGACACGAACGGATAGAAGTAGATGAACGCGCCCGCGGCCACCGCGAGATAGCCGACGACCCGCCACGACCGCCCGGTCTCCCAGAGGTACGCGAGACCGCACGCGAGGGCGAGCAGGTAGAACGGCAGCGCGGTGAAGAAATGGTAGAAGAACAGGACCCGCGAGATCGGGATCCAGGCCACGTACTGCACGAGCATCGCGAAGACGACGAACCCGAGCGTGACGGACCGCCCGCGGATCGCCGCGATCGCGCACCACACGGTCGCGACGAGTGCGCCCCAGGAGAGCACGATGTTGCCGGCGTCGTAGATGTACGCGTTGTTGCCGGCGTCGGACTGACCGAAGTACCAGTAGACGGGCTTGAGGACGAGCGGCCAGCTCCACCACGGTGACGCGGCCGGGTGCGGCGACGTCAGACCGCTGTGGTACCAGTACATCTGCTTCGTGAGCTCCACGAGATCCCAGCCGTACGGCGTGGTCGGGCCACCGAACCAGCGCAGGTAGCTCGCGAGGTAGATCCCGACCGGGATGATCGCGAAGGAGAGGAACAGGAACGCGGCGTTCTTCCCCTTGCCGGCAAGCAGATCGAGCGGGCCGCCGGTACCCGGCCGCCCGCGCTCGTACGCGTAGGCGGTGACCGCGAGCGAGGCCACCAGCACACCCGCGAGCGTGTAGAACGCGGCCCACTTCGACGCCGCGCCAAGCCCGAGGAGGACGCCGGCGATGAGGATGTCGGTACGCGCGGAGAGACGTGGTCGATGAGCGGCGATGATGAAGTACCACGCGGCGACGATGAACAGCGCGACGTACACGTCGTTCATCCCGATACGGGCTTGCGCGAACATCGAGCCATCGAAGAGGACGGCGATGCCGACCACGATCGCGACGATCCGCGCGGCGAACAGCCGCCGCGCGAGGAGCACGAGCACGAACGCGAGGAGCGCGCCGGCGACCACGCCAGGGAGTCGCCACGCGAGCGCGAGCCGTCCGGTGTCGATGCGATCAGCGGTACCCGTCGGCGCGAGGGCCACGAGCATGTCGTCCGTGCCATCCACGCCGAGCGCCGTCGCCTGCGTCGGGATCGCTGCGAACGGCGAAAGGCCGTGGACATCGACGACCACCACCCGGCCGTCGGCAATCGCGTACAGGAAGTCGGTCCGCGGGACGACGGCCATCGTCGTGACGCCACTCGCGAACGTGCCGGTACGCGCGTTCGCGAGTGTCACGGTGTCACGGTGCCCGTCGGTCGTGTCGATCGAATCGAGCGCCGCCTCGTCGGCGCGCGCGAGCACGATCGCATTCGGACCCTGCGCGAACGCGATGGCCCGCTCCTTCGCCACGCTCGGGTACGTCTTGGTTTCGGCCCAGCTTGCGCTCTCAAGGACGTGCACGCCGCCGGTCGGATCGAGGAGGTAGACCTCGCTCCCATCGTTCTTCATGGCGATGCCGATCGCGCCCGTCGCGATGGTCACGTCGGGTTCCCCACCCTCGCCGAGGACGGTCGTCGCCGTCCCGGTCCCGATGAGCGACCGACCCGCGATCCGCGCGAACGCGGTGACCGGACCCTCGATCGTCCGCACCGGAACGGCCGCGTTCGACGGCGCCGGCGACCGCGGGAACTCCATGAGCTGCGTGTCGGTGACGACGATCACCCGGTCGCCATCGATGGCGATCGCCCGGGCCTGGCCGGCGAACAGCCCGACCGTCGTGCGAGGTTCGCCTCGCGCTGCCAGGTCGACTTGGCCATCGTGCGCGTACGCGCGGGTCCCGTCGTTCGAGACGGTGAACGCGGTGACGTTCGCGGGCGCGGATTCCGTGCCGCTGACGCGATCGTCGCCGAACGCGACGATGCCCAAGGCCATGACCTCTTTCGCCAGGTGCGGATGGGTCCATTCGTATGGCTCGCGCTGCGCGAGCAGCTCGAACGCCGTACGCGCGTGATAGACCTCATCGAAGTACATGTCGCGCGGCCAATCGAGCCGGAAGGCACGGGTCCCGAGGACCGTGAGCGCGACCGCGAGCGCGATGAGGATGTCGCGCCGCAACGCCGGACCGCCGATGCCGAAGCCGGGGGGCAGCGTCCAGCGCGGGGACATCGGCTCCGCGGTCACGACCAGGCCGCCGTCGAGCGCGAGGGTCGGTTCGAAGCGTGCCTCACCGCGCGCGAGCCGCCAGCAGATGAGCGCCGCGGTGCCCATCAACAAGAACGCGATCGCGATCTGGCCGTTCCGGCCGAAGACCGTCGCATCGAGCCACGCCGGCGCCTGCAGGTCGTTCTGCGGGTACCGGGTGAACGCGAAGTACAGGGTGACGAAGAAGCCGCCGGCGAGCACCAGGTACGGCGCGAGCATCCGGCGGCGGGCGGCGGCGAACGGGAGGAGCAGCGCGAGCGCCGGGAGGAGATAGCGCTCGTGGGCGCGGGTCGGCAGGAAGTAGAACGCCATGACCGTGACCGCCCCGACCGCAAGGAGCGCCGCGGTGTCCCGTCGCCGCCAAAGCGGGACCACAGAGGCGAGCAGCCCGATCACGAGGAGGATGCCGCCGGGCACGAACCAGCGGGCGTCGTCCGTCCAGAAATCGAGCGCGATGGACCAGCCGTTGAACGCGTAGAGCGACGAGTACGGATACGTCTCGGACGCGCTCTGTACGAGCCCGACGAAGGCACCGGGGGTCATGCCGAATGGGAGGGCGAGTACCTGCATCGTCACGAGCGCACCGCCGCCCGATCGCAGCAGCGGCCGCCAGTCGCGCGCGCGGATGAGCTCGACCGCGGCGGCCACGAGGATGACGCCGAGGACGAGCCCGAACTGCGGCTTCGTCATCGTCGCAACACCGGCGAGCACACCCGCGACCCCCCAACGCCGCGCGCCCGCGGCCAGGAGCGCCGCGAGGAATGGCACGGTCCCGACCGCGTCCACCTGTCCCCAGTACGGCCCCGCGAAGATGGGCGCGGGCTGCAGCATCCAGATGCCCGTCGCGAAGATGGCGGCGCCGTTGCCGGCGTACCGCCGCACGAGCGGGACAATTAACAGCACGATGCCGACGTCCGCGGGGATGCTGATGGCCTTCACGGCGAAGCGAAGGAGGTCGCCGTCGAACAGCCTGCCGAGCAGCCAGAGCACGTACAGGAACGCGGGCGGGTAGTCACTGAAGTAGCCGGGCTCGTAGAACCCGCCGGGGCCGACCGCCGCCAGTTTCTCCGCCCACGCCATGAACGTGCCGACATCCGAGGGGAACCCCTGCGCGCGGGTCACGAGCAGCCGAAGGACAACCCCGATCACGATGAGTGCCGCGATCGCGACGTTGGCGCGGCGCCGCCTCTCGTCGCTCCCCTTCATTGCCAGTACCCGTAGCGGATGATCGCGATGGCCGCGTACACGTTGAAGAGCACCGCGATCGCGCACGCGATGAGAAACAGGATCGACGGACGCGAGCGCCAGACGCCGCCGCGGAGCGCGTCCCCGCCGAGGGCGAGCGCGATGAGGAACGGCTGGGCGTCGATGCTGAACCGGTACCCGAGCTGCGCGAAGCCGACGGTGCCGTGCGTGATATCGGGCAGCAGCGCGAGACCGGCCGCCAGGGCCGTCGCCGCGACCGCGATCGAGCGTCGCACGTCCTGCAGTCCGGCGAACACGAAGAGGAGCGCCGGCGTCACGAGGAAGAGGCTC
This sequence comes from Chloroflexi bacterium UBA4730, assembly GCA_002404155.1. Classification (GTDB taxonomy): domain Bacteria; phylum Chloroflexota; class Limnocylindria; order P2-11E; family P2-11E; genus UBA4735. The sequence continues at coordinate 16,910 of DHJC01000018.1, read as the reverse complement.
ATCCCGACGAACCGCGGTCGCAGGAAGTACCACACGTTCGGAACGAGATCGGGAGGCTCCATGAAGATCGCGTACAGGTGACGTGGGATGTACGCGACCGAGAACAGACCGTGGTCGAAGAAGAAGTCACCATCGGTCAGGCGCGCGTACCCCGCGTCCGTGACGGTGCCCCAGCGGAGCACGTTGTATCCCACGTACACGAGGAGGAACGGCAGACCGCCGGCGACGACGCGCAGAAATGAGGTGCGGACCGGGACATCGCTGCGTCGCGCAACGAGCAGCGCCAGCGCCGGTGCCGCCGCCGCGACCGGCAGCCGCGCGAGGGCCGCGAGGCCGATGGCCGCTCCGACGCCCCAGGCGGGTCCACCCCGCGCCGCGATGAGGAACGCGACCGTGGTGAACAGCATCGCCACGGCGTGCGCCGCGTACCACGAGCGACCATCGGCGCTGGTGAACAGGAGCGTCGTACCGAAGGCCGAAAGGAGCGCCCCGGTGATGGCGATGGATCGAGGTGCACCGTACGCGCGCAGCGCGAGGTACAGGACGCCCGCCGACGCGCCGCCGCAGATCTGCGAAACGAGGTCCTGCGCCGTCGCGGTCCCGAAGGCGAGGAGCGGGATCGAGAGGAGCGCCGGCAGCGGCGGGTACGCGACGCACCACTTGCCGTCGCCGCAGGAGAGCAACTCGTTCAGCCACGGCGGGTCCTCGAGGAGCCAGTACCGGCCGTGGACGAACGCATCGGCCAACCGGCCGTAGTAGTCGTAGACGGTCGGCGCGCCCCAGCCCGCGATGACGTACCCGATGACGGCAAGGCCGCCGAGACTGATCGCGACCCAACGCTCTTTCACGTCCTTCAGAACGCTAGCCTGTGCCGCCTGTGACCGAACACCTGTCGGGCCTGTCCTTCTTTTTCCCGGCGCGCGACGAAGAGCTGAACATCGAGCCGATGGTCGCGCGGGCCCTCGCGGTCCTGCCGATGTACGCCGACTGGGTCGAGGTGACGATCGTGGACGACGGCAGCAGCGATCGCACCGGTGCGATCGCGGACGCCCTCGCCCGGGCGGATCCGCGGGTGAAGGTCCTCCATCACCGGCCCGGGCGCGGGTACGGCGGTGCCGTGCGCGCGGGGCTGATGAGCGCCACCCAGCCGTTCGTGTTCTTCACCGACGGAGATCAGCAGTTCGACGTCGCCGACTTCGACAAGCTGATCGGCGCGCTCGGGCCCGGCGTCGATGCGGTCATCGGGTACCGGCTGCAGCTGGCCTACCCGTGGCGGCACCTGGTCGTGTCGGGCGTGTACAACCGCGTCATCAGGCTCCTCTTCTCGGGCGGCTGGCGCGACGTCGACTGCGCGTTCAAGCTCTTCCGGGCCGACGTGTTCGCGCGCGTGCCGCTCAACCGCGTGCACTCGAACGGCGCGTTCTTCTCGCCCGAGCTCCTCATCACGCTGCGCGCCAACGGCATCGTGATGCGCGAGGTTGGGATCCCCCATCACCCGCGGGTGCACCATGAGCCCAAGGGCACGTCGCCGGAGGCGATCGTCAAGGCCATCCGCGATCTCCTGTTGCTCCGGCTGTCGCTCTGGCTGCGCCCTCGCTAACGCTCCGCTCCTTTCGAGTTACCGCTCGAGGCGCCAGATGTCGGCGTGGGTCTCGCGCTTCCGGATCACCTTCGTCCGTCCGTCGTCGATGAGCGCGACCGCCGGCCGCGGGTGATGGTTGTAGTTGGAGGCCATCGCGACGCTGTACGCACCGGCCGCGGGGATCGCGAGCACGTCGCCGCGCTCCGGCGTGGGGAGGGCGACGTCGCGGATGAGCAGGTCCCCGCTCTCGCAGTACTTCCCCGCGATCGCGACGTGCTCCGTCGGCGCGGCGGCAGCGCGGCCAGCGAGGGCGGCCGTGTACGTGGCGTCATAGAGCGCCGGGCGGATGTTGTCGCCCATCCCGCCATCGACGGAGACGAACGTTCGCACCCCGGTGACCCGCTTGGTGCCGATCACGCGATACACCGCGACGCCGGCGCGTCCGACAAGCGAACGGCCGGGCTCGAGGTACAGCACCGCCTTGCCCAGGGTCTCGTCCGCACGGATCGGCTCACTGATCGCGCGCGCGTAGGCCGCGAGGTCCAAGACCGGGTCGTCGCTCCGCAACGGGATCGCGAGGCCGCCGCCGACGCCGATCTCCTTGAGCCGCACACCGGTCGCGCGGGTCACGTCGCGCGCGAGCGCGACGAGCGCCTCGCCGAGCTCGCGGTAACGCTCGGCCTCGTGCAGCTGGGTCCCGAGATGGGCGTGGATGCCCACGAGACTCAGGTTCTTGGTCGCGGCGATGGCGCGGCACTGGGCCAGTGCGTCCCCCCCGGCGATGGGCGCGCCGAACTTGCTGTCGAGCGTGCCGGTCTGTAGGTGCGGGTGCGTGTCCGCCGCGATGCCCGGCGACACGCGCAGCCACACCGGCTGCGGTCGCGCGCGGCGCGCCACGAGTACCCGCAGCCGGTCGATCTCGTCGGCTCCGTCGATGACGATGCGACCAACGCCCAGGCGCAGCGCCGCGCGCAGCTCATCGTCGGTCTTCGCGTTCCCGTGCAGCTGCGTGCGCGCCGGCAGGAACCCCGCGCGCTTCGCCGCGAGGAGCTCACCGAGCGACGCGGCGCTCGCGTCGGCGCCGGCACGAGCGAGGATGGAGGCGACCCCGCGCAGCGCGCACGCCTTGATGGCGTACGACACGCGCACCGGACGCATCGGCGCGAACGCGGCGAGATAGCGGCGGTGCGCCTCACGGATCGTGGCCGCGTCGTACACGTAGAGCGGCGTGCCGAGGCGATCAGCGAGCCCGACCAGATCGACGCCGCCGACGCGGAGATGGCCACGCCGATCGGCGCTCGTCCCGAGCGGCCAGATCGCAGGATCGATCACGACGGCTCCGCGGGTCGGATCAGCCGCTGCCCGGATTCGGCTCATCGGGAAGGCTCTCGATGAACTGGCGGAACACGCCCAGCTCGCCGGTCGCCTCGACCTCCCCCGAGGCCGCGATCGACGAGCGGTCGACCACGGTGTCGGCGACGAGGATCCGGGCGTCGCAGCGCACGGCGAGCGCGATCGCGTCCGAGGCCCGCGAGTCGATCTCGACTTCGCGCTCACCGACCTGCAGGAACACGCTGCCGTGGAAGACGCTGCCCTGGCCCGATGCGTCGATGACGAGATCCTTCACGACGACGCGGGTGATCTCGACGCCTGCGGCGGCGAGCATCGACATCATGAGGTCGTGGGTCAGCGGCCGGTCGCTCGGGATGCCCGCGATCCGCGTCGCGATGCTGTGCGCCTGGTCAGCACCGATCCAGATGGGGACGAGGCGGTCGGAATCCTTCGGCTGAAGGAGCACGACGTGCTGCCCGGTCAGGACGTGCACGCGCACCGACTCTACCGTGCAGAGAACGACGCCCGAACGAGCGGATGACTCGGGCACGGGGAAAATGCTACCCGTACCTGCCGTACTGCGCGCTGCTCCGGCCGGTGCGAGCACGCAACACGAACAACAGCACGATGCCGGCGAAAAAGCCGAAGATGTGCGCGAAGTACGCGACCTGCTCGGTCGCCGGATAGCCCGACAGACGCAGCGACGCGAATCCTTCGATGAACTGGATCACGATGAAGAAGCCGATGACGATGAGTGCGGGCAGTTGCAGCACCGTGATGAAGATCCCGAGGAAAATGAGCGTGCGAATGCGCGCGCCGGGGAACAGCACGAGGTACGCGCCGAGTACCCCGGCGATCGCGCCGGAGGCCCCGAGCATCGGCGCGGGCGCTACGAGGCCTTGACCGACGGCCGCCGCGATCCCGCACAGGACATAGAACAGGAGATAGGTGCCGCTGCCGAGCCGATGCTCGATGTTGTCGCCGAACACCCAGAGATAGAGCATGTTGCCGATGATGTGCAGCCAGCCACCGTGCAAGAACATATGCGTGACGAGCGGTACGAACGTCGCGACCGTCCAGGCACCCGTCGACAGGTCGTGGGTGAAGCGCGACCAGTCGAAGGCGTAGCGATCGAAGAACCCCTCGAGCGCACCGGGCGTCCGTTGCAGGCTGACGATGTAGAGCCACACGACGATGTTCGCGAAGAGGAGCAGGCGGTTGACCGGGGCCGATCCCTTCGTCGGATTGGCGTCCGAGAACGGGATCACCGACTGAGATCGGTCGCCGCGATCTTGGAGCCGTGCGCGGTGTAGACCGTGTGCAGCCCCTCGGAGACGAAGAACGCGGTCGCCGGCGGCAGATCCTTCGGGAGCTCGAATCGGGCGATCTCGCGCCCGTCCCGGGTGAGCTGGACGAGCCGCCGCCCGGGCCCGTCGAGGACGTAGATGTACCGCTGCGAGTCGATCGCCTGGATCGCCGTCGCCTTCACGGGATCGCCGAGCCACTTGATCGTGAAGTCCGCCTTCGTGGCCGTCGTGGCGAGCCCGACCCGCTTGAACAGCCCGACGTCTCCGGCCGTGGTCGTGATCCAGATGCTCCCGTCGACGGCGAACGACGTGATCGCGTTCGGGGCAAACGTCTGCGCGAGCACCGGATCGGCCGCGAGGAACTTGCCGCGATCCTCCTCGTGCCGCCAGATCTGCCCGGATGCCGCGTCGAGCACGTAGAGATTCCCGCTGAAACTCGTGAGGCCGTCGACGGTCTTCCACTTGTCGCGTCCGTCGGGGCTGACCTCGAACACGGTGTTGCCCTCGGCCTTCCACACCTTGTTCTGGTCGTCGATCGTGAAGAGGGCGTTGTCGACCGATGTCACGAGCTGTGGCGTCGCGACCCCGACCTTGCCCTTCTCCAGCACCGCGCCCGCGATCGTCGTGCCCGGCGGCTGCTCGAACACGCGCCATAGCCGCCCGCTACCGGGATCGGCGACGTACAGCCCGAACTGGGTCTGGGCGAAGCTCGCGGCCTTCGCGCCGGAGACCATGGTGGAGAGATCGATGAGCACGTCGTTCAGCCGATCGAAGATCGCATCGGCGCGCGCGCTCAACGTCGACAGCTGGGCCGTATTGGCGGCGGGCGAGGCGGAGGCGTCGCCCAGATGCGCGCGCGCCGAATCGAGCCTCTGGCGCGCGCGATCCTGATCCGGGTTCGGCTTACGGTCGAGGAACGATTGCGCGGAATCGAGGTCGTTCTGGACGGAGAGGACCGCGAGGTTGTAGATCGCGACGACGTCGTTCGCCTGGTAGTCGCGAACGACGACGACGCCGATGACGATCGAGACGCCGAGCAACGCGAGCGCAAGGAGGCTGATGAGGCGCTGCTGACGCGCGCTCCGCTCGCGCGCCGTCTGCATCGAGCGGCTGAGCGTCGGCGTGCGGTGCGGCATGAGCTCGAGGCCGATCGCAAGACTCTTGCCGATCGCGCCCGCCGCCGGTGCGGCAACGGCGCCGACGGCGCGGCCGATGCGGGGCCGGTGGCGCCAGATGACGTCGAGCCGATGCCGGATCGTCTCGGCGACGAGGACCTCCTCGGGGGGGCGGCTTGGCTCGGGCGCGGACGCGAGGCGTGGCGCGGCGCTCGTCGCGGGCGAGACCTCGATGAACAGGATGCTGTCGCTGCCTGAGCCACCTTCGGCCATGAACCGGTTGTGTAGGTGCTCGGCGGCCGCGCGTGGATGCAGCGTGACGGCGGCATTGAGTAGGGCGTCCGCGCCGAGGGCGGCGATCGCGTTACCGCCGGCAAGGATGACGGTGTCCCCCGCCTCGATGGTCTGCTTCCACACGGCGGGTAGCAGATCCGGGTCGCTTCCCAGCGACGCGGCCCGTCGCGTGGTCGTGCGATGGACGAAGTCCGCGAGCTCGTTCGGGTCGTCGCCTGGAAGGAATAGGCGGGCGCGACGGACCAGGAAGATCTGGGCCTGCCCGATGCGCGCGGCGTACAGCTCGTTGTTGACGAGCACGGCGCAGGCAGCGTGGAGCGCCACGCGGCCATGCTGGTCGCGCAGCCGGTGCGCAGCGCGGCGGTTGGCGTCGCGCAGGGCCTTGCGGATCGCGCCCTCGATCCCCGCCGAGAGGTCGTACTCGTACTGCTCGCGTGTCAGGTCGGCGACCTCGCGCGCGATGTCCGCACCGGTCATTCCCTGCGGCGCGACCTCGCACAGGAAGTAGAACCGGCCCTTCGTCCGCAGGGTCGCGCTGAGGGTCGGCTCGCTCACGACGACGACGTCGGAGCCCGCTCGGATCTCAGTGGTCGATCCGACCTTCGTGGAAAAGCCGGTCTGCCTCACCAGGGCGGAAGTCTAGGAGTGTGGGAGCCGACCGCTCGGATCGATCGGCTCATCACCGCGCCGAACGACGACGTGGAGGTGCTTGTTCAGTGGTGATGCCGGTGAGCCCGATCACGCCGATGCCGGACCAGACCGCGTCAGGCGTCGCTCGGCCGGTCAGGGCCTCGTCCAGACGCGGCCGGCACCGCGCGAATGTGCTTGAGGTCCGTCGTGATCCGGCGGGCGATGGCCTGGAGCAACTCTGCCTCGCGGAGCCGGATCTCGCCGGACCACGTCGCATCAGGGACGCTCACGACGAGCGCGCGGTCGCTCAGTCCGACCGCGCGGGTCACGCCCGCGTCCCGCCCGAGGACCTCCAGCGCCACCTCCGGCCAGGCGTCGATCGCGGACACCCGCGCGACATCACGGTCGAGCCCGAGCTTGCGGAGTGCTCGGTCGATCGCGCCGCCGATCGGCCTCACGCGATCGCGCCATCCTTCACCCACAGCACGTCGGCTCGCTCGATGAGCCGCTCGGGGATGCCCGCCTCGAACGCCGCGGTCAACACGGTCTGCGCGTCCTCGGGCAGCGCGTCAACGAGCGCGTCACGCCGGCCGGGATCGAGCTCGCTGAGCACGTCGTCGAGCAAGAACACCGGCAGCTCTCCGACGCGATCGCGGATCCAGGCGGCCTCGGCCAGCTTCAGCGACAGCACGGCGCTCCGCTGCTCGCCACGCGATGCGAAGGTTGGAAGCGCCCGGCCGTGTGCGCTCACCGCAAGATCCTCGCGGTGCGGCCCGACCAGGGTCGTGCCCTGCCACAGCTCGCGATCCCGCTTTTGGCCGATGAGCGCCTGGTACGCGGTCGCGCGCTCGGCGATCGTGTCGCCCTCGACCTGCGCGGCGTACGCGAGCGAGAGCGAGTCGGCGCCGCTGAACCGGGTGGCGGCCTCGCGGAACGGCGCTACGAGCTCGCGTACGGCCTCGAGCCGGCGGAGTGAGATCGACGCGGCCAGCCGAACGAGCTCCGCGTCCCAGAAGCTGAGTTCCATCGTGCGGCCGGGCCCGGCTTCGCCGGCCCCGGCCGAGCCTGATTCAAGGGCGCTTGGCCGCACGTCGCTTCGGAGCGCGCGCAACAACGAATTGCGCTGCTCCAGGATGCGCTGATACTCGCGGGTTTCGGAACGGTGCCGCCGGTACACCTGGGCGACCATCGAATCGAGGTAGCGGCGGCGTGCGCTCGGCGCCTCGGCGAGCAGCTGCACGTCCTCGGGGAAGAAAGACACGACCGCAAGCTCGCCGATCGCTTCGTCGGCGCGCTTCCCGGCACCGTCCAGGAGGTACCGGCGCGGGCGGCGGCGCTCGCCCGCGGGCGGCGAGAACAAGACGACGTCGACCGTGCGCGCATCGTCGATGCGCTCGACGCGAGCGGAGACACGAGCGGTGTTCGCGCCCCAGCGCACGAGCTCCGTGTCGTCGCGGGCCCGCGGCGAATCACCGCGGGCGATGAGATGGATCGCCTCGAGCACGTTCGTCTTGCCGGCCCCGTTGCGGCCCACGAGGGCCGTGACGGCCGACGCGATGGTGCGCTCCGCACGGGCGTAGTTCCGGAAGTCCTCGATGAGCAATCGGGTCACGCGCACGTTTTCGTCCAGTCTTCTGGGGCTCGGCCATCGCCGGCTAAGCCGACCTGGCCGCACGTTCAGCTGGGGATTCTGAGGGGCATGACCACGTGGAGGTAGCTGTCGTCACCGACGATCCGTACGACCCCTGGCGCGAGCGGACCGCCGAGCTCGAGGGTGACTTCGGAGGCGGTAAGGCTGCCGAGCGCGTCAGCGACGAAGCGCGAATTGAATGCGATCCCCGTGGCCTGGCCTTCGACGGTGGCGTCCACCCGCGACGTGTTGTCGCCGACCTCGGCGGCGGTCGCGCTCACGACGAGCGGGACCTCCTGAGACGGGTCGACGGCGAACCGCACGATGTTCGCGGCATCGCGGGCGAAATACGACGCCAGCTTCGTCGCCTTGAGTAGCTCATCGCGCGAGACCGTGACCTTCGTCGCGTGGCTTGTCGGGATGACCTGGCGATAGTTCGGGAACTGGCCCTCGATGATCCGGGAGACCAGATCGGCCTCCTCCGTGTGGAAGATGACCTGGCTCCCATTCGGCGTCACGAGGATGTCGACTGGCGCGTCGGAATCGTCGACGATCCGCGCGACCTCGAACAGGCTCCGCGCCGGGATGATGATCTCGACCTTTGGCTCGACCTTCACCAAGAGCGGCGCGCGCCGTACGGAGAGCCGGTACGGATCTGCGGCAGCCATCGTGACCTCGCTGCCGTCGAACGTCGTGAGCACGCCGGTCAGCACTGGGCGCGAGTCATCGGTCGCCGCGACGAACGCGACTTCGTTGATCATCCGCCGGAGCACGGTCTGTGCCATCCGCGTCGTCGGCTTATCCGGGATCGCCGGGATGATCGGAAACTCCTCCGCGTCGAGGCCCTTCATGTTGGCTTCGGTGGTCGCACTCTTCAGATGAACGGTCTTGGTGCGCACGTTGAGCGCGATCTCGATCGGACCCGGCGGCAGCGAGTTCACGAAGTCGGTGAAGAGCTTTGCCGGCACGGTGATCGCACCCTCATCCTCGATCTTCGCCGGGACCCAGCAGTTCACGCCGATCTCGAGGTTCGTGGCGGTGAGCTTGAGGCGACCGCCGTCGGTCTTGACCAGGACGTTGCTCAGGATCGGGAGGGTCCCTCGCGTGGAAACCCCGCGGCCCACGATCGAAAGACCGCGCGCGAGGTTCTCTTGTAGACAGCTGACCTTCAACAGTCCCCCCTCCACGTCCTCGTCCGAACAAGATCGATTAGAACGCCAGTCGCCGTAGTCGTGCTGTGGACTATGACCCATCGTGCCGTTTGGCCCGTGCAGCGTTCGTCGAGAGCGCTTTCCGTTCGGTGGACGGTCCGGGGATGCGCGGCGGACGGCCCGGGACAGCCAGTTTGGCTATGTCTGGAAATGCTACAGGCCGAGCCGTCCGCGACACCTTAAAGGGTCAGTTGTCCACGATTACCTGCTCTTATCCACAGGGTACGGTCGCTTATCCACACAGGCAGGCGGGCTACTCGGCGTATAGCGACTCCCGGAGGGCGTTGATGTCACGCCGGAAATCGTCGTTCTCCGACATCTCGCGCTCGATCTTCTCGCAGCCGTGCAGGATGGTCGAGTGGTCGCGGCCGCCGAGCGCTCCGCCGATCCGGAGGAGCGGTGCTTCGGTCTCTTCGCGCATGAGGTACATGGCGATCTGCCGCGGCAGCACGATCTGCTTGTCCCGGGCCTTCCCGCGCAACTGGTCCGACGGAACGCCGTAATACTTGGCGACCGTCTCGACGATCCGCTCCGGCGACAGCGATTGCCGGCGGGGGTTGTACAGAATGTTCTGCAAGATCTGCTGAGCGAGTTCGGTCGTGATCGCGACCGCGTTCAAGGTCGCGTACGCGACGATCCGCGTGAGCGCGCCTTCCAGTTCCCGGATGTTCGACACGATCCGCTGCGCCAGGAAATCGATGACCAGCGGCGGCACGGCGACATTAGCGGCCTCGGCCTTCGCGCGCAGGATCGCGATGCGCGTCTCGAGATCAGGAGCTGAAATATCGGCGATGAGGCCCCACTCGAACCGCGAGCGCAGGCGATCCTCGAGTTGTGGGATCGCCTTCGGCGGCCGGTCGCTCGAGAGGATGATCTGCTTCCCCTCTTCGTGGATCGCGTTGAAGGTGTGGAAGAACTCTTCCTGCGTGCCTTCCTTGCCGGCGATGAATTGGATGTCATCGATGAGCAGTACGTCGATGCGGCGGTAGCGCTCGCGGAACTCCTCGGACTTTTGCCCGCGGATCGAGTTGATGAACTCGTTCGTGAATTTCTCGCTCGTCGCGTATGCGACGCGCTTCTTCGGGTGGCGTGACAGGACCGCGTGCCCGATCGCGTGCATCAGATGCGTTTTACCAAGGCCGCTCCCGCCATAGACGAAGAGCGGGTTGTAGGAGTGACCCGGGCGCTCCGCGACGGAGAGCGCTGCGGCGTGCGCCAACCGGTTGTTCGAGCCGACGACGAAGGTCGCGAACGTGTAGCGCGGATTGAGGATCGCGGTGACCGGAGCGCCCTCTCCGCGGCGCTCGGATGGGGGCGCGACCGGTGTGACCGACGAGGCCGAACCACTCTGATTCTGGCCGGAATATCCGGAATTCGCCGGCCGCTGACCCGTGCCGGCCGCGGGCCCGGCGCCCCCTGGGACGGTGATGAAGCGCACGTCGACGGTGCGGCCGACCAGCCGCTGGAGCGAGGTGCGGACCTGCGTGCGGTACTTGTTGTCGAGCCATTCGCGGGCGAAGGCGTTCGGGACACCGATGCAGAAGACGTCGTCCTCTTCGCTCACCACATAGGTCTCTTTGAACCACGTGTCGTAGTTCGCTTTTGGCATCGCGAGCTGCAACTCACCGAGGGCGGCGCGCCACAACTCTTTCAGATTGAGACGGCTCTCTGCTCCCAGCTGCGAGTCAGACGTCACGGTCGCTCCCCACGCAGATGCGCGCTGCCGGTGATAACGAGAACGCTTGGATCATGATGCGGACGCGTCAGCTCGTCGCTGGAAGTGGCTCCCCTGGAAGCCCGCGAACTATACCCCCGCGTCGGAACGTGCGGCAAGGCAAGGAATGGAAACTGAGGGGCTGGTAGACTTTCGCTCACACATCCGACGTGATTTGCGTCAGCTTTTCGAGAAGGGGACTCGATCGTGAAGCGTACGTACCAGCCAAAAAACCGTCGCCGGGCGCGCGTCCATGGATTTCGTGCGCGCATGAAGACAACGGGAGGCCGCAAGGTCCTTTCCGCGCGGCGCGCGCGTGGTCGCAAGCGACTCACCGTCGTCTAGCAGTGATGCACGCCGCGCGACTGCGGCGAGGGGAAGACATCGCGCGCGTCCGGGCCGAGGGTGTCGCGCGCAACGACAAGCTGTTCTCCCTCCGCGCGCTGCCCAGCGATCAGCCGACCGTACGTGTCGCGGTGGCCGCGTCGCGGGCTGTCGGCGGCGCGGTGAAGCGCAATCGCGCTCGCCGCCGCGTTCGTGAAGCCCTCCGGGTCGCGCTGAGCGCGCGTCCGAGCGTGACGATGGGCGCGGACCTCGTCTTGATGGCTCGCCCCGCCGCGTTCGATGCCCCCGCCGCGGATCTGCGCGGCGCGATCGTCCGCGAGTTGGATCGGGTGCTCCGGTGAACCGCGTCATCCTCGCGGCCCTCCGGTTCTACAAGGCCCACGTCAGCCCCGGATTGCCCGCCGCCTGCCGCTATACCCCGACTTGCTCGGAGTACGCGATCGAGGCTGTCGAGCGGTACGGCGCGTGGGGCGGCTCGGTCATGGCGATCCGCCGGGTGCTGTCCTGCAACCCGTTTGCTCGCGGCGGCTACGACCCGGTTCCGCAGCGAGCCGGCCAGTAAATGCTGGATGTCATCGCTCCGTACTGGAACTTCCTGCTCGTCCATCCGCTCATCTCGCTGCTCGTCGCCGCGTACGACCTGGTGCACGACTTCGGCTTCGCGATCGTCGCCGTGACCATCGCGATCCGGCTCACGCTATATCCGCTGTTCAAGATCCAGATCCGGAATCAGCGCGCGATGCAAGAGCTCGCGCCCGCGATGGCCGACCTGAAGGCGAAGTTCGGAACCGACAAGCAGCGCCTCAGCAAAGAGCAGATGAAGCTCTATCAGGAGCGCGGCTACAACCCGGCGATGGGCTGCCTGCCGCTGCTGCTGCAGATGCCCCTGCTGCTCGCGATGTACGCCGCGTTCAACCAGGCTCCGCACTTGACCGGAGCATCGCTCGCGCAGGACCTCATCCCGTTCGTGCCGAACCCGCTCGGGCCCGACCAGACCATCGATCTCACCGCACACTGGCTGCCCTGGATGACAACATGCCCGCCGGCAGCGGTCGGTCAGGCCTGCGGCCTCGGCGCGCCGGACCCGTGGCACCTGCTGCCGATCCTGGCGGGCGCCACGCAGCTGATCTCATCGGTCATGTTCCAGCCCATGGCAAAGCCGAAGACCGTCGACCAGCAGCAAAAGATGATGCAGTCGATGCAGTACTACTTCCCGCTGCTGACGGTGTTCATCGCGTGGAGCCTGCCGGCGGGCCTCGCGATCTACTGGGTGACCACGACCCTGTTCGGCATCGTGCAGCAGTATTTCGTAAGCGGATGGGGCCAACTGCCGAAGTTCCTTCCGTTCCTCAAGAAGATTCCGTCGCCTGCGGACCGCACGCTCGCCGCGCGGCAGCAAGCGGCGCTCGACGAGGAGCAGCGCGACATGGCGACGAAGGCCGCCGTCGCGTCGAATGGACCGGGCGCGCAGAACACGCGCGAAGCGCGCCGGCAACGGAACCGCAACAAAAAGAAGTAAGCACAGCTTGCTTCGCCTTTTCGGCGAAGTAAGGCGCGAGGAGGAAGCGATGCCGCTACGTGGCGAGGAGTTCACCGGGCGGACCGTCGAAGAGGCCATCGAGCGTGGATTGCTCGAGCTCGGCCGTAAGCGCTCCGACGTCGACATCGAGATCCTGGAGCGAGGCAAGCCCGCGAACATGCTCGGCATGGGTGGCGTCGATGCCCGGGTGCTCCTGTCGTTCACCGAAGAGGAGCGCGCGCAAGAGCCTGAGCCCGTCGTCGACGAGCGTGAGGTCCCGCGCCGGCCCGATGCCGTGCGCGCGGCCGCGGAGCGTGCGGCCGATGAGGCCGAGGATGCACTGCCGGCGTTCGCGGAAGAGCTCGCGCTCGGACTCACCGTCCTCACGTCATTGCTCGAGAAGATGGGCGTCGAGGCTGATGTCACGCTCGACGACCGGCCGGGTATGGAAGGTCTCGAGGTCGAAGGCGCGGATCTCGGCGCGCTCATCGGGCGCGGCGGCGAGAACCTCGTCGCACTGCAGCAACTCGTGTCAGCGATCGCGTCCAAGTCCGTCGGCCGCACCGTCCACGTGCCAGTCGACATCGAGGGGTACCGCCGGCGTCGCGAGGATCAACTACGCGAGATCGCTCACCGCGTCGCGAGCCGGGTGAAGACCACCGGTCAGGCCGTGACCCTTGAGCCGATGCTCGCCTACGAGCGGCGCATCGTGCACCTCGCGGTGCAGGAGCAGCCCGGCATCAAGACCGAGTCCGTCGGCATAGACCCGAACCGCCGCGTGGTCATCAGCTCAACCGATCCCGGCGCACGCGGCCCGGTCGGTTTCCGCCCATCGCCGCCAGGGGGCTTCCGTGACGGTCCGCGGCCGATCCGCCCGGGCGGCCCAGGCGGATTCCCCGGCCGCCGGCCCTATCCGCCCCGTCCGGGCGGGGTCCGCCCCCCGCGCCCGGGAGGCTTCGGGCCCGCTCAGTAAGCGGAGCGTGCTTCGCCTTCCGGCGACGTAGCCGGCCGAGCGTCGAGAGTTCTTCGCGCGACATTTCCGGTCATTGCCACCTAAAGATGGGCGACGAGCCGAAACTTTCGTCGTTAACTTGCGGGTAGTGCCCGATCGCAACTACTCCGCCGAGCGCGTCCGCAGCAACTTCCGCATCGACGCCTTCTCCGGCGTCATGGCGGGTGTCTACCTGGGTGTCATCGTGGCGTTCCTCCCGGTCGTCATCCGGCGCATGGGCGGTTCTGCCGCGGACGTGGCGCTGGTCGTCGCCGGACCGTTCGTGGGCCACCTGTTCTCGCCGGTCTTCGGCTATCTGCTTGCGCGTTTCCGTCCGGTCCGGATCACCGCGATCACGGCGACCCTCTCGCGCTCGATCTTCCTCCTCGGAGTGCTCATCGCGGCGACCCCCCTCGCGCTCGCCTTCGTCTCGGTGACGATGTGGGTGATCGCGGTCGCGAACATGGCGTCGTACGCGACGCTCATGCAGGGCATCTACCCCGACAGCGAGCGCGCTTCGGCCATGGGCAAGGTGCGCATCGGCGCGTCCATCGCCAGCATCGCGAGCGCGACCCTCGCGGGTCTCTTCATCGATAGTGTCCCCGCGACGATCGTCTTCGCCGTCGCGACGCTGATATCGCTCCCCGGCGCGATCGTGTTCGGACGCATCCGCCACGATCCGCCGGCGCTCCCACCGGTGCGGCACCACCCGTCGCGGATCGCGCGCGACGTGTGGCGCGACCACCGGTATCGCCGCCTCTTGATCTCGTTCATGATCTTCGGCTTCGGCAACCTCATGAACGCGGCGCTGTACCCGATCCTGCTCGTTGATCACTTCGACGCACCGAACAGCTTTGTCGGATTCATGACCGCCCTGCAGGCCGGCAGCGCCGTGATCGCTTACTTTGTTTGGGGCCGGTTCATCGACCGCGGCTCGTCACTGCGAATGACCGTAATCAACACCGCGCTCGTCCTGCTCATGCCGCTCGGCTACCTGCTCGCGCCGAGTACGACGTTCCTGCTGCCGGTGGCGATCGTCGCGGGGATCACGAACGCCGGCGGTGACATCACGTTCTTCACGAACATCGTCCAGCTCGCGCCCCGCGAGCGCGTCGGTGACTACGCCGTCGCTCAATCCTCGCTCATGGGCGTACGTGGAACGATCGCGCCGTTCGCCGCGTCAGCGCTGCTCGCTGTGTTCTCCGCGCAGATGGTCATGGTCTTCGCGATGGGCCTCATGGCCGTCGGCCTCGTCGTCATGCACCGCGCGGTGCGCAGGGCGACGACAGCGGTGCCGTCGCCGGTCCTCGAGGTCGCGCCCGCATAGCAAAGGCTTGCTTCGCCTTCCGGCGAAGTAGCACTTGGCCTCGCCAACTCGGATGCGCCGGACTTCGCGGCAGCCGACACTGGTGCCGATGTTCCGGATCGCGGCATGTGCACTGACCGTCTTCTTCATTGCGTGCTCCGCGACGCCCGCCGCCGCGCCGAGCGCGACCGGCACCGCGAGTCCGACCGTCGCGGCCGCGAGTGCGTCGCCGACCCCCAGTGCCACGGCAACATCGACCGTTGCGCCCACCGCGTCATCGACGCTCATCCCACTGCCAAGCGTTGCGCAACTTAGCGTGCCCTCTGGGGCGGTCGTCTGGGTGCTCGTGGCCGGTACGCGGGTCTTTCGCAGCACCGATCGCGGCGACACCTGGCAGGAGCGATCGCTCCCGTCTCGGCCGGCCAACCTTGCGTTCATCGATGATCACGAAGGCTGGATGGACACGGCTGGATCGCCGGCGACGCAATGCAACGGCCAACGGGTCGCGATCTGGCACACCGCCGACGCCGGCGCGACTTGGGAGCAGCTCAGTGCCACCGGGATCGCGGACGGCCAGTGCAAGGGCGCCCTCGCGTTCACCGACGTGACGCACGGGTTTCTCGGCGCGTACTCGACGAGCGATCCACCGGCGGTCTACCGGACCGCCGACGGCGGACGGACCTGGACCTCCTCGGGCCCATTGGCGGACCCGCCGGGCTTCACGACCCGACCTGGCGGCTTCGCCCTCGCCGCCGGCGCGGTCCGCGGCTTCGGCGGCACGCTGCTCGTCGAGGCGAGTGGGAACGCCGGCAACGAGACGCGGCACTACGTCTTCCGCTCTCGCGACGGCGGCGCGACGTGGACCTACGCGAGCACCGCACCGAACGCGATGGATCAGATCAGCTTCGTCACCGCCACGCGCTGGCTGCAGATCGGCGCGCCCGGCGACTCGAAGGAGACGACCGACGCCGGCGCGAGCTGGCACGGGTTCACGACGGATTACCAGCAGGCCGCGCCGATCGCGCCGGCCATCGTGTTCGGCGACGCGCAGACCGGCTACGCGACTGTGCGCGGCGCGATCCAGCGCACGACAGACGGCGGGGTGCGCTGGAGCCAGATCCGCACGCCGGGCACATTCTAGCGGATCGCGATTCCCGCATCGGCGATGGCCTTCGCGAAGCGGTCAGCGATCAGCGCGTACCCCGCATCGGATGGATGGAAGCCATCTGCCGAGACCGTGATGGTGCTGACCAACGGTCCGGACCCGGTGAAGAGATCGACGGCGATGACGCGCCCAGGGAACGTCGCTGCGAGCGCGCCGATCGCCGCGTTGTAGGCCGTGATGCGTGCAAGGAGCGCCGCCTGATCCGTGCCGGCGTACGCCGGGACCGACCGGAGATCAGGCACGGTGCCGACGAAGATCCGGGCCTCACTGCGCGACACGAGCGGCTCGATGACCGAGCGAAGCGCGATCGCGTAGTCGCTTGCCGATACGCTCGCGTTGAGGTCGTTCACCGCGAGCCAGACCGTCACGAGCTGCGGCTGGAGCCCGAGCGCGGTCGGTAACTGCTCGCGGGCCGCCTGCGCCGCGAGCGAACCGGACATCCCGAGGTTCATGTAATCCGTACCGGCCGGTAGCCGAGCCGCGAGCCGCGCGGGCCACGAGCCAGTGCGCGGATCGGACGCGCCGACACCCACCGTGTCCGACGCGCCGATGGCAACGTAACGGAACGCCTTCGGGGTCGGGGATGGTGAAGCGGTCGGAGCGCTCGTGGTGACCGACAGTGTGGGCGCCGGCGTCCGACGCGGCGTCGGCGTCGCGGCCGTCGCCGCCGCCGACCCGCACGACACGAGGACGAGCGCGAACACGAGGAGTGCTCTCATCGATCGAGGGTAGCGGTACCATTGACGTGTTCCTGAAAGGGATCACGGGG
>DHJC01000067.1:6294-14271 GCA_002404155.1 Chloroflexi bacterium UBA4730 | reverse complement strand
CACTTCGTGCGCCCGGTGCTCGCGGTGGACCAGAGAACCTGGACCCGCTGCCACCAAGAGGCCCTGGCCGCGTGGCTCAGTCGGCGAGGTAGCCGATCAGCGGATCGAGCTCGCGCCCGCTGGGGAGGATCTGGAGCGAGGCGACGACCTGGAAGGGGATGGTCGGGTCGTAGAACGTCGCCCAGGATGAGCGACCGGGTCCGATCGTGCGGAACAGCGGCGCACCGACGTCGACTTGCTGAGCGTCGCGGACGAGCAGCTCAGTGTCCGCACCAAGCGCGCCCGGTCGGAAGATGAGCCGACGGTCGGATGAGACGACCGTCACGTAGGGGAAGAACGGCAGCGAGGGCACGTTCGAGCCGACGCGGACGTCGTTGTTGATGTACTGATAGAGCCGGACCTCGACCGTCCCCTCCAACGGTGCAAGGAAGACGGTCCCCGGGCGCACCTCGATGCCGGCGTAACTGCGGCCTCCGGAGCGGTAGGGGAGGACGACGATCGCCGGCACCGGCTCCAGCGAGGGCACGAACGTCGCGAGCGGGGTCGCCGAGGACGTCGGCGCGGGCGAGATGGCGGCCACGGACGCACTGGCGGATGGGACGGCCGTCGGCGCCTTGGCCGTCGACGGGAGGCGGACGTCTGCCGTGCCGGTGCCGATCGCCCCCGCGACCATCAGTCCGGCGGCGAGCGCGGTCGCGCCAGCGACCAGCACGATGAGGCCATCGGCCAGGACGGCGAACGCTCGCGCGACGGGGTGTGGTGCTCGCAGCCTCGACATGGCGCCTCCGGAGAGAACCGTTTCTCTCCTCCGCACCCGCCCCGCCAGCGAGGGTAGCGCACGCGGCCGCCAGGAGTTAGACGGTCGGCGCGGCCCTGGATGAGCAGCAGACTCCGCGGGCCGCTCCGATCCGTCGAACTTCGTCGGCTACCCCGAGGCCTTGGCCAGCTCGCTGCCGCTTACCTTCACCAACGCCTCCTGCCCGGGCGAGGCGAGCGGCAGGTTTATCTCCGTCGCGAGCGCGCTCGATAACCGACCGCACTGCCATACGTGCTGGTCGCGATCAACGTCCTCGCGGCGACCGCCCTGATCTGGATCGCCGCCCTGGCTGCGACCGCCGCGGGGCGCAGTCCGTGGTGGGCGCTGGCCCTTGCAGTGTTCGTGGGTGTGTGGCTACCCATCGCGCGCGATCTCACCGAGCCCCTGCGGCTCGCGCTGCTCGCGGCCGGGATATCGAACGGATCCGCCGCGCTACTGCTCCTCGCGGGCTTCTCCAAAGAGACCGCTGGCGTCGCGCTCGTGATCGAGGCGGCGCGCGGGCTCGTGCGAGGAGACCGCCGTCTGGCGCTGCGCTTCGGACTTGCCGCGGCCGCGCTCGCGCTCTGGGTCGCGTTCGTCTTGTTCTTCGTTCACGGTGCGGGGGAGACCTCGCTGGGCGGTCAGTTTCTCCGCCCGGTCGGCGCACCGCTCATCGTGCTCGGCGAGACACTGCGGGGCGATCCGGAGCGCTTCGTTCTGACCGCGCTCGCGTTGAGCGTATGCGTGCTCGCGATCGCCCGTGTGTACTCGGTGCGCGACGGCGCTGGGCTCGCAGGCGCGCTGTACGCCGCGGTCGAGCTGGGTGGGGGATACGACAACTGGCAGGAGCCGCTGGCGGTGTTCCGCGCGATGGCTGGCGCGGTAGTACTCGTGTACTTCAGCTGGTGCCGCGCGCGCGATCCGCTGGGCACGGCCGCAATCGTGCTCGCGGCGGCTTCGGGGATCGCCGATGTGGCGCTGCTGGTCGCGAGAGCGCGGTTCCTCTAACGATCCGCCTGCACGCGAACGATGCTGGAGAACGGCATCGCGACACAGCACGAGCGCGCGGAGCAGGGCTCTGTCTCGCGGGGCCTTATCGATGGCCGCAGCGCGCTGGCCGACGGCATGCGCCCGCGCTGGAGCTCAGGCGCGGACAGTCGCGGAAG
This sequence comes from Chloroflexi bacterium UBA4730, assembly GCA_002404155.1. GTDB lineage: Bacteria > Chloroflexota > Limnocylindria > P2-11E > P2-11E > UBA4735. The sequence continues at coordinate 12,309 of DHJC01000067.1, read as the reverse complement.
ACAGCGGAGCCCAGCCATTTCGCAGCGTCAGATTGCGGGCTCGTATGAGATGTACTCGATCAGGCTGCCGTCGGGATCGCGGAAGTACACGCTGGTACCAGCGCCGCGAGCGCCGTGCCTGATCATCGGGCCACCGTCGATCGTGACCCCCTGGCGCGCGAGATGTGCAACCGCGCCAGCGATAGGGCCACTCCACTCGAAGCAGAGATCGCTGTTGCCGGGCGCGACGGGCAGACGTGCGACCATCGCGGGCGTCACTCCCGGTCCATGCACATTGAGGAGCTGATCTCCGCAGCGGTACGCGGTCCGTCCCCCGGCATCGACGATTTCGCAACCGAGGACGTCATGGTAGAAGGCGTTCGAGCGTGTCCAATCGCTGACATGGATAACGACGTGGTCCAACCGAGTCATGCGCCAGAGGATAGGAACGGGGACAAGATCGGGCGGGCCCCGACCCCTCTGGTACGCTCGCCGCGGCGTAGGAGGTTTTTTGCATGCGCGGGTATGGACCTCGACACTTCCTGGCGGTCCTCGTCATCGTGGCCCTGCTCTTGGCGCTCGTGGGGATCATCGTTCCGCTGACCCTGCCGGTCGTGGCCCTCGCGGTCATCATCCTCGCGCTGCTCGTTTTCGTTCCGTAGCGGGTGTCCGAGGCCACCGCATAGCTCGCGCGATCGGCGGTCTTTGTCTGGCTCAAGAACGGCTGGGACGGCGGAGTGCCGCGGGCGGTCCATCGCACTGATCCGCACGGCCTTCGGCAGACGTGCCAGGCGCTCGCGCGACGAGAGCGCGATCACTCGATGTGGCCATTGCTGTTGACCGTCGCGAGCAGACGTTCGGCGGTGCGGTCGATCTCGGCCATGAGCTGCTCGCGGACGCTCTCGACCTTCATCGGCCGACCCCCGTCGCCGACGTGCTCGATCCGCTCGGTGCGGCCTCGCCTCTCGGCCCCTAAGCCACACGAGGACATCCCAAGGAACGCGCGCCGCATGACCAAGTCGATTCCGAACTCGCCGGGACTTCCGGCAGCTTGCCAAGCTGTCAGCGCAGACTGCTGCGCAGAGGAACCGACCCACGGCTCTCTTCATGGCGGAGTCGCGCTGCTCGCTCACGCGACCGACCCGCCGGTCACTCGTTCCACACCGCCGACGAGCACGCGCGCGTTCGTCGCCGCGTCGGATAACCTCGACGCTCCGGCCGTCGAGCGCGAGACCATCGCCGCCGCGCGGCGGGCCGGCGCCGCAGAGCCTGGTCCGTCACGGAGTAGGCGCGCCGGCGTTCGAACAGTGGAAGAGGAGGGGCCGCCGTGGGGATACCGAGCCGGATCGCACTGACCCTGCTCCTTAGCACGCTTGTCGCCGCGAGCTTCGTGATGACCTCGGGCGATCTGCCGAGCGCCCCCTCGACCGTCGGGCCGCGGGCCCAGGCGCCGTCGCGCGGTGGCTTCCAGGCCCTCCGCGAACCGTTCGCGCCGGCGACTGGCGACGCCGATCTCGTCATCCCGGCCTCGACGCTCGCACCGACGCCATCTCCGCGGCCCACCTCCGAGCCGGTGCCGGTCGCCGCCGCGCCGGCCGCTGATCCGATCATCTCGTCGACCGTCGCGCCGACCCCGCAGCCGGCCACGCCGCGGCCGCCGGCCGCTCCGGTCATGGCGCCAGTGGCGACCAGCGGCTCCGCCGCCGAGTTCCGCGCCCTCGCGCTCATGAACAACTCGCGCGCCCAGGCTGGTGTCGGCCCGCTGACTCTCGACGCCGGCGTATCGCTCACCGCGCGCGCACACAGTGCCGCGGAGTCGCGGGTCGGCTACGTCTATCACGACGGCCTCGACGGGACCGCGCAGAGCCGTGATGCCGCGGCCTGCGGGACCGGCTGGTATGGCGAGAACACCGGAAAGGTTTGGAACGGCGACTTGGACGCGCTGCACAGCGACTTCATGGCCGAGCCGCTCATCCCGATCAACCATCACACCAACATCGTCGACCCGAACTTCAAGTGGGTCGGGATCGGTGCGGTCCAGGGCTCCGACGCGCTCTACCTGACGATGGTGTTCTGCCGCTAGTGCAGTTCGTCGACTTCGATCTGCACGACGACGATGAAAGCCCCGCGGAATCTGGCGTATACGTTTTCTATGACGTGAGCGATCGGCCCGTCTACGTAGGCGAGAGCGGGAACATCCGTAGACGCATAGCAGACCACGATGAAACGTTCTGTTTCAGGAGTCCGATCGTCGAGACGGCCTCCCATGTGCGGGTCGAAGGTCAGAAGCTTCGCCGTCAGCTTGGGGACACGATGACCAGTTCATAAAGTCCATGGCGGTGATCAACCGAAAGCAAGTTGATCGTTGAGAGCATCACCCTCGCAACTACGTGTGGCTCAGACCACCACAGCTCCCGCGCCAGGCGAGCTGCCTTCCGTGAGTCGCTTCTCTGACGCGCGGTTTGGTCCGTCCGGCGTGTCAGTTCGTGGCTATTCCTGAACGATTCGCTTCTTCCGTTCGTTTAGGTCGCTTCTCTGCGGCCGTTTCCTTCCAAGGAAGAGGTCAGGGGTTCGAATCCCCTCCGGGCTGCCGAGGTTGCTGATCGGCATCGCACACGTCGGCATCGGAGCCAGCGTCAGATGATCCGGCGCGGGGCGTACGGGACGGGGCGCAGGCGAGAAGGACGAGTATCCCACCACCCTCAATTCGGCCGGCCGCCCTGATACGCTCGCGCGATGCACGAGCGACATCAGGAACGTCGGCTCGTAACGTGCCTGTTCATCGACGTCGTGGGCTCGACCGAGCTCACCATGCGGCTCGGTCCCGAGCGGCTCAAGAACGCCCTCGATGCCGCGTTCTCGGAGCTCCGCGCACTCATCGTCGCGCACGGCGGGACCGTCGAGAAGTACATCGGCGACGCGATCTACGCGCTGTTCGGCGCGCCGGTCTCGCATGCCGACGACCCCTGCCGTGCGCTTCGCGTCGCATTCACCTGCCTGCGCTGGGCCGCCGAACGAGACCCGGCCGATGTGCCGTTCTCGGTCCGGGTGGGTGTGGAGACCGGTGAGGCGATCGTCGATCTCTCCGCGGCCGAAACCACGATGCAGCAGATGAGCGTCGGGGCGGTGGTGAACATCGCCGCGCGGCTGCAACAGCGGGCCGAGCCGGGACAGGCGCTCGTCGGCCCGACATGTCACGCCGCGGCCTTCGACGCGGCAGAGCTGATCCCGCTCGGGGAGATCGAGCTCAAGGGCATCGGGACGCTCCCTGCGTGGTCGCTCGTGGGCATTGCCGACGTGGCCCCGTCCGTCTCGCTGCCGTTCGTGGGGCGGGATGCCGAGCTCAGCCTGCTCGGATACGCGCTGCAGCGCGCGGTATCGGGCCGCTCGGTCTTGGCACTCGTGTCCGGTCCGCCCGGGCAGGGCAAGACCCGGCTGGTCTCCGAGTTCGTGTCGCACCTCACACCGGAGACCCGCCTCATCACCGCACGCTGCCGTCCTGAGGGGGAGATCGGGGCGCTCACCCCGCTGCGGCAGCTGCTCGGCGATCACCTCGAGGAGCTCCTCGGCGAGCTCTTCGACGATCGTGCCGAGCGAGCACGGGTCGCGGCGGTGCTCACACACAGCGCAGGTCTGCTGACCAGCGAGGCGCTGACCGCCCTGGTGCCAACGGAGCGCGCCGACGAGATCGCGAACGGATGGCGGCGGTATCTCGCCGCACTGGCCCGCGGAGGCTCGCTCGTCGCCTGGATCGAGGACGTCCATTGGGCCGACCCGGCGGTGGTCAGGCTGATCGATCGAGTGACGAAGGGGAGCGACCGCCTCCTTGTCGTGGCGACCGCCCGGCCCGAGTTCTCCGAGGCCGCGGGATTGCGTCCAAGCGGGGACCGCTTCTTCATCGAGCTCGCGGGTCTCGAGGCCGACGCGGCGAGCTCCCTCGCCCAGAGCGCCGGACGCACCGACGATCTGGCGCTCGCGCGCGCAGACGGCAATCCGCTCTTCATCGTGGAGCTCGCGCGCGCCCGCGGCGCGAGCGCCGACGACGCGCTGCCACTCACGCTGCACGGCGCGCTCGGTGCCCGGCTCGACGAGCTGGCGCCTGCCGATCGGTCGCTCCTGGCTCACGCGGCTGTCGCGGGCGAGACGTTCTCGGTCGAGGACGCCGCGTCCCTGGTCGAGTTCGATCCGTCGGCGGTCGGGCGCGTCCTCGCGCGACTGGCCGATCTCCAATATGTCGACCAGGTGCGCGGTGGCTACCGCTTCCACCACTCGCTGGTGCGCGATGTCGCGTACGGGCGGCTGCTGATGGCCGAGCGCATGCGGCTGCACGCGCGCTACGCGCGTGAGCGCGTCAATCCGGAAGACGCCGAGGTGCTCGCGCACCACTGGTGGGCCGCCCTGCGCCCGCCCGACGCCGACTGGGTGTGGCAGGGCGCCCCGGACCTCGCGGACATGCGCCGTGAGGCGTTCGCCGCCCACCTGGCCGCGGGCAGGGCCCACGCGCAGCACTTCGCGACCTCGCGGGCCGTCGAGTTGCTCGAGCGGGCCGTTGCGCTCGCCGCCGACCGGCGTGGGGTCGGTGATGCCGAGCGCGCGCTCGGCGATGCGTATGCGATCGACTTCAATGCTGACGACGCGTGGGCTCACTACCTGCGCGCGCGGGAGGCGTACGGGACAGACGGCAGGGTGCCGTCGGAGCTCTACCGCGGCATGCTCGACATTCGCACCAAGGGGGGCGCATTCCGAGCGCCGCCGGACGAGACGTTCGTCGACCAACTACTCGCCGAGGCGGAGTCCGCCGCGCGTGCGAGCGGCGACAAGAGCGATCTCGCCCGCGTGCTCCTGCATCGCGGTCTCGTGCCCGGTGCTTGGGATGACCTCGACCTGTTGCGCGAAGCCGATCGGATGGCGGCAGAGAGCGGCGACCGAGCGGTCCGCATCGAGACGCTCGGCTGGCTCGTCGGGGCGCTACTCGACCGCTGCGATCTCGACGCGGCCAATCCGCTCCTCGCCGAGCTCGAACGACTCCGCGCCACGACGACGGGCGCGACCTCGTTGGAACCGCTCGAGCCGATCGTGCGCCTGAGCATCGTCGCGCTGCTGCGCGGCGACTTGGCCGAAGCCCAGGGCCATGCCGAGCGCGCGGTCGCGCTCAGCGCGCCGATGGGACCCCACCTGCGCACCCATGCCGCGATGCACGTGAGCCTCGTGGCGCTCGCCCGCGGCGACTGGGACCTCGTGCGCGCGCTCGGGCGCGAGACGCAAGGGATCATCGCCGCCAGCCCCGCGACGCCGTTCTGCCTGTTCGCGGCGGTGACCTTGACGAATGGGGCGATCGGAGAGGCGCTCGAGCAACGAGACGATGACGCGCGCGCGCTGCTCCGTGTGACGAGCGGTATCTCGAGCAGCCGAGAGGATATCGAGATGCTCGGGGCGCTCCCCCGTGCGATGCTCGGCGAGCCACTAGAACTTCCCGACCGTGCGCTGGTCTGGTGGTATCTGAGAGTGTCCCGGGCGCTCGCCTTGTCGGTCACGCGTCAGTGGCCCGAGCTCGAAGACGAGCGGTCCCGGCTGCGGGCGCTCGGCGCGAACGGGGCGCGGGCGCTGGTGGCGCTCGCGGACGCGCTCGACGAAACGCTCGCGGCCACCTCGGGCGGCCCGGTTCCGTCGCACGCCAGCCTGCGCGCGCTGGGCTTCTTCGGTTGGAGCCAGCTACTCGTGGCAGGACGGGCCGACCGGACGATGTCCGCTTCTACAGGCTGACCCCTGACCCGCAGCCGACGTTCGACGGCACGCTCGCGGTCGCCGGCGTCCTCCAGCCAGTACACCAGCGGCTCTAGGTCGCTTCTCTGCGGCATTTCCTTCAAGGAAGAGCGTCAGGATTCGAACCGCTCCAGGGCTCAGTATCTCGCAGGAAGCTGGCTCACCAGCGACTTCGTGTCGTTAGAGCAATCTCCTTCGATACGTCCTCGCCGCGAACGACATGCTCCCAAAACGGATCGAGCTCGACGTGCCCGTTTACGGCGCGGATCGCCT
>DHJC01000067.1:0-6017 GCA_002404155.1 Chloroflexi bacterium UBA4730 | reverse complement strand
AAGATCGGGCCGCACTGCTCGCATCGGGGATCAAGTCTAGGCGCACTACGCGGCCGATCTGAGAGGCTCGCCGTCCCGAAAGTATTCAAGCAGCCGGAGTCGCGGAATTCGCGCAAGCGTCGCGCCGAGGCCGAAGGACGGACAGAAGAGCAGCCCTAACCGGCGTCCTCCTCATTCCTATTGCCCCAGCAGCGACGGATCCGTCGAGCCGAGCCAGAGAATCAGCCAGAGGACGAGGACCAGTCCGACGACTATGCCACTGACAATCGCGATGCCGCCGCTTCGGAGAAGCACGGCTCTTCCGAGAACGCGTATACGTTGACCAGCCGCCACTTCTGGAAGGCTAAACCCGATGCCAAAGCGCGGTAGCACATCAAGGCTTCGAAGTTGGCTCGCACGAAGCCCGTTTCTGGCCTGTTTCTCCTGGCGGCTGCCGGTGCAAATGCAGCGCTACAAACAATGCACGCTGTGCAGTCGGCCGGAGGCTTATAGAGAACGCGGCGATTCAAATCACGCACGTCCACCCGCTAACGGGCGCGTGCCGCCCCATCGCCGGGCGCGCGCCGGGCCCTAGGCGGACGCCGGTCTCGGGAGGAGGTCAAGGAGGTCTTCAATCCCTTCGACGACGACACCCGCGAGTTGAGTCTGGTGAGTCGGAGCCAGCCGCGCTCGTCTTGGACCAGCCTGCTCGTTGCCACATCCGCACGGTTGACTCCCGTCTTCCGCACCGTCCGCCGGACAGAACGGCCCCCACACCGTCAGGGCCGTGCCGCGTGTCTCGCACTTCTAATCGACGTCCAACTAGCGTTCGGTGGCGGCCGGGTCCGGTGCCTCGCGTTGAAGACGGCCCGCGCGGCCCCGCGCCATCCGGATTTGACCGGTTAAGGTGACCCAGCATCGAGAGGCAGATGGATTAGGGGAGTGCGCGTTCTCGTCGCCGACGATCACGAGATGGTCCGGGAGGGCGTGAAGGCAGTCTTGCGCTTCGAAGACGGCATCGAGATCGTCGGAGAGGCCAAGAATGGCCTCGACGCGTTGCGCCTCGCGCGTGACTTGATGCCCGACGCCATCATCGTCGATAACCGGATGCCAGGGCTCTCGGGGCTCGAAGTCGCCCGCCGAGTGATCAGAGACCTCCCGATGACGGCTGTCGTCATGCTGACATTCGATGCTGACGTTCGCGACCTCGCGTTGGCCGCGGGCGTCAGCGCCGTTGTATTGAAGGGCGCGCCCTCAGGGGAGCTCGTGCGCGCCGTTCGTGGCCTCGCCGGTAAGCCGAAGCGACGGTCCCCCGGGCGCCGCGAGCGCGACCGGCTCTACGCCGGCTCGGTATTCGCCTTGTCCGGCGCGATCGAGGCGAAGCAGGCGGGCCGGCCGATCGAGATCGCTCGCCTCGCTGGCGCCGCGCGACGGCTCGCCGAGCGGCTCGGTCGCGGCGAGGTGGAGGCGGAGCGGATCGAGCTCGCGGTCCTGCTGCGCGATATCGGGAAGGTTGGCCTGCCGGAATCCATCCTCACCAAACGCGGGCCGCTCGAGCCGGCGGAACGCCAACAACTGCGGTCGCACGTCGCGCTCGGCACGGAGATCCTGGCGGGGTCGGAGGCCCTGCGGGACCTCGCGCCCTTCGTGCGTCACCACCACGAGCACTATGACGGCTCAGGGTATCCGGACGGCCTGAAGGGCGACGCCATCCCGCTCGGAGCCCAGATCGTCGGACTGCTCGACGCCTACAACGGTATCGTTTCCCCGCGCAGCTACAAGCAGGGGTTCCCGTCCGCGTTCGCGATTAATCAACTGGCGCTCGGCGCCGGGCGTGACTTCGCCGAGTCGCTCGTGACGGCTCTGTTCGATCTGAGCCGGACCGAGCCCGGATACCTAGCGGAGCCCGAAGAATACAAGAGCCGACCAAGGTGAGTGGGCAGTTGGACTGACGACCCCCGATACAGCCCTAAGGATGTGCGCTCGGTTTCGGGTGGTGTGAGCGAAGGGGGCCCGCCCCCACAGCGCTAACGAGACCATCCCTCTGAATCCATCACTTGTGAGGGGCTTAGCCGCCCACCTTGGAACCAGCCGTCACATCGGGCTTCTGTGCGTTGAAGGCCGCCAAGACTTCCTCCTTCTCACGCTGAGGCACCTTGAAGTGATCAAGGGCCTTGCCAAGCTCAGCAACGACTTCGTCGAACACTTCGGGTGTGATCCGGAGGTCGCGATGAGCATCGCGCAGCTCTTCGCCCGTGTATTGGAAGGGTCCGCCGGCCACCGATGCCACCCACAGCGTCCTGAGGAACTTGAGGCCTGGCATACGCTCACGGAATTTCACTGTGTGCCATTCCTTCAGGGCGGGGTTGGCGTCAACGATCTTCGGGTTCTTAAGAAGCTGGTCGCTGAAGGAATCCACCACCGCGGCGACTGCGAAGATCCCCCCTAGGCGTTCATAGAGACTCTTCTCCGCCATATCTCAGCTCTTTCTGTCCGGATCAACTGTCAGGACCAAGTGGTTCGCATCGGATTTCGACGGTTGCGCGTTGCGACCTGTTTTGGGCGGCTTCCTCGCTCCCTCCGGCCGAAAGGTTCGGAAAACGTTCAGCGCTTAAGCACCACCAACGTTTGTCTACGCTGTCAAGGTTCCAGCCGTGGTGCAACGTTCCGTTGAGACCGTGCAGTTGAATGGTCCGGGAGTTCCCGACCGGGGCCCCGCTAGGTTGCCTCGCCGTCTACAAGCCCGTACCCATGGGCGCGTGCCACCGCCTCGAGTTCCGAGTGCGCATCAAGCTTTTCGATGACCGAACGGACGTAACCACGGACGGTCGTGTACTTGATCTTGAGGCGGACCGCAATGTCTCGGTTGCTCGATCCCGCGGCAAGCAGTCTCAAGACGTCGTGCTCCCGCCGCGTGAGCCGGCCGAGCAGTGCGGCCCGCTGCTCGCGCGCCCGTTCCATACGAAGACGGTGGTGGGCGAGCGCGAGCACGTTCGCCACCGCCTGCATGAACTGCACATCGTCCTGGGTGAAGTCACGTCGGGAGATCGTGTAGGCACCCAGAACGCCGAACGGAACACCGTCTCCGCGAATGAGCACGCTGACTCCACTCACCATCCCGTGGTCGCGCAGGAGTGGCGGGGGCCGGAACCGTGTCTCGACACGCAAGTCGGAGATGATGACTGGCTCGTTGCGCTCGAGGGCGTACCCGGCGTGCGACTCCAGGCCAGATCCGAGGGTCGCCCGACCGACCAAACCCGCTTTCCACCCGGCGCCGGCTCGGAGAAGCAGCGCGTCGCCTCCCGGGAGCAGCTCAAGAATGCCGCTCGCCTCGACCTCCAGCGTTTCCGCCACGCCGAGGCGGCCGCCTCAAATACCTTGTTTTCCTCGACCCCCGAAAGCGCGAGATTGCCGAGCTCCGCGACCGCGGACTGCTGCCGGGTACGCGTGAGAAGTTCGTTCTCGACGGATCGTGCTCGTTGGTGCATCGCCTTGCGCCGTGGCATAGGAGGTTCCTTTCGCCTCTTGGACTGCACTTCGCGCATCTACACAAAGGCGGGGATGTGTCCTACCGCTAGCACTTGACCTTCCGAAGCATAGAAGTCCGGGCGACTCGCGCTCTCATGCAGCTCCGCAATCTGCCGCGAGAGATAGAGACCCGGGCCACACCCCGAACTGGGGAGAGTGCGCGCGGGAGAAGCGCGCGAGTAGCTTGTCTCCTCGCTTCCTGCGGTGCGCCGATGCCGCGGTCGCGTATGCAGGCGCGGGCGAGCCCTTGATCGACCTCGGCGGTGACCTCGATGAGCCGGGACTCCCTGCTGTTGTCACATCTGAGCGGAAGAGGGGGTCAAGCACGCGGAAGTGGTAACAGCTCGCCTTGTTCAGGACGAGCGCGGGTGGCTCCGGCGGGCGGGTTAGAAGGAGCGAGGATCGCCCGCCGGACCGGGGTTGAACCCGCCGCGGCCCCATCGACATCGCCGGAGGTTTGCCCCTATGGGCCAGCTCCTCGTCGGCGTCGAAGAGGCCGCCCAGGCGCTCGGCATCGGTCGGCGCTTCGCCGCGCGCATCAGTAACCGGTCTCGTAGTCCACGCGATTGAGGAGCGACTCGCCCGCCTTGAAACGACGGACGTTCTCGACGAACAGCGCGAGCGTCCGCTCTCGCACGCGAGGCGAGGAGTTCGACGTGTGCGGGGTGATCACGACATTCGGCAGCGACCACAGCGGGGAGTCCGCGGGCAACGGCTCCTCGACGAACGTGTCGAGCGCAGCGCCGCCGATGCGCTCATCGCGGAGGGCATCGATGAGCGCGTCCTCCTCGATGATCGTGCCGCGGGCGATGTTCACAACCCACGCGGTGCGCTTCATCCGCGCGAGCACGGCACGCGAGATCGCGCCGCGCGTCGCTGCGGTCAAGGGTGCCGCGACGATCAAGTAGTCGGCCTCCCCCACGACCTCGGCGAGTGCGTCCGTTGTGACAACGCGCTGCGCACCGGGCACGGCGCCGCCGCTGCGACGGACCGCGATCACGCGGAGGCCAGCGGCTGCCGCGAGGCGGGCGACCTCGCCGCCGATGCTTCCCGCACCGAAGACGACCATTGTCTCGCCGCGAACCTCTTGATGCTGCAGCTCCCTCCACTCATGGCGTGCCTGCTGGTCGCGGTAGAGGTGCAAGCGTTTCGCCGCGCCGAACACGAATGCCATGACGTGCTCGGCGATCTGTATGTCGTATGAACCGGAGTTGTTCGTGATGACGATCCCGCGGGCCCGGAAGTCGGGGATCTCGAGAAGACGGTCGACGCCCGCCGCGGGTGTGTGGTACCAGCGCAGCTTCGGCGTCGCGGCAAGGAGCTTCCGCACGCGCTCGTGCCCGATCCCGCAGAAGGCGATTTCCGCGTCCCTCGCCAGTGCTAGGTCGGCCTCGTCCTTGATCATGACGATCGTGTCGTCGGGCAGCGCGGCAGCCACCCCGCTCAGCGGAGTCGATGGGAAGTTCGACCAGAACGCGATGGTCGTCACGGGGAGTCCGCCGGCAGCACCTGGATCACGGGCACGCCTGCCGGCGTTCGGGCATTGCCCATGCCAAAGTGCTCGTTCCTTGGTACCAGGGGGGCCCACCCTCGACCACCTGGTAGAGCTCTCTCACGCCAGACTCATGCTACGGATGCGTAGTGGGGTGCAGGTGAAGATCCTCACACCGGCGGCAAAAAAAGACACCTCCCGCGCGCCCACCTACCTGGCGGGCCGCGCCGTAGCCCGCCCCGGCGCTGCTTGAAGCGTCGGCCGGTTCAGCCACTTGCCCGGTTCCCCGCAAGACGCACACAAACCGCTGACGTGACAGTCCGTGCTCAACCGCTCCGCTCCCGCACCACGGGCGCGGGCAGAAACCCCGCGTCATTTGCCAGTGATTCGCGGCGGACAGAGGGAGAATCGAACCCCCACAGCCAATCTGGATGCCCGACCCGGACTTCCGTCCGCTGGAGCGGCCGATCGAACTGCGGTTCCGAACCCCGCGAACAGTGGGGCCGGACATCACACTTCGGCGTGCGATCGCCGCTTTTGTTGAGGCTCGTCGGCGAAGTGCGGACTGAGGAGGGCGTGGAGTTCGTAGAGAATGCGCCGAGTCTCGCGCGGGGCGCCTTCCGTCTCGCCACGGGTCATGCGAGCCCTGAGCGCTCCCAGTTCGGAGACAAGCCGCTCTGCATCGCGGTGGGACGGGTGGATTTCGGCGTGCACGTAATCGTGCCGTACGAGCTCCTTGTCGAAGTCATCCCTCGTCCGAATGTGGGGAAGAACCTTTCCTGCCAGCAGGTCGTAGGCCCGGTCGAGCTCAGAACGAAGCGTTTCGAGTGGAAGCTGCTCCCCGCCGATCGCGTCAGCCATCGTCTCCAAGCGTGCCAGCTGCGGCGCGAGCGCCTCGTGCTCTGCCCAGAGCCGGTCGGCAGAGCGCTCGTCCGACGGGCGCGCCGCGCCCGAGGCGGCCGCGCTCGCCGTGGAACCTTCGTTCGCGGACTGTCGCGCGGGCTTCGCTTCCTGGCTC
>DHJC01000007.1:104219-182591 GCA_002404155.1 Chloroflexi bacterium UBA4730 | reverse complement strand
CGACGCCGCTTCGCCGGCATCGGTGCCGACGCGGTGGCCTGGGAGCTGGAGCTCAGTGGTGTCCGGCAGCTCCCCGCACGGCGCACCCTGGAGCGGATCCTCGCGCGCACCGGACGCACTGCCCGTACGCCGAAACCGGTCCGGCCACCCGCTCCTCGCGGCTACCCGGCACCCGTGGCCACGCGCCCGGGCGACCTGCACGAGACGGACCTGGTCGGCCCGCGTCACCTGCGCACGGCCTCGGGGCCGCTGCGCTTCTATTCCTTCCACACCGTCGATGTCGCCGGCGGCGGGATCGCGGGATTCCAGTTCGAGGACAAGAGTGGTGAAAGCTTCTGCCGCTATTTGGTGGGCTGCGCCTGGCTGAAATTGGGGCTGCCGCGCATCTGGCAGCTCGACAACGAGACCGCCGTGGCCGGCTTCGAGAAAGTGGGGCGCGTCTTCACCCAGCCGGTGCGCCTGGCGCTGCTGCTCGGGGTCGAGGTGCGCTTTATCCCTCCGGGCGAGCCGGGCCGCAATGCCGACATCGAGAGCTTTAATGCGCTCTGGCAAGAGCGCGTGCTGCGACGCTTCGCGACGCCCAGCCGCGCTCGGCTCGCCACGGTCTCGCTGCGCTTCGAGCGCTGGTTCATGAAGGAGCGGCCGCACCCCAAGCTCTCGGCGGCCGAGCACGGCACGCGCTTCCCGGCAGCGCTGCTCGCCTCGCGAGGCAGCGCGCGCCGCAGCCTGCCCCGCGGGTTCACCTTCAAGGCCTATCGCGATGGCCTGGGCGAGCTGCGATTCCCGCTCGCGCGCGGCCGCATCAGCTGGGTGCGCCGTGCGGATGAGCACGGCGGGCTCGAGATCCTCGGACACCGGCTGCGCCTGGGCCGCCGCGCGGCGAACGAGTACCTCGTCTGCACGCTCTCGACCGCGCGCGAGGAACTCACCGTCCGGCTCGACGGCCGACCGATCGGCGCATACCGTCACCCCATCGACGAGAAGGTCATCCGACCGCTCGTCGGCCGCGACGGATGAACGCAAATGGAAACGAGGTCGTGGCGGTCGTGACCCAGTGAAAAGTGGAAACGATGTCTTGGCGGGTGCCACTTAGGGGAGGCTGTTGGATCAGCCTGACTCCTGATCCGCAGAGGCGATCCGCGTGACCTCGAGGCTCATCCCGCCGCACGAGAACTCCAGCCGCTTCGCCGCCGCATCCAATCGTCCGTCGATCGCCGGTTCTGCCGGAGGAAATACGACGCGGCGTTGACGCTCGACGGTTTCGCCGTCCGGCTACGAGATGAGATCGACTTCGATGCGCTGCGGGACGAGCTCATTGGCGCGGTCGGAGAAACCCTGCAGCCCACCCACGCGTCACTGTGGCTCAGGAGACACACTGACCGCGGCCTCGTACGTCCCTCTAGCGACGATCGCCTACGGGCGGACGCCGAAATGGCCGTAAAACGAGCCGGACGGAAAGGGTCGAACGGCCTCCCCCGACCGAGTGAGGACGGCCTGGCCGTTCCGCGGTCCAATACCCGCGTGAGCCATGTCATCGAGCATCTCTGCGCGACGCCGGAGCATCAGATCGCGCATGACGTCGCCGACCCGCTCGTCAAACACGCCGGGACGTGGGGCTATTGCCCGGCGGGCCTCTCTGACGCGCACGATTGGCGCGAGACCGGTGGAAAGACGTTGACCACCGTCCGCGAGTGGCTCGGCCGTCCCGACGGCGTTCTTCCGGGACTAGGCCAGGGCCTCGTCCCGCTGCTCACGACGTCAGCCGCGCTTCGCGAACGGCCCCTGCCGACCCCCTAGCTCGGCGAGCCGTTCCGCATCCGGTCGCGATTCCCGCTCGTAGCACTCGCGCATGAGGGACCCAAAGACGCGCCGCTACCAGTTCATCAGCCACTGGACCGTGGATGCCCCGGCCGACGCTGTGTACGCCGCGATCCACGAGGTCGTCGCCTACCCCGCCTGGTCGCCGGAAGTGAAGGAGGCCCGCAAGCTCGACGAGGATCACCGCTGGATGCGGACTCGGTCGTTCCTCCCGTATGACCCGTCGTTCGACCTCGAGCGCACCATCGCCGATCCGCGGGCCGGGATCCTCGAAGCCCGTCTGACTGGTGACCTCGAAGGCACGTCCGATGGACCATCGAACCCACAGCGGATGGCTGCCTCATCACATTCGAAGAGGACGTCGACCCCACCAAGGCGACGTTGAATCGGGCTCGCGCCGGTCGTGCGGCCCGCGTACGTGGCGAACCACTTCTTCATGATGTCGCAGGGCCAGGCCGGGCTGCGCACGTTCCTCGCGGGGCACGTCCTCGCGCGGCGCGAGGCCCTGCCGGACTAGAAGCGCACCGCTTGCGCCGCGTCGAGCAGCGGCCCGGGCACGACGCCGACGGCGATCGCGACGACCGCTGCGGCGAGCACGAGTGTCGTGGCGACCCGCGCGCGAGTAGGTGCGATCGCGTCGAGGCGCGGCGGTGCGAAGCACGCGAGCAGCAGCCGGGCGCACGCGACGGCGCTCAGGACCGTCGCGAGCGCCCCGACGACGATGAGCCACAGCAGCTGCGCGCGGGCCGCGGCCTCGAAGACGTAGAGCTTCGCCAGGAAGCCCGCGGTCGGCGGGAGGCCGATCAGGCCCATGAGCAGCACGCCGAAGCCGAGCACCAGCAGGGGTCGTTGCCGCGCGAGACCAGCGAGGTCATCAAGGCTCGGATCGTCAGCGGGGAGCGTGACGAGCACCGCCAACGCGCCACCTATGAGCGCAGCATCCACGACGAGATAGAACGCGGCCGCCGGCGCCGCCTGGCCCGCGGCGGCGATCGCGATGTAGCCCGCCTGCATCATGGCGAGGTACGCGAGAAGACGCTTCACCCGTCGCTCGGTGATCGCGGACAGCGCACCGACGGCGATCGTGAGCGCCGCGAGGACCGCGAGGGAGACCTCCCAATCGAGGCCCGCATCGCCGCTCCCGGTCGCCGCGATCAGCCGGAGCAGCCCGCCGAACGCGGCGATCTTTGCGACGATCGCCAGGTGCGTCGAGATCGCGGGCGGCGCGGTCTGATGCGTCGCCGGCGCCCAGACGCTGAACGGCAACAGACCGGCGTGGAACGCGAGTCCGGCGAGCGCCAGCGCGAGCCCGGCGAGGTACAGCGGGTTGCGCGTCGCCCGGCCGAGACTCGCGTAGCCGCTCTCCCCCGTCGCCGTGTAGAGCAGCGCGATCCCGTAGATGGTCACGGCACCGATCGCCGCGCCCAGCAGGAGGTAGCGCAGACCCGCCTGACCGTGGCGCCGGCCGGTCAGCACGTACAGCGGGAGCGACAGCAGGGCCATCCCGGCGAACAGCACGAGCAGATCCGTCGCCGCGACCATGAGCGCGGCGCCGCTCGCGGAGAAGAGCACCAGCGCGACGTCGCCGCCCACGGCACGACGTGCGTGGCGTGGGTCCGCGCCCATGAGCGCGAGGTTTGCTGCGGTGACGATCGCGATGAGCGCGGCCAGCACCACGCTCGCGCCGTCGCGCGCGAGCGTCCCGGTGAACCCGGCCGGGCCCGGCCCGAGTGCGATCGCGGCCGTCGCGGCCACCACGGCAAGGAGCGCGCCGAGCCACGCAAGCGCGCGCAGTCGCACCCGCCGAGGGAGCGCGGCCGCCATGAGCACGATCGCGCTCGCGGCGAGGATCAGCGCCGGCGCCGCCGCCTCGAGATCCGCCTCCGTCATCTCGCGCCGACCGGCGCGTCAGCCGGACGCTCGGCGAGGTCTCCGACCACACGGGGCGCTACGCCGACCGCGATGACCAGCACGAGCAGCGGGATGACGAGCGCGCGTTCGCGCCAGCCGATGTCCGTTGCGCGACCCGTGCTCGGTCCGAAGAAGATGCCGCGGATGAGACCGAGGCCGTACACCGCTGACACGACGATCACGAGGGCCGCGAGGAGGCCGATGCCGGGCGACCGGCCGAACGCCGCCGCGAGGATGAGGAGCTCCCCTGGCGCGCCGCTCGTCCCCGGCATGCCGATCGACGCGAGGACCGCGATGACGAAGAGCGACATGAGCACCGGCGCACGCGACGCAAGGCCGCCGGCGCCGAACTCGAACGAGCCGACGCGTCGCGCCACCGAGGCCGCGAGCAGGAACAGCGCCGCGACGATGAGCCCGTGGGACACGCTCGCGATGAGGACACCCTGGAGCGCGTCGCTCGTGCTGATGAACGCGCCGAGCGCGATGAAGCTCAGCTGGGACAGGCTCGCGTAAGCGATGAGTGCGCGGGTGTCGCGTTGCCGAGTCGCGAGCAGCCCCCCGTAGACGGCGCCGACGGTCGCGATCGCGATCGCGTACGGCGCGAGGTCGGCGATACCGCGCGGGAAGAACGGAACACAGATCCGCACGATCGCGTAGACGGCCGTCTTGGAGATCACGCTCGAGAGCACGAGGGCGACCGGCAGCGGTGCCGCGACGTAGGCGCGCGACAGCCAGGCGTGAAACGGGAAGAGCGGCAGTCGCACGGTGAAGGCGGCGAGAAACAGGAGCGCGAGGGTGACCTGACTGCCCTCGGCCAGCCGGTAGCCGCTCAGATCCGCAAACGCGAACGTACGGGCGCCAACCCCGAGTGCGACGATCCCGGTCAGGAGCAGCGCGCTTCCGGCCATCCAGTACAGGAGCAGGCGCAGCGTGACGGCCCGGCGATCGGCGCCGCCCCAATGCCACATGAGGAGCGCGAGCGGCGCGAGCAGCGCCTCCCAGCAGGCAAAGAAGAGGATGAGGTCGCGCGCGACGAAGACGCCTGAGACCGCGGCTTGCAGGAGCGACCAGAGCGCGAAGTACGCGCGGGGGGAGCGCATCCCACCGCTCGCGGCGGCACCGGCCGCGAACGACAGGCCGGTGAGCACGAGGAACGCAGCGGACGAACCGTCGGCGCCCAGCGCGAGCCGCGCACCGATCGGACCGGCCCACACGTACGCGTCCGCCGGTGCGCCGCCCATTCCGGCCCACGTCGCGAGGGCCACGGTCACGGCACTGAGCAGACCGCCGAGCACGGCGAGCGGCCGGGCGAGACCGCCGATGGGCAGCGCGCAGGCGAGCGCGACGCCCAACGGGATGAGGAGGACGTCGAGGGCCATCAGCGGGCGCTCCAGGTCCAGTACGCGAGCAGCGCGACCGTTGCGGCGAGGATGAGCGCCTGCTCTGCGCGCGTGCCGTCGGGTTGCGCGCGACGCACGACCCTCGACGTCGACGCGATGCCGGCCGCGATCGCATCCACGACGCGCAGGTTGGCCGATTCGGCGCCGCGGTCGAGCTCGCGCGCGACCCAGCCGAATGGACGCACGACGAGCCGGCGCGACAGCGTGTCGAAGCCGAGGCCGCCACGTGCCCATCGCAGCGCGTGTTCGATCCGAGCCGCCGGCGCGAGGCCATGCCGGTACGCCAGCCACGCGGCGGCGGAGGCGATGAGCGCGACGCCGAACGTCCCGATGAGCAGCGACGGCGGTGCCTCATCCGCCGCGCCGCTGCCGATGGGCAGGACGCCGCCGTTCACGAGCGCACCGAAGCCCAACGCGCCCAACGCGAGCAACGCGAGCGGGATATCCCGCAAGGTCGGGGACCCGGGAGGATCGCGCGGAGCGGCCGGCGGCGCCGCGAACACGAGCGCGAAGAGCCGAACGCCGGCGACTGCCGAGGCCGCGGCGGCGAGGAGGACGAGGGCCACCAGGAGCGCGTCGCTTTCCGAGAGCGCGGCACTGGCGATCGCCGCGATGCCGAAGAATCCCGCCCCCGGCGGGATGCCGATGAGCGCGAGCGTGCCGACACCGAACGCGCCGGCCGTCCACGGCATCCGCCGAGCGACGCCGCCGTACCGGCCGACGTCCGACTCATCACCCGTCGCGCGGCGCACCGACCCCGCTCCCAGCACGAGGACGGCTTTGAGGAGGGCGTGAGCGATCAGCTGGAACCGCGCCGCGAACAGCGCGCCGAGCCCGGCTCCGACGAACATCAGGCCGACCTGCGAGATGGTCGACCACGCGAGAACGCGCCGCACATCGCGCTGCGCGACCGCGACGACCGCCCCGACGAACGCGGTCACCCCACCGATGACGGCGGCGGCCTGCAGGACGTCCGGCACCAGGACCGACCGCAGCCGCATCAGCAGCACCACGCCGCCAGTGACCGCGACGGTCTGGATGAGCGCCGACACCGGCGTCGGGGCTTCGGTCGCATCGGGGAGCCACGCGTGCAGGGGGATCTGCGCCGACTTCGCGAGCGCCCCGACCAGCAGGAGCGCGCTCGCGAGCACCGGCCCAGCCCCGGCGGCGTTGCCGTGCTCGATGGCGGCCCCGCCGAGCTGCGCGATATCGACGGTGTGGAACTCCGCAAGCAGCAGGAAGGTCCCGGCCAGCAGCGCCGCGTCCCCGGCGCGTTCGATGAGGAACGTCTTCAGCGCGGCAGCTGCGGCCGGCGGGTGGTCGCGATGATGGCCGACGAGCAGATAGGTCGCCGCGCCGGCGAGCTCCCACCCCGCAACGAGGAGCAGCAGGTTCGACGCGAGGACCACCACGAGCATCGCGGCCACGAGGAGCGAGAACGCGGCGAAGTAGCCCTGCAGTCCGCGATCGTGCGCGAGGTAGTCGATCGAGTACAGCGCGATGAGCGCCGACACGCCGGCGATCGTGAGCGCCACAGCGAGCATCGAGCTGTCCACGACAAGCGCGACATCGGCGCCGGGGAGCGGGAGCCATGCCCCGATGAACGCGCCGATAGTCGGTCGGTCGCGAAGGGTCGCGATCATCGACGCCCCCGCCCCGAAGGAGAGGACCATCGCGGCCGTCGTGATCATCCCGAGGGTCCGCCGTCCGAGGCGGCCACCAACGATGGCGATCGCGACCGCCGTCGCGAGCGGGATCGCGACGACGAGCGCCAGCGTCACGGCGATCGGTCCAGATGCGCGGACAGGGAGTAGCCGATCGCGGCGTGCGCGACGGCGACCGCGATCACGATGAGGGCGGCGGCCTGGCCGTCGAGCTCGTGGAAGCCGGCCGCCGCGGTGACGAACGTCAGGATCGCCGCGGCGAACATCACCTCGACGCCGACAAGACGGCCGACGGCGCTATGACGGACGAGCGTGCCGAACGCGCCGACGGCGAAGAGCACGGCGCCGAGGTAGAGGACCGCCGCGGTCGTCACCTCGACGACCGCGTGCCGGCGCAGATCAGGGCCACGAGGATCACGGTCCCGGACGTGATCGCGGCCGAGAGTGCATGGCCGGTGAGGAGCGCACCGAGCGCCGCGAGGTCGTAGCCGTCGGCGGACCGCACCGAAACGTTCACCGGGACCTCGCCATACGCGATGGCGAGCGTGAGGAGGACCAGGAGCGCCGCGCCGACGACGGCCGCCGCGCCGGCCATGGGCGGCTCCGGTGCGGTCCGGTGCGCACGGGGCGCGGGCACGGTCAAATGGACGACGAGCGGGACGGTCGCGAAGAGCGCGAGCACGACCACGACGCCGGCCAGCAGTGGCGCCGCGAGGCTCGCATAGAGGACGGCAAGCGACAGGAGCGTGGCCAGCAGCGCGGCCCCGGCCACCCGTGGCTCGCGGTGGGTCACGGCGGTCACCGCACCGATGATGGAGACCGCGCCCGCGATCGCGAATGCGAGCTGCTCGCTCGTCATGCGGGCACGGCGTTGCGACTCATCGAACTGGAGTGTTACGCACCGCGTGTCGTCGCGTCGGGTAGACTGAGGTCTCCGCACGGGGTGTAGCGCAGCTTGGTAGCGCGCAGCGTTCGGGACGCTGAGGTCCCGGGTTCAAGTCCCGGCACCCCGACACGAGGATCCGGCGCTAGGCCGAGCGGGTCTCCCGGCGCTTCATACCGAAGCGGCAGCCGGTGTCCTCAAGATCGGCCGCGAGCCACTCACCGTTCACGAGCGCCTCGACGGCGTACTCATCGCCTTCGCCGTGATCGATCGCGCGGAGCATCTCTTCCGGCGCGCGCAGCACGACCCACAGCTTGCCCCCGCCGTCCGGACGCGCGTGGCTCTTCCGTCCGGCGGGCATCGGGATGCATCGACGGGTCTCGAGGACCTCGCCCCCGCGCACGAGTCGCACCTTCTCAGTCAGCACGTCGTCGGTGCCGCCTTCGAGCTGCAGCCACGCGGCCTCGCCATCGTCGTGAAGGCACGTGTAGAACCTGACCCGGTTGGCATGCGCGACCGGCAGCTGCACAACGCTCTCGTCGACGACCGGCGGCCGAACGTCGACCGGATCGTGGAGCTCCACTGTCGGTGCCGCGATTGGGGCCACGCGCTGGCGGCACGCTTCGAGCAGCTCAGGCAGCTGCGCCTTGACCCGCACGACGGCATCGGTGAGCTTCTGGACGCGGCCAAGGGTCTGCTCCGCGTAACAGAGCTCGGCCGTCGCAAGCTCGAGCTCGCCACGAGGCAGGAGGAACTCAACGTAACGCGCGTACTCCTGCGCCGCACCATCGAGATCGCCGCCGCTCGCGAGCGTCGCGGCGAGGCGCCGGTGCACACCGTGATCGACGGGATGCATGGCGACGGCGGACCAGAGCACCGCGAGCGCGGCGACGCGATTCCCGTGCTGCATCAGGAGGCTCGCGCCTTCCGTAAGCTGCTCGAGATCCACGCGCCGCTCGCTCGCCTCCGGCGTTTCCGGGGTCGCGACCACACCATCCAGCGGAGTCATGTCGATCAGTGTCAGGCGACGGTCAATTCCCCAGACGGATTAGTCCGTTCGGGTGAGCGTCTTCTCCAGCACCTCGACGGCGTGCGCGGGGATGTGCACGCGGGCGTGCGTTTGCAGGAGTCCCGCGAAAGGCACCGGGCCGACGACCAGGACGCGCGCGCCGTCCACGATCCGCGCAGGGACCGCGGTCGCCGCGTCGGAGGGGCTCAGCTGCGACACGATCGCCACCAACGCGACCCAGCTGCGTGCCAGCTCGGCGAGCAGCCCACCTCGATCGCCGACGCTGTCGACGATCGCGCGCAGGTACGCGTCGCTGCCGAGGAACTCCGCGTCGTCTATCGCGGGCTTGCCGTACATCAGCTTCGTCCCGAAGAGGATCCGCGCCGCGGTCTCAGTGAGCAGCCGGTCCGTCCCGATCACGTGCGCCGCCACGAGCCGCGCGGACCAGCCGTCGCACTCACAGTTGTCGGCAGCGAGGACCTGACGCTCGAAGGCCTCGTGGGCCGCGACGAATGCCAGCGTGTCCATGCTCTATCACGAACACGAGGCGGTGGGTGATTCTTCCGCGGGCTCGGGCTAGCGGCTTCCGACCGCCAGCAGGCCGAGGGCGCGTGGCGCCGACGCGAGCGTGCCGAGGGGCTTGCCGGTCGCCGCATCGACCTTCGTGATCACCCCGCCCGACGCGATGTATAGCCGCCGGCCGTCGTCGCTCAGCGCGACGGAGTCGACCAGCCGGTCCGTGAGGTATCGCGAGCGGAGCGAGAGATCGCCGGTGTAGATGACCAGCACGCCATGTCCGCCGGCGGCGTAGATGCGTGTGCCGTCGGACGAGAGCGACGCCGGGTGGAGCGGTGCCGTGAGGAGCGTCGAGCCGGCCGGCGCAAGATCGATGTTCGAGCGCAGCACCGTGAGCGCCGTGGTGTCGACCTCGCTCACCACGCCGCCCGCACCGTTGACCGCATATAACCGCGAGTGCTTCGGATCGAGCACCATCGACCACGCAGGACGCAGCGCGACCGGCCCGTCAGGCATGTTGAGGATGCACTGGGCGTAGAGCTGGGTCGTGTTGAGGGCGTGAATGAACGGCCCGCGCCCGGGGTTCGAGTACAGGCTGAGGAACCAGTCGCCCCCGACCGCGACGGACGCGTGGTACAGCCCGTTCATGACCTCGGGCTCGGCGGTCTTGATCTGCCCGAGGATCCCGTCCTGCAGGCCGACGCCGCTGAAGCTCGCGACCCGTACCGCGTAGCGGGGCGCGGGCTCGAGGTGCTCGACGAGGTAGAGGTTCCGTCCGTCGTCGCTCACGGCGTCGAAGCTCACGTCGCCATCGGCGGTGACGACGCGATCAACGCGCTTGTTCGCGAGATCGACGACGGCGAAGCGGTTGACCATCGTCGCGCCGGTCGTGTGGGGTGGCGCGACCAGCACCATCCACGTGGCGTTCGCGGAGAGGCCGCTCGGCGCGGGGCCGTACGCCGCGGGGACCGACCACCGCCCATCGAGGATGAACGAGGCCTGCTCCAGGCCGGTCGCCGGATCGAGTCCACGCACGGTCGTGCGGTCGCCGCTGTCGACGGTCCAGTACCGTGAGCGATCCGGCAGGAGCGTGCCGAGCGGCAGCGTCGCGACCAGTGAATCCGTGGTCGCATCGAGTACCGACACGCCGGTCGCCGTCGCGACGTAGAGCAGCTCGTGCGCCGGCTGGCTCGCTACCTGGGAGGTTTCCTCCTTCAGCGAGCCGCAGGCGGCCACGACGGCGATGACCGCGAGGACGGCGGAGAGTCGACGCACGATACCCCTACAACGGAGTGCCGCGGCCGGTTCCCGTTCTCACCGCACCCTTTCGGGCCCGTCCGCCGCAGGCGCTACTGGAAGCTGGCCGCGATCCGGAGCGCGGTCGCCTTATCCACCTGGGCCTCGAGCCGCATGACGAGCCCGTTCTGCTCCCAGATCAGCGTGTTCCCTGCCAAGCGCAGCGTGTCCGTGATGAACGACGCGCCGCCGTTGCTCGTGTAGAAGACCTGATGCGGCTGACCTTCCATCCATGCGCCGGCCCCACCGTTCACGGTCAGCAGCTCGAGCGTTGTCCCCTGCGGCACGACCTTCCCAAGGATCGCTGGCTCGAGATGGCCGCCGAATTCGGTCACGAGCGCGGACACCCCTGCCTGAGGCGAGACTGGGATCCCTGCCCGCTCGCGGTAGGCGAATGACACCGCCGTCGAGCCTTCCACCGCGCGGATGTAGATCGCGTCAGGGGTGCCCAGCGCAGGATCCGCCGGCACGACCACGGTGAACCCGGCTCGTTGCCGCGCTTCGGCGAGCGTGACCGGCTGGCCGAGGCTGAGCTGATCGATCGAGGGTGTCGGCGACGGGATCGACCCCGGCGAGCGCGAGGGTGTCGGGCTCGGCGTCGGCACCGGACCACGGAAGATCTCGACGCCGCGGAGCCGCAGGATGTCCGTCGCGGTCGCACGGGCCTCGGGCGAGAACGCGAGCACCGCGAGCAGCGCGAACGCGATGGTCACGATGGCGGGCGCAAACCCGTACCGCGGCGACGCGAACGCGCGCCACCACGGCGTCTGCGGCGGCTCGGCGATCCGGGCGATCACGCGGGCCCGGACGTCGGGCGCCGGGGGCCACGCGATCCGCCCGCCGAGGTCGGCGAGCGCGGCCGCGAGCCGGCCGTCGGCCATCCGAAGTTCAGGCATCGGAATACACCTCGCGCAGTCGGGTCATGGCGCGCGAGAGCCGCGACTTCACGGTGCCGCGGGCGACACCCAGCGCGTCGGCCATCTCGGCTTCGGAGAGATCGAAGAAGTAGCGGTACGCGAGCACGAGACGATCCTCCGTCCGCAGCCGGTTCACCGCGGCGAGAAGCCCCACCCGGCGGTCGGCCGCGACGGCCGCGTCCTCGGGCGAGAGGGCCGTCTCACCCGAAGCGCGGTCCGCCGCGGTACTGAGCTCGACCGTCGGACGACGGCCTGCGGCCGCCTTGCGGTTCTTGGCCTCGTTCGCGACGATGCGGAGCAGCCACGGACGGAACGGCGCGCCCTCGCGAAAGCGGCCGAGCGCGTAGTAGGCCTTCACGAAGGCGTCCTGGGTCACCTCCTCCGCCTCCGCGGAGCTCGCGGTGATCACGTACGCGACCCGCGCAGCGAGGGCCTGGTAGCGCGTGACCAGCTCGCCATACGCGCTTTGGTCGCCACGTTTCGCACGCTCCACCAACACGGATTCGCCTGGCTGCTCTAGTGGTCGGCCCTCCACGGAGTTCGTTACCGCTCTTCGTACAGCGAGGGGCCCTGGCCGGTTCCCGAGCGGATGATCCAGGCGGCCCGCCGCTCCAGCTCGCGGCGATCGGCGCGGGCCAGCGCGTCGACGCCGAACGACTCAAGCGTCGCGCTGGCCGCGGCGACCCCGTGCGCGAGCGCGTCCCGCAGCATCACCGCGTCGAGGCCGCCGAGCTCGGCGAGGCGCCCAACGAACGCGCCGGCCAGCGCGTCCCCTGCCCCGGTCGGGTCCACGACCGTCGCCGGATACGCCGGGACCGTCATCGTCGCGACGGATGTGTGGAGCGTCGCGCCCGCTGCGCCGTACTTGACGATGACCGCTCTCGTTCCGCGATCGAGGATCGCGGCCGCGGCCCGAGCCACGTCGTCGTGACCCGCGATCATCGCGAGTTCGCGCGCGTTCACCGACAGCACGGTCGCGCGCGCGATGAGCTGGTCGAGGCCACGTCCCCCGGAGATCCACTCTTCCATCGTGTCGAGCACGACGACCACGGGCGTTAGCTGGTCGAGCGCTTCGCGCTGCGCTCGTGGATCGGTGTTGGCAAGGACGACGCGACGCGCGTCGCGGAAGGACTCGGGGATCCGCGGCTCCCAGCCCGCCACGACGCCGAGGTCCGTATTGCGCACGTCGCTGCGGGCGAAATCATCGCCGTAGCTGCCGGACCAGCGGAGCGTGCGCCCGTCGCGGCGCTCGACGCCGCGGACGTCGACGCCGACCCGCCGGAGGAGCCGCAGATCGTCCTCTCGCAGGTCCGTGCCCGCGACCGAGACCAGTCCCGTCGGCACGTACTTCGCGGCGGCGATGCTTGCGTATGCGGCCGAGCCCCCAAGCACGTCGGTGCGTCGTCCCGCCGGCGTGCGCACATCGTCGTACGCGAGCGGGCCGACGACGAGCACTGGGAGCGGCACAGCTCCATACGATGGACCGGATGGGCAAAGAAGGCCTGCACGATTACGTCTCGCGCGGCTTCGGGGCCACGACGGAGCTGTACGAGAAGATCCGCCCCGAGTATCCGGATGCCGCCGTGGACATCCTCGTCCGCGAGCTCGGCATCGCCCGCGGGCGGATCGTCGTGGACGTCGGCGCAGGAACGGGCAAGCTCACCCGCATGCTCGCTCAGACCGGCGCGACCGTGATCGCCGTCGAGCCCCTCGCGGAGATGCGGGAGCGGCTCGCGGAGAGCGTGCCGCTCGCCGTGCCGTTCGAGGGAACGGCTGAGCGAATGGCCATCCGAGATTCGTCCGCGCACGCGATCACCGTCGCGCAGGCATTCCACTGGTTCGACGGTGACCGCGCACTCGCCGAGTTCCATCGCGTCCTCGCAGCCGGCGGCAAGGTCGGGCTCATCTGGAACGTGCGCGATCGCCGTGCGCCCTGGGTTGCCGCGTTCGACGCGCTCGTTGACGCCGTGGATCCGGACCGGCCCGATCATCAGACCGGGACATGGCGGGCGGCATTCGAGCGGACGACGCTGTTCGGCCCGCTCCAGGAGCGCGAGGTCGAGTACGCCCAGACGCTGGCACCGCGTGAGATCGCCGACCGCGCGGCGACGGTCTCGAGCATCGCGTCGCTGCCTGACGTCGAGCGCGAGCGGGTCCTCGACCGCTTCCGCGAGCTTGCGTCGACGCATCCGGACATCCGTGGCCGGGAGACGGTGACGTTGCCCTATCTCACGAAGCTGTACTGGACCGAGCGCCTCTAGACGGCGCCGTCCTTGTGCAGCTTCGCGATCTCGTCGGCGCCGTACCCGAGCTCGGCAAGGACGTCGTCGGTGTGCTCGCCGAGGAGCGGCGGATGCGAGCGGACCGACGGCGGCGTGCCATCCATGCGCACCGGGATGCCCGGCGCGCGCACCCGGCCGGCGGTCGGGTGGTCGACCTCCGCGATGAGCCCGAGGTGCCGCACGGTCGGGTCCGCGAAGACGTCGGCAAGCCCATTGATCGGCCCCACGGGCACGTTCGACTTACGGAGGCGCGCGACGACGTCGTCCTTCTTGAGCGCACCGATCCGCTTTTCGAGGACGGAGATGAGCGCCGCGCGATGCTCGATGCGCTTGGCGTTGTCGGCGAATCGCTCGTCGTCCGCGAGATCGTCCAGGTCGAGCGCGGCGCAGAGCCGTCCGAAGAGCGCGTTGTTCCCAGCGCATACGTTGACGAATCCGTCCGCGGCGCGGAACGTCTGGTACGGCACGATCGACGCGTGCACGTTCCCTTCGGGCTTCGGCACGGTGCCGTCGGCGAAGTAACGCGCGGCCTGCCGGGAGAGGAGCGCGACCTGGCCGCCGATCATCGTCGCGTCGATGGTCTGACCCTCCCCGGTGCGCTCGCGCGCGTGCAGGGCCGCGAGGATCGCGAACGCCGCAAACATCCCGGCCACCATGTCGGCCTGCGGCACGCCGACCATCACCGGATCCCCGCCCGCGTCGCCCGTCAGGCTCATGATCCCGCCCATCCCCTGGACGATGAGGTCGTACGCCGCCCAGGCCCGACCCGGGCCGTCCTGACCGAAGCCGGAGATCTGGCAGAAGATCGCGCGCGGGTTCACGGCGCGGATCCGCTCCTTCGGGAAGCCCAGGCGGGCGAGCGTCCCGGGGCTGAAGTTCTCGACGACGATGTCGGCTTTCTCGATGAGCCGCTCGAGCACCTTCGCGCCGTCCGGGTGCTTGAGGTCGAGCGTGACGCTCCGCTTGTTGCGGTTGATCGAGAGGTAGTAGGCGGACACGCCGTTGATGTGCGGCGGCGCCCAGGACCGCGTCTCGTCGCCGGTACCGGGCTGCTCGACCTTGATCACCTCCGCACCGTGATCGGCGAGCATGAGCGTGCAGTACGGGCCGGCGAGCGCCCGCGTGAGATCCACGACTCGGATGCCCGCGAGCGCGCCCTCGGTCGCACCGCCGCTGATCGCGGGCAGCGCCTCGAGCGTGTCGTCGTCGCGCAGCACGGCGTCGCCATCCCGCTGCTCCCCGTTCACGATGAAGGCCGCGGTCTCGGCCGCGGGGATCCCGAGCCCCCGGACGATCTCGAGCGCGGTCTTCCCCTCGCCCTCAACGCGCAGTTGCTTGGCGCCGCCGGGGCTGAACTGCCGGAGCTCTCCGTGGAGCACGAGGGTGATGGCCATGAATTCGCAGCGTACCGTCTGGTCATGTCCGAGACGGGATCACTGCCGCTCTTCCCGCTCGCCAGCGTCCTGTTCCCCGGGATGCTCTTGCCGCTCCACATCTTCGAGCCGCGCTACCGGCTGCTGCTGGACCGGGCGATCAGGAACAGCGAGCCCTTCGGGATCGTGCTCATCAAGAACGGTCCTGAGGTCGGCGGCAACGCGGAGCCGCATCGCGTTGGCACGACCGCGCGGGTGGTCGGTACGACGCCGCTTCCGGGTGGTCGGTCGTTCATCATCGCGCGCGGGGAGCGGCGGTTCGAGATCGAGCGGATCGACTCCGAACGCGAGCCGTACCTCGTCGGCGAGGTGCGCTACATCGATGAGGATGACGGCGCTGAGGCGTCCGAGCTCGCGGATCGTGCGGCCGACGCGTTCGGGGACTACCTCACCGGGATCCTCGCGACCTCGACCGACGCACGCACGGGATCGCCCCTCGGCGAGCTTCGCGATGGTACGCCCGCTGAGGTGTCGTATCGCATCGCCGGAGGGCTCGGCATCGACGCGTCGGAGCGGCAGCGGCTCCTCGAGACCGAGCGCACCGCGCCGCGACTCGAATCGGTCATCCGGCTCCTGGTGCGCGAGAACACTCTGTTGAAGGAGCTCGTACTGCGGCTACGCGCTCGGGGCGAAACGCCGCCGCTCAACTAGCGGGCCTAGGGCCACCTAGGCGAGCCCGGCTGCATGGACGACAGCCCCGTCCACGATCGTGCCGGTGATCTTCAACGACGGCCATTCGTCCACCGCGGTCGTCCCAAGATCGCGTTCGACGACCGTCGCGTCACAGCGCATGCCCGCGGCAAGCGTGCCGCGCTCGCCGTCGGCGTTCATCGCGTAGGCGGCGCCGGAGGTGTATCCGGCGATCGCCTCGCCGAGCGTGAGCGCCTCCTCCGGATGCCAGCGATCCGCATCGCCCGGGCGATTCCGTGCGACCGCCGCGTGGATGCCGAGCAGCGGATCGATGGGCTCGACCGGGGCGTCCGAGCCGAAAGCGAGCCGCGCACCGGACCGCAGCAGCTGTCGCCAGGGGTACGCGCGCGTCGCCCGCTCGGCACCCCAGTAGCGGTCGACCAGGTCGCGATCGCTCGTCGCGTGGATGGGCTGCATCGACGCGATCACCCCGAGCGATCCGAACCGCCCGATGTCTTCGCGACGGAGGAGCTGCACGTGCTCCACACGCTGGCGGAGCTCGGGCCGGCGCGCGCGGGTGGGCCCGATCGCGTCGAGCGCGACCCGGACGGCTCGGTCGCCGATGGCATGGATCGCGACCGCGATGCCGGCGTCGGCCGCGCGCGCCACGTCAGCGTCCAGCTTCGAGGGATCGATGGTGAGCAGGCCGCGATCGCTCGTCCCTTCATATGGCTCCTCGAGGGCCGCGGTCTGCGACCCCAGCGCGCCATCGGTGAAGATCTTCAAGTGACCGACGCGCAGCCATTCGTCGCCGAGGCCGGTCCGCAACCCGAGCGCGACGGCCGCGTCCAGAGTGCCGTGTGGGATGCCCATCGTCACCCGCAGCCGCAGCTCCCCGCGGTCACGCCGGCGCTGGAAGGCACCGAACGCGGCAGCCTGCTCGAGATCCTCGATCGCGGTGATGCCCCGGCGATGGGCCTCGCCCTGGCCTCGCTCCACCGCGGAAAAGCAGTCGTCCGCGGTCGGCGGCGGGACGATCCGATCAGCAAAGGCATTGGCGTTCTCCTTGAGGATCCCCGACGGCATTCCGGACGCATCGCGTTCGATCGCGCCGCCGGCAGGGTCCTTCGTCGAAGCATCCACGCCGGCGGCACGGAGGGCCGCCGTGTTCAGCCACCGCGAGTGCCCGTCCCGGCTGCGGAGTGCGGCCGGGCGGCCGCCGGTCGCGCGATCAAGCTCGGCCGCCGTCGGCCAGCGGCCCCAGCGGTTCTTGTCGAAACGTCCGCCGAGGACCCAGGCCTGCTCCGGCAGCGTGGGCGCGTACTCGGCGATCCGCGCGAGCGCTGCGTCGACCGTCGGCTCGTCGCGAAGGTCGATCTGACCCATCTGGATCGCCCACCAGGTGAAGTGGACGTGAGCGTCGTGCCAGCCGGGCGTCATGAGCCCACCGCGAAGGTCGATCCGTTCTGCGCCACCGTGCTCCCTCGCGAGGTCCGCGGCCCTTCCGGTCGCCACGACCCGGCCATCGCGGGAGACGAGCGCCTCCGCGCTCGTGCCGTCGCCGATATGGATCCGTCCGCCGTGGAACAGCGTGGCGCTCACGGCTGGATGATGCCAGCCGTGAGCGCCATGTGTCTCTAGCTACCACTCTCGATGGGCGCGCCGATGAGGCTCCCGTACTCGGTCCAGCTGCCGTCGTAGTTGCGGACCCTCTCGTGGCCGAGGAGGTACTTCAGGACGAACCAAGTGTGCGAGCTGCGTTCGCCGATGCGGCAGTACGCGATGGTCTCCTTCGATCCGTCGATGCCGTTGGCCCCATAGATCTGCCGCAGCTCGTCCGCCGCCTTGAATCGACCGTCCTCTGCCACGGCGGTCGCCCATGGAACGTTGGCAGCGCCCTTGATGTGGCCACCGCGCTGCGCGCCCTCCTGCGGAAGGTTCTCCGGCGCGAGGAGCTCGCCGCTGAACTCCTTCGGCGACCGGACGTCGACAAGCTTCTTGCCGTTCTTCTGGACGGTCTCGAGCACGTACTCGCGGAGCGCGCGCAGCGAGCCGTCGGGACCGCTCGCCGTGTACTGCGCGCCCGGATACGTCGGCACGGCCGTGGTCGTCGGACGCTGCTCGGCGAGCCACTTCACCCGCCCGCCGTTCACGAGGCGCACGTCCGTATGCCCGTAGTACTTGAGCAGCCAGAAGAACCACGCCGCGAACCAGTTGTTGTTGTCGCCATAGACCGCGATGGTCGTGTTCGGCGCGACGCCGTGCGAGGAGAGCAAAGTCTCGAGCTGCTCTTTCGAGATGAGGTCACGCACCGGCTTCTGCTGGAGCTCGGTCTTCCAGTTCAGCCCGATCGCGCCGGCGACGTGACCTTGGTCATACGCGGAGGTGTCGACATCGACCTCGAAGACCCGGACGTTCGGATCGGTCGCGTGCTCGGCGAGCCAATCGGTCTCGACGAGCGCTTCGGGATGGGCATAGCCGGACATAAGCGGTGTCTCCTCTCGCTATTGGGGACGCGGCGGTGCGGCGGGCCTAGCCCGCCTGGAGACACCAGCAGGTGAGCCCGAAGCAGTCAGGCCCACTGGAAAGCCGGCGAAGCGAATTTCCGACCGTGGCAGTCAACAATCAGATTTCTAGCACGGCGAGGCCCTAAAGCCAAGGGCGGGCAGCCTCCGGGAGCCCCGTGAGGCTGCGGATCGTGGCGTCCGGCGGCGCGGTCACGGCGGCGTGCGGGGCAGGGCCGGTCGTTTGCCGGGAGCACCGCCCGGAGACCGACCTGCCGCGCGGCCCAGACGTCAGCACCGAGGCGATCCCCGACCATGAAGGCCTCGTCCGAACGGACGCCGGCGATCTCGAGCGGGCGCGAACATCCGCCCGATGCGGCTTCGGCCAGCCGACGCTGTGCCAGCTCACGACGCCGTCGATCGCGTCGGCGAGCCCGAACCCCGCCAGTCCTCGAGCACCTCATCGCGTCCGCCACAACGTGTTCGTCACGAGAACGACGCGCAGGCCCTCGCGCTTGCACCGGCGCGCATCGGCCGCGCCATCGGTCAGCGACGAGAGACTACCCAACGGCACGGCGCAGAGCGACTGGATCTTGTCGAGATCGATGTCGTCGAGCGGGACCCGCCGCCCGCGGAGCCAGCCCTCGATGATCGCGAGCGTCTCCTGGCGCCAGGCGAGATCGTGGTCCGCGGGCTCGTGGTGGCATGCAGGGAGTCGTCGTATCAGTCGCGCTCTCCGTAATGCCCGGTCGGCGCCGCACGCTCGAACCGTCGGTAGTCGGGCGCCCAGCCCTCGACGAGCGTGCCCCCGACATCGAAGAAGCCGGCCGGTGCACCCACGCGAATATCGTATCGACGGTGTTGGACTTCGAGCAGCTCGCGTTCATCGAGAGGTGGCGCCAGCGCGCGTCGCGCGGCGTCGTCATCGCGCTCGACGGTACACGCGGGGACATCGTGGTGACGATGCGTGCAGGCGAGCTCGGCGAGCGTCTGGATCTCCGCGGGAAGGACGCGACCGGCGCGATCCGCAAGGCCCGGCTCGCGATCGGCGACCGCATCACGATGGCGATCGAGTACAGCGCCCGGGACGTCGGCGCCGGCTCGGGTGCGAGCGTGACCGGCGATCTGGTGGCTCCCGGGGCGGTGGTGGAGGGCACGGTCTCGGCCACGGGCGAGATCACCGTCGTCGACTGCGGGGCCGCGCTGCTCGTGAAAGGCGAGACCCTGCCGGCCGCCGTGGGCGACGTCGTGCGATTCACGATCGCGGACGAGGGCCGCGCCTACCTCATCCCGACGCGCTAGCCGAGCTTCCTCAGCTCCTCCGCGATCTCTTCCTCGTCCGGCACTTCGCGCAGCTGGTGGACGTCGATGTACCGGACGATCCCCTGCGCGTCCACCACGATGATCGCGCGCTCGGGCCGCCCGATCTCCTCGTTGAAGACGCCGTACAGCCGCGACACCGCGCCGTGCGGCCAGAAGTCGGAGCAGAACGGATAGCTCGTGATCCCGAGCTGATCGGCCCAGGCTTTCAGCGCGTACACCGAGTCGCACGTGATACCCAGGACCTGGGTCGTCCCCGGCTCGTATCGCTGCTGGAGCGACGCGAGCGCCGGAGCTTCGTGGTTTCAGGTCCCGCTGAACGCGAAGGCCATGAACGCAAGGACGACCCGTTGGCCGCGGAGCGCCGAGAGCGTGACCGCGCGCCCGTCATGCGCGCGCAGCGTGAACTCGGGAGCCGGATCGCCGACCTGCAACGTCTTCGTGTCGGTCGCGATCTTCGTGCGACCCTTCGGTCGCGCTTCGGCCACGTCCCTAAGATAGCCCGCATGACCGCGAGAGGAGTCGAGGGCCGTCGCATCACGGCGCGCCGCCACGACTTCCTCGAGTACAAGACGGTCTGCCCGTTCTGTGGAGAGCCCGTCGGCCCGCGCTTCGTGACCCGCGAGCACTCGGACGTGCCACCGAACCCGCCGTATGCCGCGTCGGTGAAGTGCCCCCGTTGCCGCGAGCTTTATGAGGTGGTCTTCAGCGACGAGGTGTGATTCGCACCGGTTTCTGAGACTGCCGCCGCGGCATGAGCTCGGCGAGCCACGGCTGGAGATGCTGCAGCGCCGGGATGTGGTCAAAGCCGCGGTCGGTGAACGGGGTGCCATCGAAGCGCTCAGCCGGGGTGAGCCAGCCGATCGCGCTTGTGAGCCGGTGCTAGTTGAAATAACTCGCGTACCCGGCCAGCGGTCTCCGCGGCAGGACCGTGGCCGCGGCGGCCGGCCACTGCGCGTCGCGAAGAACCGGAACCCCCGGGCCTTCTTGGAAGGTGTTTCGCGATCCAGCGCCGGCGCGGATCCTTCGTGTGGCCGTGGTCGGTGATGCGGGTCTCGTCCATGGCCGGCGACAGTAGCCGCCGGCGGCAGTCTCAGAAACCGGTGCGAATCACACCTAGGGCGTCACAGTGATGATCAGGAAGACGCCGTCGTCTTCCATCCACGTCGTTCCGTCGATGACGGGCCGCAGGTGGATCGAGTACACCCCTGGCGTCGCGGGCGCCTTCACCTGGAACGTGAACGTCGCGGTCTGACCCGTCGCGACCGTTGCTTCGGTCTGCGCCGCGACGCGGCTCTGGACGGGCCAGTTCACGCCAAGCGACGCCCACGTGACGTCATCCAGATTGATGCCGAGACGCGCTTCCTGCCCGAGGACGCCCTTCACCCACGGGCTCGAGCCGGTGTTCGTGAAGGAGATCGTGAGCGGTGCGCTCGTCTGACCGACCCTGAGCGTCGGATATGCGGACTGCGAGGCCCAGTGGCTGTGGTAGCTGGTGGTGCTCACGATGACCATGAACACACCCGAGTCCTCCATCCACGTGACCCCATCGATCACTGGACGGAGCGGTAGGCGATACGTGCCGGGCATCGAGGGCGCACGCACGTTGAACGTGAATGTGCCGGTCTGCCCTGGCGCGACGGAGCTCTCGGTGGTCGTCGCGAGGCGATTCGCGGAGAGCCAGCCGTCATTCATGCCGAGATTCGCGAAGGCGACCGTGTCGCCGTTGAGGCCGAGGTTGGCCTGCGTCCCGGCGACGCCCTTCTGCCACGTGGCGGTTCCGCTGTTCTGGAACCGCACCGTGACTGACGTCGACGTGCCCGCGGCGAGCGTCGGCCACGCGCTCTCGTTCAGGAATGCGGCGTGGAAGCTCGGCGTCGGAGCGGGCGGGGTGACCGATCCGCCGGCCGTCGTAAAGTCCCACTCGTTCGTCGTCATCACGCTGTTCACGTTGATGTCGAAGCGCACGTGGTACGTCGTCCCGGCCGCGAGCGGCTTCTGCGGGATGATGACCTGGTAGTCGTTTTCGAACTGCTGCTGGGCGTAGTAGATCGGGAGCCGTGAGCCGTCCGGCGCGACGACCTCCGCCGCGCGCATCGTGACGCTCTGGCCTGCCGAGTACACGACCATGATCGGGTAGCCCACCGGACCGGACACGCCGGCTGGCAGGGGGTTCGGCGACTCGCCACCGCCCCAGCTGGTCGGGATCCCCGATTGGCCGCCCGCGGGCGAGCGCACATAGTTCACCGGACGCTGGCTGAAGTCGTAGACGAAGTCGCCGACGGTGGAGCCGCGACTGCCGATCGTCGCGTAGCCCCAGCCGGCCGATACCGAGTTCGGGTGCATCATGCCCAGCCGGTGGTACGGCGCGTCCCACAGCTGGTTCACGCCAGCGACGGCGCTCCCGCCGCCCGTCGCGACCTCGCTCACGAATGACGTCGACCAGCCCGCGGCGACGAGCCGATCGTGCGGCGCGTAACCCGTGTAGTACGGCAGACCGCTGGTCTCGTAGTGCCCCATGTACCCGTTGGCTGAGCTGTAGTTCGCGTGGTTCTGCGCCGCGGCGCTCACGCGCGCGTCGGCGCCGATCGTCGGCGCACCCACCGCAGAGCGGTGGTCATTGAGGGTCTGCAGCATGTCCGCTTGCACAGCGGACTGCGTGGCCTGCGCGTTCATGGAGAAGACGGCGTCCGCGGAGCGGGCGCTCAGGCCCATGTTCGATAGCGTTAGGAGCAGGGCAAGCGTCGCGAAGGTGAGTGCTTTCCTCATCACAAGGCCCAACGGGGCCCAGGCGCACGCCGTTATCGGATCGTTACCCGTCCTGACCGAAGGGCCAGTACGAAAGTCAGGCCAGCGCCGCCCGCCCGCGGCGCCGCCGTCACGAGATCAGAGCTACTTCTTCTTCGCCTTCTTCTTCGATGTCTTCTTGGCAGCCTTCTTCTTTGCGGGCATTTAGGTCACCTCCCTTCCTCGAAAAATGATCGGCGCGTCCTGCGATCAGAACAGCCGTCGCTGCCGCCCGGTCATGCGACCGGCCTGGCTGGAGCGAGCGAGCCATTCCTCGAATTCGCGACGCGGGATGCGCCAGACCCGACCGACCCGGACTGCGGGGATCCGCTCCGGGTCCGCGTCGTCCACTGCGCCAAGGCGGCGCAAGATGGTCGTGGGGTGGACACGCAGGCGCTTGGCCACCTCGTCGGTCGTGAGGAACTCGTTTTGGTTTTCCCGGGCCGACAATGCGGTCACTGCACCTCCTGCGGAGATAGCTGCTATGAGCATCACCTGCGTGAGTGCACTTTACCTGCAGCGTCAAGGGAAGGCAAGGCTTGCCACGCCCTGCCGAGGAGCCGAAGGGCCCGATGAAGTCGGCCGCGGTTCGCGTCATCGTTGAGCCACCGGGACGCGCCGCTCGGGTGCGGGAGCGGGATGAGGAGCGCGTCGTTCAGCTCAGGGCTGCGCCTGGAGCGGCCGACGACTTCGCCGAGCGCGCCCGGCCCCCACAGCCGCGCGATGGCGAGCGCGCCGACGAGCAGGATGATCTCGGGCCGCACGCACGCGAGTTCGGCTTCGAGCCAGGGAGCGCAGAGCGCGATCTCGGCCGGTGAAGGGCGCCGATCGCCCGCGCCGGTCGGCGCCTTGCCCGGGAAGCACTTCGTGATCGACGTGCGATACGCGAGCTGCTCCTCGGAGATCCCTGCGCGCGCGAGCCAGCGGCGTAGCTCCGCACCCGCTCGGCCACTGAACGGCATGCGCGTCGTGAGCTCGACGATGCCCGGCGCCTGGCCGACGATCATCACGCGGTCGGTGATGCGGCCGGCAACGACCGGCACGGCCTGCGCGAGGTAGCCCGCAGCGACGCACTTCGTGCACGCGCGGATCCGCGAATGGAGTCGCTTCAGCGTCGCCACGTCCATCGGATCGCGCACCGCCATCGTCGCTACACTGACCGAATTCCGACGGGGTGTGGCCTAGCCCGGTTCAAGGCACCAGTCTGGGGGACTGGAGATCCCGGGTTCAAATCCCGGCACCCCGACAGTCAGTAACCTAGGAGGCTATGCCTCGACCGCGGCCGCGACGGTCGCCGGCAGCGCGACGTGGAACGTCGTCCCCTGCCCCACTTCGCTCTCGGCCCAGATGCGGCCGTTGTGCCGGTCCACGATCTCCTTCGTGATGAACAGACCGAGCCCCATGCCGCCGACGTCGCGTGCGAGCCGGTCAGGCGATCGGTAGAACAGGCCGAACACGCGGGCGAGCTCGGCCGGGCGGATCCCGATCCCATGGTCGCCCACGGAGAACTCGACCTCCTGCTCGCCCGCACGCGCGACGGTCACGTCGATCGCGCCACCCTCAGGCGAGTACTTCATCGCGTTTCCGACGAGGTTGTTGAGCGCCTGCTCCAGGTGATCACGATCACCACGTACGCCCAGCGTCTGATCGGGATCGTAATGGAGCCGAAGCTGGTGCCTCGTCGCGATGAGCTCATGGCGTCGCATGACCTCGGCGATCAATTCCGGCAGATCGACGTCCGCCACCTGAAGCTCGAGCCGGCCCGATTCGATCCGGGACACATCGAGGAGCTCGTCGACGAGGCGCGCGAGCTTGGCCGTCTGCCGCTGGACGACCTCGAGCTGCTCGAGGAGCGTCTCCTCTTCCTTCTTCCAGTCGGCCTCGGTCGGCCGGCCGGCGCCGAGACGCCGCTTGATGCGGCGGACGGCGATCTGGACGAAGCCGGACATCGCGGTGATCGGGGTCTTGAGCTCGTGCGACGCGATCGAGAGGAACTGGGACTTGAGCTTGTCCAGCTCCTGCAGCTGTTCGTAGCTCGTCTGCAGCGCTTCGCGCGCCTCATCGAGCTCATGCACGTGTGCCTGCAAATCGGCGGTCGCCTGCGCGACGCGATCCTGCAGCCCTTCGTTGAGCTGATTGATCGTCCGGTTGGCGGCCTCGAGATCGGCGACCCGCTCCCGCAGCTGCTGCCCGAGCTTCCGCCGTTCCAGCCCACGCGCGACCGTCGCGCGCAGCTCTTCGACGTCCGCGGGCTTGAGCATGTAGTCGTAGGCACCCTCGCGCAGCGCCGTCACCGCTGATTCGAGCGAGGCGTAGCCGGTGAGGACGATCCCGACGGTGTTCGGCGACCTCCGGCGGGCCGCGGCGAGGACGTCCATCCCGTCGAAGTCGTCCAGCCGGAGGTCTGTCAGCACGAGGTCGAATTCCTCTTTGGCGATCTGCGAGAGCGCATCGTCCCCGCGCAATGCGGTCGCGACGCTGTAGCCATCCATCTCGAGGATCGCGGCCATCGTGATGGTGACGCTCTCCTCGTCGTCGACGATGAGCACCCTAGGCGGCATCGGCGGGTGGACCTCCGATGGGCAGGGTCATGCTGAACACCGTGCCGCCGCCCGGCCGGTTGCGCACTTGCAGCCGGCCCCCGTGGCTCTGCGCGATGCCGAGGCTCACCCAGAGCCCGAGCCCGGTGCCCTTCTCGCGCTTCGTCGAGAAGAACGGCTCGAAGATATGCGGCACGTATTCCTCGGCGATCCCCGGCCCGGTGTCGGCGACCTGCATGCGGACCGCCTCCGTCCGGATGAAGCCCGACGCGGCGTCGCGATGCGATTCGGTCGAGACGGTGATGAGTCCCCCCTTCGGCATCGCTTCGGCCGCGTTCAGGACGAGGTTCAGGATCACCTGCTTGATCTGGTCGGCCGACGCCATGATCTTCGGCAGGTCGGGCTGGAGCTGCTTCTCCACCTTCACGTTGCGCTCGCGCAGAC
Organism: Chloroflexi bacterium UBA4730; assembly: GCA_002404155.1. Taxonomy (GTDB): domain Bacteria; phylum Chloroflexota; class Limnocylindria; order P2-11E; family P2-11E; genus UBA4735. The sequence goes on along the minus strand of DHJC01000007.1, from coordinate 157,237 downwards.
GCTTCGCGACGAGCGACTCGGCCTCGTCGATGAGGGCGTTGAGGTCCGTGGGCGCGAGGTCTGCGACCGGCCGGTAGAAGCCAAGCATCTGGCGAAGGATCCGGCTCATCCGCTCGGTCTCCTTCATCGCGATGGCCAGGAACTTCGCGTTCGGGTCGGCCTCGGGGATGCGCTTCACCAGGAGATACAGGGCGTTCTGGATCGCCTCGAGCGGATTGTTGATCTCGTGTGCGATCGACGCGGCGAGCCGCCCGGTCGCCGCGAGCTTCTCGGAATCGAAGAGCGCCTGCTCCAGCCGGCGGCGCTCGAGCTCCCGCAGGCGACCGACGTCCTGCATGACCGAGACGGTCGCCACCCTCGCCCCGACCGGGTCGCGGACCTCGTTGGCGGTGACCTGCATGTCAAGATCCTCGCCGGTATCCACGTCGGTCAGTCGGAGCTCGCCGCTCCGGTGGGGCGCCGGGTCGAGCGACAGCCGGGCGAGGAACGTCGTGAACTTCGCGTCATTGCGCGTCGCGACCTGGGCCTGGCGGGACTGGATGAGCGGGTCGCGGGGGGGCTTGAACAGGCGCTCGGCCGCCGCATTCATGCTGACGATCTCGTTCATGTTATCGACCACGATGATCGGGTCGGGCACATTCCGGAGCACGAGGTCGAGGCGGTCGCGCTCCAGGCGGATCTCCTGGTCGACGGACTCGAGCCGCTGGATGTTCGCGGAGAGCTCCTGGGTCACGTGCCGGAGCTCGGTGACGTTCTTCAGCACGGAGACGGTGCCCTTCGCGCCGACACGGTAGTTCGTCGCCGCTGTCGAGATGACCTCGAAGATCAGCTCATCGCCCTCGATCGGGTCGACGAGCGTCAGCTCACGGGTGGGTTCGCTCGCGCGCTGCAGGTTCCAGGTCGAGAGGCCCGCGGTGAACAGGGCACTATTCATCGAGATCGCGCGGGCCTTGCCGGGGCCGTCGTCCTTACCGCTCTTGAAGAGCCGCTCGGCGCTGTGGTTCGCGAGCACGAGCTCGTTCTGCTCGCCGGTCACGACGACCGGGTCGGCGAACGCGTTGACCATCCACCAGAGCCATTCCTTCTCGACCGCGTGATATTACGTCGAGAGATTCAGGAACTCGCGGGTGTACGCATACAGCTTCTCGCGATCCTCGCGGAGCGCCGGGCGCAGCGAGTAATGGTTGATGACCCGGATCTGCGTCGCGAGCCACTCCTTCCAGCACTCGGCGCAGACCCGCTGCTCGATCTCCTCACCGAGGGCGCCGGGCAGCCCGGTCTTGCCCGCACCCTCGCGAGTGTTGCCGCAACGCGCGCAGCTGACATCAACCATCAGCGGACCAGGCCGAACCGGTGCAGGGGCGCGTAACGCAGGAGCGGCCGGCCGACGATCGCGGCGCCCGGGATCGGGCCGAACTGCCGCGAGTCGGTCGACTCCGCCGGGTCGGCGTGATCCCCCTGCACGGTCACGCGGTCGCCGGCGACCGCGCGCACGCGCTTGACCAGCAGCCGCGCCGGCTCCCGGGGATCGCTCGTCACGACCACCTCGCCCGGCCGCGGCGGGCGGCGCAACTTCCGGACGAGCAGCCAATCACCGTCCTCGAGCGTCGGCTCCATGCTGCGGCCGGCAACGGCGACCCTGAACAGCAGGGTCGCCGGTCTCACTTCTTGGTCGCCCAGAAGATGTCGGCGATCTCCTTCACCGCGGCCTGGAGATCCGCGGCCGCCTTGGCGTCGACGCTCTGCTTGTTCTTCGAGCAGAGCTTCGCGGCCTTCCAGAACGTGTCGTGGAGCTTCGGGTATTTCTCGAGGTGCTCCGGCTTGAAATAGTCGGTCCAGAGGATGAGCAGCTCCTTCTTGCAGATCTGCGCGTGCTCCTCCTTCACCGCGACGGAGCGGATGAACGTGTTACGGCTCGCCTCGTCACCGCCGGTCGATCCGGTGATCTTCTCGACCATCTTCGCGACGGTGTCGGCCGCGACCTTCGCGGCGGTCGGGTCGTAGATGCCGCACGGGATGTCGCAGTGCGCGTGTGCAACCAGACGTGGCGCGATCAGTGAGCGCAGGTCCATGAGTCGTCCTCCCCGGTGGATGTGCCTCGGATTATGGGCGCGGTCAGGGGTTCGCGTCAGCCAGGGTCACGTCCAGCGTCATCGCCTTGTCCACGGTCACCGCACGACCCTCGACGCTCACGACCTGGCTCGGGAAGGGCGCGAAGAAGTCGAACGTATACCGACCGGGTGGGACGGCGAGTGAGTACGCGCCGGACGTGTCCGTGGACGTCGCGGTGAGGAAGCCCTGTGCGTCGGAGACGTTCACCGACGCCCCCTCGAGGGGCACACCGGTCTGAGAGCGCACGACGCCGCTGACCGAGACGCCCCGCTGGAGCCGTACGTCCACGGTCACGTTCTGCGAGCGGACCGTGACGGTGCTCGCGTCGATCCACGTCCTGCCGCCGCCGACGTACTGCGGCAGCAGATCGCTGCCGTCGGGCGGGATGATCTGGACGAGATAGGTCTCCGGACGGGTGGTCACGCGGTACGCGCCGGCCGCATCCGTCGGGCGGCAGATCCGCCCCGTGGGGAACGGGGTGTCCACACAGACGAACGCGTGGAACACCGGTGCTCCGGCGGGATCGGTGACGTGGCCGACGATGGACGGCCCCGGACCGAGCACCTGATCGATGGTGCGGTCACGATCCAGAGCGACCGACGACGCACCAACACCGACGAGCGCGTCATCGAACCACTGCATCAGCAGCGGGTCGTCGTCCGGTGGGATGACCCAGACCCAATACGTATCTGGCTCACGGAGCGCGACGTAGTGGCCGTGATCGTTCGTGCGCTCGCAATCCCACGGCAGCGATTGGCTGAACGGATGCGTGCAGACCTGCGCCTTCTTCACCGGGTGTCCGTCCGTCGCGGTGATCGTGCCTTGCAGGGTCACGCCCGGCCGAAGCTCGACGTCGATGCCCGACACGTCCGCCGAGCGGACGTCGATCACGTCGGCCTCTCCGCTGTCGAGGCGTCCGTACGCCCATTGCGTGAGCAGCTGCAGCCCCGGCCCGCCGTCGACGCTCATCTTGTAGAGGCCGGGCGTCACGTCGATCGCGTAGGTCCCGTCGGACTTGCTCTTCTCGCACACCGTCGCCGCGAGCGACAGCGGGTTCGCGCAGACGGGTGCCTGCGCGACGCGCGTCTTGGCCGTGTCGGTGATCGTGCCGGTGATCCGGCGGATCTTCTCGAACTCGAGACGGACCGAGGCGTTGGCCTGGGTGAGGTCCGCGCCCACAAGCTCGCCGACCCGTCGCTGGCTCGCCGGGACCTCTGAGCGGACCTGGTAGGCGCCCGCGGGGAGGTCGAACGTCGCGACCCCATCGGGTCCGGTGGGCGCGCACGACTGCGCGCCCGCGATGGTCACCGCGCAGACCCGCAAGCCGGACACCGGGCCGTCCGCGCCGGCCACGACGACCTGCAGCTGGTGGGTGGCCGGTGCTGCCGTCGGGACGACAGCCGGGGACGGCGCTGAGCACGCCGCGGCGACGACCGCCGCTGCCAGCCATTTCACAGCCGCTTTACGGATGGGTGTCACTCTCCTGCCTCGCATCGTGAATCACGGGCAGCACGAACGGAAGTGAGGCGACCGAAATGGAGAGCGAACTGATCGCGGTCGGCGCCGGTCCGACGCCGCTCGACGCGCACATTGCGGCCGCGCCGCTGGAGGCCAAGCCCAGGTGCTCGTCAGTCAGGCCGCCGAGCGTCTCCCGTGGTGACGCGGAGGAGCCGCGAGACCTCAGCGAGCGGCCCCGAGAGCTCCTCGCCGCGCTCCCGTTCCATCAAACCGCGCATGGCCTCACGGACCGGCTTCCCTTCAAACAGCACGCGGTAGGTCTCGGCCGCGATCGGCATGTCGACGCCCTTCGCCGCCGCGATCGCGTGCACCGCTTCGGTCGTGCCGATCCCTTCGGCGACCTGGCCTCCGAGGCGACCCTTGATATCAGCGATCGTCGCGCCCTTTGCGAGCTGCTCCCCCACGGTGCGGTTCCGCGAGTGCGCGCTCGTGCACGTCGCGATGAGGTCCCCGAAGCCGGCGAGGCCGGCGCACGTGAGCGGGTTCGCGCCGCTGGCGAAGGCGTACCGGGCAATCTCGGCGAGCCCGCGGGTCATGAAGCCCGCCTTCGCGTTCACCCCATAGCCCATGCCATCGATCGCCCCGGCGCCGAGGGCGATGATGTTCTTGAGCGCGCCGCACAGCTCGACGCCGACCACGTCGTCGTTCGTGTACGCGCGGAACATCGGCGTGCCGAGCAGCGACTGGAACATCTTCGCGGTCTCGCGATCGGTCGAGGCGATCACCGTGGGGGCGGGCAGCCCGGCCGCGATCTCACGTGAGATGTTCGGTCCGGAGAGGACCGCGATGCTCGACGCGGGCATCACGTCGCCCCAGAGCTCGCTCATCCGGCGCGAATCGTCGGGCGTGAGGCCCTTCGTCGCCGAGCACAGCCGGTGCGATGGCCGGAGGAGCGGGGCCAGGCGGTCACGCAGCTCGCGGACGCCCTGGGCGGGCGCAGCGACGACGATCGCGTCCGCGCGCATCGCGCGCTCGAGATCGTCCGTGATCACGACGCTATTGGGGATGGTCACGCCCGGCAGGTACCGGCCGTTCTCGCGACGCGCCGCGATCTCGTTCGCCCGCGCGGGGTCGCGGGTCCACAGCACGACGGAGCGGCCGCCGTCCCGGGCGAGGATCGTCGCCAGGGTCGTTCCCCAGGATCCCGCCTGGAGGACGGCTACGTCGAGGGGGATCGGTGTCGTCCAACACGCGGCTCTTTGCCGCGAACGATCCGTGCGATGTTCGCGCGGTGGCGGAACGTCACGATCGAGCCGGCGATGAGGATGAAGCCGAGCACGGCCCAGTGGAACGACAGGTACCCGGCGAAGACGAAGATCGCATAGCCGATGACCGCCCCCGCGACGGCCGCGAGGGAGCCGACGCTCACCATGCGGGTGATCGCGAGCGCGAGCATGAAGGCGACGACGGAGCCGAGCCATGCGGGTGTCGCGATGAATAGCAGCGCCCCGAACCCGGTCGCGACGCCGCGGCCGCCCCGGCCCTCGAGGAACGCCGGCCAGCAGTGGCCGGCCACCGCGGCCACCGCCGCGACGGCGGTCGCGATCGTCCGCTCGTCGGCGGGCGCGCTCACGATCGCGGACGCGATCCACACGGACACCGCGCCCTTCAGGATGTCCAGGAGCGCGACGAGCAGCGCGGCCCCAAGCCCGAGCGCGCGGAACGTGTTCGTCGCACCGGTCGAGCCGGATCCAATGGTCCGGAGGTCGACGTTGCGGTACATCCGGCCGACGAAGTAACCGCTCGAGATCGAGCCGATCCCGTACCCGATGAGGCCGGACGCGACGATGCGGACGAGATCCATCAGTCGCGGGCTCCGCGGAACTGGAGCTTGATCGGCGTACCTGGGAACGGGAAGCGCTCGCGCAGCTTGTTCTCGAGGTACCGCTGATACGAGAAGTGCACGAGGTCGGGTCGATCCACGAAGAACACGAACGTCGGGAGCCGTGCGTCAGCCTGGGTCACGTGGTGGAAGCGGACCTCTTTCCCGCGCACCGTCGGCGGCGGGTGCGAGCCGATCGCATCGACCAGGATCCGATGCAGGTCCGCGGTCGACACGTGGGTATGGCGGCTCTCCACGACGCGGACGGCGTCCGCGAGCGTCTCGGGGACGTTGCGGCCGCTCTTCGCGGAAGTGAAGTGGCTCGTCATCCAGGGCGCGAAGTGGAACTCGCGCGCCACGTCGGCCCTGAAACGTTCGGTCGTCTCCATGCCGCGGTCGACAGCATCCCACTTGTTGATGGCGAGCACCAGCCCCACGCCGGCTTCGAGCGCATAGCCGGCGTTGTGCACGTCCTGATCAACGATCCCCTCGAGGGCGTCGATGAGGAGGATCGCGACGTCGGCGCGCTCGATCGCGCGCACGGTGCGGAGGAGCGCGTACTGCTCGATGCCGTGGGCGATACTCCCGCGGCGCCGGATCCCCGCGGTATCCACGAGGAGGATCCGTTTGCCGTCCCGCTCGATGGCCGTGTCGACGGTGTCGCGCGTCGTACCGGGAATCTCGCTCACGACGGCGCGCTCCGATCCGACGAGCGTGTTCAGGAAGCTGGACTTGCCGACGTTCGGCCGGCCGATGATCGCGACCTTCGCGGCGTAGTCCTCCTCGGCGACCTCCTCCTGCGGCAGCGCGGCGACGACCGCGTCGAGGAGATCGCCGGTGCCGGTGCCCTGGAGCGCCGACACGGTGTGGACGTCGCCGAGGCCGAGTGCGTAGAACTCCGCGGCCTGGGCCTCACCTCGCCACGAGTCGCTCTTGTTCGCGACGATGAGCACCGGCTTCCGGCTTCGCCTGAGCCGGTCGGCGACATCGTGCTCGACCGGGAGGATGCCGGTCTTCGCGTCGACGATGAACAGGACGACGTCGGCTTCGTCGATCGCCGTTTCCGCCTGCGCGCGCACCGCCGCTTCCATCGCTCCGGCCTTCGGGTCATCCAGGCCGCCGGTGTCGACGAGCGCGAACTCACGACCGCGCCAATCGGCGGTCGCGTAGATCCGATCGCGAGTCGTGCCGGGAAGATCCTCGACGATGGCGACGCGCTCGCCGACGAGCCGGTTGAACAGGGTGGATTTCCCGACGTTCGGACGGCCGACGATGGCGACGACCGCACGCGCCATCTAGCCCGCCAGCGCTTCGGCGCGCTCCTTCACTTCGAGCAGCGTCTCCATCGGCGTCGAGCAGCCGCCGATGAGGCCGACGCGCTCTTTGCCCTCGAGCCACGAGCGCTCGAGCTCCGTCGAGTGCTCGATGTGGTACGCGGTCTTGCCCTGCATCCGCGCGAGATTCACGAGCTCGCGCGTATTGGCCGAGTTCTTGCCGCCGACGACGAGGATCACGTCCGTCTCGCCCGCGAGCTCCGCTGCGGCGTTCTGGCGCTTGATCGTCACCGGGCAGACGGTGTTGAAGACCTTCATCTCCTGGCTGATCTCGGCGACGTGGCTCACGAGCTCTTTGAACGCCCACGGTGGCTGCGTCGACTGCGAGACGACGCCGGCCTTCCTCATCTTCGGGAGCCGCTCCCACTCGGCCTTCGTCTCGACGATCGTGTGGTCGGGGCCCGCGAACCCCACCAGGCCGACGACCTCGGGGTGCTCGGGCGTGCCGAGGATGATCACCCGGTACCCCTCATCGGCGAGCTGCTTCGTGAACCGCTGCGCCCGCAGAACGAGCGAGCAGGTCGCGTCGATGCACTCGAGGCCGTGCTCTTCGATGCTCGCGCGAACCGCCGGCGGCACGCCGTGCGCGCGGATGACGACGATGCCCGTCTCGGCCTCGGCCGGGTCCTTGATCACCTTCACGCCGCGCGCGGCCAGTCGCTCGCTGATCTTCGGGTTGTGCACGACCTGGCCGAGGTTGAACACGGGCCTGCCGGATTCGGCGGCCGCCTCGGTCAGCTCGACGGCTTTCTTGACCCCGAAACAGAACCCGTTCTCGCGCGCGAGGAGGACTTCCATCTGAACAAGTGTACGGGCCTACGTGGGCTCGTGGACCGCATCGGAGTAATACCCACGCATCTCCTCGGGCAGGAGCGCTGCGACGCGACGCATGATCGCGTCGGCGATCGCTTGCTCGTCGCGCGTCGCGGCTTCGGGTAGCTCGCTCGCGCGGAACGGCTCGCCGACGCGCACGCGGATGTCCGACCGGAAGAGCTTCGCGTCGGCTGTGCCCGTGACGCCGACCGGCACGATCGGCGCGTCGGATCGGAGTGCCAGGAACGCGATGCCCGGTTGCGCGCGTCCGAGCTTTCGCTCGCGGCTCCTGGTGCCCTCGGGGAAGAAGCCGAGCGGGTTGCCGGCTCGGAGCACGTGCAGGCAGGTGACGACGGCGCGGCGATCGCCCTCACCGCGGCGGACCGGAAAGCACCCGATGCCGCGCAGCAGCCCGCCGAGGAAGACGATCCGGAACGCTTCGATCTTCGCCATGAAGCGGATGGCCACGCCGAAGCTGAACTCGATGGCCGGCGGATCCTTCCAGTTCACGTGGTTGGCGACCACGATGTACGGGCCGTGCGTCGGGATGCGCTCGCGGCCGTCGAGCGTCATCGGGAACAGGAGCAGCGCGAGCGTGCGGACCGTCGGGAACAGCGACTGCCAGACCCACAGGCGCCGCTGCGGCCAGAGCGGATCCCCGAGCAGACCGATCAGGCCCGTTGGATCGCCGCCAGCACCTTGTCGAGGGCCTCGCGCACGGCGAGGCCATCGGTCGGCACGACGATCGCGTCGTCGGCCGCCCTGAGCGGCGAGACCGGGCGTTCGGTGTCGAGCTGATCGCGCCGCAGGATCTCATGGAGCAGCTCGTGCCGCGGCCGGCGCTCGCCGCGTGACGCCAGCTCCTCTTCCCGGCGGCGCGCACGCTCGCCAGCGGACGCCGTGAGGAAGATCTTCCGTTCGGCATCCGGCAGCACGACCGTGCCGATGTCACGTCCGACCATGACCACCCGGCCCGTGCCGGCGAGCGATCGCTGCTGCTCGACCATGGCGTCGCGGACGCCTGATACCCGTGCGACCTGCGACACGATGCGATCGATGTCCGCGGAGCGGATCTCCCAGGTGACGTCATTGCCGTCGAGCAGGACGGTGTACGCCCGGCCGTCCTGCTTCGTCGGTGGCCCGATCATGATCCGCACCGTCGTCACGAGGTCGCTCAGCTTCTCACCGTCGTCCGGATCGATCCCGCGGCGCATCGCGGCGAGCGCGACCGCGCGGTACATCGCACCGGTGTCGAGGAACAGATAGCCCAAGCGCTCCGCGACGAGGGCGCCGATGGTGCTCTTCCCCGCCCCCGCGGGTCCGTCGATCGCGACGGTCCGTGGCATTGCCACTAGCGATTCGTCCGTCGTGCGGCCGGGCCGGGCGTTGCCCGCCCCGGCCGAGCCCCCTTCAAACGAAGGGCGCTGATCTCCTTGTTCGTCAGCTCGCGCCACTTGCCGAGCGGCAGCCCTCCGAGGACCAGCGGACCCATCCGCACGCGACGGAGGCGCGTCACGCGAAGTCCGACCGCGGCGAACATCCGTCGCACCTGGCGCTTCCACCCGGTCCGCAGGACGAGGCGCACCCGCCCCGGCGCGACGACCCGGAGCTCATACACCTTGCCGACGCCTTCATCGAGCCGGACGCCGCGGCGCAGCGCAGAGAGCTGCTCGTCCGTGGGCTCGGGCTGCAGGTCCACCTCGTACTCGCGCTCGTGCCCGAACCGCGGGTGCAGGACCCGTTCGGCCCAGGCCCCGTCGTTCGTGAGGAACAGGAGACCTTCCGAATCCGCATCGAGGCGCCCGACGGGGTAGAGCCGCTCGCGCGCACCGACCAGCGACACCACCGTCGGTCGCCCGCGCTCGTCCCGCGCCGTGGAGACGATGCCGGCCGGCTTGTTCAACAGGACGTACCGGTGCGCGACGGCGGTCGCGGCACGCGCGCCATCCACTTCGAGCGGTGCGTCAGGCGCGACCTTCTCGCCGATCGTGATGCGGCGGCCGCGACTCGTGACCCGTCCGGCGGCGATGAGCTGCTCGGCGTGGCGGCGTGACGCGATGCCTCGCTCGGAGAGCACCTTGTGCGCTCTCGCTGCGGCGCCGTCCTTTCGTGCGGCCCGTCCGGTCGGCCCGGGCGTCGCCCGCGCCGGCCGAGCCCCTCGCCACGGAGCCCCGGTCAATTGGTCACCGCCTCGTCGCTGCGGACGCCGTCCGGCGATAGGACCGTGGGAAGGGCGCCGAGCGAGGTGAGGCCGAAGCACTCGAGGAACTCCCAGGTCGTGCCGTACTCGAACGGGCTGCCCGGCGCCTCGCGACGTCCGAGCTCCGCGATGAGCCGCCGCGACATGAGCGTGTAGATGGTCTGGTCGCAGTTGACGCCGCGGATCGACTCGACCTCGGCACGCGTGACCGGCTGGCGGTACGCGACCACCGCGAGGGTCTCCAGCGCCGCGGTCGAGAGCCGCAGCCGATCGGCGCCCAAGTAGGTCGCGACGAACGGCGCCTGCTCCGGTGCGGTCACGATCTGCCAATCGTCGTCCTCGTGCTGCAGGCGCAGGCCGGTGCCCTGGTACCACTCGTCGAGCTCCGCCAGTGCCTCGCCGACCGCTTTCGTGCCCGCACCGACGGTCTTCGCGAGCTCGGCGCGGCTCACGGGCTTCTCGGCGACGAAGAGCACGGCCTCCACGGCGGCGGCGATGACCGAGCGCGTCATTCGCTGAGCCCCTCCATCCGCCGGACCTTCCGCTCGACGCGGATCTCGCCAAAGAGTTCGTCCTGCGTGATGTCGATGACCAGGCGCCGATACAGGTCGAGCAGCGCGATGAACGTCACGATCGCGTAGCCGAGCGTCGGCCGGTCACCGAGGAGCGTAGCGAACGTGGCCGACGGCTGTTCGGCGATGAGCGCTTCGATCTCGACTGTGCGCTGCTCGACGGAGTAGCGCTCGCCGGGGACCTCGACCGCTTCTTCGGTCCGTCGGGTGAGCGAGAGCACCTTGAGCCATGCGGCGGCGAGCACGTCGGGATCACCGCCCTTCGGCGGGAGCTCGACGGTCCCGCCCTCGCGGTGGAACGCGCGCTCGCCGGCGCGCATGCGGTCGCCGAGCGCCGCGGCGCGGCCCTTGGTCGTCGCGTACTCGATGAGCCGAAGGCGCAGCTCCTCCTCGGTGTCGACCTCGTCCTCCTCCGCGGTGGGCGAGAGCGATGGCAGGAGGCTCCGGGCCTTCAGCAGGACGAGCCGCGAGGCGATGTACAGGAACGCCGACACCTCGTCCGCGGGCAGCCGGTCCATCGCGCGGACGCGCGCGAGGTATTCGTCCGCGAGTTCGCCGAGCGGCACCGTGAAGATGTCGAGTCGCTTCTCCTCGACCAGCTCGAGCAGGAGATCGAGCGGACCCTCGAAGCCCGCGACCGCGACGTCCGGTGGGCGTGGGCCGACGGGCATCACGGCAACGCCTCGTGATCGGCGCGCGCCAGGAGCCGCGCGTCGTCGCTCCGCGGCGGCGAGTGATGTCCGGCGATGAGGGACACGACCCGATCCGACGCGCCCCGCCGCCGGGCTTCCTCCGCGCCGAACCGCGCGTGGTCGAGGTAGCGCGCGAAGGTCGAGTTGCCTCGCGCCAGCTCACGCCGCACCCGGGGCGCGATCCGGGCGATCAGGACGCCGGCAATGCGATGCCACAGCTGCGTGGTGGGCGGCTTCGCGATGTCGTGGAGGAGGCCGGCGGTCACGAGCTCCTCGTCCGCGCCGAGGACGCGCAGGATCTCGGCGGTCCGCTCGGCATGGCGGGCATCGGCCGCCGCACCCGCGGCGACCACGCGAAGCGTCTGCCTCGCGCGATCGAACATCAGAACAGTCGCGTGCCGACGAGGAAGTTCGCGATCAACTGGGCCGGGCCGAACACGATTTGGAACAGGATCCGCTGTCCGACGAAGAGGAGCAGCAGGAGGAGCATCGGACCGTAGGGCTGGAACTGACGCCACGTGTACTGCTGCCGCGGTGGGAGCAGTCCATAGACGACGTTCGATCCGTCGAGCGGCGGGATCGGCACGAGGTTGAAGATCCCGAGCACGCAGTTGAAGTAGACGACGAACGCGAGGATCTCGGTGTACGCGCCGCCGAACGGATCGGCCGCGCCGAACCGCAGCGGGATCGCGCAGAGCGCGGCGATCACGAAGTTCGCGGCCGGACCCGCGAGTGCCACGAGGGCCACGGAGCTGGAGCTCCGCAGCCGCGATTCGTTGAACGGCACGGGCTTCCCGTACCCGAAGCCGGCTACGACGAGCAGCACGGTCCCGAACAGGTCGAAGTGCGCCAACGGGTTGAGCGTCATGCGGCCCATGAGCCGCCCGGTGTCGTCGCCGAGCCGGTGCGCTGCGTAGGCATGCATGAACTCGTGCACGGTGATCCCGAGGATGATCGCGACGACGAAGGCGATGAACGCGATCGGATCCCGCGTCGCGTTCTGGATGGGGCTCTGCAGGCCTCCGGTGAGGAAATAGAGGACGAGCAGTCCGAGAGCGATGAGGAGCATCGGGTTCGTGCTGCCGGGTCCTCGGTATCCACGGGCTATCACTCGGTCGAGTCTATGGGCGCGCTCTCACGATGCGATCCGCCCGAGCACGAGCTTCCGCGGCGCGACCGGCATCGTGCTCCACGCGAACGCCGCGCGGACCTGCGCGATCGCGAGCGAATCGGCCGGCCGGCCGGCGTGATGGACCTCGGCGAAGGCCGCGCCCCGCTCGACGCGCGCGCCGACCTTCGCGTGGAGCACGATGCCGGTCCGGTGATCGATCGGATCGCCCTTCGTCTCGCGGCCCGCGCCCAGGAGAACGGATGCGGCGCCGATCTCGTCGGCCGCGATCCGCTTCACGTACGCGGTGCTGGTCGCGTGGAGCGTCTCGACATGCGGCGCGCGCGGGAGGCGACCTGGGTCGTCGACCATCCGCGGGTCGCCGCCCTGGGCTTCGACGAGCTCGCGGAGCTTGGCCAGGCCGCTGCCATCCGCGATCGCGCCGTCGATGCGGCGCCGCGCGGCCTGCCGGTCGCGGGCCTTGCCTCCGAGCAGGAGCATCTCCGCGCCCGCCAGGCGCGTGAGGGCGACCAAATCGGGCGGACCCTCGCCACGGAGGGTCGCGATCGCCTCCGCGACCTCGAGACTGTTGCCGACGGCACACCCGAGCGGCTGGTCCATATCCGTGAGCTCACAGGTGACAGCGATGCCGTGCGCTCGTCCGATCGCCACCATGGTGCGAGCCAACAGCTTCGCAGATGGAAGCCCCTTCATGAACGCGCCGCTGCCGACCTTCACGTCGAGGACGACCGCGTTCGCGCCGGCGGCGATCTTCTTCGACATGATGCTCGACGCGATGAGCGCGATCGCCGGCACGGTCCCGGTCGTATCGCGGAGGGCGTACAGCTTGCCGTCGGCCGGTGCGAGATCGGCGGTCTGTCCGGTGAGGACGATGCCGATGCGCCCGAGCTGCGCGAGGAACTCCTTCGTCGAGAGATCGACGCGGTAGCCGGCGATGGACTCGAGCTTGTCGAGCGTGCCGCCGGAGAAGCCGAGGCCGCGACCGCTCATCTTCGCGACCGGAAGACCGCACGCGGCGACCAGTGGCGCGACCGCGAGGGTGGTCTTGTCGCCGACGCCGCCGGTGGAATGCTTGTCGACGACCGGTCCAAACCTGCGCAGATCGAGGTGCTCGCCGGTCGCGACCATCGCCGCGGTGAGGTCCGCCGTCTCGCGCATGTCCATACCGCGCCACACGACGGCCATGCAGAACGCAGCCATCTGGTAGTCGGGAATCTCGTCCTTCGTGTAGCCGTCGACCAGGAACGTGATCTCGTCGGCGGTCAGCCGCCCGCCGTCACGCTTCCGTTCGACGAGCTCGACCGTCCTCATCGGTCAGAGCTTGGCGACGACGCCCTTGATGAGCGCCCCGAGCCGCGCGCCTGCGCGCTCCGCGACCTCGATCACCTGTTCCCCGCTCACATGCTCGATCTGCCCGGGGATGCCGGTGGCCATGTCCGTCACCGTCGCGATCGCGAGGACCCGCATCCCAAGGTGCCGGGCCGCGATCACCTCGGGCACCGTGCTCATCCCGACGGCATCCGCCCCGAGGCCGCGGAGCATGCGGAGCTCCGCGGGGGTCTCGAAGTTCGGTCCGGAGACGGCGACGTAGATGCCCTCGCGCAGATCGGGGTCCACGGACTTCGCGGTGGCACGGAGCTCCTCGGTGTATGTCCCGACCATGTCGGGGAAGCGTGGTCCGAGCCGCTCGTCGTTGGGGCCGCGCAGCGGGTTGGCCGGCATGAAATTGATGTGGTCCTCGAGCAGCATGAGGTCGCCGGGCTTGAACTTCGGATTCAGACCGCCGCACGCATTCGTCAGGATCACCGTATCGATCCCCCACGCCTTGCAGACGCGGATCGGGAACACGACGGCGGGCATGTCGTAGCCCTCGTAGTAGTGCAGGCGGCCCTTCATGACCGCGACCGTCTTCCCGGAGAGCGTCCCCACGACGAGCTCTCCCGAGTGCCCCGGCGCCGTGCTGCGGTCCCACCCGGGGATGCCGGCGTACGGGATCCGCGTCGCGTGCATGACGTCGTCGGCGAGACGGCCGAGGCCCGAGCCGAGGACGATGGCGACCGACGGGTTCGCCGCCGTCCTCGTGCGGATCGCCGCGACGGCTGCCAGCGGATCGAGGGCCATCAGGCCGGTCCGCCCTCTTCCTTCAGGATCTTCTTCCGGAGCAACGTGAGGAACGGGCGCATCGTCGCGGTGCGTACGAAGCGCGCGACCGGCCGGGCGCGTCGCACCTCGATGCGATCGCCCACATGGAGGTCGTGCTCCTCCTGGCCGTCGAGCGAGAGGCGCGCGGGCTCGTCGAGCACCTCGAGCGCGATCGTCTGATCGACATCGAGGACCACCGCGTTCGGGAACGACAGGTGCGGCGCGATCGGGACGATCATGATCGCGCGCGACGACGGGATGATGAGCGGACCGCCCACCGACATCCCGTACGCGGTGCTGCCGGTGGCCGTCGCGACGATGAGGCCGTCAGCCCGGTAGACCGTGAACGGCGCGCCGTCGATCCGCACGTCGATGTGGATCGAGCGGACCTCCCTCCCGCGCGCGACGACGACGTCGTTCAGCGCGAGCGCGTTCAGATCCGCGGCGCCCTGCCGGCGCACTCTCGCCTCGAGCAGCGTGCGCTCCTCGGTCGTGGACCGCCCGGCCGCGATCTCCGCGAGGAACCCGTCCAGCTCCGCGAGGGATCCGCCGGCGAGGAAGCCGAGGCGGCCGAGGTTGACGCCGAGGATCGGGATCGCGAGCGGCGCGAGCACCCGGGCCGCGCGCAGCATCGTGCCGTCGCCTCCAAAGACGATCGCCACCTCCGCGCCCGCGACCTCGCGGGCCAGGGTGCTCGAGTCGAGCCGCACCTCCACGACCTCGTGGCCGCTCGTCCGCGCTCGCGTCGCGGCATCGCGTGCCGCGTCGATGGCCACGTTCCAATCCGGCCGCACGGCGAACGCGAGCTTCACTCCGCGGCCTCGGCGGCGCGCTCGCGGATCCGTCCGGGTGCCAGGCCGGGGTCGCCCTTGCGGCAGTGGACGAAGATCTCGCGATTGCCCTCGCGTCCCGCCAGCCGAGAGGGGGCGATCGCCACGGTCCCGATGCCGACGGCGGTGAACGCGTCGCACACCGCGATCGCGGCAGCGGCCCGGTCCTTCGCCTCGCGGACGATCCCACCGCGGCCGACGGCCTCCCGCCCCGCCTCGAACTGCGGCTTCACCAGCGCCACGACGTCGCCACCTTCCCGGAGATGCCCGAACGACGGCAGGAGCGCGATGCGCAAGGCGATGAACGAGAGGTCCGCGACGATCAGGTCCACACGCTCGGGCAGCTCGAAGCCCTCGCGCGCGTTCACCCCTTCCCGCGACACGACCCGTGCATCGGTGCGCAGCTTCCAGTCGAGCTGCCCCTTCCCCACGTCGATCGCATAGACGCGCAGGGCGCCACGCTGCAGGACGCAATCGGTGAATCCGCCCGTGGACGAGCCGACGTCGAGGACGACCTTGCCGGCCACGTTCACCCCGAAGTCGTCGAGCGCCGCGTCGAGCTTCTCGCCGCCCCGGGACACGAACCGCGGTCCGCGGTCGATGGTGATCGCGGCCTCGTCCGACACCGGCGCGGCCGCGCGATCAGCGACCTCGCCGTCGACGCGCACGGCGCCTGCGAGGATGAGCGCCTGCGCGCGCTCGCGGCTTGGAGCGAGCGAACGTTGGACGAGCAGCTGGTCGAGCCGAACGCGCGCGGCCATCACCGGCGAAAGCGTATCCCTAGACTCCGCGCGATGCCGAAGCGTTTGCCGCGTTCGCGCACGCTGAAGGGCGATCCGAAGCTCGCGTATTACGACTCCGCGGGCGGCGCGCAGGGCGAGCCACCGATCGTCCTCCTCCACGGCGCGACGTTCCGTTCGGAAGACTGGGAGAACATCTTCCCGCGGCTCGCCACGCGGTATCGCGTCATCGCGTACGACGCGCGCGGCCATGGAAAGAGCGGCCGCGCCGCGAGCTACGCGATCGATGCGCTCGCTGATGACCTGCTGCGCGTGATCGACACCGTCGCGGGTCGGCCGGCCATCGTCATCGGCCACTCGCTCGGCGGCGGGACGGCGCTCGTCGCGGCCGCGAAACGGCCCGCCGCGATACGGGCGCTGGTCCTCGAGGATCCGGTCGTCGACAACTGGGATCGCGACTGGCGGGCCGAGTACTACGCGAGCGTCCGCGCGGCGCTCGACAAGAGCGCCGAGCCGTCCGCCTTCAAGCGCGCGGTGGCGTCGCTGCCGTTACCGGCGCGCGGGCCGCGCGGCGAACGCACCGTCGGCGAGGTCCGTGGCTTCTACGCGGCCGATCGGCTCGCGACGTACTACAAGGACGTGGATCCGGCATTCGTGGACCAGTTCGGGCACAGCAAACCCGATGGCCACGAGCAGGTCGTTCGCGCGGTGCCGGTGATGCCGACCCTGCTGCTCGCCGCGAATTCCGCGGATGGGAGTGCGCTCAAAGAGGGCGAGGCGGACGCGCTGACGCAGAAATGGCCCGACGCGCAGCTCGTTCGCTTCCCCGGCGTCGGCCACCGGATCCACGGTCTGCGACCCGAGCCCTTCCTCGAAGCGCTCGAGCCGTTCCTCAGGAAGGCGAGGGCCGCCCCCAGCTGAGGTGGTACGCGGCTCTCCGTTGCGCGGTCGTCGGCGCGCGCCGAGACAACGATCGCGTCCTGCCGGTTCCGACCACTCGCTCAGGGGAGCCGCGGACCCCTCGTCGCGGCACGCCTGCTTCGATCCGTTGGCGGACGGTGATCGTCCGAGACCTTGGGCTTGCTAGGACGGTGGGCGCTTCGACTGCTGCGCGAGCGCGTCGGCGAGCTTCGTGATGCGCTGATCGGCGGCGTCCAGCCGCGTCGTGCATTCCGCATATAGGAGCAGGCCTTCTTCGTAGAGCTTCACCGCTTCATCGAGATCGAGCTGGGGATCCTCGAGCTTGTCGGCAATGGTCTCCAGGCGCTCGAGCGCTGCCTCGATCGGTCGCTCGGACTCAGGCTCGGCCATTCCCCACCTCCACCGACTCCACCCGCACACCGGCCCGACCGTCCCGCATCCGCAGGCGCGCCGGCTCGCCGGCGGCGAGCGCGGCGACGTCCGAGCGGACGCGGCCGTCCGCGCCCTCGACGATCGCGTAGCCCCGGCCGAGGACGGCGAGCGGCGAGAGTGCCTCGAGCCGCCGGCGCGCGCTCACCGTGCGCTGCCGCTGGAGGGGCACCGCGCGCGCGATCGCGCGATCGATGGCCCGACGGACCTCGTCCAAGCGCTGCCGGAGCTGGGCCACGCGCGCCGGCGGTGCCCGTCGATCGACCATCCGTTTCGCGTTCACCAACCTGCGCCGGCGGTCTGCCGCGATCTCCCGCATCCGGCCGTCGATCCGTCGACGCAGCCTCGCGGCCGCGACAAGGTCCCCGCCGGTATCCGGCACGACGAGCTCGGCCGCGACCGACGGGGTCGGGGCTCGCAGGTCCGCCACGAGGTCGGCGAGGGTGACATCCGACTCATGCCCCACGCCGCTGCACAGCGGCTTCGGGAACCGCGCGATCGCCCGCACGAGGGCCTCATCGTTGAACGGACCGAGATCCTCGGCCGCGCCGCCGCCGCGTGCCAGGATCACGACGTCGAGGTCGCGCAGCTGCGCGAGACCGTCCAGCGCCGCGATCATCGATTCGACCGCGCCCTGTCCTTGCACCTGCGCCTCGGCGAACACCAGCTCGACGCGCGCGTCGCGCCGCGCGATGACGGTCTGCACGTCGTGCCACGCCGCGCCGGTCGGGCTCGTGATCACCCCGACGCGCCGCGGCCGCGCGGGCAAGGGCCGCTTCCGGTCCTGCGCGAAGAGGCCGTCCGCGGTCAGGCGGCGCTTCAGCGCCTCGAGGCGAAGGTACGCGTCGCCGGCGCCGGCTGGCCGAATGTCATCGCAGCGAAGGCTGTACGTGCCGCCCTTGATGTACACGTCAAGGTCGCCGTGCACGAGCAGCCGCGCACCGGCCCGCGGCACGAGCGCGACGTTCGCCGCTGCGCTCGCGAACAGGCTGCACCGGAGCTGGGAGGTGTTGTCGCGGAGCGTGAAGTACGCGTGGCCGGCCGCGGATAGGGTCGCCTCGGAGACCTCGCCCTCGATCCACAGGTCCTTGAACGTGTCGCCCTCCATCAGCCGGCGGGCGACGAGGACCGTGAGCTCGCGGACGCGGAGGATCCGCTCGGGCGCGCCGATCACGACGCCCGTTCGATGTACTCCCCGGTCCGCGTGTCGACCTTGATCTTGTCGCCCTGGTTGACGAAGAGCGGGACGTTGACCTTGAGGCCGGACTCGAGCGTCGCGGGCTTGTTCGCGCCCGTGGCCGTATCGCCCTTGAGCCCGAACTCGACGCTGGCGACGGTCATGACAACCGACGGCGGGAGGTCGACGCCGATGGCCTCGCCCTCGTACTCGTTGAGCGTCACGACCGTCCCGTCGGCCAGGTAGTTGACCCCCTCGCCGAGCTGATCGGCGTCGAGCGCGAGCTGATCGAACGTCTTCGTGTCCATGAAGTGATACAGGTCGCCGTCGTGATACATGTACTGCACGTCGCGGTGATCCAAGCGTGCCCGCGCGAATCGGTCGCCGGCCTGGAACGTCTTCTCGATGAGATCGCCGCGGCGGACGTTACGGAGCTTCATCCGCACCTGTGCGCTGCCCCGCCCCATCTTGATGTGCTGGAACTCGACGATCTGGTAGAGGTTGCCGTCGAGCTCGATGGTCATACCGCGCTTGATCTCACCCGTAGACACCATTTGTTCGCCTTCGGCGGCCTAACGGCACTCCATCGCTAACGATGGCCCGCGTTCTCGAGGAGCCACCGAAGGGCCTCCTCGTAGCCCGCCACTCCTTTACCTATCACTTGATGCGCGGTGACGTCCTTGAGATACGTATGGTGCCTGAACGGCTCGCGCTTGCCGATGTCGCTGATGTGGACCTCGACCACCGGGAACGCACACCCGGCGACGGCATCGCGCAGGACGATCGAGGTGTGGGCGAGGCCGCCGGGATTGATGATGGCACCATCCGCATCGGCGTGCTCCTGCAGGAAGTCGATGAGCACACCCTCGTGGTTCGACTGGAGCTCGGCGACCGTATGGCCCGGCCCGGCCAGCTCGCGGCAACGTCGCACCACCTCGAGCAAGGTGGTCGTCCCGTAGATCGCCGGCTCCCGCGTGCCGAGGGTGTTGAGGTTGGGCCCATTGACCAAGAGGAGCTTCACCGTCCCTCCACGATCGCTGCGGCGGCGCGCAGCGAGCGCGCGTTGACGTCGGTCACCTCGCTGAACCGGCCGATCGTCCGCGGGAGGATCCAGCGGACCGCGCCGGCCCTGGCTTTCTTGTCCCGCGCGAGGAAGGTCCAGGTCCGCGCCGGCAGCGTGGCCCGGGTCGGAAGACCGGCGGCGCCGAGCAGCGCCTCGAGCCGCTCGCGCAGCGACGTCGGTGCCAGATCGAGGACATCCGCGAGCGCGGCGGCGAAGACCATCCCGACGCTCATGGCCTCGCCATGCGTGACCCGGTAGCGGCTCGCCGCTTCGTACGCGTGGCCGAGCGTGTGGCCAAAATTCAGCAGCTCTCGTAGCCCTGACTCTCGCTCGTCGACCGCGACGATCCCGGCCTTCACGGTGACGGCAAGCGCGATCGAGCCGATCGTCGGACCGAGGTCACCCGCGACCACCGCCGCAGCGGACCGTTCGGCCTGCGCGACCGCGTCGCGATCCACCAGGAACGCGCACTTGACGATCTCGGCGAAGCCCGACGCGCGCTCCCGGCGCGGCAGCGATGCGAGCACGCTGGGGTCCGCCAGGACCGCATCGGGCTGATGGAATGCGCCGGCGAGATTCTTCCCGCGCGCCAGGTCGATGCCGGTCTTTCCGCCGATCGAGGAATCGACCATCGCGAGCAGGGTCGTGGGCACCTGCACCAACCGCACCCCGCGGAGGTACGTCGCCGCGGCGAACCCCGCGACGTCGCCGACGGTCCCCCCGCCCAGCGCGATGACGCCGCCGTCGCGGCCGATGCCGGCCGCACCGAACGCGTCCCATAGTCGCGCCAGGACGGCGGCGGTCTTGGCCCGTTCGCCGCGCGGCACCCGGATGACCGTCGCGTCGATCCCGGCCGCGGCGCACGAGCGGCGGACCGTGGGCGCGTATCGCGCCGCCGTGAGGGCGTCGGCGACAATGGCGGCAGGCCCGCGCCACCCGAGATCCCGGAGGTGCGTGCCGGCATGCTCCAGCAGCCCGGCGCGCACGAGCACCGGGTACGGGTGCGATGCGAGCACGTCGATGCGGACCCCGCGCGCGGAGACGAGCCACGCCGCGATCGCGAGGGCGACCTCGTGCGGCTCCACGCCGTCGACGCCGAACGATGCGTCGACGTCGACGTAGACGTCGCGGCGCTCCTTCAGGACGCGCGCGGCGTGCTGGCGCGGCCCCACGTCCAGGTGCGCGCGCTTATGCATCGTCGCGGCGAGGCCGCGCGCGACCGTCGCGACAGATCCGGTCAGGCCGATCCGGAGGCCGAGCGCTCCCATCCGGGCGCGGTTCGACGCGAGCAGCATCGCGCCGCCGCCGGTCGAGACGACGATCAACGCGGGCGTGGGCTGCAACGCGGCGAGGAGCTCGGACTCGAGGGCGCGGAACCGGGGCATGCCGTCTTCGGTGATGACCGTGGTGCACGGCTTGCCGGCCTTGCGCTCGATCTCGTCGTCCAGGTCGATCGTCCGGCCGCCGAGCGCCTCCGCGAGCAGCGGAGCCACGGTTGACTTCCCGATACCCGGGGGCCCGACGAGAAAGAGATGCATCAGCGGTCGGCGATCGGCTTCAAACGCTCGCGGTAGCGCGCGACGGCGCTCGTGATGTCTCCGACGGTGTCTTCGCCGAACTTCTGGCACAGCGCGTCGGCGAGGACGAGCCCGAGCATCGCCTCCGCGACGACGCCTGCCGCTGGGATGACGCAGACGTCGCTGCGCTCGACGAGCGCCGGTGCCGCCTCGCCCGTGCGCAGATCGACCGATGGCAGCGGCTTCATCAACGTCGAGATCGGCTTGAACGCGACGCGCACGACGACGTCCTCACCGTTGGTGACACCGCCCTCCAGGCCGCCAGCACGATTCTGCGGCCGGCCGAAGCCCGCGCCGCGCCGCTCGATCGGGTCGTGGACCCGGCTGCCCCGCTCGCCGGCGGCGTCGAAGGCATCCGCGAACTCGACGCCCTTCGCCGAGGGGATCGACACGACCGCCTGCGCGATCCGCCCGTCCAGCCGCCGGTCCCATTGCGCGTAGCTGCCGAGGCCGGCGATCACGCCCGATGCGCGGACGGCGATCACCCCGCCGAGCGTGTCTCCGGCGTCACGCGCCGCGGCGATGGCGCTCGTCATCCGCCCTGACGCCTCGGGATCACCGCACCGCACCTCGCTCGCCTCGATCGCGCCGCGGTCGAAGCGCGCGGCCGCGCTCTCGTCGCCGATGCGGATCGTCTCGCTCAGGATATCCACGCCCACGACGCGAAGGAGCGCGCGCGCGACGCCGCCGGCCGCCACGCGCGCGGCGGTCTCGCGGGCGCTCGCGCGTTCGATCACGTCACGCACGTCCTCGTGGCCGTACTTCAGCGCGCCCGCGAGGTCCGCGTGTCCGGGACGAAGCCGCGTGACCGCATCCGGTGCCTCGGTCACCGGCGTCGTGCTCATGACGCGCTCCCAGTTGACGGCATCACGGTTCTCGATCCAGAGCGCGACCGGAGCCCCGGTGGTCCGGCCCTGCCGCACGCCGCCGGTGATGCGTGCACCGTCGCGCTCGATGCGCTGACGCGCGCCTCGGCCGTAGCCAAGCTGCCGGCGTCGCAGGTCGGCGTCGATGGCCGCGCCGTCGATCTCGAGGCCGGCGGGGACGCCGTCGACGATGATCGTGAGGCCCCGGCCGTGCGACTCGCCCGCGGTGAGGAACCGCACGGCTAGCTCACGCTCGCGAACAGCGCCGCACGCATGACCTCGACCGGCGCATCGCGTCCGGTCCAGATGCGGAAGGATGAGACCGCCTGCTGCAGCAGCATCGGGAGCCCGTCGACGACCTCGGCCCCCGCCGCGCGCGCCCGCCTCACGAGCGGCGTGGGCGCAGCCGTCGGGATGAGATCGATCACGGCGAGACCGCGACGCAGCGTCGCCCCAGCGAGCGGATCCTCGCCCCGCAGCCCGAGCGAGGTGGCGTTCACCACCGCGTCCATGCCATCCAGCTCGGTGCGGCTCGCCCACTCCGCGACGCGAGGCTCGAGGCCCACCGGATGCGGGAGCGTGCCGGCGAGGACCCGCGCCCGATCCGCGGAGCGATTCGCGATCGTCACGCGCGCGCCGCGGGCGAAGAGCACCGTCAGCGCAGCGCGCGCGACGCCGCCCGCACCGAGCAGCAGGACGCGCGCGCCATCCAGCGCGAGGTCGCGGGTCGCATACTCGAACCCGACGCCGTCGGTGTTGGACGCGAGGACGCGCCGGCCGTCCGCGGTCCGCGACAGCGTGTTCGCCGCACCGATCTCGGCCGTCGGCCCATCCCACGTGTCGACGAGGCGCATCACCGTCTCCTTATACGGGACCGTCACGTTCGCCCCGAGGACCTCGCCGCTCCGGATGCGCCCGACCGCGCCAGGCAACGCGTCCGCCGTCACGTCCAACAGCTCATACGAATGGGCGAGTCCGAGGGCACGGAACGCCGCGTTGTGCAGTGCCGGGGACAGCGAGTGCTCGACCGGGTGGCCGAGCAGGAGGACCAAACTCACCTGCTTAATCTCCGGCCTGCGGCCGGAGACCGCTCAAGGCTGGTGGTGCTCACTCCTCGCGGCAAAGCCGCTCGTCGCCCGCCAGTCACTTGTTCCCGTACTTGACCCGGTTCGCCTCCTGCTCCTCGATGGTCTTCGCGAACGCGTGATCACCGGAGCCGTCGCCCTTCGCGACGAAGAACAGGAAGTCCGTCGTCTCCGGCTTGGCCGCGGCCTGCAGCGCCGCGAGGCCCGGGTTCGCGATCGGCGTCGGCGGCAGCCCGGGGTTGAGATACGTGTTGTACGGCGAGTCAAGCTTCAGGTCGTCGAGCGACAGGTCGTCCCAGGTCCCCTTCGCGTATTGGATCGTCGGGTCGGCGTCGAGCTTCATCGCGATATCGAGCCGGTGCTGGTACACGCCGGCGATCAGCGGGCTCTCCTTCCGATCACGCGCCTCGCGCTCCACGATGGATGCGAGCTTCACCATGTCGTAGATCGAGGCGTTGCGCTCGGCCGATGCCGTGCGCAGCGCGGGACCGGCCTTCGTCTCGAAGTTGTCCAGGAGGATCCCGACGATCTGATCCGCGGTCGCGTCCGGCCGCAGGAAGTAGGTATCCGGGAAGAGGAACCCTTCGAGCGACGCCTTCGGGTCGATCCCATTCAGGACGAAGTTGTTCCGCGTGCCGACGACGGCCGCGGCGGTGAAGTCCGTCGCACTGATGGCCGGGAAGGCCTTGGTGACCGCCGCGGCGACCTCGGTCAACCGCCAACCCTCGATGAGGCGCAACGCGACCTGGTCGCCCGGCGCCCGCTGGAACAGCGTCGCGATGTCGCGCGGACTGAGCGCCGGCGACACCTTGTATGTGCCCGTCTGGAGCGCGTTCTCCGTCCCGCTCTCGTACAGCACGAACTTGAAGGCGAGCGCGGACTTGATCAGCCTGGCGCTCAGCAGATCGACCGCGATCTGCGAGGCGTTTGCGCCGCGCCGCACGGTGAACTCGACGGTCGTGCCGTTCGGATCCGCCGGGACGTCCAACAGCGGCTCGACCGCCGGAGCGATGACCGCCCGGATGGCCGATTGCTGGAGCAGCGTGTCGTGGTCATCGGCTGCCTGGACGATCGCGTCGGTCGCGAGCGGTCGCCCGACGAAGAAGAGGGCGACCGCGACGACGACGACGACGAGCGCGAAGACCAGCGGGCCGGCGCCCGACCGTTGACGTGGTGGGGTCGGGCGTCCGTGCCGTGTGGCGGGTGCGCGCACGGGCCCGCGGTACACCGGCTCTTTCACCGTTTCGTGCTCAAGAAGTCTTCGAGCAGGACTCGCGCGGCACCGGCATCCGGATCGTCCGCGCCGCGGTGCAGCGCTTCGACCGTCGTGTTGCGCTCGTCGTAGAGCTCGACCGACAGGCCGGTGGGCGCCAACGCCGCGGCGAAGCGCCGCACGCGCTCGGCCTGCGGCCCGTCGTCGCCACGCAGGGTGAGCGGGAGACCGATCACGAGCGTACCCACCTCCTCGCCATGTGCGATCGCGGCGATCCGCTCGATGTCCGTGGCGAGGCGGCGCGATCGGCGTAGGGTCGGCAGCGCGCGAGTGATACCGAACGCGTCATCCCCGACCGCGAGACCGATCCGGCGGTCGCCGACGTCGAGCGCAAGATAGCGCACGTCAGTTGACCGCGATCCGAGCGTCGAGCAGCGGCATCCGCGGCCACCAGTTGGGGGAGATCCGCAGGTCCGTGACCTTCAGCCCCTGACCGTCGAGGACGGCATGTGCTTCGGCGGGCGTCCGGCCAGCGAGAGACCCGCGGATCCGGGAAACGTCGAGCTGCGGCGCCTGCGTCCCAGACGCGGCGATGCGCCAGGTCACGCCGTTGTCCGCAACGGTGGCGATGGCGTTGAACTGTGCCGTGCGCTCGTCGAGCACATTGCCCGGAGAGGCCATCGTGCGGTAGCGCTCCACTGCCGCCTTCGTCGGCTGGTCGGCGGCGACCGCGAAGCCCTGCACCGTCGCGGCGATCGGCACGTCGAACGTCGGGACCTCCTTGCCGACGACGTCGCTCAGGCCGCCCTGCGACGTGAGCGACGCGGTCCCGACGTACACGACCCCGCTCCCGCCGAGCTGGGCGCTCCACTTGGTCTTCTGCTCGTTCGCCGCGTCGGCTAGTGCCCTGTCGACGGTCGTCTTCGCCGTGGCCGCCGTGTAGTCCTCGGCCTTCACGACGGGGATCTTCTTCGATTCGCCGCCCGTCGTCGCAGCGGGATTCGTCACGAAGTACACGGCGCGGTTACTGACCACGATGCGATTGGTGGGAACGTTGCCGGCCGGGCCGCCGAGGACCGCTTCGACCGCAACGTCGACCTGACCGACGATGAAGCCGAAGATGATGCTCTTCGGCAACGTCGTCGCCTCGGTCGTCGCGAATTGGATCCGGTCAGCCGTCTGGACGACCGTTCCCTTCGGGATCGTGGTGTCGTCGGTCGTCTGGTTCGAGAAGCGCACCGAGCCGGTCGCCTTCACTTCGTCGGTGCGCGAGCCGGTCGCCGTACCGGTGACCTTCGTCGTGATCGTCGCATTCAGCGGCTGCGCCGGGACATCCCCACCGGGGCCGGCCCGCACGCTGAACGTCGCCCCCGGCATCGGGATGGACGACGGCGCGACGGTCACCGCCGCCGACGGGACCGCGATCATCAACAGGAGGGCCAGCGCGCCGATCGCGCTCGCGGCGATGCCGATCGCGCGGGCGGGCGAGCCGAGCGACGGCGGCGGCCGGCGCGCGGCGATCGCTGCGAGGGCCGCGCGCCGTGGGCCGCCAAGCTTCTCCGTCGGGTCCAGCTCCTCGCGCTCGAGCGAGCCGAGCGAGGCATACGCCGGGACGTGCACGGACGCCGCGATCGATCGCGCGCGCGGATCGCTCGAGACGATCGCGACGCGCCGCTCGCCCGCGAGCGTGCGCGCGACCTCGAGGAACACGGCGTTGCGAGCGAACGGCGCGCCCGACGGCACGACGAACACGACTGGTGCATCCGCGGGGGCAGCCGCGAGCCGCTCGGATGCGTCGAGGATCGTCGCGCGCGAGTCGAGGTCGATGACCGTCCGGCTCACGAATACGCCTGGGCGCCCAGGGCCGCGGCACCGGCGGCCACGAGGTCGTCGGCGGTGAGCGTCGCGTCCGCGACGATGCGCGGCACGAGGCTCGTGCGCAGCGGCAGCACTTCCACCGAGCTCCCGCGCTCGCTGCCGGCCGCGGCGGCGAGGGCCTTGGGCAACGCGGTGAGCTCGTCGGGGACGCCCGCGACGTACCACCGGCCCGGCTGCTCGAGGCCGAGCGAGCGGACCGTCGCGACGATGCAGCGAGCCCATACGTCCGCATCGGGCGGGACATGGCGCGCGAGCAAGGCCTCGCGACCGACCGCGAAGACCCGAGTGCCGGTGACGCGGCCGTCCCTGACGACGGTAACGGTCGTCTGGTCCGCGGCGAGCCGCGCGATGCCCGCCTCGGCGACACCGGACTCCGCGACCAGCCGGCCGAGGGCGTACGCACCGGAGGTCGCGGTGCCCCGGCGCCTCGCCGCCTCAAGCGTCGCCGTCGCGCCGCCCGCCTGCACGAGTGGCGCGAGCGCGATGTCGGTCCGCACCTCGAGCCGCTGCCCGCGATCGCCCACCGGCGAGCCGAGCCGCCGGCCGTCCAGGACGAAGCCTCCGACGTCGTCCCGCAGCTCCGCCGTCGCGATGCCGCGCAGCGCCGGGTCATCGCCCGACAGATCTCGTGCCGCGCGGGCCGCGGCCTCGCGCGCGAGCCGGATCGCCTTCACTGCCTCGCCGGGCGAAACGGCGTCCCGCTGGTCTTCACGTTCGAAGGTCGTGCTCTCGTGGTAGGTCCGGATGTCGTCACCGTCGATCGCGACAACGACCTTCTCGGCGCGCACGCTGCGTTCGGCGCCGGCGAACGCGGCGACGAGCGCCGCGACGACCGCTCGGCGATCGGCGACGTAGCCGCCGTTGAGCGCGGCGCTCGGCACCGGGGCATGCCCGACGCCGGTGACGCGGAACCGCCCCTGCTCGCGGTAACCCACGACGACACGCACGGCTGCCGAGGCGAGCTCGACCCCGGCCACGCCGGGACTAGCCACGCCCTCCGAGCTTTTCGCGCACGGCCCGCGCCCCCGCGTCGAGGGCATCGCCCAGGCGCGCGGCGTCCTTCCCGCCGCCGGTCGCGCTGTTGGCCGGACCGCCACCGCTGCCACCGATGATCGTTGCGAGCTCCTTCACGAGGTTCCCCGCGTGCACGCGCTCGGTGAGATCTTTGCTCACCGCGATCGCGAGCCCCGGGCGGCCGGCGTGGGTCGAGCCGAGCACCGTCACGCCCGTGCCGAGGCCGTCACGCACGCGGTCGGCGAGGCCACGCAGGATCTGCTGGTCGTAATCGCCGACATCGACCACGACAAGCTTCGCGCCGTTCAGCGTCTCGGCCTTGGCGACGAGCGCGTTCGCGGTCTGATCCACCCCGCTCTTCTGCAGCGACGCAAGCTGCTTCTCGAGACGCTCGCGCGACTCGGCGAGCTGCGTCACGGCCTCGGGGAGTCGCGCCGGCGGCACCTTCAGCGCCGCGGCGGCACGATCGACCCGGTCACGCATCTCGTGCACCTCGCGGAGGGCGCCCTCGCCGGTGACCGCCTCGATGCGGCGCACCCCGGTGCCGATGGACTCCTCCTTCGTGATCAGGAAGAGACCGATGTCGCCGGTGCAATGACAGTGCGTGCCACCGCACAGCTCCCGTGACGTCGGCCCGGCCTCGACGACCCGCACCTCATCGCCGTACTTCTCGTCGAAGAGGTGGGTCGCGCCAGACGCGAGTGCGTCCTGCAAGGGCATCGCCTGTGCGTGGACGCTGGCATTCGTGAGGATCGCATCGTTCACTTCCTCCTCGACGCGCCGCAGCTCTTCGGCGGTGAGCGCGCGCCCGAACGTGAAGTCGAACCGCAGGTTGGGCGCGTGGACGAGCGAGCCCGCCTGATGGACGTCCTCGCCGAAGAGGCGGCGCAGCGTCGCATGCAGCAGATGCGTCGCGGTGTGGTTGCGCATCGTGTGGCGTCGCGACTCCTCGTCGACCTGCGCGCGCGCCGTCGCGCCGGTGCGCAGCACGCCGTCCACCACTTTGGCACTCATCACGATGACCGCCGCCGCCGCCGTCTGCGTATCCGCCACGAGCGCCCGGCCTTCGGAGGTGGTGATGTCCCCGCGGTCGCCGACCTGGCCGCCGCCTTCTGGATAAAAAGGAGTGCGGTCGAGAACGATCTCGACATCCTGACCCTCGCGCGCCTCGTCCGCGCGCTTGCCACCGATGACGAGCGCGCGGATGACGGCATCGGAGGCGAGCTCGGTGTACCCGCTGAACGTGCTCGCGAGGCCCTCCGTCTCGTGGAGATCGGCATAGAACTGGCCGAAGCGCATCGCGTCCTGCGAGAACTTCGCGGCCGCGCGGCCGCGCTGGCGCTGCGCATCGAGGAGCCGTTTGAAGCCGCCCTCGTCCACGCCGATCCCCGCTGCGGTCACGAGCTCTCGGGTCATCTCCATCGGGAAGCCGAACGTGTCGTATAGCCGGAACGCGGTGTCGCCATCGATCTCGGTCCGGCGACCGTCCTTCGCGGCGGCGATCGCAATGGTCAGCTGCTCCATCCCGGTCGTGAGCGTGCGCTCGAACTTCTCCTCCTCAGCACCGATCGTTTCGGCGATGCGCTCCCGCGCCGACGTGAGCTCGTGGTAGTGCTTCTGCATCGACTTCACGACCTCGCCGGCGACCTGGGTGATCGCTCCGGTCTTGAGGTCGAGCCGTCGTGCGTGGAGCGCCGCCCGGCGGATGAGGCGGCGGAGGACGTAGCCGCGGTTCTCGTTCGACGGCGCGATCCCGTCCGCGATGAGGAACGCCGCGGCGCGCGCATGCTCGGCAACGACGCGCATCGAGACGTCACGGGCGTTGTCGTCCCCGTACGTCGATCCGGTCAGCGTCTCGATCTTCTTCATCAGCGGCTTGAAGAGATCGGTCTTGAAGGTGTCCGTGACGCCCTGGAGGACCTGCGACGTCCGCTCGAGGCCGGCGCCAGTGTCGATGTTCCGCTTCGACAGCGGGACCAGCGTGCCGTCCTCCTTGCGGTCGTATTGCTGGAACACGAAGTTCCAGATCTCGAGGTAGCGGCCGCAGCTCTCGCCCGGGTCGCACGTGTGCGGCGGCGCGTTCGGCTGTGGACCGCGGTCGACGAAGACCTCGCTGCACGGACCGCAGAGGCCGGTCGGCCCCGGAGACCAGAAGTTCGTGTCGTCGCCCTTCGCGAGGTTGCCCAGCCGGAAGACCTTCTCCGGGGGGAGCAGCTTCAGCTCCTTCGTCCAGATATCGAACGCCTCGTCGTCGTCGAAGTAGATCGTCGCGACGAGGGTCTTCGGGTCGATCTCGAACTGCGTCGTGAGGAGCTCCCAGCCCCACGCGATCGCTTCCTTCTTCCAGTAGTCGCCGATCGCGAAGTTCCCAAGCATCTCGAAGAAGGTGTTGTGGTAGGTATCCGTCCCCACGACGTCGAGGTCCGTGGTCCGGAAGCACTTCTGGACCGAGACCAGCCGCTTCGCCGGCGGCTGCTTCTTCCCGAGGAAGTACGGGACGATCGGCTGCATCCCGGCGCTGGTGAAGAGGACGCTCGGGTCATCCTTCAGGACGAGGGGCGCGCTGGGCAGGCGGTGGTGACCCTTCTCCTCGAAGAACTTGATGAACCGCTCGCGGATCGTCTGGCTGTCTACTGCCCTATCCCTTCATAACGAAAAACGCGGGTCACGGTCGGTCGACCGGCTCCCGCGTTCCCCGCCGAAAAGCATAAAGGACGCGACTGCGAGCGAGCGCGGCGTTGCCGCGCGCGCGACCATCCACCAGCCTGGGCCTTCTCGCGCGAAGCGCGAGATCGAGCAGGACTAGGTCCCATAGGTAGTTGTCAAGGTGTCTCCGGAGCGGCGAAGTCCTCGCCGCTCCGCCAGACGCCCCAGACGATCGCGAGCCCCTTCTTCATGCAGTGGCCGACCGCGTTCACCTTCGACTTCCCTTGCGCGCGCTTGCGGGCGTAGTGGGCCCGGATGATCGGGTTGTGCCGGATCCCGACGATCGCCAGCTGATAGAGCGCGGTGCGCAGATACGCGTTGCCGGCCTTGCTCATCCGCCAGCTCGTCTCGGGGTTGGCGCCCTTCTGGCCGGAGCTCTTCTCGGCCGGATGGACCCCGATGTACGCGACGAGCTGGTCGAACCGCTCGAACCGGCGGATGTCGCCGATCTCGGCGATGAGCGTGGCGCAGATCGCTGGCCCGACCCCGGGGATCGTCCGGAGCCGCCGGACGAGCTCGCCGTCAAGGAGCGTCGCAAGGTGGGCCTCGGCCTCGGCGATCTGCGCGGTGAGGAGGTCGTACTGGGCGATCCGCAGCCGCATCTGGAAGCCGATCTGGGCGGCAAGCTCAGGAGCCGCGATCGTCGCCCGCGCCAGGTCCTGGATCTGGGCGGCCTTCTTCGCGCCGATCGCCCGGCCGCCGCCCGGTCGGGCTGCCAGAGCGAGCGTCGCTGGGCGCTTGCGCGCGACCGCGCTCGCGGTCGGGGCCTGCCGGAGCACCGCGAGGGCGCTCGTGCAGGTCGGATCGTCGTACGCCTGCTCGAGCTCAGGGAACCCGAGCTCGAGCAGGCGGGTGATCTTCTGGCAGACCCGACCGCGTTCGTCGACCAGGGCCATCGCGAAGCGCGCGGCCTCGCGCAGCTCGGCGCCGGTGAGGACGTCACGGATCTCGGGCTGGTCGACCATCGCCAGGAGCGCACGTGTGCGCGCGTCGGCCGGATCGCTCGTGGTCCGCTGGAGCCGCCGCTTGCCGAAGTACTTGGACTCGATCGGGTTCACCACTGCGACCGGGACGCCCTGGCGTTGGAGCGCCGCGGCGAGGTTCAGGTGATAGTGGCCGCTCGACTCCAGGACCGCCCGGGTGATCTGGCCCTGGCGGGCGAGCCAATCCTCGAGTTGCCCAAGGCCCGCGCGGTCCGTACTGAAGCGCAGCACCGCCTTGCGGGCCTCCCGTTCGCCCTGGTGACAGATCGCCGCGATGTGCTGGCGCTTGCCGACGTCGATGCCGATGGTCTGCATTCGAGGTCCTCCCACGCGATCATTTCGACCCCGAGGAGCTCGCTGCTTCCGTCCGACGCCTGCTGATGCCCGATCACTGGTCGGCCAACGGCCGCCACAGGGTCCCGATCACCGTTCCCGAACGGAATGCGAGGGCCGCACACTAGTCCCAACGGTCGAGCCGGATAGCTGAATGTCGGTCTCCCCGCGAGGGTCCACTTCAGGATGAACCCTCTGACAAGGAGCTATATCAGCTGGACTTGGAGGCGCCCCCTCCGGACGTGCCGCCCGATCGCCCGCTGCCCGCGCTGTCCCACTCCTTCTTCGCGCCCTCGATGACCTCGCGTCCCTTGACGGACACGTCGTCAGCGATCTTCTGCGCGATGCGCTGGAGCTCGTCGGCGCGCTTCTTCAGCTCGTCCGCGCGGAGCTGGAGCTCCTCGCGCATGTTGTCGCCAGCCTTCGGCGCGTAGAGCAGCGCTCCGACCGCGCCGAGCAAGAGGCCAAGTACGAAACCCATTTCCGTTACTCCCTAAGTCCTTCTAGGACCGCGACCGCTACCGAGGCAAGAGCCGCGCCAGCGCAGGCGAACAGTACCTGCGCCTCTCCGAGCGTACCCGTCCGCCAGCCGGCGATCTCGCCGATCGTCTGGGCCGCGAGGACCGCCGCCGCCGACAGGATCCACGCCGCCGCCATGCCCTTCGGACGACCGAGCAGGGCGCGGATCGCTGCGGGGACGCCGACGGCGACGAGCGCGAGCGGCACGAGGGCCGGCGGCAGGTCAGTCCGCCGCGGCCGGGGCACCCGCGGGGGCTGTGGCCCGGCGGCGCGCGCGCCGGAGCGGCGACGGCAGGGCGAAGAGCGTGACGGCACCCGACGCCCGAGCGAGCTCCGGGTCGAGCTCCCCGACCGGCATGCGAACGAGTGCCGCGAAGGCAAAGAGTGGCAGCAGGAAGAAATAGGAGAACAGGCTCCGGTAGGCGAAGAAGAGCGGCAGCGTCGCGAGCACCACGCCGACCTCGGGGCTCGAGCGACGCGCCCGCCACGCGGCAGCCAGGCAGACCACGAACGCCGCCGCCTCGACGGCCGTGTAGACGGGCGGAGCCCAGAGCGGCAGGACGTCGTTCAGCACCAGGAAGATGATGCCCGCGCCACGCGGGAACATCGGATCGGCGAGCGGGGCGGTGACCCCGGCGAGCCAGGCGTGGGGGTCCGCGATGATGAACGGGAGGTTCGTCATCGCGAAGACCGCGGCCGCCTCCGCACCCTTCCGGAGGGCGACCTTCCAACCCTGGCGAGTCGCGATAGCGATCAGATAGAACGGCCCGAAGAACCACGCGATCTGCTTCGTCGCGCAGGCCACGCCGAAGAGCAGTCCACTCCAGCGCTTCTCGCGCCAGAGCCAGGCCGCGACGAGGGGCAACGCGTACAAGAGGTCGGCGCTCCCGCCCACCGTGAAGGCCGCGAGACTCGCCGCGCCGAGCAGGCCGGTGAGCACGAACGGGCGCAGCCCTGCGGGCGCACGAAGCAGCACGAGCACCATCGCGGCGCCGAGGCACAGCAGATAGAGAACATTCGTGTCCCACCCGAGCGCGACCCACGGCGCGATGAGCACGAACGAGAGCGCCGGATACGACGGCTTCGACTCGAACTCGATGTTCTGTTGGCTGGCGTGGCTCTGGCTGGCCCACACGGTCTCGAGCTCGCTGTCACTCGGGTAGTTGCCGTCGCGGGCGAACAGACCCTGTCGCAACGGGGTCGTCCGGTCCGGGCCGATCCCCAACCGCGCGTAGCAGGTGTACACGTCGAGCTCCGCGTACGGATCGCGACCGTCGAGCAACAGTCGAGCGGCGCATTCGTTCAACGCGATCGCGTCGTTGTGGTACGGCGTCCAGTCCGACGAGTGCTGGTGCGGGGCGGCGAGCAGCGACGACGCCCCCACGAGCGCCATGCCGCAGACCACGAGCCACGCGATCCGATGTAGCCGCACATAGCGACGGACCGGTGGCGTGCGTGCCTCGCCCCGGCCATCGCCGATGAGGGAGAGGACGAGCATCGCGATGCTCGCCCCGATGCCGACGACGACGAGGACCGCCCCGTACGCGCTCGGCCGCTCGATGACCATGGTGTTCACCAGCCCCGCGTAATAGAGGGCGGATCCGGCGAGGGTGATGGCGACCAGACGGATCAGGACGCGCACCGGGGCCTAGTTAGTCCGCGAGCGCGCGGTCGACCACGCCTCCGCCGATGACCTCGTCATCGCGGTACAAGACGGCCGCCTGGCCCGGCGCCACGAGGGCAGCCGCGGCAAGCTGGAGGACGGCGGTGCTGCGGTCCATCGACATGCGGACCTCGGCGGCAAGCGGCGTGCCCCGATACCGGAGGACGGCGTCCGCGGGGAAGATCGGGCCGGGCGGGGTGTCCGCGGTGAAGCTCACGTCGCGGAGCGCGTAGGTCCGGGCCGCGATCTCATCCTTGCGCCCGACGACGGCGACGCCTCGCTCCGGCTCGAGCCGCAGGACGTAGAGCCGCTCGCCCGTCGCCACGCCGACGCCGGCGCGCTGGCCGACGGTGAGGCCGCCGACTCCGGCGTGCGCTCCGATGACCCTGCCGTCCGCGCGCTCGATCGGCCCGGCCACGAACGCCTCAGGCGCGCGCTCCCGCACGAACTCCCGGTAGTCGCCGCCGATGAAGCAGATGTCCATGCTCTCGGCCTTCGCCGCGTTCGGCAGCCCGAACCGCGCGGCGAGGGTCCGGGTCTCGCCCTTGTCGGCCAGCTCCCCGATGGGAAGCTCCAGCGACGCGAGCTCCCGCTGGCCGAGCATGTAGAGGGCGTACGACTGGTCCTTGTTCGCGTCGCGCGCCCGGAGCAGCCGGCGCCGCCCGGACGGGTCGGTGGCGACCCGGGCGTAGTGACCGGTCGCGAGCCGCGACGCGCCGAATTTCCGAGTCACGTCCCCGAGGAGTGCCTCGAACTTCACGTAGCCATTGCAGGCGACGCACGGGTTGGGCGTCTCGCCGGCCGCATATGAGCGGACGAATCGATCCACGACCTCGCGACCGAACACCTCGGCGTAGTCGAGGGCGTAGAACGGGATCCCGAGGTGTGCGGCCGCGCGTCGCGCGTCCTCCCCGGCCTCGTCCGTCCCACAGCAGCGCGGCGCGTCACTCGAGGTGCCACCGGGAGTGAGCCGCATCCAGACCCCGACGACCTCTTCGCCGCGCTCACAGAGGAGGGCCGCGGCCAGCGCCGAATCCACACCGCCGCTCATCGCCACGAACACGCGATCGCTCACGCCGTCGCCCTGACGCGCGCGTCGACCAGCGCGCCTCTGAGCGCGCCGATCGCCATCAACGCGCACGCCTCTTTTCGCGGCGGCAGCCCGCCGAGCGCGTTCAAGATGTCGGCGGGCTCGAGCCGCGCGGCCTCTTCGACGGCTAACCCGGCCGCGAGCTCGGTGAGGACCGATGCCGACGCGATCGCGGCCGTGCAGCCGAAGGTGCGGAACCGCACCTCTTGGACGTGGCCATCGGAGATGGCCACGGTGATGGTGGTGCGATCGCCGCACGACGGATTCGCGTCCGCCCCGGTGCCGCTCGGACCGGAAAGCGTGCCCGCGTTCCGCGACCGCGTGAGGTGGTCGAGGGCCCGGTCGGTGTAGTGATCGGGCTCGTTCACGCGGGGACGGCGGCGCCGGAGGCGGTGCGGAGGCGGGCGACGATCGGCGGAAGCGCGTCGAGCAGCCGGTCGATGTCGGCGGTCGTCGTATCGCGACCGATGGTGAGCCGCAGCGAGCCCTGCGCCAGATCGCGCTCGAGGCCGAGTGCCAGCAGTACGTGCGACGGGTCAGTGCTGCCGCTCGTGCACGCCGATCCGCTCGAGACGCTGAAGCCCTCGAGGTCGAGCGAGACGACGAGCGCTTCCCCTTGCGTCCCGCGGAAGCAGAACGAGGCATTGTTCGGGAGCCGCTCAATGGGGTGGCCGGTGAGCGTGGCGTCCGGGATCCGCGACGCAATGCCGGCGATGAGCCGGTCCCGCAGCACGCCCTGCCGTGCCGACTCCGCGGCGCGCCTCGCGACCGCGATGCGCATCGCCGCGCCGAGGCCGACGACGCCCGCGACGTTCTCCGTTCCGGTGCGACGCCCCTTCTCCTGCCCGCCGCCGGTCTGCACCGTCGCGATGCGGGTGCCCGTGCGGACGTAGAGCGCGCCGACCCCCTTCGGTCCATAGAACTTGTGCGCGTTCACGCTGAGCAGATCCACCGGGAGGACGCGCACGTCGATCTCGAGCGCGCCGACGGTCTGGACCGCGTCGCTGTGGAAAGTGACCCCGGCCTCGCGGCACAGCGTGCCAATCGCCGCGATCGGCTGCAGCGTCCCGATCTCGTTATTGCCGTGCATCACAGAAACGAGCGCCGTGCGATCGTCGATCGCGGCGCGCACCGCGTCCGGGGACACGCGACCGTCGCGATCGACCGCGAGCACCGTGACCCGTGCCTGACCGTGCGCCTCGAGGTCGTGCGCCGTGTCGAGCACGGCGTGATGCTCGATCGCCGTGGTCACGATGCCGTCGGCCTCGCCTTCGCGCGCCTTCAGCACGCCGCGGAGCGCGAGGTTGTCCGCCTCCGTGCCACCTGAGGTGAAGACGATCTCTGCCGGCTCGGCCCCGATCGCCGCTGCGACCTCCTCGCGCGATCGGTCCACGAGGGCGCGGGCCTGCCGCCCCTCGGCATAGATGCTCGAAGGATTCCCGGGGACCTCGGTGAGGACCTGCGCCATGAACTCCGCGACCTCCGGGTCGACCGGAGTCGTGGCGGCATGGTCGAGATAGACGCGCCGCATCCCTAGAGTCTAGGTCGCGCCGGGCCCACGACCGGCCATCAGCTCCGGTGCGCGGACATCCGTTTCGCGTTCGACCGCTCGAGCTCGCCCGGCCATCCCATGCCGTCGAACAACGCCTCCGCGCGGTCGAGGTGCTCGCGGCTGCTGAGCCACCACCCGGTCTCCGCGAAGGTCCATGCGATCTCGGGCACGAACCGCAAGCGCTCGCCCCACTCGATGCTCCTACGCCACTCGGCCTCGGCGCGGGCGCGACGTCCTTCCAGCCAATGCAGCCTTCCCCGGAGGCGATGCATGCCTGGCAGGGCCTCGGCGTCGATGCGCGCTTGCCGCTCCACGGCGCGGAGGGCGGTCGTGACCTTTGGAGCCCAGACGCCCCGCTCGGATACCGACGCGCGCTCCAGATGCTCGAGGTAGGCCTCGAGCAGCCAGATCAGCGGGAGCGCGTGGTAACCCCGCACCTGGTGGGCGGCGATGACCTCGGCAGCCTCCTCGAGGGCGGCCGTCGCGCCGATCAGATCTCCCTTTCTGAGCAAGCAGAATCCCGTGTCTCCGAGCGAGCGCAACAGGATCTGGCGATCGGGAACCGGGCGGAGGATCGCGGCCGATTCGCGCAGCGACGCAAGCGCGCCCTCGTCGTCACCCGTGCTCCACTGCGCGCGGCCGAGCACGAACAAGCCCCAGCCACGAAGCACGTTGTCCGCGCCCTCGTCCGCCACCTGGAGCATCCGCTCTGCGATCTCGCGGGTCCCCGCGGTGTCGCCGCGGCGCCACTTCATGAGCGCGACACCCCACGAGGAGACGCCCCACCGGCGTAGATCGCGGGTACCCCAGAACGCGTCCGCCCCACGGCCCCAGTGGACCTGCCCGTCGTCCCAGCGACCGATCCCCTGATCGTGGTAGGCAAGTCCGAAGTAGGCGTAGCCGATCGCGATCGGGTCGGCGGCCGCCTCAGCGATCCTGACGTTCCGCCGGTGGTATCGCGAGGCGAGCCGTTTGAGCCCGAGAACGTCACACACGATGCCGACCCCGAGCGAACCCTGGTTGATCCCCGGCAGGTGTCCCGTTCGCTCGCCGTCGTTCAGACTCAGGAGGGTGACGAGCAGCTGCCGGAGGCTGTCGCTGCTGTAGTAGTCGATCCACGCGAGCAGCTGGTAGCCGCGCGAACGCTCCTGGACCGTCGCATCGACGGCCGATCGCGGTGCCGGCAGTGACCACGGCGCCGCGAGGTGACCGGCTTGAACGAAGATCTGACGAACGATCGCTCGGACCGTCGCCCCACGGGAGCTGGGCAGCGAGGCATCGAGGCGGGCGAGCGCGCGCCGAAGCGACATGATGGCCTGCACGTGTTCGCCGCGGCGGAACAGCGCCTCGCCAAGCTTTCGCTCGAGGGACGCGATCTGCAGCGGCGGCGCACGGCCGGTCGTCTCGTAGGCCGACATGGCGTCGCGGTAACGCTCGACCGCCTCTGCGTCAGCGGCAACGGATCCAGCCTGATCACCTGCCCGCTCGAGGTACGCGAGGGCCTCCTCCCAGTGCTCGGCGCGCGCGTAGTGGGAGGCGAGCGCACCGACGAACTCCTCGAGCCGATCGCCATACGTCGCTTCGATCGCGCGCGCGACTTGAGCATGGAGCTCGCGTCGCTGTCGCCGCAAGATGCTGCCGTACACGGTCTCCTGGATGAGGATGTGCTTGAACATGAGCTCGGCGTCGGGCGACCGGCGGCGCTCCACGAGGATCTCGTCGGTGGCGAGACGCGAGAGGATGCGGTCGAGATCCTCGCCTGGCTCCAGTGCTCGGAGCAGCTTGACCCGGAAGCTCCGGCCGATGACCGCGGCGTGGCGCAGGACGCGCTTCGCGGGCTCGTCCAGGCGGTCGAGACGCGCGAGGATCAAGCCACCGATCGTGTCCGGCAGCACGATCGCGGTCGTATCGGACACCGCACGCCAGCGGCCAGTGCTCTCCTCGCGCCTGACGAGACCCGACTCGATCAACGAACGGATGATCTCCTCGACGTATAAGGGATTGCCCTCCGCCCGCTCGATCGTGAGGTCCCGGATCTGCCGCGGCAGATCATCGACAGCGAGGAGGTTGCCGATGAGGGTCGCGGCCTGCTCGTGGGTCAGCGGGTCCAGCCGCATCTCTGCGTACCGTGGCGTCCCCCGTGCGTGCCGGCGCAGCTCGGCGGCCGGACTTGCCGGATCTGGGCGACTGGTGCCGATCATGAGGAAGGGCGCGTTGCCGGTCGCTCGCAGCACGTGTTGCACGAGGGCGACAGTGGTGGCGTCGGCCCAATGCAGGTCTTCGAACGCGAATACGAGTGGCCGAGCGCGCGCGAGGGCAGCGAGGAACCGCCGTGTCGCCCGGAAGATCTGGCGGCCCATCGCCTCGCCGGACATGAGCTGCAGCCTCGCTGCATGGCTTTCGGGAGGCTGGATCCCGACGAGGACGGCAAGGTACGGGAGCATGTCGTCGACATCGTCCCGCACAACGGCCCGGACCCTGGCCTCAAGCTTCGACCAGCGTCGCGCGTCATCATCGCTGTCCTCGATATCTGCCATGTGGGAGAACGCCTCCACGAACGGCGCGTAGCGGGTCGTCTCGCCCAAGGTGAAGCACCGTCCTTCGAGCCAGGTCACGCGCGCGGTCGCGGCCGCGCGTTTCAGCTCAGCGAGAAGGCGCGATTTGCCTGAGCCCGCCTCACCGATGAGGCCGACCATCCCGCCGTCTCCCTGCTGAAGGCCCTCGATACGCGTCACCAGAGCAGCCAGCTCTGCATCGCGCCCGACGAGCGTCGAGCTCAGTCGGTGGCGGGCGAGCCCACGCTGCGGACGCTCCGCTTTCGCGCCGACCAGCCGGAAGGCCGTGAGCGCACGCTGCTTTCCTTTGACATGGATCGGTGCGAGCTCGACAAAGTCGAAAGCCTCGCCGGCGTGCCTCGCGCTCGCGCCGACGACGATCTCCCCCGGATGCGCCGCGGCCTCGAGCCGTTGAGCGGTATTCACCGTGTCGCCGACGACGGTGTACGCGGCCTGGACATCGCCCGCGATCACACCGGAGACGACCTCGCCCTCGTTGACCCCGATGCGAAGCGTGAAGGTGACGCGATGTTCTCGCATCAGGTCCGCGTTGAGCTCGGTGATCGCCTCGCGCATCGCAAGGGCCGCCCGCAGCGCGCGCTCCGCATCGTCCTCGTGGCTAACAGGGGCACCGAACACGGCCATGACCGCGTCACCGATGTACTTGTCGACCGTTCCACCGAAGCGCTGGATCCGGCGGGCGAGCGTGGTGAGGCATGAGCGGAGGATCTCACGCGTCTCCTCCGGATCCAGTCGCGAAGCGATCTCCGTCGAGCCAGAAAGGTCCGCGAACACAACGGTCACATGGCGCCGCTCCTCGACCAGGTCTTGGAGCGGAAGGGACGTCTGCAGCGACGCGCCTCGCGAGAGCAGGTGTCCACCAAGCCCGGCCTCCGCGGTCACGACGCCAGCCCCGATCCGCGCGTGCCGATCGCCATGCCGATGCCCGGCGCGAGCGGGGTCCAGCTGACCCGCTCGAGCCCCGCCGCGACGAGCAGGTCGATGAGGGCCTGGCGCCCCCAGAACCGGACCCACCCCGGATCTACGGCGCGCGCGAGGGGTGTCGCGAGTCTCGTCAGCCGAGGTCCGGTGGCGTCGATCGCGGCGTACACGCCGCCGGGCCGGAGCGACGCGGCGATGCCCTGAGCTGACGCGAGCGGCTGGGTGAAGTGGTGATGCACAAGGCAGCTGTAGGCGACGTCGAATGACCCAGTGAACGGGAGCGGGAGCTCTGCCGCATCGGCTTGGAACAGCGCGACGTTGCCGAGGCCGGCACGGCGTGCGCGTTCATCGGCGAGCCGGAGCATCTCCAGCGACAGGTCGACGCCGACGACCTCCCCGCGCGCGACGAGACGCGCGACTTTGCGCAGCGCCGCTCCGGGGCCGCACCCCACGTCGAGGACGCGCGAGCCCGAACGCAAGTACGGCGCCATGGCGTCGAGCGCGAGGCTGAATATCGGTCCCGAGAACGGTCCGACGCAGCGGTCGTAGTCCGCCGCCCCTTCGTCGAAATCCGCCGGCTGACCTCGCGCTGTCAGGATCACGGTCGGACCGCCGGTCTGCGGCGAGAACTGCGCGCCGAGCCCGCCTTCCCCGAGCGGCGGCGCCCGTCGGCGCGTGGCGAGCACGCGCAGCGGCAGGAGGATGAAGCCGGCGTACAACCACATGCCGAGTACGAGCACAACGCCCGCTAGGACGGCGATCCTTCGGCGCCTCTCACGCGGCGCATCGTAGCGGCGCGGCACTGGTCGGTCAGCCGACCGACGTGTAGCCTGCTCGCGTGTTAGCGGAACTTGCCCCCTGGCGGGTGCCGCTCGTAGCCGACCTCTGGTCCTTCCTCCACGACCGCATCGGACTCTTCGAGGCCTGCGCCGCCTCTGGCGATGCCGTGCGGATCCGCCTGGGCCCTCGGCGCGTCCTTGTGCTGAGCGATCCCGATCTCATCCGCGAGGTCTTCGTCCACGAGTCGAAGCACTTCGTCCGCGGGATCACCGGCACGCCGCTCCGCTGGCTGGTGGGCGAAGGCCTGCTCCTGAGCGAAGGCGAGGTCTGGCGGCGACAACGCCGCGACGTCTCTCCGTTGTTCGGGCGTGACCGCGTGGCGCAGTGGATCCCGTCGATCGAGTCGGCGGCGGCAACGCTCGTTTCGCGCTGGCGCGACGGAGAGCAACGCGACGTGTACTACGAGATGCACCGCCTGACCTTGGACGTGGCGGCCCGCCTTTTCCTCGGTATCGGGTCAGCTGACGACGGCCGCCTCCATCCGGCGCTGGAAGCGCTCCTGGACCAGGAGTTCAGCGGGACGATCCGGCTCGGGCCGCTGCGCTGGCCGATACGTTCGGGCGCCGCGACGCGCGCACTCGACGAGCTCGTCAGTCGCCAGATCGCCGTCGCCGGATCGAGCGCGGGTGGTCCGTTCATCGACACGATCGCCGCGACCGCGCGGGACGGACGCGAAGTGCGGGACCAGCTCATGACCCTCATCATTACCGCGCAGGAGACGACCGCGGTCGCGCTCGCTTGGCTCTGGCACCTGCTGTCTCGCAACGAGCGTGTGGAGAGCGAACTCCGTACGGAGATCGAGCGCTCCGCGCTCACCGGGGGCACGACGCATCCCTATCTCATGACCGTGCTGAACGAAACCCTCCGCCTGTTCCCACCAGTCATCGCGCAGGCGCGTGAAGCGACGCGGGAGTGCGTCATCGGAGGCGTGCCGGTGCGGCGAGGCGACCTCGTTGTGTTCTCGCAGTGGGTGATCCATCGCGACGGTCGGTGGTTCGAGCAGCCCGGGGTGTTCCTTCCTGATCGATGGCGCGACGGCCTGGAAGAGCGATTGCACCCATTCGCATACTTCCCGTTCGGCGGAGGACGTCGGGTCTGCGTTGGCCGGGAGCTCGCCCTCACTGTCGCAAGGACCGTCGTTCCGATCATCGCGCGCCACTTTCGACTGCTCTCGATCCCGGGGTACGAGCCGCGGATCTCGGCGGTGATCATGCCTCGGCCCAGGAATGGACTACCGATGCGATTGGTGCGGCTGCAGCCGAGCTAGCCGGCGAACTCCTCGTACACGGCCAGCGAGATGCGCGCGAGCGCGCCATCGTCGTCGACGTTGTCGCGAGCCAGCTCTCGGGCGAAGAGCGCGATGACGTAGGGACCGTTCGGCGCGTACACGATGCCGACGTCGTTCCGCAGCCGACGGTACGAGCCCGTCTTGTGCGCGACGACCGTGCCCTTCGGGAGCAACCCCGGGATCCGCGTGCCCGACTGGCTGCGCTTCATCAGCTCGATGATCGCGGTGCACGCGTCGGCGTCGAGGATGCTCCGCGACTCGATGAGCTCGAGCAGCCGGGACATGTCGGCCGGGGTCGTGCGGTCGGCCTGGTCGGGGATCATCGAGCGCCCGCCGCCGCCGGCCGACTGCCGCAGCCGCGTCCGAAGCTCGTCGTAGCCACCCGGCTTCGAGTGATCCATGTCGACGAGCTCCATCAGCATCGCGCGGATGTCGAACGGGACGCGGGTGCTCGATAGGCCAAGCCGGTCCATCGTGGCCTCGATCCGCGTCTTGCCCACGCGGTCGAAGAGCAGGTCCGTCGCGGTGTTGTCGCTCACCGACATCATCAGGACCGAGAGATCGCGCAACGTCGGGTCGAGGCCGTCGTCGAGGTACTGCAGCACCCCGGAGCCCGCGACCTTCGTGCCCTCGCGGTAGACGACGCGCTCGGAGAGATCGATCCGCCCGGCGATGGCGTCCTCGTACAGGGTCACGAGCAACGGCAGCTTGATCACCGACGCGGTCGGGAAGAGCTCGTCCTCACGGTGCCCGATGTGCCGGCCGGTCGCCAGCTGCGTCGCGGCCAGGCCGACGATGCCACCCGTCGCGTCCGCCAGACGCTCGATCTCCGACGCGACCGTGTCGATGCTCACGCCTTTGGCGCCTTGGCGACGACGCGCAATCCGAGCTCCTCGAGGAGCTTCGGGTCGACGTCCGCGGGCGCGTCGAGCAACGGGTCGTAACCGGTCTGGGTCTTCGGGAACGCCTGGACCTCGCGGACGTTCTCGGTCCCGGCGAGCGTCATCACGAGCCGGTCGATGCCCGCGCCCACGCCGCCGCTCGGCGGAGCGCCGTATTCGAGCGCATCGAGCAGCGCGCCGAAGCGGGTCTGGGCCTCATCCTTCGATACGCCCATCTGCGCGAACACGCGCTCTTGGACCGCCCGCTGGTGGATGCGCACGCTGCCGCCGAAGATCTCCTTCCCGTCGATCACAAAGTCATATTGCTTGGAGCGTGCGGCCGCCGGATCGGAATCGAGCAATTCGAGATCGTGAGGCGTGAGCGGGGCACAAAATGGATTGTGGGCGAACGTCCAGCCGCCCTCCGGCGTGCGCTCGATGAGCGGGAATTCCGTGATCCAGACCGCGTAATGCTTCGTCGTGTCAGCCAGGCCGAGCTCCGGCCCCAGCCGCTCGCGCACGACACCGAGGGACGCGCTCGCGACATGGTGCGTGTCGGCGACCGCGAGCAGCAGATCGCCGTCCTTCGCCTTCGATGCGATGCGAAGCGACTCGAGCTCGGCCGGGGTCAGGAACTTTGCGACCGGCGACCGGACCTCGGTCCCAGCGAACGCGAACGACGCGAGCCCCTTCGCGCCCTTCGTCTTCGCCAGCGCTTGCCAGCCATCGACGTCCTTCCGGGTGGCGGCGGCCTGTCCCGGCACGATGAGCCCACGTACGACACCCCCCGAGTCGATGACCGAGCGGAATGCAATGAAGGCGGTGGCGCGAAGCGCATCGGTGAGATCGACGAGCTCGATCTCGAAGCGCAGATCCGGCCGGTCGATGCCGTAGCGGCGCATCGCCTCCTCGTAGGTCACCCGCGGCACTGGTGTCCGAGCGAGCGGCTTGCGGCCGAACTGGCGGAAGATCTCCGTGTACAGGGCCTCGAGCGTCGACATGACGTCTTCCTGGTCGACGAAGCTCAT
This sequence comes from Chloroflexi bacterium UBA4730, assembly GCA_002404155.1. Lineage (GTDB taxonomy): Bacteria > Chloroflexota > Limnocylindria > P2-11E > P2-11E > UBA4735. The sequence goes on along the minus strand of DHJC01000007.1, from coordinate 113,730 downwards.
CTCGAAGTCGAGCTGGGTGTGCTCGTACACCCGATCCGCCCGCGGGTCTTCGTCGCGGTAGCAATGGGCGATCTGGAAGTACTTGTCGATGCCGCCGACCATCAGGATCTGCTTGAGCTGCTGTGGGGATTGCGGCAGCGCCCAAAACTTGCCCGGGTAGTAGCGCGACGGGACGATGAAGTCACGGGCGCCCGTCGGATCGGAGCGGATCATCGTCGGGGTCTCGATCTCCCAGAAGTCGCGGTCCGTCAGGTACGCGCGGATGTAGGCCACGACCTCGTGGCGCAGGCGCATGAGCTCCCTCGGTCCTTCCCGCCGCAGGTCGATGTACCGGTACTTCCAGCGGAGCGTCTCCTCCACCGGGGTCTCCTCGTTCACATAGAACGGAGGGGTCTTGGCCTCGTTGAGGACCTCGACGGTCTTCGCCGCGACCTCGATGCCGCCGGTCGCGAGCTTGAGGTTCGCCGTCTCCCTGGACCGCTCCCGCACCGTGCCGGTCACCTTGATCACCCACTCGTTCCGGACGGCGCCGAGCGCGTCGTGCCCGGGCTCGCCGGACTTCGCGACGATCTGCGTGATGCCGTAGCGGTCGCGCAGATCGATGAACGTCAGGCCGCCAAGGTCCCGCCGGCGATGGACCCAGCCCGCGAGCGTGACGTCGGTCCCTGCCGCGGCAGCGGTCAGCTGGCCACAGGTGTGCGTGCGATGCATGAGAGTCCTTTCTAGTCCCGCGGATCCGTGAGGTACGGGGCCTCGCCGGCCGCGCCCGGCTCGTCGACGAGGCGCGGCTTCTGCCGCTTCGGCACGTGCCGGCCCACCTCGACGACGACCGCCGCGAGCCGGGTCACCCGCTGTTCCTTCGCCACGAGATCGCGGACGATCACCTTGCCACCGCGCGACTCCTCGGTGCCGCGGATGACGGCGACCGTGGCGCCGTGCTTCACGGCGCTCTCGAGCTGCTTGTCGAGCGACCGCTTCGAGTAGTCGATCGCGACGCGGAAGCCCGCTTCGCGGAGCGGCGTCGCCAGCTGCGTCCGGTCGGCGCCATCGTTGGGATCGCCCGAGAGGATGTAGACATCGGCGTTGACCGACTCGTCGATCTTCACTCCCTGTTGCTTCAACGCGAAGTACAGCACGTCGACGCCGCCGGCGACGCCGACGCCGGGCACGTCCGGGCCGCCCATCGTGCGGACGAGCCCGTCGTACCGCCCGCCGCCCGCGACCGAGATCTCGCCGGCCTGGGTGAACTCCGGGTCCGTGAGGATGAACTCGAAGACGGTGCGCGTGTAGTAGTCGAAGCCGCGGACCATCCGATCGTCGATCTCGTAGCGCACGCCGAGCCGCTCGAGGCCCTCGCTGACCTCGGCGAAGTGGGCGCGATCCTCGTCGGAGACCAGGTCGCGGACCTTGGGCGCGCCGGCCGCGATTTGGCGATCCTTCGGGTTCTTACAGTCGAAGATCCGCAGGACGCTTCCCTCGAGCCGCTGCCTGCAGTCGTCGTCGAGCTCATCGCGGTACGTGCTGAAGTACTCGACGAGCGCGGCCTTCACCTTCGGGCGCGAGGCGGTGTCGCCGATGGTGTTCACTTTCAACACGACATCGGTGAGCCCGACGGTCGCCAGCAGACCGTTCGTGAACTCGATGATCTCGACGTCGGCCGCGGCCTCGGCCGCGCCGAAATTCTCGAGTCCCCACTGCCAGAACTGGCGGTAGCGGAGCTTCTGCGGACGCTGCCCGCGGAACATCGGCTCCCAGTAGAAGACCCGCACCGGCTGCGGCGTTCGGTGCAGGCCGTGCTCGAGGTACGCCCGCGTCACCGGAGCGGTGCCGTCGGGACGGAGCGCGAGGCCGCCGGTGCCGTGGAGCGCGACGTCGTACATCTCCTTGCCCGCGGTATCGCTGGTCGCGCCCGCCGAGCGCAGGAACACTTCTCGGTCCTCCACCACCGGCGTCACGATCCGCGGATAGCCGTAGCGCTGGGCGCGAGCGAGCATGACGGCGAACAGTCGGTCGAAGCCGGCCGCCTCCTCGGGGAGCAGATCCCGCATCCCGCGGGGTGCCTGATACGTGGGCATCGGGCCATCAAGTATGGTCGAAAGGGACACGTGCATCGGAGGTGCGTCACGAGCGATCAGCAGACCGCCACCATCGAGCTCGAGCGCGGAGGCAGCTTCACCGTCGCGCTGCGTCCGGACAAGGCCGCCAACACGGTCGCGAACTTCGTCTCGAAGGCGAAGAGCGGCTTCTACGACGGCAAGATCTTCCATCGCGTCGAGGACTGGGTCGTCCAGGGCGGTGACCCCGACGGCACCGGCCGCGGCGGCGGCAAGATGCCGAGCGAGCTGAACGACCTGCCGTTCTCCGGGGGCAGCCTCGGCATCGCCCGGGGCCCGGACATCAAGGTGAATAACGACAGCCAGTGGTTCGTCTGTAAATCCGACGCCTCGTGGCTGAACAATCAGTACACGAACTTCGGCCAGGTGACGAGCGGCCAGGACGTCGTCAGCGGGATCCGCATCGGCGACAAGATCAAGAAGATCGCCGTCGCGTGAGGCTCTTCGCGCTCGCCAGCACGCTCGCGTTCGTCGCCGCATCGTGTGGAAGCACGGCTGCCGCTCCGTCGCCGACTCCTATCCGAACGGGACCGGTCATCCGCACGGCGGCGCCGACCACGCTCTGCCAGGGCGCCCCCAATCAGCCGTCGACGAAGGCGACGATCACGCTCGAGAAGGGCGGGACGATCGTCATCCAGCTGCGGCCGGACAAAGCGCCGAAGACCGTCTCGAATTTCGCGATCAGAGCCAATACGGGCCGCTACGACGGACTGACCTTCCATCGCGTCGTACCGAACTTCGTCATCCAGGGCGGCGACCCGGCGGGAGATGGTACCGGCGGCAGCACACAATGCACGGAGCTGAGCGATCTGCCGTTCGTGAAGGGCGCGGTGGGCATCGCGCGCGCCAACGACATCAACATCAGTAACGATTTTCAGTTCTTCGTGTGCATCGGCGAGTGCCAATTCCTTGACAAGATGTACACGAACTTCGGGTTGGTGACGTCCGGCCAGGGCATCGCCGATGCGGTGAAGATCGGCGACAAGATCAAGTCGATCAGGGTCGAGTGACCGTCCGCGGCTCACTCGCCTTTGTCGTCGCCTTTACCGCGTACTGGCTCGTCGCGCTGCCGCTCGACGCCGCGAGCAGCGCGTCGCAGCAGCTGCTGCTCTCGCTGTCAGCGTGGGTCTTCTTCGTCGTCGCCCTCGCGCTCCAGTCGCCCGCGGTCCGCGTGCAAGTGATCACCCTCGTCTGCGTCGCCACGGTTCTCGAGATCATCGGGTCGATCGTGTGGGGCGCGTACCGCTATCGCCTCGGCAACCTCCCGCTCTTCGTGCCGGCGGGCCACGGGCTTTTCTACCTCGCGGCGCTGCGCACGGCGTCGCTTCCCCTGCTCCAGCGCCACGCCGAGCGCATCGTCGTCGCGGTCACCGCCGCCGCGACGCTCTACATGCTCTGGGGCCTGGTGCGGCCACCGCTCCCGGATCTCCTCGGCTTCGTCACCTGGGCCATCTTCATCCGGTTCATCGTCCGCGGCCGCTTCCCGCTCCTCTACGCGGTGAGCTTCGCGCTGACCATGGCCCTCGAGCTGTACGGGACCGGCTGGGGCATCTGGCGCTGGTCGCCGGTGCTTCCCGGCCTGCTGCTCCCGGCCGGTAACCCACCGACCGGGATCGGGGCCGGCTACGCCGCGATGGATGGCCTGACCCGTCGCATCGTCGGCCGGCTGGGCCGCCTGCGGACGAGCCGGCCGAAGGCGGTCGAAGAGGGCACCGCGGCGTGAGCGCGCAGGGCGAGCTCCTCGCGGAGTGGATCGGCGGCCTGCGCGGGGCGCTCGAGCGCCAGCTCGGGCGACCGCCGACGCCGCGCTGCATTGGCGGCCGGCCCGGGAGACGAATTCCATCGGCGATACGGTCTGGCACGTCGCGCGGTGGCTCGACCTCGTCACGATATGGCTTTCGAACGCGGCGCCCGAGACGCAGCACTGGATCGCGGATGGCTGGGCCGCCCGCACGGGCTACGACCCGCGCGGCATCGGGACCGACGGGCTCGGCGCGATCAGCGGCTACTCGTTCGCGGAGGTCGAGGCGATCCCGAGGCTCCGCGCCGATCAGCTGCGGGAGTATCTCACCGCCGTGTGCGATGACGTGATCCCGCGGCTCCGCGCGGCCGATCCCGAGACGGCGCGGCGGCACAAGGGCGTCGTGCAGGGAGCGTTCGGCCACCTCGGTGAGATCGCGGCACTGCGCACGCTCTACGAGCGGCAGGCCTCCGGCTAGGCGAGCGGGTCGTCGTCTCGAGGCTTCGAGCCGCGGGCGACGTGGAAGTACTCCGTCGTCAGCATCTTCGTCCGCTGCTCGTTCGACAGGTGCGCCTGCCACTCCTGGACCTGGGTCGCGTGCGCGGCGACCGCCTTCCGCTTCGGCTCGGCGAACGCACTGACGTCGGCGCGGATGTCGACCTCTTCGTCCGGTACGCCGAAGTCGCCGGGCGGTCCGCCCCGGACGCCGGCGGCGCGGAGCTGCTCGCCGATCATCTTCGCGACGCTCTTCGGGATGGCGGTGTACAGCAGCCGCGCGCCGGGGGCGGCGGCACGATCGAACGCCGCGGTCACGTGGCGGTGGATCGCCTTGTGGTCGGGATGCCCGTAGATGCCGCTCTCGTCGAACGTGAACACCACGGCGGGGGGAAGCTCGCGGAAGAGCCCCGCGAGCTTGTCGATGACCAGGTCCGCCGAGGCGTTCACGTAGGCGCGGCGGTCCTTGTTCTCGGGCGTCCCATCCATCCCCGAGTCCCGGTATCCGAGGAACCGCACATCCGTGACCCCCAGGGCGGCGCACGCGGCGCGCAGCTCCTGCTCACGGACGTTGCCGAGGGTCTCCGGCGTCGCGTTCGTACCCGGCGCGATCTCGCCGACCTCGCCGCGCGTCGCGCAGATCGCGGTCACCTGCCAGCCCAGCGAGATCGCGCGCGCGAGCGTGCCGCCGACGGAGAAGGTCTCGTCGTCAGGGTGCGCGAACGCGGCGATGGCGCGGTTCGTCACGCGGCCGCCGGTCGCCGGCCGGTGACCCAGAGCAACACGAGCGCGAGGACCACCATCCCCGAGCCGATCGCGACCCATTCCGGCCGGTCGTTCATGAGGCTGCGCACGCTGTGCGTCAGCCCCAGGCCCTGCGCGGTGAAGACGAGTCCCGCGAGCCCGAGGACGACCTCGGCCGAGACCGCGACGAGGCGGCGGATCAGCTCTGCACTCCGCCCTTGGTCATCGGCAGCGGGTCGAGCACCCGCTCGAGGTCTGCCCGGGGCAACACGTTCTCCTCGAGGGCCACGTCGATGAGCGGCCGGCGTTCCGCGAGCGCGCGTTTCACGAGTGCTGCGGCCTTCGCGTAGCCGATGTGCGGCGCGAGCGCCGTAACGATCAGGGACGGACTCGAATCGACGTGCTCCTTCGCACGCTGCTCGTCCACCTTCATCCCTTCGATCGACCTGGTGCGGAACACCCGCGTCGCGTTGGCGAGGATCGTCGCTGAGAAGCAGAGCGCGAAGTTCATGCCGGGCATCATCACGTTGAGCTCGAGCTGGCCGGCCTGCGCCCCGAGCATGACCGCGGTGTCGTTGCCGATGACCTGGTAGCAGACCTGGTCGACCATCTCGGCGATCGACGGATTCACCTTGCCCGGCATGATCGACGAGCCGGGCTGCACGACGGGAAGGATCAGCTCTCCGAAGCCGGTGCGCGGGCCCGAGACCATGAGCCGGATGTCGTTGGCGATGCTCGAAAGCTCGATCGCCGCGGTCCGCATCCCGCTCGAGGTCCGGACGAACGCCGCGGACGATTGCATCGCGGCGAACAGATCGGTCGCCGGGACGATCGGTTCGCCGGTCCAGTCCGCGAGGTGGCGACAGACCCGTGCGCGGTATTCGGGATCGGCGTTCAAGCCGGTACCCGCGGCGGTACCGCCGATGCCGAGCTCGCAGAGCTCCGTCCGCGCGGCGCGCAGGCGCGCGGCCGCACTCTTCATTCGGACGGCCCAGCCGCCGAACTCCTGGCCGAAGGTGATCGGCACCGCGTCCTGCAGGTGGGTCCGCCCAGGCTTGACGGTGTTGGCGTACTCCGTGGACTTCGCCGCGAAGGCGTCACCCAGCAGATCCAGCTCCGCGCACACCGCCTTCGTGAGGTCGAGGAGGGCCAGCCGGATGGCCGTCGGGGTGACGTCGTTCGTTGACTGGGCCATGTTCACGTGGTCGTTGGGGTTCACCGTCGCGTACTCGCCGCGCTTGCCCGTTCCGAGGATCTCGTTCGCCCGGTTGGCGACGACCTCGTTCGCGTTCATGTTGTGCGAAGTACCGGCACCGGCCTGGAACACGTCGACGACGAATTCGTCGAGGTGCTCGCCGGCCAGGATCTCGTCGCACGCGGCCACGATCGCGCGGCACAGCTCCTTGGGGAGACGGCCGGACTCAGCGTTCGCCATCGCAGCGGCCTTCTTCACGAGCACGGTCGCGCGGATGAACGCGGGGAACGGCCGGAACCCCGAGATCGGGAAGTTCTCGACTGCTCGGGCGGTCTGCGCGCCATAGAGGGCGCCCTCGGGGACCGCGACCTCACCGAGCGTGTCGCGTTCGCGACGTGTTGACATTCGCAAGTTAGAATAGGCCTCCGAATGCAGAAGAACCGGCTTTCCTGGATGATCGGTGGACCCCAGGGAAGCGGCATCAACGCCTCCGCCGAGGTCTTCGCCAAAGCCTGCAGCCGCGCGGGCCTGCGGGTCTTCGCGAACATCGAGTACCACTCGAACATCATGGGGAAGCACAGCTTCTACCGGGTGCGCGTGGACGAGGATCCGATCCATTCCTACCGAGACAAGGCCGACATCCTGGTCGCCCTCGACCACGAGACGCTCGCCGGTGACGGCGACCACCGCCGCTGGCCGACGCATTACGGCCACATCGACGACCTCTCCGAGGGCGCGGGCGTCATCTACGACAGCGCGATCGATTTCGATCCTTCGTCGAGCGGCCGCCCCGACCTCAAGTTCTTCGCCGTGCCGTTCATGGACATCATCAAGGCGGCCCTCGAGGAGATCGGCAAGGGCGATCAGGCCCGCCGGTACGAGGTCATGAAGAACACCGTCGGTCTCGGCGCGTCGCTCGCCCTGTGCGATTACCCGATCGATCTCGTCGCCGACGTGATCCTTGGGCAGTTCAAGGGAAAGCGCAGCGAGGTCGGCAACCTGAACGTCCGCGCCGCGCGCCTCGCGATGGAGCACGTGAAGGCCAACCTCACGGAAGAGTTCCCCTACAAGCTCCAGCCGCATCGGAAGCCAGAGGCCCGACTCCTGGCGAAGGGCTACGAGGTCCACGCGATCGCGAAGCTCAAGGCCGGCTGCCACTTCCAGACCTATTACCCCATCTCGCCGGCGACGGACGAGTCTGTGTACCTCGAAAAGAACCAGCGAGAGTTCAACCTGCTCGTCGTCCAGTGCGAGGACGAGATCAGCTCGATCAACATGGCCGTGGGCGCGGCGCACATGGGCGTGCGCAGCGCGACGGCCACCTCCGGGCCGGGCTTCGCCCTCATGGTCGAGGGGATCGGCTTCGCCTCGATCACCGAAGCACCGGGTCCGGTCCTGGTCATGTACCAGCGCGGCGGACCGTCGACCGGCCTGCCGACGCGGCAGGAGCAGGGCGACCTGCTGTTCGTGCTGCATCCCGCGCAGGGCGACTTCCCGCACGTCGTCATCGCTCCCGGCGACCTGAACGACGCGTACCAGGACACGTTCAGCGCGTTCAACTGGGCCGAGCGCTACCAGCTGCCGGTGATCGTGCTCTCGGACAAGAAACTTGCGGCCTCGTACGTCACGCTCGACGAGCTCGAGCTCACGTACCCGGAGATCGACCGCGGCAAGACGTTCACCGGCGCCGAGTGGACGCCGTACAGCGCGAACGGCGAAGGGCTCGTGCGGATGCACGGCAACGGACACGACGGCAACCGAGCTGGCGACGGCCACGGCGACGTGAAGGAGTACCTCCGCTACGCGCTCACCGAGGACGGCATCTCGCCGCGCTCGCGGCCAGGCGTGACCGGCGGGCGGTTCTGGTCCACGACCGACGAACACGATCCTGACGGCCACATCACCGAGGGCGTCGAGATGCGCATGGCGATGATGGAGAAGCGGATGGGCAAGCTGGCCCTGCTGCTGAAGGCCATCCCCGCCGAGCAGCGCTGCAAGCTCTGGGGTCCCGCGGACGCGGACCTCACCGTCGTCGGCTGGGGCTCGACGAAGGGGACGATCCAAGACGCCATCGCCGTGCTCGCCGAGCAGGGCAAGACGGTCAACTACCTCCAGGTCCGGCTGATGAAGCCGTTCCCGGTCGACGACGTGACAGCCGCGCTCCGCACGGCGAAGAAGCTCGTGCTCGTGGAGGAGAACTACTCCGGCCAGCTCGGCTCGCTCATCCGCGAGCAGACCGGCGTGAAGATCGACCAGCGGATCCTCAAGTTCGACGGCCGGCCGTTCAGCGAGGATGAGCTCGTGCGCGAGCTCTCGAAGGTCTTCGCCGGCGGCACGGCGGAGCCGGTGGTGACGCATGTCCGTTGACGCGAAGACCGTCGCGCCGGTGAAGTTCACGATCAAGGACTACAAGTCCGACCTGCACAATGACTGGTGCCCAGGATGCATCGCGCCGGACAGCCGCATCGTGATGGGCGATGGCACGAGCCGGCGGATCGCCGACGTCGTCGCCAGCGACCGGGTCCTCGGACATGATGGCGAGCCGCACACGGTCCTGCACGCGACGTCGCACCGACACAACGACACGCTCCGCCGCATCGAGATCGGTGGACAGGGTGAACTCGTCATCACCCGTGACCATCCAATGTTCGTCGTCCGCCGCGAAAGCGCTATCGAGCGCGACGCGACTTCCACGGCTGAATGGGTGCCGGCCGGCGACGTCCAGCCCGGCGATTACGTCGCCTATCCGCGACCAGCTCTTGTGGCCGCCGGCAGGTCGACGGACCGCCCGACGTACGGCCTGCGGTCGATCGCGTCGAACGAAGAGATCCACTACGACGCGATGGTCCACAACCTCGAGGTCGAAGGCGCGCATTCGTATTTGACGGTCGGCGCGACGCTGCACAACTGCGGAGATTTCGGCATCCTCACCGGCGTGCAGATGGCGCTCGCGCAGCTGAACCTCGACCCGGACAAGGTCGCGTGCTTCTCAGGCATCGGCTGCTCGGGCAAGACGCCACACTACGTGAAGGCCTACGGCTTCCACACCCTCCACGGCCGGGTGCTTCCGGTCGCGACCGGCGGCCGCCTCGTGAACAGCGGGGTCACCGTCCTCGCGATGGGCGGCGATGGCGACGGCTACGGGATCGGCGCCGGGTACTTCGTGAACGCCGGCCGCCGCAACCTCGACTTCACGTACATCGTCCACAACAACAACGTCTA
>DHJC01000007.1:79265-104080 GCA_002404155.1 Chloroflexi bacterium UBA4730 | reverse complement strand
GGGCAAGAAGACGAAGTCGATGCCCGAGCAGGCGATCCAGGACGGCATCAACCCGATCGCGATGGCCGTGGCCGCGGGCTACACGTTCATCGCCCGCGCATACGCGCTCGAGCCGAAGTACCTCGCGGGCATCATCGCGAAGGCCATCGAGCACAAGGGCTCCGCCGTCATCGACGTCCTGCAGACTTGTCCCACGTACAACGACCTCTATACGAAGGAGTGGTACGAGGGCACCGATCTGCCGGAGAAGAAGTCCCGCCTGTACAAGCTCGAGGAGCAAGGCTTCGACGGCACGGTGAAGGACGTGACCGACAAGGCCGAGATGATCATGAAGAAGGCCGCGGCCGTTGGCCGCAGCTACGAGACCGAGCCCATCCCGGTCGGCATCTACTACCAGGCCGAGCTCCCGACGTACGAGGACGGCGTGAACGCGCGCATCCCGGCGCTCGCTGAGAAGCCGCTCGTCGACATCGACACCTTCCACCGCGACGTCAGCCCGCTCCTCGACGCGATGCGCTGACTAGCGGTTCACCACCAGCAGCGGCGTCGCGTCCGCGCCCACGTCGGCCATCGTCTCGAGTAGTCCGCTCGCCAGGTCCACGTGCCGGATGCTGTTGCCGGACGCGTAATAGGCGAACGGGTACAGGGCGACGAGACCGCCCTGCGGCACACCGGCGAGGCGCATCGAGAGCCGCTGCGCGATGTTGTTCGTCGCGAACACCCGAAGCCACGCGCCATCGTCGGTCCGCTCCGCGATCGCCGCTGACTCCGCGCCGGGGGCGACGGCGATGCCGTCGGGCACGACCGTGCCCGTCCATTCGCTCGGCCAGGGCAGCGGCGAGAGCGTCGTGCTGTTCGGGGCGACGGCCGCGAGCTGCTGGTCCGCGGTCACGACGTAGATCGTGCCGTCGCCGGCCATCGCCGCGCCGGCGAGCTTCGGCAGCGTGCCTTCGATCGTGGCCTTCGTTCCACGAAGGTTATCGACGGCGATCTCGCCGGTGGCCAGGCACACGATCGCGACACGGGTGCCGCTGCTGAGTAACCGGTCGCCGCACCCGGCCTTCTCCATGACGGTGCCCTGCGGCCGGAGCGTCAGGTACTCATAGGCGTCGACCCATGTGTGGCGCGCATCGGCGCGGAGGATGAGTGCGCGGCCATCGAACGCGGTCGCGAGCGAGCGCTGCGACGCCGGCGCGATCGTGTCGGTGCGGCTCGCCCGCTCGGTGCCGGTTGCGACGTCGAACGTCCGCAGTCGCACGCCCGTCTCCTTCGCGACGTCCAGCACGTAGAAGAACTCACCGGGGCTGTCGCTTGCCGCTTGGACAAGATCCACGCCGACGGGGATGCGGTAGCGAATGAAATGGTTCAGCAGCGTGACCGCGCTGATCTGCCCGGCCGATGCGACGAAGACCGTCTGCTGGGAGTACAGCCCCATCATGTCGTCGACGTTGATCGTCTGCGTCGCGGTGGTCGTCGCAGCCTGAGACGGGGCCGGCGCGGCCGGCCCGAGTTGGCTGGTGTCGGCGCCGCCGCGGCACGCGATCAACGCGATCGCGACGGCTGCGACGAGCAGGAGGGAACGCATCAGATCGCCTGGGCCGGAGCGGCGCGGCGCTGCCGGCCGAACAGGACGAGCGCGACGAGGGCCCAGAACGCGACCGCCGCGCCAGCGACGAGCGGGAGCTGGGACGACGCGACGAACGTCAGCGGCGCTGCGGACGTGTCGATCGGCTCCGCGACGGGAAGGTCACCGGCCGGGGCCACGCCGGCAACGAGCTGGTTGACATCGAACGTGATGTCGGAGACGTCATCGCCGATCGACAGCTTGCCGTCGTAGCGCGCGGCGCGGAACGGGAAGAACAGTCCGGCGTAAAGGCCGCTCGAGCCGTCGCTCGAGACGAGCTTCAACGGCACGTCGAGGCACTTCGTCCGGTCGCCGTCGGTCTGCATGACCACCGCCACGGCGCTGGACGGAATCGCCCCGAGGGCGTGGCGATCGACCTGGACCACCAGGGTGACCGGCGTCCCGGCGGACCATGGCTGACCATCGCGGGTCTGGAGGGAGACGTTGGAAACGCACAGGCCGCAGTCGGCGGCCGCGGCCGAAGCTGCCAGCCCAACCGAGGAAAGGATCAACAGGAGCGCGAGCCCGATCCGTAGCACTGGAACACCTCCCGGCCCAATTCGGCCGTCTCAGCACCCCTACAACGGCCCAGCGTGGCCGGTTCCCTGCAGCGAGTTGGCCCATGGCCGCCGTCCGGATCCACCAGGCGAACGACCAGAGCTCGGCCGAGGTGATGGCTGGGCGCCTGCGCGCCGAGGGCATTCCCGCGGAGATCGTGCAAGCCGACGCCGGACCGCCCTACGGCGGATTCGCGCTGTCCGCGGCATTCGACATCCTGGTGCCCGAGCGGCTTGCGGCGAAGGCTCGGGCGATCCTCGCGAGCGGCGCGCCCGGGAGGCGTCACCGGCCGCGCGGCTAGGCTAGGCCGGCGGCATCACCGCGAGGCAGCGGATCTCCACGAGCAGACCCTCACGCGGTAGCACAGCCTGCACCGTCGTGCGCGTCGGTCCATTCGTGTCGAAATAGCGCCCGTACACGGCGTTGAACGCGGCGAAGTCGCGGCGCACGTCCGCGAGGAAGCAGAAGTTCTCGACCGCGTACGCGAGCGACGTACCGGCGGACTCGAGGATGCCTTTGATGTTCTCGAGGACTCGCTCGGTCTGCGCGGTCACGTCACCGGCCATCGCCTGACCGGTCCCGGCATCGAGCGCGACCTGCCCCGCGACGAACACGAGATCGCCGACCCGGATCGCCTGCGCGTAGGGCGGGCCGGTCGTGGGCACCGTGCTCTTCAGCACTTCCCGCGTCGTCATTGGATCCTCCCCCGCGCCGCGATCGGCCACACCGCTTCGACGACGCCTGCTCGCACGCAGACGTACTCGTCGTACAGATTGACCGTGGTGTCGCAGTGGCTCGGCACGAGCTCGATCCGCTCGCCGGGCGTCATCCGGGCCCCACGTACCCCGCCGTGCTCGTCGCCCTTGGTCACGTACTCGAGCTCGGGCCGGCCCTTCACCGCCGGCATGCCGGCATCGGTGCTCAGGGCCTTCCAGCCCGCGTCGATCACCGCGGTGTCGCCGCGCTGCCGGCTCACAACCGAGGCGAGGACCGTCAGCGACGACTCGTACGGCAGTCCTTCGACCTGCGCGTAGTCGGAATCCATGAACGGGTACGAACCGGCCTGGACCTCGGTCACCTCCGGCAGCTCCGCCGCGAACGCGCAGGTGCCCGTGCCGGCGGTGCTGAGGATCTCGCTGTCCAGCCCACGCTTCGTGAGGCCCTCGTGGGCGGCGAGCATCCGATCGGCGCACTCGCGCCACCTCGCCCGCCGCTCGGCTTCGGCGTAAACGTGCTGCAGGTGGCCTTCGTACGCCTGGATGCCGCGGAGCCGCAGTCCCGGAAGCGACGCGATGCACGCCGCGAGCTCGCCCGCACCGTCAGGCGCGACGCCGGTCCGCTCCTGGCCGACGTTCACGTCGACGAGCACGTCGAGCACGAGGTCGGCCGCGCGCATCGCGTCGCTGAGGGTGCGAGCGGTGTCCATGTCGTCGACGGCGACCAGCACGACCGCCCGCCTCCGCAGCGCGACGAGTCGCGCGACCTTCGGCTGGCCGGCGATCTCGGTCGTGATGAGCAGGGGCCCGACGCCCGCATCGGCCATCACCTCGGCCTCGCCGAGCTTGGCGCAACAGAGCCCGACCGCGCCGCGGTCCAGCTGCATCCGCGCGACGAGCGGCGACTTGTGGGTCTTCGCGTGGGGTCGGACGCGCTTGCCGGTCCGCGTCGCGAACGCGGCCATGCGATCGAGATTGCGTTCGAGGGCGTCGAGATCGACGACGAGCGCGGGCGTGTCGACGCGGTCGACCGGCGTGCCCGGCTCAGGCGATGGCAGGGGTCGTCCCGAAGTGCTTCGCCGCGAAGTCGAGCTGCAGGGCGAGCTGCTTGATCTGCTCGGCAACCACAACCGAGCCGTGGCCGGCCTCGAAGCGGTACTCATCGAACGGGATGCCGAGCTCGCGCAGCCGCGCGGTGTAGACGTCGACACTGCGGGCCGGGCAGCGCGGGTCGTTCTGGCCCACGGTCACAAGCATCGGCGCTCGCACGCGTTCGATGTACGTGATCGGGTTGGCGATGCGGTAGGCCTCGGGGGCCTCCGCCGGGGTGCCACCGAAGAGGGCCGCGTCGTATCGCTTGAGCGGCTCCATCTCGTCCTCGAACGCCGCGACGTAGTCGCCGATCGGCACGATGCCGATGCCCGCCGACCAGCGCTCCGGCTGGGTGCCGAGACCGAGGAGCGTGAGGTACCCACCCCACGAGCCGCCGGAGAGGATGGACCGCTTCGGGTCAACGACCCCGGCGGCGATGAGCCGGTCGTGGATCGCAGCGATGTCGGCAAGCTCGGTGAGGCCGGGCCGCCCCATGATCGCATCGCGCCACGCGCGCCCGTACCCGGACGATCCGCGGTAGTTGACGAGCACGACGGCGTACCCGTGATCCACCCAGGCCTGCGCCGTCGCGGAGAAGCTGTCCTCGTCGTGCGCTTCCGGCCCGCCGTGGATGTTGAACAGGGTCGGGTGTGGGCCGGGACCGTCGGGTGTCACGACGAAGCCGTGGACCTCGCCCGCGACGACGTCGCGATACCGCCGGCCACCGGGCACGTCGCCGGGATCCCGCGGGAGGATGCGCTCGCCGTCGAGCGCCACGAGGGCCCGCGGCCGTTCCGAGGTGCTGAGCGCGCACCAGACCGCGCCGTCGGGTCGGACCGCCGCCCAGTCGATGCTGCCGGCCGGCGTGTCCAGACGCGAGAGTGCGTCGCGGTCGAGGTCGTAGCGGTACAGCTCGCCGCGGCCCCGATGGTCGTGCCGCAGGAGCAACGCCTTCGCGCCGGGGTACCACGACGGCTCGATCTCGCCGGGCAGGTCGACCGCGATCGTCCGCTGCAGTCCGGACTTCGCGTCCCAGATGAGCGGGCGCCAGGTCCCGTCGCGCTCGTGTCCGACGACGACTCGCTGATCGCCCGCGACCGGGCTCCAGCGCATCGGGCGCAGTCCGCGGCCCGGACCGTCCCACAGCTCCGCGACCGACATCCCCGCGCGATCGAAGATCCGGAGCGCGCGGTTGCGCGCATCGCCGTGCTCGCTGTGCGCCATGACGAAGAGCTGCTCGTCGGTGGAGAGCGCGCCGACGGCGGCGGACTCGCGATGGGCGTAGAGGCGCCGCGATCCGCCCTCCGCAGACAGGTCGATGGTCGTGCCCTCGTCGCCGGAGCGCCCGATGATCGCGAAGCCGGTCCCGACCGCCGTGTTCGCCGAGTACGCCGGCGCGAGATCGGTGGCCGCGCGTGCCGCGCCGCCCTCGAACGGCTGCACCCGCCACAGCCCGAGCTCGCTCCCGCGGTCGTCATCCCACCACCAGGCCTCGTTGCCCTGTGGATCGATGCGCGGCGACACGCGGTAGCCGGTGCCCTCGGCGCGCGCGGTGAGCCGGCGCTCGACGCCCGTCGAGAGATCGAGCGCGTAGACCTCGAACGTGCCTTCGTGATTCGCGCCGTACACGAGGCGCTCGGGACGCTCGCGGGCCCAGTGCGGGATCCCGAACCGGGGCGCGCGGAAGCGCTGCTTCCAGGCCGGCTCGGTCACGTGGCCAGCCTAGCCACGATCACCGGCCGTCGCGAGAGACGGTGAACACGTCGCGAACACTCTCGAGCTTGGCCAGGACGCGCGACAGCTGCTCCACGCTCGTCACCTGGAGCGTCGCGTTCACCGTGGCGGTCTTGTCCGGGTTCGCGTTCGCCGCCAGGCTGACCATCTGCACCTGGTTCTCGCTGATCACCGCGGCCACGTCGCGGAGGAACCCATCGCGGTCCCAGCCTTCGATACGGATGGCGACGGGATACGTCCGCGCGGCACGGTTCTCCCACTCCACCTCGACGATGCGCTCGGGCTCGGCGCTGCCGCGCACGTTCGCGCAGTCCGCGCGGTGCACGGTCACGCCGCGGCCGCGGGTGATGTACCCGGTGATCGGATCGCCGGGCACGGGGCTGCAGCACACGCCGAAGCGGATGAGCAGGTCGCCCACACCCTTGACCCGCACGCCGCCGCGCGCGGTGGGCGGGGGCTGCGGCGCCACTTCGGGGATGGCGAGCTGCTGATCGTCCACGATGCCGAGGCGGGTCACCACCTGGGCGGCGGTGAGGGCCCCATAGCCCAGGGAGGCATAGAGCGTGTCGATGTCGTGCATGTTCAGGAGCTCGGTCGCGCGCTGGAGGTCGGCCTCACTGATGTCGGATAGCGCGCGCTGCGCGATCCGCTTGAGCTCGCGATCCAGGAGCTCGCGGCCGTGGGTGATGTTCTCCTCGCGCTGCTGGCGCTTGAACCATTGCCGGATCTTCTCGCGCGCGCCGGGTGTCCGGACCATCGTGATCCAGTCGCGTGACGGACCGCGCGCGGCCTTGCTGGTCACGATCTCGACGATGTCGCCGGAGTGCAGCTTGTGGTCGAGGGGCACGATGCGGCCGTTCACCTTCGCGCCGATCGTCCGGTGTCCGATGTCCGTGTGGATCCGGTACGCGAAGTCGATGGGCGTCGCACCGGTCGGGAGGTCCTTCACCTCGCCCTTCGGGGTGAACACGAACACCTGGTCCTGGAACACATCGACCTTGAGCGACTCGACGAACTCCGTCGCGTCGGCGACGTCGTGCTGCCACTCCATCAGCTGGCGCACCCACGCGAGCTTGGATTCGTAGTTGGGATCGCCCTTGCCGCCCTCCTTGTACCGCCAATGCGCGGCGATCCCGTACTCGGAGAGGGCGTGCATGTCGTGCGTCCGTACCTGGATTTCGATCGCCTGGCCGTCTGGACCCATCACCGCCGTATGCAGCGACTGGTACATGTTGTTCTTCGGGACGGCGATGTAGTCGTCGAACTGTCCGGGGATAGGTGGCCACAACGTATGCACGACGCCGAGCACCGCGTAGCAGGCCGGCACGTCCGGCACGATGACCCGGACCGCGAGCAGGTCGTACACCTGGTCGACGCTCACGTTCTTGCGGCGCATCTTCTGGGCGATCGACCAGAGATGCTTCGGGCGTCCCGACATGTCGGCCTTGATGCCGGCCTTCTCGAGCTCGCTCGCGAGCACCTTCATGGTCCGGTCGAGGTAGCGCTCGCGGACTGCCCGCCGTGACGCGAGGAGCTCGGCGAGCTCCTTGTAGTGCTCGGGCTCGAGGTACTTGAACGAGAGGTCCTCGAGCTCCCACTTGATCTGCCAGATGCCGAGGCGGTGCGCGAGCGGCGCGTAGATCTCCATCGTCTGCCGCGCGATCCGCGTCTGCTTCTCAGGCGGCAGCGCGCCAAGGGTGCGCATGTTGTGCAGCCGGTCCGCGAGCTTGATGACGACGACGCGGAGGTCGTCGGCCATCGCGAGGAACATCTTCCGGATGTTCTCGGCCTGATGCTCGTCCGACGACTTGCCCGAGAACTGCGAGAGCTTGGTGACGCCCTCGACGAGCCGTGCGATCTCGTCCCCGAACTCGCGCCGGATGTCATCGTTCGTGCGGCTGGTGTCTTCCGGGACGTCGTGCAGCATCGCCGCGGCGATCGTCGCCGGGTCCATGCCGAGCTGCGCGAGCAGCAGCGCGACGGCGGCGGGATGCTCGATGTACGGGCCACCCGACACCCGGCGCTGGCCCTCGTGCGCCTCGGCCGCGTACGTGTACGCGCGTCGGACGAGCTCCGCATCGCCGTCGGGGTAATGCTTGAGCAGCTCCTCGATCGCGGCCTCGGCGTCCACCGGCTTGCGCTGCGGACGCAGCTTGTCCGCGACGCCGACGATGCGCGCCGCGAAGCCGGCGTGGTCGGACGCCGCCTTCTGGGCCATTAGGCCGTCACCAGCTCGTCGGCGAACTTCGCGGCGGTCCCGACGGGACCGAAGTCACGGAGCTCGAGCTCGACGAAGCCCGTGCGGCCGGCGCCGACGGTCACGACCGCGTCGACCCGGCCGGCGTCGGTCATCGCCTCGGCCCGGTCTCCGCGGCGGAAGGCCATGGCGTCGAAGGTGAACTTACCAACCGTGATCTTGCAGCGCAGGTGGTCGGAGTCGGCGCCGACCTGACGGATGCCGTACACGCGCACGTCGCGCAGGAGCAGGTGCGGCCGCGGATTGAGCGCGCCGCACGGTTCGAGCATCGCGAGCTCGAGGGCCAGGCGCGGGGTGAGCGCCTCGGGGTCGATGGCCGCGTCGACCTGCAGCGTCGGCACCGGACGGATGCCGCCGAGCATCTCGCGGACGATCCGATCCAGCCGCTCGCGGAACGCGTCGATGTCCTTGGCCTTGATCGAGAACCCGGCGGCCATCGCGTGCCCACCATGCTTGGGGAGGAGATCGCCACACTGCGCGAGCGCCTCGGCGATGTGGACGCTCGCGATGCTCCGGCACGAGCCCTTCCCGTCCTGGCCATCGAGCGCGATGACACACGCGGGCCGCCCGCGGTCCTCGACGAGCCGCGATGCCGCGAGGCCGACGATCCCGGCCTGCCACGATGGATCGGCCACGACGGTCGCCCACGCATCCGGGATCGCCGACGCGGCCTCTCGGGCACCGCGCACGACGTCGTTCGTCAGGCGCTGCCGCTCGAGGTTGCGCTCCTCCAGCTTGTCAGCGAGCTCCTTCGCCTCGGCCGGCTCTTCGGTCAGCAGGAGGCGGAGCGCGTCCTCGGCATCGGTGATGCGTCCGGCGGCGTTGAGCCGCGGACCGAGGCCGAAGCCGATATCCGATGCCCCGACGCGGCCGAGCTTCACGCCGGCGCGCTCCGCGAGCGCGCGCACGCCGGTGAGCGGCGCGCGGTTCAGCGCCGCGAGTCCCGCGGCCACGAGCGCCCGGTTCGCAGCGCGAAGCGGCACGACATCGGCGACGGTCGCGAGGGCGCAGAGCTGGAGGAGCTCATCCTCCTTCACGGCATACGCGAGGTCGCCGAGCAGCGCGCGCGCGAGCGCGAGCGCGACGCCGGCGCCGGCGAGCTCCTTGTCGTGCGAGACGTCGCCCGAGCGGCGCGGGTTCACCAGGGCGTACGCGTCGGGGAGCGCGGGCGGTGGGTGATGGTGGTCGGTGATGATGAGATCGATGCCCAGCTCGCGGGCGAGCGCCGCCTCGGCGACCGCCGTCACGCCGCAATCCACCGACACGACCACCTTCGTGCCGTCGGCCGCGAGCTGGCGCAGGGCCGCGCCGTTCAGGCCGTATCCCTCTTCGTATCGGTTCGGGATGTACGCCCCGACCGCGATGCCGAAGTGCCGGAACGCGCGCACGAGGATCGCCGACCCCGCGATGCCGTCGACGTCGTAGTCGCCATACACGACGATGCGCTCGCGGGCAGCGAGCGCACGGCGGATCCGGTCGACGGCGCGATCGAGATCGAGCATCGGCGGACCGTCGTTCGCGAGCTTGGGCGTGAGGAAGGCCGGCATGTCCGCATCGGTCAGACCGCGCGCTCGCAGGATCTGGACGACGAGGCTCGGAATACCATCGGGCGCATCGCCACCCGATGCCCCCACTGAGCTGGGGATGATCCACCGACGCTGCGGAACGAGGGTCATGACCAGTAAGTATCGGTCAGGGGTGCTCGCGCTGACGCTCCTGACGGCCGCGTGCGCCCCCCAGGCCGTCGTCCCGAGTGCGAGCCCACCCGCGTCGAGCCCGGTGCCGACGACGTCCGCGGCCGGCCTCGCGGCGCCGATCCCGGCCCGAATCTCGACGGACCGGCGCTGGTACACGATGCCCGACGGCCTCGAACAGGCCACGGTCACCTTTTCCGTCGTGTTCGACGCCGACCCGACCGCGGGTCAGCCGTACGTCAACGTGCTCAAGAGCGCAGGCGGTCGCCCGGGGATCGATACCGTCGCGCTCTATCGCCGCACCGGAAACGAGTGGACAGCCAGTCTCTCGCTGAACAGCGGCTACACGCCCGGCGTGCAGACGGCTCGCGTGTTCGAACGCCTGTCGCGGACCGAGCCGACGTTCGAGGTCGCTGGTTCGACCTTGTTTCTGGTCACGCAGCCCGAGTACGTCGTGTGGACCCTCGACTTCGAGGGTGATGCGTCCGGCGACGCGGAGCTCGCGTACACGGCTGCCATCGCCGACGGGCTGAGGATCCCAATGAGCGTCTTTTGGAACCCGAGGGTCTGGGCGACGAGCCAAGTCTCGGCCGAGCGACAGGACGCCATGCTCGCCTGGACGAAGGTGCGCTTGGCGAAGGGCGACGAGGTCGCGCTCCACCTGCACATGTGGACCGACTACGTGCGCGCGGCGGGCCTCGTGCCCCGAACGTCGCCAAGCTGGGCTGGGCGCGGCGACGGCTATGACGTGCCGATGACCGCCTACTCAGAGGCGGAGCAGAAGACCCTGATCGACTACGGCCTCACGCTCATGGCCGATCACGGGCTGCCGACGCCAACGTCGTTCCGCGCCGGTGGCGACATCGGGGACGCCGCGACGCTGCGCGCGGTCGCCGCCGCCGGCTTCAACGCCGACTGCACCGCCGTCGCGAAGGACTACCCGCCGATCGGCCGGATCCCCTACCCGTGGACCCTGCCCGCCGGCGCGCAGCCGTACCGGCCCTCGTCGACCGACGCGAATGCGACCGGCGATCTGCCGCTCCTCGAGGCCCCGACCATCGGCGGCAACACCTACGCGTTCACGGTCCAGTCCATCCAGCCGCAGATCCGAGCGAACCTCGCGGTCTTCGCGGCCGCCGGGAGCGTCGCGGCGGAGCGGAAGGCGATCACCGTCGTGAGCCACCCGGGGACGATCGTGCCCGCGGAGCGCGGGGCCATCGAGGCGCTCCTCGGCGCGTTCGGCCCGCTGCGCTATGACGCCGACGCGGGTCCCGTGCGGTTCGTGACGCTCGCCCAGCTCGCGACGGCGTACGGCCGCTAGCTGAGATTCCTCCCTAGCGGTCCGTCGCAGCCCGACCACGGAGCCAGTGGGCTGGGCTGCGGCGACCGCGTGTGGGGTGCAATTCCGAACGGGCCCGCACGTACATATGTCGGCCCGGGAATCCGCGGTTTCACTGAGCAGCTGCGGCGATTCGCTGTTCCCGCAGGGGAACGCCTACGGGAACACGTCCGGGAACACCGCCGGCGGACCCGATTGGCGTGGCGCTCGCCTGGCGGTGACTGGGCGACCGGACCCGAATCGGCGAGCGCACCGCGACGCCGGGCCAGCGGCACCCTCGTCGGGGCCTTTCTTTGTGACGGACCTCTCGAGGTGAGGAGTTCAGCTAGCGGCGGCGCCTCCGCCGACTCTCGCCCGGCGGATCGGGCGTGACATCGGGTACCCCACCGAGATACCAGGGCAGGTTGTGGAGCCTATATGTGCCGCGGCGGATCCCGCGGCGATTCAGGCGCAGTCCCAGCGCCGTGATCCCGATCCCGAGGGCGAGGACGAGCACGAGAAACACGGCACCGACGATGAGCTCGGTCATCCGCTGATGCTGCATCCCCGAAGTGGTCGGCGAGGAAGCGCTCGGCGAGGACGCGCCGACCGAAGCCTACCTAGGCCGCGGCGCGCGCCCCGGCCGGCGGACGGCCGCCGCGGTGACGGATGCGGTCCTCGATCTCCTGCCAGAGCGAGATGATCTGGCTCGCGTTGAAGATCGAGGAGTACGTCCCTGACACGATGCCGACGACGAGTGCGAGCGCGAACGTCCGCATCGAGTAGCCGCCGAAGAGATAGAGCGCGAGCAGCGTCAACACCACGGTGAGCGAGGTGATGACGCTCCGCGCGAGCGTCTGCATGATCGAGTAGTTGATGACCGGGTTCAACGCCTCGCCGCGGTTCAGATGCAGGTTCTCGCGGATCCGGTCGAACACGACGATGGTGTCGTGCACCGAGAAGCCGATGATCGTCAAGACCGCGGTGACGAACAGGCTGTCCACCTCGACGTTGAAGAAGTAGCCGAGGATCGCGAACAGGCCGAGGACCACGAGCGCGTCGTGGAGCAGGGCGATGATCGCGGCGATCCCGTAGCGGAACGCCGACCAGCCAAACTCCTTGAACGCGAACGCGATGAGCAGGACGATGAGGATCGAGGCGAAGACGATCGAACGGACCGCGTTGGTGACGAGCTCGGCGCTGAACGACGGGCTCACCGAGGACGCGTTGTCGTCGATGTAGGTGTTCGGGTACTTCGCCTTGAGGGCCTGCTCCACCGCAACGGTCTGGTCGGACGTGAGCGTGAGCGTGCGGATCTCCATCCGGCCACCCTCGGCGCCCTGAATGACGGCCTCGGGATGGCCGAGGCCGGCGAGCGCGTCGTGCACCTCCGTCGCCGGCGGCGACGCGCTGAAGCGGAGATCGAGGAGCGTGCCACCCTTGAACTCGATGCCCGGCTTGAGCCCGCCGATCGCGAGGAAGAAGACGCCCGGGACGATGAGGAGCGCGGACAACGCGAAGTACCAGAACTTGCGCTCGACGAAGCGGAACAGCATCAGGCGGTCACGCTCGCGGCCGCGCGCCCATCGCGGCCGTCCGTCGGCCGCTCCTCGACGCCCCACAGCCGGCGGCGGCGCAGCGCGGAGTACTCGATGGCCCGGTGCAGCAGCAGCTGGGTCACGAACACGGCGGTGAAGAAGGACACGACGACACCGACGATGAGCGTCAGCGCGAATCCCTTCACCGTGCCGGTGCCGAAGTTGAACAGGACGAGCGCGGTGAGGATCGTCGCCAGGTTCGAGTAGAGGATCGACGGGAACGCGCGGCGGCGACCCTCGTCGAGCGAGACCCGGAGGGTCTTCCCATTGCGGAGCTCTTCCTTGATCCGCTCGAAGGTGAGTACGTTCGCGTCCACGGCCATGCCGATCGACAGGATGAAGCCCGCAACGCCGGCCAGCGTGAGGGTGACGGGGATGAGCCGGAACACCGCATACGTGAGCGCCGTATAGAAGATGAGCGCGAGGACGGCGATCACCCCAGGCAGGCGGTAGTACAGGATCATGAAGAGTGCGACGAGCAGCAGCCCGATGATCCCCGCGACGAGGCTGCGCCGCACCGAGTCCTGGCCCAGCGTCGGCTCGACCCGGCTCGACTGCACGACCTCCAGCGGGACCGGCAGCGCGCCCGAGTTGAGGAGCGTGCTGAGGTTCTTGGCCGACTGCGCCGTGAAATTGCCCGAGATCTGGCCGCTTCCGCTGGTGAAGACGTTCTGGATGTTCGGGGCGGAGATCTCGGCACCGTCGAGGTTGATCTGCACCGGCTTAAGGAGGAAGTCCTTGGAGAGCTGGACCCAGCGCTGATCGTCAGGCGACCCGAACTCGAAGTGGACCACCGGCGCGTTGTTCGAGCCCGCGAACTCGACGAACGTCGGCTTTAGGTTCGCGCCGGTCAACGGCGGGGTGAGCGAGTGATACGTGCCCGTGACGTTCCCACTCGCGTCCAAGTCCGGGACTTTGATCTCGAGGAACGCCTGCTTCGTCGCGATGTCCTGCGCTTCCTTGAGGTCGGAAACGCCGGGGAGCTGCAGCAGGATCTTGTTCGCGCCGAGTGACTCGATCACGGGCTCGCTCACGCCAAGCGAGTTGATGCGCCGGTCGATGACGACGCGGGTCTGGGTGTTGAGGTCGTCGATCGAGGTCGTCGTACCGCCCGGGATTTGCTCCGGGTGCAGCTGCAGGACCAGCTGCGTGCCGCCCTGGAGGTCCAGGCCGAGGTGGGTCTTGATCTCGAGGAAGGTCGTTTGGCCGCCGAGGCGGTAGCAGATGCCCGGGCAGTCGAACGGAAACGCGACCTGATGCTTGGGGATGTCGACCCAGATCGCCACGACGGCGATGACGACGATAATCCAGGCCCACGCGCGATTCATCGGGAAGCGTCCTCCGGATTAGGCGAAGAAAAAGCGCGACCCATTCGATCGGGTGCGCTCGATGCGCCAAGTATAGGTCGCCGGTGCGTCGCTATCCCCACCGCTCCGACGTGCCCGCCTCGTCGCTCGGCGTCGCCCAGCCCTCGGCCTTGGCGCGCTCCAGGCGCTCGGGATCCCGCAAGCGGTCGCGGGCCTCGCGGGCCTCTTTGTCGAAGACCGTCTCGTCGGGTTCGACCGGGACGTCGGTCGCGACGGCCGCCGCGGTCGCGGGCGGCTCGAGCGGCGAGGCGGTCGCGGCGATGGCCGGTGGCTCCGGCGGCGCGGCGTTCGCGGCCACGTCCAGGTACTTGTCGGCGTTCAGAAACTCGCTGCGGAGCTCGTCGCTCGTCTTCCGGAACTCCGCCATCGCCCGACCGAGATCGCGCGCCAGCTTCGGCATCCGCTCCGGGCCGAGCACGATGAGCGCGATCAGGAGCAGGAGCATGAGCTCGCCGGTGCCGATCCCGAACATCAGCGGCCCACGGCCGTGGCGCGCGCGTCGTTCGCCTGACGCTTCAGCTCGGCGGCCGCTCGCGCGGCGGCCTGCTCGAAGCCCTCGCCGGACCCGGCGTAGAGGATCGAGCGCGACGCCGACGGCAGCACGCCCCCGCCCTGCGCATCGAGCGCGGCGCGGATCGCGTCCGCGACGTCGCCGCCCTGCGCGCCCACGCCCGGCATCAGGAACAGCCGGTCGGGTGCGAGCGCCCGCAGCCGAGTCGCTTCCGCGGGATACGTCGAGCCGACGACGAAGCCGCAGCGTTCGGCCGGAAATGCGGCGACGCAGCGCTCCACGACGCGCTCGTACAACGGACGCCCATCCACGAGGAGGTCCTGGATGTCTCCGGCGCCCGGGTTGCTCGTGCGCGCGACGACCAGCGCATACCCCTTGTCGACGAAGGGTGCGATCCCGTCCATCCCCACGTACGGCGCGACGGTCACGGCATCCGCGTGGAACCGGTCGAAGAGCGCCTCCGCGTATGCGGCCGCGCTGTTCGCAACGTCGCCGCGTTTCGCGTCGAGGATCACGGGGATATCCGCTGGGATGGCTTGTAGTGTCAGCGCAAGGATGTCGAGACCCGCGGAGCCGTAGCGCTCGTAGAACGCCATGTTCGGCTTGTAGCAGCAGACCTGATCGCTCGTCGCGTTCACGATCCGGCGGAGGAATCGAACGGCCGCCTGTGCGCCCCTGCCGAGATGCTCGGGGATGCGGTCAGGCTCGGGATCGAGGCCAACGCAGATCACGCTGTCCCGCACTCGCGACGCGGTCGCGAGCTTGGTCAAGAACGTCATGGACAATGGGTATGATACCGACGCTTCCACAAAGAAGGAGGAGGGCATGCTCGGCAGGACTGCAGGCCGGCTCGGGTGGGTGCTGGCCGCCATCGTTCTCATCTCGGCGTGCAGCGGCGGTGCGAGCACGTCAGGCGGCGCGACAAGCACGCCGGGGGCATCGAAGACCGACCGCATCGGCTCGTTCAACAAGCCGATCATCTTCGCGTTCACTCCATCGCAGGACGTCGCGCGGATCACGGCGAGCGGCGCTGCCATGGCCTCCGCCCTCGCGACGGCCACCGGCCTGGCCTTTAAGGTCTCGATCCCGACGAGCTACGCGGCCCAGATCGAAGCGATGTGCGCCGGTCAGGCTGACATCGCCGCCATCGCCCCGCTGCAGATGACCCTCCTGCTCGACAAGGGCTGCGGTACGCCGATCCTGAGCGCGCTCCGCAAGGATGACACCGGCGCGCTCGCGACAACGTACAAGTCGCAGATCCTCGTCCGCACAGACAGCGGCATCACCGACCTGAACGGGCTCAAGGGCAAGAAGTTCGCGTTCGTCGACCCGATCTCCGCTTCGGGCTACCTCTTCCCGACGTTGCTCATCAAGAACAAGACCGGCCAGGACCCGAAGACGTTCTTCGGCTCGATCATCTTCGCCGGCGGCCACGACAAGTCCGTGCTCGCGCTGTACCGCGGCGACGTGGACGGCGCGGCATCGTTCATCGACGTCCGCACCAGCGCCGGCATGCCGGCCGACATCATGACCAAGACGAAGGTCATCGACACCGCCGGTCCGATCCCGAACGACGGTGTCGCGGTCGCGAAGGGCTTCCCGGCCGACCTGCAGGCGCAGGTCACCAAGGCCCTCATCGACTACTGCGCCTCGGACGCCGGCAAGACCCAGTGCGTAGCGCTGTTCAACTGGAACGGCCTGCAGCAGGTCACGTCCGACTTCTACAACCCGGTCCGTGACGCCGCGAAGCTCGCGGGCATCGACGTGGCCGCCGAGGCCGCGAAGACCCCGGCGCCGCCGCCCCCGACGCCGAGCCCGAGCACGACTCCCTAGCCTCGACCTCGCTCGATCGAACACGCCCGCCGGGTCAATCCGGCGGGCGTGTTCATTTAGAGTCCGCGACGGTGGCGGCGCTCGTCTCGGTGAAGGACCTGGTCAAGATCTATCCGCCCTCAGGCACGCGCGCGCTCGATGGGGTGTCGCTCGACTTCCACAGGGGCGAGTTCATCGTGCTCATTGGCTTGTCGGGCTCGGGCAAATCCACGCTGCTCCGGTGCATCAATCGCCTGGTGGATCCGACGTCCGGAACCGTCACGTTCGACGGGATCGACGTCACGCGGGCGAAGGGTCCGGAGCTACGGCGCATCCGGCGGCGCATCGGCATGATCTTCCAGCAGTTCAACCTCGTGAAGCGCAGCTCGGTCTTCACCAACGTGCTCGCCGGACGGCTCGGGTACCGGACCACGTGGCGAACGATCGTTGGCCTGCCGACGCGCGACGACGTGGCGCTTGCCTTCGAGAACCTGGGCCGCGTGGGCATCATCGAGAAGGCATTCGGCCGCGCGGACGCGCTGTCTGGCGGACAGCAGCAGCGCGTCGGGATCGCCCGGGCGCTCATGCAGCGGCCCGAGCTGATGCTCGCGGACGAGCCGGTCGCGAGCCTGGACCCCGCGACCAGCCATTCCGTCATGAAGTACCTCGAGGAGATCAACAGGAAGGACGGCATCACGGTCGTCTGCTCGCTGCACTTCCTGTCGCTCGCCCGGCGCTACGGCACGCGGGTCATCGCGCTCAAGGGTGGCAAGGTGGCGTTCGACGGGAGGCCGGCGGACATCGACGACCGCCGGTTCAAGGAGATCTACGGCGAGGACGCGGTCGAGGTCGAGATCGGTCTCGGACGGCAGGAGCCGCAAGGTATGACGGCCGAGCAGGCGGCGCTCGACGCGCTCGCCCACGATGCTGGGCATCTGGATCCGATCGACTGATGGCCGAGTACTTCACGGCCCGCGGCCTGCCCGTCCCACCTGAGCTGACGCGGAGCCCGCTGTACGACTGGCGCCGCAACGTGACCATCGTCCTGACCGTCGCGGTGCTCCTCGTCGGTTTCAAGATCGTCGACATCGACCTCTCCCGGGCGAATCCCGGCTACATGGGGCAGGTCCTGCTCCAGCTCGTCCAGTTCGACTGGAGCGTGATGACGCCGCAGAACGAATTCGAGACGTTCTGGGACACCGCCGGGGGCTTGATGATCGTCACGATCTTCCTCGGGATCATGGGCACCGCCTTCGCCGTGGTCTTCGCGATCCCGCTGTCGTTCCTCGGCGCGCGCAACATCATGTCGGGAAGCCGGCTCGCGCAGTCGATCTACGTCGTTGTCCGCTTGATCTTGACGGTCATTCGATCGATCGACGTGCTCATCGTGGTGCTCATCGCCCTCCCGCTCTTCGGCCTCGGCAACGGGACGGGCGTATTCGCGATCGCGTTCCACAACATCGGCGTGATGGGCAAGCTCTATTCCGAGGCCATCGAGGGGATCGACGCCGGTCCGGCGGAGGCGATGACCGCCACTGGCGCGAACCGCGTCCAGGTCATCTGGGCGGCGATCCTGCCTCAGCTCGTCAACCCGTTCATCTCGTTCACGATCTACCGGCTCGACACGAACGTACGATTGGCGAACGTCATCGGCCTCGTCGGTGGTGGCGGCATCGGGGTGGCGCTCTTCCAGAACATCCAGCTGCTCCGGTACCACACCGCCGGGACATTCATCCTGCTCATCGTGATCACAGTCGCGACCATGGACTTCATCTCCGCGCAGATCCGGAGGCGCCTCGTCTAGCTACCGACTCCAGCTCGGGCGATCCGCGCCATCCACCCCTTCGCCCTGCGTGATCTTCTGCGTGCCGGTGGGCGCGCCGCCAGTGGTGAGCACGCCGCCGAGATCCATGACCCACAGATCGATCGTGAAGCTCGCGGAGCGCAGGAAGGCAAGCTGCGAGCCGTCGGGCGAGAAGGCCGCGTTCCAACTCTCCCCATCCTGAGTGAGCGCGATGTCTCGTGACGTCGTGAGCTCGACCGCGTGCAGGTCGTTCTTGCCATCGTGGCGCAGCGTGTAGACGACCCACTTGCCGTCCGGCGAGAACGTCGGCCGGTAGGGCTCGCCATCCGGAAGGCCCTTGATCGGCGTCGAGCGGGCAATGCCGTCCGACGGCTTCAGCAGCAGCTCGGGCACGCCGTTGTCGTACGCGGTCACGACGATGATCTTGCCATCGGGCGACCAGGCCGGATCGGTCCAGTCGGCCCCGAACGAGAGCGGCGTCCTCAGCTTCGTCGCGAAGTCGTAGAGCACGAGATTTGATGAGCCATCCGGATCAGCCTCGATGACCGCGAGCCGCGTGCCATTGGGCGACGGCGTGGGCGCGAGATACCACGTGACCTGATGGAAGCCGTTGGCGCTCTTCGTCAGTCCGTTGAGCAGGATCTCCTCGGCTCCGCCCGCCGCGGGCATGCGGATGACGTTGCTGTACCCGAGCCGCGCATTCACCACCGCGCCATCCACCTGGCTCTTCCCGTCGATCTGCTCCGCGCGCGCGAAGTACAGCGTCTGACCGTCCGCCGACACGGCCGGGGTCTGGGAGCGGCCCTCTTCGGTCCGCGAGACGTAATGCCCGCCGCTCAGCACGAAGACGTCGCCCCGCAGCACGAACGCGAGCGTGCCGCCGAAGGTCGGCGCCGCGACCTGCCCAGTGGGCCGCGCGGGCGTCGCCGTCGCCGCAGCGCTCGGCAGGAGCAGGGGCGCGACGCGCTGCCCCAGCGCGATGTAGCCCACCAGCAGCGCCACCGCGAGGCAGCTGAAGATCAGCTCGCGGACGCGCACAGCCGCTCCACCTCCGCCGCGATCCGCTCGATGCCGATGCGAAGGTCCGGGCCGTTCACGAGCTCGAGGTATCCCTCCTCCGGCGGCTCGAACGGCCGGTCGCGCATCCGCTCGTACACCCGCTCGTCGGCATCCGAGTGGTCGTCCGCCGCGCGACCGGCGCGCCGCTGCGCGAGCCGGCCCCGGATCGCCGCCTCGTCCGCCGTGACCCGTACGAAGACGATCGGCGCCTTGCGCCGCTGCGCCGCGCCGACGCTCGCGGCGCGATAGCAGGCCAGAAGATTCGTCGCGTCCACGACCACGCGATGGCCCTCGGCCAGCAGCCCGTCGACCAACGCGTCGACGCACTTGAAGATCGCGGCGTTCTCTTCGTCGGCGTAGGTCGGGGCGATGAAGAGCCGGCTGCGGAGCTGATCGCTCGCCACGTGCGCCGCGTTGATGCGCGCCGCGAGCAGCCGCGCGCAGTACGACTTCCCGACGCCCGGGTAGCCCATCAGGACGACGAGCGCCGCGCTCCCGGCGGCGGCGCCAGGCGCGCCGATCTCGTGACGGAGCTGGGCCACGAGGATGTTGACGTTGTCGCCATACACCCGCGTCTGGGCCTTCGTCGCCGCGCCTCGCGACCGCAGCCGGTTCACCCGGCGAAGCCCCGCGCCCGAAGGGCCGCGCGCGCGACAGCGGCCTCGTCCCACGGGAGCTTCTCCTCGCCGACGATGATCGAGCCTTCGTGCCCTTTGCCGGCGAGCAGGACCGTGTCGCCGTCGTCCGCGGCGGCGATCGCGGCGTTGATGGCCTCCGTCCGGTCGTCGATGACCCGATAGTCGCGGTCCCGCTGTTTCCCCGCCTCGACAGCACCGGCCTCGATCTCCGCCAGGATCAGGGCCGGATCCTCCAGCCGCGGATCTTCCTGGGTGATGACGAAATGGTCCGCGTACTTCGCGGCAGCGGCGGCGAGCTTCGGCCGTTTCGTTCGGTCGCGCTCGCCAGCGCTCCCGAAGACCGCGATGAGCTTGCCCGGCGTGAGGGGCCGAAGGAGCGCCAGCACCTTCTCCAGAGACTCCGGAGTATGGGCGTAATCGACGATCACGGTGAACGGCTGCCCGGCGTCGATCCGATCCATCCGCCCGCGGACTGGCCGTGCGCGAGCGAGCGCGTCCCGGCATTGCGCGAGCGTCGCGCCGGCGGCCAGCCCGGCGCCGATCGCCGCGAGCGCGTTGTGCGCGTTGAAGCGCCCGACGAGTGGCAGCCGGAGGTCGACGGTTTCGCCGAACGCCGTGATCTTCAGCCGCGAGCCGTTCGCGTCCGCCGCCGTGACCGTGGCTTGGACATCGGCGAGCGCGGCGATGCCGTAGGAGATCAGCCTCGCGCCGGCCGCACGATCGGCCAGGTAGCGCCAGTGCGGATCGTCGGCATTCAGGACGGCGGCCTTCGGCACGCCCTTGTCGCGCCCCTGCGTCAGCATCTCGAACAGGATGCCCTTGGCCTCGAGGTACGCCTGCAGCGTGCCGTGGAAGTCGAGGTGCTCGGGGCTGAGATTCGTGAAGATCGCGAGGTCCACGTCGATCCCGCGCATCTTTCGCAGCGCGAGGGCGTGCGACGTCGCCTCCAGCACGCCCCACGTCCCACCGGCCACCAGCAGCTCGGCGCAGAACTCCTGGATCTCGAGCGCCTCTTGGGTGCTCTGGCGCGTGTCGTTCTGCCACTCGTTGTCGGCGAGCTTGAAGTCGACGGTCGTGGCGTAGCCGGTGTGCAGGCCCGCGGCTTCGAGGACGTCGGACACCAGATGCACGGTCGTGGTCTTGCCGTCGGTCCCGGTGACGGCCGCGACCCTCAGCCTGTCGGTCGGATGGTCGAAGAACTCGGCGGCGAGGTCGGCGAGCGCGGCCCGCGCGTCGGGTACGACCGCCACGGGCAGCGTCATCCGCACCTTGCGCTCCGCGACGACCGCGATCGCGCCGTTCTTCACGGCATCGGGAACAAAGTCGATCCCGTCACGGTGGAAGCCAGGGATCGCGACGAAGAGCGACCCTTCCTTCACCTTGCGCGAGTCGTACGCGATCGCGCGTACGTCGCGGTCGGCCGCGCCGTCCGGGACCGGGATCCGTGCCTGCGACAGCAGCGCGCCGAGCTTCACTCGCCGCCCCCACGCCCTCGCCGGCGCACAAGCTGGAGGGCGCGCGTGTAGGCGGGCTCGAGCAGCAGGAACGCGCGGTACGCGAGCGGCCGCGGCACCGTGTCGTGCGCCCCGACCCAGTGCGTCACCGTTCCGCCGAAGCCCTTCTTGAACAGATATGGACCGTGCATCGGATCGTCGGCGTCGGCCGGGTCCGCGGGGATGCCGCCGAAGTCGAACGTCCGCGCGCCCCGCGCGCGCGCCTCGACGATGCAGCGCCACAGCAGACCATAGGCGGCGTACACCTTGCGGCCCGCGTCGTTCGTCGCCCCGTACTGGTAGACCTCGCGATCGCCGCAGTGCCAGGTCATCGCGCCCGCGACAGGCCGACCCTCGTGGTCCGCGAGCCAGAGGGTCGCAAGGTCCGCCTCGAGGAGCGTGCGCCAGACCGTTCGGTAGTACGCCGCGGTGCGGGTGATGAAGCCGGCGCGCCGGCCGGTGAGCGCGTACAGGTCATAGAACGCGCCAAGATCATCGTCGGTCGTGCCCTGATAGACCGCGCCGCCGCGCTTCTGGGGCTGCCTGACGCTCCACCTGGTGTCCTTATCCAGACTCGCCAGCAACTCATCGTCCGTCCTGTCGAGTAGTGATTCTTCCAGGGTCGCCACGACGGGTTGGATGTCAGGCCCTCTCCGGAATCCGGCGGCCGTCAGCGCGGGCCCGGCCTCGTCGGCGGTCCGCTCCGGATCCACCTTCAGCACGAGCGCGCCCGGCGTCGCTTTCGCGTGCGCCGCGAGCGCACCGAACACGTCCGGCAGCTGGCCCGTCGCCGCGACCGGGCCACGCGGGCAATAACCGAAGCGCCCGCCGCCGGGCAGCGGCCGCCAGAGCACGAGCGCGTGCGCGCCGGCGGGCCGGAGGAACTCCGCGGTCCAGCCCTGGCCCTCGCGGATCGCGGCCCACGCGCTCGACTGCATCACGTGCCCGCCCGGGCCGCGCGCCGCGGCGTCGTCCCAGCCCGCGGGCGCCTCGCTCATCGCGCGGACGCCGCAAGGCGGCGACGCCCGGCGATCCGCCACAGCGGGTACAGCGGCGCGACGACCGGCCGGTCGAACGCGCCGATCCAGGTCGTCACCTCGCCGCCGAATCCGAGCTTGAAGTTCTCGATGCCGGCGAGCTCATCGCCGGCGTGCTCCGAGAGACCCCACATGTCGTACCGGGCGACCCCGCGCCGCTTCATCCCCATCAGCGAACGCCATTTGAGCAGATAGAAGGGACGGGACTCGCCGTGCGCGCCGGACCAGCCGCCGTAGAGCTCCCAGGCGCGATCGCCGATGTGGATCGCAAGGAGGGCGCCGTCGTCCTCAGGGCCGACGCGCGACATCGTGAGGTGCGCCGCGTCGCCGAACGTCGCGAGCAGCCGCACGAAGTACGCGCGGTCGTGCACGGCGAACCGGTCCCGCGCCGCGACCTTCGAGAGGACCCCCAGGAAGCGATCGACGTCGCGAGTCTCTTCGGTCACCACTCCCTCGCGCTCCGCCTTGTGGATGTACTGCCGGGTCTTCTTCCGCATCGCCCTGAGCAGGTCTTCGGGCGTGCGCGTCAGGTCCATGAGCAACGTCCGCCGCGGTTGCACGAAGATGCCCGCCGGCCGCGCACCCGATCGCGCGAGAGCGGCGCCGAGCTCGGGCGACGGCGACAGCTCGGGATCCGCGAGCAGGCTCGCGCAGCGCTCAGCCTTGAGCGCTGCGCCGATCGCGCGCAGGGCGTCAGGGAAATCGGCGGATTCGACGAGCGGCCCGCGAGGAGCGTACGCGGCGGTGATGCCGAGCGGCAGACTGCGAAGGAGGACCTGCGCGACGCCGGCGCGGCGCGGACCATCCTCGATGACGAACCGGCGCGGCATCCAGCCGGTGGCGGCCTTGACCGCGGCCCAGCCGGCCGACTGAAGGAGGTGCGGGCGGCCGGTGGCGCGAACGAGCTCGTCCCACGCGGCCCCGTCGCCGGCGGGGACCGGGGTCGCGCGCAGGGTCAGGCTGCCGGGTCCGCGCCTGCGGGCACGGCCTCCTCCGCCTTCGCGGGCAGCTCGCGAGCCGTGAAGGTGCACTCGGGGTAGCGCTCGCAGCCATAGAAGATGGACCGGCCACGGCCGCGGCGCCGGACGAGCTCGCCCTGGCCGCACAACGGGCAGGTCACGCCGGTCTTTTGCTGCGTCTTCTTGATGTACTTGCAGTCGGGGTAGCCGGTGCAACCGATGAACGGGCCGAAGCGGCCGCGCTTCTTCGCGAGCGGCTTTCCGCAATCGGGGCAGACCTCGCCTTCGATGATCTCGGGCCCCTGCTCCTCGCCTTCGAGCGGTGCCGAGTAGTCGCACCCGCCCGGCGGCGTGGGTTGGCCCTTCTTGCCCTTCACGAACCCGGTGCACGAGTAAAAGCGCCCGTAACGGCCGAGCTTGATGATGACGGGCCGGCCGCACTTGGGACAGATCTTGTCCGTCGCCTCCTCGGTGACGTCGGACTTCTTCACCGACGCGGTCTTCTCTTTCACCAGGGCTTCGAACGGCACGAAGAAGTCGCGGACCACCGGCGCCCACTCGACCTCCCCACTCGCGACGCGGTCGAGATCGAGCTCCATCCGTGCCGTGAAGCCGAGATCCACGATGTCCGGGAAGTGCTCGGTGAGGAAGTCCACCACGGTGAAGCCGACGTCCTCGGGCACGAGCGCGCGCTGCTCGCGGCGCACGTAGTGACGGTCGATGAGCGTCGAGATCGTCGGCGCGTACGTGGACGGCCGGCCGATGCCGTGCTCTTCGAGAGTCTTCACGAGCGAGGCTTCGTTGAATCGCGGCGGCGGCTGGGTGAAATGCTGCGCCGTTTCGAGCCCGAGCAGCTTCAGCTCCTCGCCTTCGACGACGGCCGGGAGCGGGGCGACTTCCTTCTCGGGTTCGTCGGTCCCCTCTTGATAGACGCGGAGGAAGCCGTCGAACGTGACGCGGCGGCCGTTCGCGCGGAGCGTGTAGCCGTCGGCGCTCACGTCGAGACGGGTATTCTCGAACTTCGCCGGCGCCATCTGCGAAGCGAGGGTGCGCTGCCAGATGAGCGTGTAGAGACGCAGCTGGTCCTTGTTGAGGAAGCGCTTCATCCGGTCGGGCGTGCGCGCGAGGTCCGTCGGGCGGATCGCCTCGTGGGCCTCCTGGGCGCCCTTGCTCCGCGTCTTGAAGTGACGCGGCTTCTCGAGCGCGTACTGCGCACCGAACTCGCGCGTGATGACGTCCTTCGACTGCTTCAACGCACCTTCGGCGACGTGCAGCGAGTCGGTGCGCATGTAGGTGATGAGGCCGACCGGCGTATCGGGCCCGAGCGAGACGCCCTCGTAGAGTTGCTGCGCGAGGACCATCGCCCGCTTCACCGAGTAGCCGAGCTTCCGGGACGCGTCCTGCTGGAGGGTTGACGTCGTGTATGGCCCCCCGGCGCTACGCGACGACTCGCGCTGCTCGACGCTCGCCACCGTGTACACCGCATCGGCGAGCGCCGCGCGATGCTTCTCCGCCTCGGTCGCGTTGCCGATGGCGAGCTTGTG
>DHJC01000007.1:0-79089 GCA_002404155.1 Chloroflexi bacterium UBA4730 | reverse complement strand
TTGCCGATGGCGAGCTTGTGGCCCTTGTGCTGGAAGACCTCGGCCTGGAACGACTCGCCGGCGTGGTTCGCGAGGAGCGCGTCGATCGACCAGTACTCCACGGCAGTGAACTTCTGGATCTCGCGTTCGCGGTCGACGATGAGCCGCAGGGCCACTGATTGGACCCGGCCGGCCGACAGGCCGTAGCGGATCTTCTTCCAGAGGAGCGGCGACATCGTGTAGCCGACGAGCCGGTCGACGACGCGGCGCGCCTGCTGCGCGTTCACCAGGTCCTGGTCGATCTGCCGCGGCTTGCGGAACGCCTCCGCGATCGCGTCCGGCGTGATCTCGTGGAACGTGACCCGGCGGAGCTTCGACGCGGGGACGTTGATGATCTGGGCCACGTGCCAGGCGATGGCCTCGCCCTCGCGGTCGAGGTCGCTGGCCAGCCAGACCCGGTCGGCGAGCTTCGCCTCCTTCTTCAGGAGCCGGGCGTGCTTCTCCGAGTCCGGCGGGATGACGTACTCGGGGGCGAACGTCTTCGGATCGATCCCGAGCTTCGACTTCGGCAGATCCCGGATGTGCCCGAAGGAGGCCTCGACGGTGTAGCCGGGACCGAGCATCCGGCCAAGCGTCTTCGCCTTCGTCGGGCTCTCGACGATGACCAGGTCCCCGCCCTTGCGGGTCCGGCCGGGAGCCTCGGCCGCCTCGACCGAAGCGCCGTCGAGCCCAGTTGCAGGCACGGCGTGCGCTTTGGGCGCCGCCTTCCGCGTTCGCTTGCCTGCCTGCTTAGCTAGTGCCATTTCACCTCAGCCAGAGAAAAAGGCGCCCTTCCAGGCGCCTCCCCCACAATCCACGGTACCAGCGGCGGCAACCTGCACCGCCGGCATGTCTCGAACTAGAGCAAATGTTCCTTTTGTTCCCGAGCGAGCCGATCCACGACCACCTTCACTTCTTCGGCCCGGCCTTTCGCCACGATGAGGAGGACGTCGTCGGTATCGACCACGATTAGGTCGTTCACCCCGATCATTACGGCGGTCTTGCCCGGGGCGTAGATGTAGTTCCCGACGCTGTCCTCGGCGATGTGCTCGTCCGCGGAGCGGGATGCCGATGCCAGGACGATGTCGGCCAGCCGGCTCCAGTTCCCGACGTCCTGCCACCCGATGTCAGCGGGCACGACGGCCATGTTGTTGGCGCGCTCGGCGATGCCGTAGTCGACGGTCGTGCGATCCGTCTCCTCCCAGACCTCCGCGAGCACGCTCTCGTAGCGCGGCGACCCGATCGCGTCCACGAGCGCGTCGATCGCCTGCGCCGTCTTGGGGAGGTGCTCGCGATACGCATCGAGGATCGCGCTCACCCGCCAGACGAACATCCCGGCATTCCAGTAGTGGCCGCCCGCCGCGACCATCTTCTCGGCGGCATCCTTCTTCGGCTTCTCGATGAAGCGCTTCACCTTGTGCACGGGCAGGGGCGCCGGCAGATCGAGCGCCTCCCCCGCCTCGATGTAGCCGAACCCGGTGTCGGCGCGCTCGGGAGTGATGCCGAGAGTGACGAGCCAGCCCGCATCGGCCGCGGCGGTCGCGGCCAGCAGCACGGTGCGAAAGGCTGCCTTCTTCTCGACGACGTGGTCCGACGGCAGCACCGCGACGATCGCGTCGGGATCGAAGGCGTGCAGCGCGCCCATCGCGAGGCCGATAGCGGCCGCGTTGCCCCGGGGGTACGGCTCGATGACGAGGTGATCGGCGCGCAGCTCGGGCAGCTGCTCGTGAATGAGCGCCCGATGCTCGGGCGGCGCGACGACGAAGATGCGCTCGTTCGGAATGAGCTCGCTCACGCGCTCGACGGTGTCCTGCAGCATCGTGCGGTCGCCGACGAGATCGAGGAACTGCTTCGGCTTGCGCTTGCGCGACCGCGGCCACAGCCGCGTGCCGGCGCCGCCGGACAAGATGAGGGCGTAAAGCCTAGGCATGAGCGAAGCCCGGCTTTGCCGGGACGAGCGAATTCATCCAGCCCTGAGCGTGTCGCTGGCCGAAGGCCAGAGATTGGTCAAAGCCCGAAGTAGTCGAGCTTCATCGCGCGCCGCACGTCGTGCAGCGTCTGCTGCGCTTCCGCGCGGGCGCGGTCGCTGCCGGAGCGGATGATCTCGTCGAGGAGCTTCGGATCGCGCTCGAACCGCGCGCGTCGCTCCCGAATGGGCGCGAGGAACCGCTCCAGGACGGTCACGAGGCGCTTCTTCACCTCGACATCGCCGACGCGTCCGCCGCGGTAGCGCTCTTTGAGGTCCTCGACCTCGGCCTTCTCGGGATCGAAGCTCTCGAGGTAGGCGAAGACCGGGTTGCCCTCGACCTTGCCGGGATCCGTCGCGCGGATGCGGGCCGGGTCGGTGTACATCCCCATCACCTTGCGTCGGACCGTCTCGGAATCGTCGGCCAGGTCGATCGCGTTCCCGAGGCTCTTGCCGGCCTTTGTGTTGCCGTCCGTTCCCGGGAGCAGGGTGTCGCTCGGGATGAGCGCGTCCGGTACCGGGAACACCGGCCCGAATAGCTCGTTGAACCGGCGCGCGATCTCCCGGGTGAGCTCGATGTGCGACTCCTGGTCGCGACCGACCGGGACGAGATCCCCCTTCACGCAGAGGATGTCGGCGGCCTGCAGCACCGGGTAGCCAAGGAGCCCATACGACGGTTGGGTGATGTGGGCATCGCGCATCTGCTCCTTCAAAGTCGGGATCCGCTGGGCCCGTGAGACGCTCACGAGCATCGAGAAGTACAGGTGCAGCTCGGCCGTCTGCGGCACGAGCGACTGCAGGTAGATGGTGACCTTCTCCGGATCGATGCCGACCGAGAGGTTGTCCAGCACGACGTCGCGGACGTTCCGGCCGATCTCGTCGAGGTGGTCCAGGCGCGTCGTGAGCATGTGGTAGTCAGCGACGAGCAGGAACGTGTCGTACGCCTCCTGAAGCTTGACCCGGTTCTCGAGCGTGCCGACGTAGTGGCCGAGATGGAGCCGCCCCGTCGGGCGATCGCCCGTGAGGATGCGCTTCCGCGTCTTCTTCGGCGCGGAAGACACGGTCGGAACGGTCGTTTCGGCAGTCATGGAAGTCGTCAGTGTATCCGGAGGTCCTTCACCAGCTGCTCGGCGATGAGCGCGCCGACCTCGTTGCGCTTGTCGCCGAAGAAGTGGTCGACGCCCTTCACCTCGACGATCCGCGCACGCGGGTAGGCCACGCGCAGCTCCGCGGCGGTCCCGAACTGATCCAGCTCGGCCGCGACGATGAACGTCCCGTCCGGCACCGGCGGCAGCTGGTGCGGCTCGAACGCGACGGACCGCAGCGGCACGCCGGCGAGCGCCACCGCGTCGGCGCGACCGCCATTCGCCAGCCAGCGCAGCGTCGTGATGGCGCCGAAGCTGAACCCCGACAGCGCGAGCGGCATGCCGGGCGCGATCGTGCGAGCTTCGGCGATGGCCGCATCGAGGTCCTCGACCTCGGCGGCGCCGCCGGTCCACATGCCGGCGCTCCCTCCGACGCCCCGGAAGTTGAATCGGAGCGCGTAGAACCCGGCCGCCGCGACCGCACGGGCGATGCCCGCGACGAGCGGATTCCGCATCGTCCCGCCATGGGTCGGTAACGGATGGCTCACCACCGCGATCCCGCGCGGCGGGACGTCTGGGATCCGGAGCGTCGCTTCGAGACGACCGGCGATCCGACGGGACTCCTCCCTCACGTCCGAAGCGTCGCTCTCAAGAGGGACGAGTGTCGCAGGTCGAGTGTCACAATGCCCGACCGTGAGCGGGTTCCGCGCCGCGGGGCGCGCGGTGCTGTTCGGCGTGTTCCTCGCGAGCTGCGCGAGCGGTCGGGGGACCGCAGGCGACGTTATCCACCCGACGGGCGCGCCACCGCTCGTCGACACCGTCATCCAGTCTGGGCTGTCGGTGCCGTGGGATATCGCCTTCGCGCCCGACGGCCGGCTCTTCATGACCGAGCGGATCGGCGACATCGTGATGTTCGAGAGCGCGAAGCCCAACGCGAAACGCGTCGGCGTGATGAAGGTGCCCGATGTCCACGCGATGGGCGAGGCCGGGCTCATGGGCATCGCCCTCGACCCCGACTTCGCGACCAACGGATTCCTGTACGTCTGCGCGTCCCGCATGGACAGCGGCGAATGGCTGAACCAGATCCTGCGCTACAGGGCCGGCGTCGACTCGATGACGTTCGACAGCTACGTGATCCGGACCGGAGCCCAGGCCGCCTCGATCCACGACGGCTGTCGGCTGCGCTTCGGACCGGACGGCAAGCTCTGGGCGACGATGGGCGAGAACGGCAACGGCCGGCTGGCCCAGGACCCGAACTCCCTCAACGGGAAGATCCTCCGGATGAACCCGGACGGCACGGTCCCCGCGGACAACCCGACCCTCGCCGGTGCGTCCGCGCGTACGTATGCGTACTCGATGGGGCATCGAAACCCGCAGGGGCTCGCGTTCCAGCCCAGCACGAACGTCATCTACGAGATCGAGGACGGCGCGACGACGAACGACGAGATCAACATCCTCGTCGCGGGGAAGAACTACGGATGGCCCGACCGGGAGGGCATGGGCGGGATGACCAAAGGCTTCACCGATCCGATCTGGACGTCCGGTGACGTCACCTATGCGACCAGCGGCGCGACCTTCGTGACCGGCGACCAGTGGGGCGCGTGGTCAGGCTCGCTGCTCGTTGCGACATTGAAGGAGCAAGACGTCCGGCGCTTCGAGGTGAGCGGGACGACCGTCATCCAGAAGGAGACCCTCTATGACGGGAAGTACGGCCGGCTGCGTTCCATCGTCCAAGGGCCGGACGGCGCGATCTACGCCACGACCAGCAATGGCTCGGGCGACCGCATTGTGCGCATCGCGCCGCAATAGTCGAGCCGTTCACCCAATCGTGACCACGCCTGCGCGTGCGCTCGCTCATCCTCTCTGACCGCGTTGGAAGACACACAGGCCGCTCAGGCCGAGGCGCAGGCGGCCCAGGCGGCATACCGGAAACGGGTGCGAGCCGCGAGCCTCGCCATCGTCTTCGGACTGGCGGTCGTGCTCGCGGTGAGCGCCGTGCTGCCCACGACGCACGTGGTCGATCGCGCCGGGCTGCTCATCTCCGCCGTCCTCGTGCTCATCACCGGAGTGCTGTGGTTCGGTCTCGTGCCGTGACATGCGCTCGAACATGGCCGGATCTTCATCGCGGCGTCGATCGCGCAGGGCGCGAGGCCTGAGACGTCGGCCGCGTCTACCGAGGTTGATGCCGGGTGCGCACCCAGACAAGGCGCACCGCAAGGAAGCCGAACACCCCCATTGTGGCGATGCCGACGAGCAGCGCGGCGCTTCCGGACGTCAAGAGATCGCGGCCGGCGTCCTGCCGGCCGAGGATGCCCGCCGCGATGCCGCTGGTAGCGACGGCGGTCGCGTAGTAGGCGAGCGCGAGCCCGATGACCGCGAGGCCGGTGTAGGCAAAGACCCTGCGCCAGTTCTGTCGTTCCATGGCGCGTTAGTAGCGGCCGCACCGCCACACGACAATGAGCATTTCGTGCGGCGGTCCTGGGCGTAGCGAACGCGGGCCGGCTGCGTTATTCGGCCCTCGTTCGGGCCTACGTTTTAGCCGTAGCGAGCCAGCTAGAGCCTTGGCGCGGACAGCTGCCTCTAGCCGAGTCTGCGGCCCCAAGAAGGTCGGCTTTGTCCGTCATCGACCGTCCGGCGTCACTTGCAAGAGCTGGCGGCCCCGGCGCCCGGCCCACGTCTGAGTCCGCTCGAACCGCGCGCGTTCTTCAAGCAACAACTC
The DNA here is from genome assembly GCA_002404155.1 of Chloroflexi bacterium UBA4730. Classification (GTDB taxonomy): domain Bacteria; phylum Chloroflexota; class Limnocylindria; order P2-11E; family P2-11E; genus UBA4735. Next base: position 73,301 of record DHJC01000007.1, on the reverse strand, counting down.
CTTGGCTGCGACTGCGATGCGAACACCGAAACCTTCAATCAAGCACAGCAGAATGTCCTCTAGGGATACTTGTCCTGTCGGAATGTGAAGTCGGCCGAATTTCGGGCGTGCGGCAATCGGCTCCTGGAGAACCGAGCAGTCATCCTGAATGATCTGGTAGTAGAACGTCGTCGTCGGCAGCAAGTCACCAGAGTGCGAAATCACCTTGACGATGTGGCTGAAGCCAAGCGCGAGATGCGGGCCCACCTTGATGCGTCCTCCGAGCTTGTCCGTCGCAATTACGCCGAGGCGGCGCGTCTCATCCCAAGACGCGGGCATCAGGCGGTCCTTGGAGATTCCGGATGCGTTTAGGAGGCGGTTGAAGCGCGTAACTAAGGCGTCGGCGACGCCCCGCGGCTTACTTCTTGGCGTAGCGCGCGATGGAGGCGATCCGCGGCGCATCGGCACTGTCGCCGCTCGAACCGGTCAGGGGTGCCACCCCCGACGAGCGCGAGGTGCGACGCGGTGTGGTGCGGGGCGCGCAACGGTCGCGCCACGAGGAGCGGATGCCCCGGGGTCGATGAGGCCTGCGACGCTGTGCACCGCGCTGGCTTCGAGCGCCTCGTCCCGGTCGAGCGGCGGGAGGATCGAGGGCAGCGCCCGCGCGAGCAGCGTCTTGCCCGTGCCTGGCGGTCCGACGAGCAGCAGGTTGTGGCCGCCGGCGGCGGCGATCTCGAGCGCGCGCTTCGGCGTCTCCTGACCGACGATGTCGCCGAGGTCCGCGGCCCAGCGCGGCGAGGCTGCGGGCGGTTGCGCGTCCGCCGGCGCGATGCGCGTCACACCGTTGAAGTGCGCGACCGCCTCGCGCAGCGATGCGAATGTGATGGTCTCGGCGCCGAGGGCCGCGGCCTCACCCACGTTCTCGACGGAAACGTACACGCGGCAGATACCCGCGCCGAGCGCACGCCGCACCCGAGGCATCGCGCCCCGGACCGGCCGGAGCGCGCCGTCAAGCGCGAGCTCCCCGAGGCACAGGCCGCCGGGATCGGCGGTGAGCTGAGCGGTGGCCCGGAGGATCGCCAGCGCGATCGGGAGGTCGAAACCGGTCCCTTCCTTCCGCCGCTCCGCCGGTGCGAGGTTCACGGTGACCCGGCGGAGCGGGAACTCGAAGCCGGTGTCGCGGATCGCGGCACGCACGCGCCCCCGCGCCTCCTGGACCGCGGTGTCCGGCAGGCCGACGATCGCGAAATGCGGCAGGCCGTTCGCGACGTCGACCTCGACGGTGACGAGCGCGGTCTCGAGGCCCCAAAGGGCGCAGCCGAACGTTCGCGCGACCGCGCCCACCGGCCGATCGTCGGAGGACAGCGGGCGAGCGGGCGATAGGACCCTCGACCGAGACCGCCGTACCGGCCATTGACCGGGCCGCCCGGCGGGGGCTACCGTCGGCTGGCGACCGAATCCGGGTGCACCCGGTGAACGGCGGGGAGCGGCCACGTTGATCGAGGCGACCACCGGCGAGCTCGAGGCGCTCCTCAGTGGCGCCGCGAGCCTGAGCCGCGCGGGCAATCGCATCGCCGCGATCGCCGCCCTCGTCTCGGCCGTCCTCATCGCGCCGGACGATCTCACCGCGCATCGCCGCCTGGCCGCGGCGTACGCCGTCGCCGGAGAGCGCGAGCGCGCGCGCGCCGAATACGATCGGTTCATCGCCCGACTGGAGGCGCGCGGCGCGTCCGACGCGGCGGCGGTCGAGCGGTCGTACGCCGCGGTCCTCTTTCCGCCACGGTCCTCGGCGCAGATCGCGATCACCGGGCCGGCGCACGGCCTTACGGCAGAGCAGTCGGTCGCCCTCCGCCGGGTCGGCGTCGCCCTCATCGCCATCGCCGCGACGCTCGTCGCGATGTTCGCCGCCGGCGCAGAGATCTTCGCGAGCGGCGGTCCGCGCTAGCCCGCGACCTCGACGAGGTCGACCGCCGTCCCAGCGCGATCCACCGTCACCGCGGCGACGACCAACCCGATCCCCCGCCCACGCGATGTTCGCTCGCCCACGCCAGCGCGAGGGGTTGCAGCCGCGCGAGCTTGCGGTCATCCACCGCGTCGATCGCGCTCACGAACGAGCCGCGACGGCGCGTCTTCACTTCCACGAAGACGTAGCCGCGCCCGTCCCGCCCGATGAGGTCGAGCTCGCCGTCGCGGGTGCGCGCGTTGCGCGCGACGATCCGCACGCCACGCCGCTCGAGCTCGCGAGCCGCCGCGGCCTCACCGAGATCGCCGAATAGCCGGCCTGCGTCGGGCACGCCTGATCTATCGGAGAGCGGTTGCTACTGCGGCGCCACCCTCAGGATGATCCCGCTGTCGCCGGTGATGTAGAGCGCACCCTTATTCGGCCGATAGGTCCTTGCCGAAGGTGATCCACGCAGGCTGCTTGGCGAACCCGAGCACCTCGTTGATCGCGAGCATCGGCCGGTTGGTAGACGCGTTCCACGTGCGGATCTCGCGCAGACCCGCGCGCGTCGCGTAATCGATCGTCTCGAGCTTCAGCGCCATGGCGATGCCCTTGCCCCGTTCGTCGCGAAGCACCGCGGTGAGGTGCTGGTAGATGACGCCGGGATCGGTGCCCTCCTTCCCCATCGAGCACTCGGCGACGTAGCGCCTATTGCGGATGGCGAGGAAGTGGGCCTCGGGCAGCGCGTACGGCGAGCGCAGGACCTCCTCCTCGAAGCGCTCGTACGGCGACGGGGTCGCGGGATCGATCGACGGGACGTCGATGCGCACTTCCGCGTGCAGCGTGTACGCCTTGCGGACCGCGTCGCGGTCCGTCTTCAGCTCGTCGGCGAGCGTCGTGATCCGCACCCCCGCGTCGGCCGCACGCTTCGGTGCGGCCGCGAACGGGGCCGGATCGAAGGTCGCAAGGTCGAGCCGCGACTCCCAGTCGCGCTTCAGCTCGACGGCACCGATCTTCCTCGCGAACGCGACGCTGTGCGCGTCAGATTCCTTCTGGCCGCTGCGGACCCAGTGGGCCTTCCGCAGCCGGAGCGCGGACACGGCGTCGTCGAATAGCGTCGTCCCGATGCCGCGGCGCCGTGCGGCTGGTCGCACGACCAGGTCGATGTTGTAGTTGTCCGGCACGAACTGGCCTCGCGAGTGCGAGACGTCGCTGTAGCCGACCGGAGCACCGGCCTCCTCCGCGACGACGCGTCGCTGGTAGTAGCCCTCCGGCTTCCAGTCCGCGTCGAAATGCCGCACCTCCTCGACGGTCCACCCGTAGTCCGGGTAAGCCTCGTTCGAGATCTCGACGAGCACGGCGTAGTCGCCCTCAATGAAGGGCCGCAGCGTGACCGATGGCTTTTCGATGGTGGTCATGAGTGACGGACTCTACCGACGCGGCTGACCGACGTCACCGTCAACTGGGCTGCAGAACGGTCACGCGGTCGCGACGTCGAGCTCCAGCTGCTCGCCGAGCAGCATGATCTTCACGGTGCCGAAGTCCTGCCGATGGAAGGGCGTGACCCCGAGCTCGCGCAGGGCCTTCCGATGATCGATCGTCGGGTAGCCGCAGTTGTGCTCCCACCCGTAGCCGGGATACCGGCTCGCGAGCCTCTGCATGAGCCGGTCGCGGGTCACCTTCGCGATGATTGATGCCGCTGCGATCGAGAAGCTCTTCATGTCACCTTTGACGATCTCGGTGTGCTTGCCCGGCGCGAACGCCGGATCGAGGATCCGCCGGCCGTCGACGAGCACGTGGTCGTAGTCGCCGATCTGGCGGAGGGCGCGTTGCATGGCGAGGTGGCTCGCGTGATAGATGTTCAGGCGGTGGATCTCGGCGACGGACGCGGCGCCGATCCCGACGCGTGCCACGCGAGCGCGGATCTCGGGGACGAGCTCCTCGCGTTGGAGGCGGGTCAGCAGCTTCGAGTCGCGGACCGCCCGAATGAGGCGCACGTCGGGCGTCACCAAGCACGCGGCCGCGACCACCGGCCCGGCGAGCGTGGCCATGCCGACCTCGTCGACGCCGACCACACGGGTGAAGCCCTGGTCCCAGAGTGCTTTCTCGAAGCGCAGGCTCGGCACGGGCTCGAGTATCGCGGTCGGGGCGTTGCCGCCCGGAACGGTGCGGTGCTAGCGGCGCTTTTCGCGGAGCGTGGCGGCCTTACCGACCCGGTCGCGTAGGAAGTAGAGGGCCGCGCGGCGGGCGTGCCCGTGGCGGACGACCTCGATCTTCTCGAGTCGCGGGGAGTGGACAAGGAAAGTGCGCTCCACGCCGACGCCGCTCGCGATCCGGCGGACCGTGATCTGCGCGTTGAGCCCGCCGCCGCGGACGCGGAGGACCGTGCCCTCATAGGCCTGGAGACGCTCGCGGGTGCCTTCGACGACGCGGACCGACAGACGCACAGTGTCTCCGGGCCGGACCTCTGGAAGGTCGGCCTTGAGCTGTTCGGAGGCGAGCGTCTTCAAGACGTCGTTCATCGGCATAACGGTCGTGCTCACGGGGTCATCGAATGTTAGCTCATTTTCTGGCCTTCTTCAGTCGATCGAGGATCGTCACGTGCGAGACGCCGTAGTGCCGCGCGAGCTCGCGCACCGTCAATCCGGTGGCGCGCATCCGAACGACCTCGGCCGCCGTCGGTCCGCGTTGCGTGCTCCGGGCCTCGCGCAGGCGGACGCCCGCGGCGCGCAGGCGCGCCCGCACGGTCGCGGGCGATATGCCGAACCGAGCAGCGATCCGGTACGAGCCAACCCCCGATCGATACGCCGCGATGAGATCGGCATCGCGTACTGGTGCCTTCGCCGCGGGTCGCGGCAAGCGCGCTCGCTCGGCGGGCGTGAGGTCCGCGCGATCGAGGAGATCGGGGCGCCGCTCGACGGTGCGCCGGATGGACTCCGCGCGACGCCACTGGGCGATGGACGCGTGATCGCCTGAGACGAGGACGGCCGGGACCCTCCGGCCCTCGAACTCGGGCGGGCGGGTGTACTGCGGCCCTTCGAGGAGGCCACTCGTGTGCGATTCCTCCTGCAGCGACGCCGCGTCGATAGCGCCCGGGAGCAGCCGCGCGACGGCGTCGATGAGGACCATCGCGGGAAGCTCGCCGCCGGTCACGACGTAGTCGCCGATCGACAGCTCCTCGTCGACATCGGTCTCGATGACCCGCTCGTCCACGCCCTCGTAGTGGCCGGCGACAAGCACGAGGTGCCCGAGCGACGCGAGGCGACGCGCGGCGGCCTCGTCGAACAGCCGACCCTGCGCCGACAGGAGCACGACATGCCCGTCGCGACCCTTGACCTCGCGGATCGCCGGGGCGAGCGGCTCCGGGGTGAAGACCATCCCCGCACCGCCGCCGTATGGCACGTCGTCCACCGTGCGATGGCGGTCGGATGCCCAGCCCCGCAGGTCGTGGATCACGAGCTCGAGGCGCCCCGCCGCGCGGGCACGCGCGACGATGCTCTCGGCGAACGGGCTCTCGAACATCTTCGGGAAGAGCGTGAGGACGTCGATGCGCATCAGGCTTCCTCTTGCGGCGCGACGATGATCCGGCCGCCTTCGACGTCCACCTCGCGCACGACCGACGCGATCACGGGCACGAGCAGCTCGCCGCCGCGCTCGCGGCTCACGACGAGCACGTCCGTCTCGCCGGCGCGCAGGATGTCGCTGACGCTCCCGATGGGCTCGCCGGCCGGCGTCTCGGCGCGCAGCCCCACGAGATCCGCCCACAGGTAGCTGCCCTTCGTCGCACGACGCGCCTCGTCCACCGCGACGCGGAGGAACTTCCCGCGGAGCGGTTCGGCGTCCGGTCGCGAGGCGTATCCGTCGAAGCCGACGATCGGCTCCTTCGGCGTGCCGCGCAGCGTGCGGATCGTCAGCGGACCGAGGTCGTCGCAGTCCAGCACCGCGCCCACGCGGAACCGATCCGGGACATCGCTGCGGGGATCGACGCGGACCTCGCCTCGTACGCCGTGCGGCGTCTTGATGACGCCGACGACGAGTCCGCTAGTCGATCTCGAGGTTGACCTTGGTCCCGTCACGTGTGGCCATGACCTTGAGGAGAGCGCGGATCGCCTTGGCGATGCGGCCGCCGCGACCGATGACCTTCCCGACGTCGGCTTCCGCCACCTGCAGATGCAGCTTCAGGAAATCGCCGTCCTGCTCTTCCTTCACCACGACACCGCTCGGGTCATCGACGAGGGCTCTAGCGACGTGCTCGAGAAGCTCGGATTCCTTGCTCACCGCGCGACGGGCGGGACTTCGGCGTCCGGGATGCCGCTCCGAACGAGGAGCGCGCGCGCGGTTGAGGTCGGCTTCGCGCCGTTCTTGATCCAGTGACGCACGCGGTCGGTGTCAAGCACCAGCGCGCCTTCTTCGGTGCGCGGGTTGTAGTGACCGAGGATCTCGATGAACTTGCCGTCGCGCGGCGACCGCGAGTCGGCGACCACGACGCGGTACGTCGGGGCCTTCGTCTTGCCGGTGCGCCGCAGGCGGATGTGCACAGCCAAAGTCAGACGTTCCTCCGTGAAAGATGTGCGCGGGGAGAACAGAAGTATACCGGGGTCGGGCTCAAAATGGCATCCCGGGCAGCTTCGGCAGCTTGCCACGCTTGGCCATCGCGCCGAACTGCTTCATGAGGTTCTGCATCTCCTTGAATTGCTTCAGGAGCGCGTTCACCTCGGACACGGTGACGCCGGAGCCGTTCGCGATCCGCTTGCGCCGTGATCCGTTGAGGATGGCCGGGTCCCGCCGCTCCTGCATGGTCATGGACGAGATGATCGCCTCGATCGTCGTCATCTGACGCTCGGCCTGCTGCGGATCGGGCAGCTGCTTCGCGAGCCCACCCATGCCCGGCATCATCTTCAACAGGTCGCCGATCGGCCCCATCTTCTTCACCTGCTGCAGCTGCTTGTAGAAGTCGTCGAACGTGAAGCGGGCCTCGAGGAGCTTCCTCGCCTGCGCCTCCGCCTCTTTTTCGTCAACGTGCTCCTGGGCCCGCTCGACGAGCGTCAGGATGTCCCCCATCCCGAGGATCCGGGCTGCGAGACGATCGGGGTGGAACACCTCGAGGCCATCGAGCCGCTCGCTCGTCCCGAGGAACTTCACCGGCACGCCGGTGGCGGCACGGATCGAGAGCGCCGCGCCCCCGCGGGCGTCGCTGTCGACCTTCGTGAGGACCAGGCCGGTGATCGGCAGCCGCGCCTTGAACGCGGACGCGGCCTCGACCGCGTCCTGGCCGGTCATCGCGTCGACCGCGAGCAGCACCTCCTGCGGCGCGGCGGAACGGATGATCGCCTCGACCTCTTGCATCATCGCTGCATCGACGTGCAGCCGGCCCGCGGTGTCCACGATGACCGTGTCGCGGCCCTCGGCTGTCGCGCCCTTGATCGCCGCGGCCACATCGTCGGCGACGCGCTCCGCACTGACGGTGCGCACGGGCACGCCGAGCGACTTCCCGAGGGACTGGAGCTGGTCGACGGCGGCCGGCCGGTGTACGTCGGCCGCGACGAGCAGCGGGTGGTGCCCCTGCTTGCGCAGGACGTTCGCGAGCTTCGCGACCGTCGTCGTCTTCCCGGATCCCTGTAGTCCAACCAGGGCGATGACCAGCGGGGGCTTGTCGGCCGTCGCGAGCGGCACCGCTTCGCCGCCGAGCATCTCCACGAGCGCGTCGTGGACGATCTTCACGACCGTCTGCGCGCCGGTGATGCTCTCGAGCACCTTTTCGCCGATCGCGCGCTCGCGCACGGTCGCGACGAGCTGGCGCACGATCTTGAAGTTCACGTCGGCCTCGAGAAGCGCGACCCGTACGTCGCGCAGGGCCTCGTCCAGGTCGGCGTCGGTGACGCGCGCGCGACCTTGCAGCTTCTCGAACGTCGCGGTCAGTCGATCGGAGAGCTGCTCGAACACGCAGAAAAGGCTAGCCGGTCAGGCGGGCGCTACCGCCCGAGGGCCTTCTTCGCCTTGCGAGCGTCCTTCACGCCGAAGCCGATCGTCCTCGATCGCTTCCCGATCCCGGTCAGGTACGCCGAATCGACGCTGACGCGACCGGCCCCGAGCCGCTTCGCGACACGCGCGAGGGTGCCCGGCTTGTCGGCGAGACGGACCTCGAGGAGCTTGCGGTCGCTCGAGAGGCGCAGCTTCGCCTTCTTCAGGGCGCGACGGGCGCGTGCGGCGTCCTTGTCCGCGACGACGATGTGGACGACGCCCTTGCCGCCGAGCGTGCTTCCCGCCAGGGCCGCGATGTTCACTCCGGCATCCCCGAGCGCGGTCGAGATCGCCGCGAGCTGGCCTGCGCGATTGGGCACCTTGATCGTGAGCTCTGTCGCCATGATGTTCCCTCCCTGATCGCTTCCGCGCATTGTCCCCCCGCGAGGCAAGAGGCGTCAGCGGTAGTGGACCCTCGATCGCTCGTACCGCTCGCCATCCGCCGACTCGTGGAGCGAGATCCGCTCGAGGCGCACCGTGCCGGTGGGCCGGAGGCTGCCCTCGAAGAGCCGCCGCGCATCGGGCTCGGCGGTGATCAGCGTGGCGTGCGTGAGGAAGAGCTCGTCCACGAGCCGTCCGGCGAGGAGCTGCCCGGCGAGCGTGGGGCCGCCCTCGCACAAGAGGAAGCGCACGCCGCGCCGGCGGAGCGCCGCGAGGAGCGCGACCAGGTCGACCTCGGCGTCTCCGAAGCTTTCGACCTCGGCGCCCGCAGCGCGCACGGCCGCGACGGCGGTCGCGGGCGCTCCGGCCGACGTCGCCACGAGCCGCGGGCCAGGATGCGCGAAGAACCGATTGCCCAGCGGAAGGTCGCACGTCCGCGATACGACGATCGCGAGCGGCTGGCGCTCGCGGCCCTGCACCGCCGGCGCGAATGGATCGACCCGTAGGGTCCCGGCGCCGATCATCACGGCGTCGGCGAGCGAGCGCAGGTGGAACATCAGCGCGCGGTCGGTCCGGGTGCCGATCTCGGCTCGTCCCTGGAAGCTCACGCGTCCGTCCGCGGTCATCACGAAGTTGAGCGCCACGTGCGGGCGCCCATCGTGCGCCGGCGACTCCAGGAGGTCACGATGCAACGTGTCGAGCTCGTCGGTGCCCGTGGCGCCGAGCCGCGTGAGCTCAGCCATTCGCAGGCAGGAGCGCGTTGACGAACGCGCGTGGGTCCATCGGCACGAGGTCCTCGGCCTTCTCACCCACCCCGAGGAATTTCACCGGCAGCTTCAGCTCGTCCGCGATCGCGAACACCGCGCCGCCCTTCGCCGTCCCGTCGAGCTTCGTGATGACGATCCCGGTCACCTGGGCCGTCTCCGTGAACTGGCGCGCCTGGATGATGGCGTTCTGGCCCGTTGTCCCGTCGAGCACGAGCAGCACCTCGTCCGGTGCGCCCGCCCGCGCCCGGCCCGCCACCTTCACGATCTTGCTGAGCTCGTCCATGAGGTGGCCCTTCGTGTGGAGCCGCCCGGCGGTGTCGGCGATCACGGTCGTGTTCCCCCGGGCGATGCCGGCCTGGACCGCGTCGAACACGACCGCGGCGGGATCGCCGTCGGGCGTGCCGCTCACGATCGGCACCTCGACCCGCTTGGCCCAGATCTCCAGCTGCTCAATCGCCGCTGCGCGGAACGTGTCTGCGGCCGCGAGCAACGGCGTCTCTCCCGCGTCGCGAAGGCGCTTCGCGAGCTTCGCCGCCGTCGTCGTCTTGCCACTGCCGTTGACCCCGACGACGAGGATCACGCGCGGGGTGCCCGTACCGGCGATGAGCGCCCGCTCGCCGGGCTCGAGGACCGCGACCAGGGCCTCGCGGACGGCGGCCAGCACCTTTGGCACCGTCTCGGCCTTTCGGTCGGCGACGACATCGCGCACCTGCAGCATCACCGAATCGACGAGCGACACCGAGATATCGGAGCGCAGGAGCGTTTCCTCGAGCGCATCGAGCCACTCGGGCGTCACGGGCCGGTCGGCCGCCCGGCCGAACAGCCGGGAGAGGAAGCTACCCCGGGTCTTCGCCAGGCCGGCGTCGATGCTCACCGGTGTCAGTTTGACGACTGCTAGCGTGACGCGCCGTGAACCCCGACGTGGCCGAGCGGGTCGCGATGGACGACGAGCCCGAGTGCGAGGGGTTCGAGCGCATCGACCGCGGGGACGTTCGCTACAAGCTGGGCGCCGATCTGCTGCCGTGGAGCAACGGCGTCGCGTACGCTCGATGGCGGCCGGATGAAGTCGAGGAGCGCGTGAACGAGATCATCGACATCTTTCGCAGCCGCAGTGCCGCCTTCACCTGGCAGATCGGCCCGAACACCGACGCGGTCGGTCTGTCACGCAGCCTCGCCGCCCACGGTCTTCGCAAAGAGATCGACGCGCTGCTTCTCACCGCGAAGATCCCGATCCGCGGGCGGCTCCCCGAACACGATCTGCGCCTTGTCGAGGAGCATGACGAACGGACCGCGACGGACGCCATCCGCCTCGACCGTGACCGGACGGCGGACGAGGTACGCACACGGGTCGAGGCGCGGATGCGCTACCTGCAGTGTCCGTCGCGGCGAGGCGGTGGAGTCGTCGCGTATCGCCGCGATCAGGCGGTCGGATATGGAGCGTGGCGCTACGGCAGCGACGGCGACACGGTCCTCCTCCACATGGCGTCGACGCTCCGGCCACATCGGCGTACCGGCGTGTATACGGCGATCCTCGGCTGGCGCCTCGACCGTGCGGTCCGGGATGGAAAGACGACCGCGGTCGTCGTCGCCGAGCGCGCGACGTCCGCGCCGATCCTCATGCGCAAGGGCTTCCGCGAGGTGAGCGCGCTCCAGATCTGGATGGCCGTCTAGCTGACGGCGCGCTCGTCCACGTCGGAAAGTCGCATCGACAGGACCTTCGAGGTGCCGCCCTCGTCCATCGACACGCCGTAGAGGGTGTCCGCCGCCTCGATCGTCCTGCGGTTGTGGGTGATGACGACGAACTGGGTACGGTCGGTGAGCTCGCGCAGCGCCTCGGTGAACCGTCCGACGTTGCGCTCGTCGAGCGCGGCATCGACCTCGTCCAGCACGCAGAACGGGGCGGGCTTCACGCGCAGGATCGCGAGCAACAGCGCCGTCGCCGTCAGCGCGCGTTCGCCACCGGAGAGCTGCGCGAGGCTCCCGATGCGCTTCCCCGGCGGCCGCGCGTAGATGTCGATGCCCGGCTCGTCGGGATCATCGCTCGTCCGCAGCGACGCCTGGCCGCCGTCGAACAATCGCTGGAAGAAGACGCCGAATTCTCGATCGACCGCCTGGAACGTCGCACTGAACTGCTCCGCGATCGTCGACGCGAGATCATCTGCCAGCGACCGCAGGTCGGCCATGGCCTTCTCCAGGTCGGCACGCTGCTCCGAGAGGAAGCGGTGACGCTCACCGATCTCGCCGAGCTCGACGGCGGCCAGAGGGTTCACCGGCTCCAGGACGATGAGCCTGCGCCGCAGCCGCTGCAGATCGCGCAACGCGTTCGCCTTCTCCTGCTCGGTCGGCTCCTCATCGACCTCGATCGACCCGGGATCCGGGAGTGGCTCGTCCTCCGGCAGGCCGAGCTCCGCGCGGACCTGCTCCTCGAGCAGCGTCAGCGCACCTGAAGCGCGCTCCTCCTCGACGCCGACCTTCGATCGTTCGCCGCGCAGCTCCGCGAGACGCTCGCGGGCCTTCGCGAGGCGCTGCTCCGACTCGCGGCGCGAGCCCTCGGCGGCGAGCGACCGTTCGCGCGCGATCTGCGCCGACCGCGCCGCTTCCTTCGCGTCGGCGGCCGTACGGCCGAGCTGCTCCTGTGCCGCCGCGAGACGAGCCTTCGCGTCGCGCTCCTGCTCGGCGAGCGCCCGCACGCGCGCGTCCTCGTCGGCGATGCGCTTCTCGGTGGCCCCGACCTGCTCGTCGAGGGCATCGCGCAGCCGCACGAGCGATGACCGGCGCGCTTCGCTCGTCGCGGCATCGAGCCGCGCATCCTCCGCTCGCTTCGTCGTCGCCGCATGGGCCTCCACCGCCACACGCTCATCGCGCCGGGTCGCGGAGAACGCGTCGAGCGCCCCGGCCGTGGCGTGCTTCGCCGCGTCTCGGCCCGCGGTGAGCTGCTCGCGGCGGGCGATGAGCTCGCCCCGCTCGCGCTCCACCGCGACCGCGCGGGCCTCGCCGGCACGCACGAGGTCGCGCACATCCGCCTCGCTCGCGGCCAGGGCATCGGCCGCGACCTCGAGCCGCCCGCGCTCGCGCTGCGCGTCCGCGAGCCGCGTCTCCGCCTCGGTCAGCCGGGACAGGGCCGCCTCCCGTTCTAGGCCGACCTGGACGAGCGCCCGCTCGGAGGCGTTCAGCTCCTCGCCGAGACGGCGATGCATCGCACCCAGCCGCTCGGTCGCCTGCTGCTCGGCGGCCACGCGGTCGTCCGGAAGACGGATCGCGCCAGGCGTCACGACCATCCCGTCGGCGGTGACGACGATGCCTTCGCGCATCGTCGACGCGGCGCGGTAGGCGGCGTCGCGCGGGCCGACGAAGACGTTGCGGAAGAGCGCGCCCGCGACGGCGCCCACGTCGTCATCGAGCTTCAGGTGATCAACGAGCCGCGAGCAGCCGTCGGGCACGACAAGATCCGCTCTCGGGTTCGGTACGAGGACGGTGACCCGCGTCGCGGTCTCGAGGTCCGCGAATCCGCGGGCGTCGCTCGGGAACGCGATCGCCTCGCCGAGCACCGCGCGGACCGCGAGCCGCAGGTGCGGCGGGATCGCGAGGCGCTCGTGCAGCCAGCGCAGGCCCTTGGGCAGCGCCGTCGGCGCGGTGCCCGTTCGCCGCGCCTCGAGCTCCTCGGCGGCGCGCGCCACGGCTTCGCGAAGAGCCGTCGCCTGGCCGCGAAGCAATGCGAGGTCGCCGTCGACGCGCTGGAGGTCGTTCCGCGCGGCGCCGGCGCGCTCGGCGACGGATTCGGTGACCCGGCCCGCCTCGGTGGCGGCATCGCGGGCCCGCTCGAGTTCCCGACCGATCCGCGCGCGCTCCCGTTCCCGCTCCGCGCGATCCGCGGCGAGGGCCGCGGCCTGCTTCGCGAGCTCGTCGTCGCGCCCGAGCAGCGCGCGGTCCTCGTCGGTGAGGCGCACTTCATCGCCTTCACGCAGGACGTGCGCACGCTCTGTCTCGACGCGCGCGGCCTGCGCCTCCGCGAGTGCGATGCGCGTGCGCGACATGTCCTCTTCCGCAAGCCGCGCGGCGTCGGCGGATTCGCGCGCCCGGCGCGCGGCATCGGCGGCCTCGTTCTCGACGGTCCCCCGCCGCTCACGGAGCGCCGCGACCTCGACGGGCAGCGCCGCAAGGGTGGCGCGGCTGCGATCCCGCTCAGTCGCGACCGCCTCGAGGCTGGCGGACAGGGCGGCGATGCGCTCGCGGAGCGAGGCCTCGGCACTCGCGACATCCCCGGCGGCGATGCGGAGGCGCTCTTCTTCGTGGCGCGCAGTGCGGAGCTGCTCGTCCGTACCCGTCGCGAGGCCCTCGGTCTCGGTGACGTAGTCCGCGAGCCGTTCGATCTCGCGGTCGATGCCCACCAGGCGCGCGACGAGCTCGTCGCGCTGCGTCGCGGTCGTCCCGAACGAGCTCCGATACCAACGGAGCGCGCGGCGGCGAAGGTCGTTACGGATGGTCTCGTACTCGGTCCACTTCCCGGCCTGCTCCGTCAGCAGCTCCACGCGCGGGCCGATCTCCCGCAGGATGTCGATGACCCGCACGAGCTCGATCTCGGCGTGCTTCAGGCGCTGCAGGGCGTCCTCGCGCCGCAGGTGCAGCCGGCGTGTGCCGGCGGCTTCCTCGATGACCGTGCGGCGGTCGGACGGGCGCAGCGCGAGCACCTGATCGATGAGCCCCTGCCCGATGACGACGAATGGGTTATCCGCGAGATTCGCACCGGCGAGCAGGTCCTGCAGATCGCGAAGGCGCACGCGCGCGCGGTTCACGAGGTACTCGGCCTCGCCATTCTTGAAGAGCCGGCGGCCGACCTCGATCTCGTTGAACTCGATCGGCAGCCGCCGCGAGGAGTTGTCGAGCTGGAGGATCGCCTCGGCCATGCCGAGCCCACGACGGGTCTCCGAGCCGGCGAAGATCAGCTCTTCGTTCTTCTTCGCGCGCAGGACCCGCGCGTTGTTCTCGCCGAGCGCCCAGCGAATGGCGTCCGCAATATTGCTCTTACCTGAGCCATTTGGACCGATGATCGCCGTGATGCCCGGCGCGAATTCCAAGTGCGTCCGCGAGACGAAGCTCTTGAACCCGGTGAGCGTCAGGGTCTTGAGCACCGCGTTCGCGCCTGAGCGATTGCCGCCTTCGATGACCTTGAGCTCATCGATCATCGCGTCGCCTCGATGAGTGCGGACGCCGCGTTCTCCTGAGCCTCGCGCTTCGAACGTCCGGCGCCGCGCGCGTGCAGGTCGCCGACGGTCACGTCGACGAGGAATTCGCGGGCGTGCTCCGGGCCGCTCAGCTCCGCGACGTCGTACGCGGGCAGCGGGAGGCCGTGCCCCTGGGCCCACTCCTGCAGCACGGTCTTGGGTGAGCGGCGCGGCTGCTCCGCAGCGGCCACGATCGTGTCCTTCATCGTGCGCAGCACGAACTCACACGCCGGCTCGAAGCCGCCGTCGACGTACACGGCGCCGAGCACCGACTCGTAGAGGCCCGCGCCGAGGCCGACGCGCTGCCGGCCACCGCTGTCCGTCTCGCCGCGGCCGAGCCGGGCGCGATCCGGGAGCCCGAGCCGCTGCGCGAGCTGCGACAGCGGCGGCCCCGAGACGAGCTGGGCGCGCATGGCCGTGAGCTCGCCCTCGGTGGCCTCGGGGTGATTGCGGTACAGGAGCTCGCCGATCACCAGGTCCACGACCGCATCGCCAAGGAATTCGAGGCGCTCGAAGTCCTCGAGCTCCTCGTCCGGGTGCTCGTGCAGGTACGAGCTGTGGGTGAGGGCCGTCGCGAGCAGTCCTGGATCGCGGAAGCGGTACCCGCCGATCTCGTCGTCCGCCATGACCCCTTTCGTATACAGAGAGGCAGCGGCCGTATGCCGCTGCCTCCCCTGGTCGCCGTTTCGCGCGCCGCGTGGAACGTCAGGCCACGTGTTCCTCGATGTACTCCTGAGCGTCGCCCACGCTCTTGATCTTTTCGGCGTCGTCGTCCGAGATTTCCATGCCGAACTCTTCCTCGAGACTCATGATGAGCTCGACGAGGTCCAGGGAGTCCGCGTTCAGGTCATCGACGAACGAGGCCTCCGGCTTCACATCGGCTTCGTCGACGCCGAGTTGCTCGACGACGATCTTCTTCAGGCGCTCGTACATCTTTTGGTCCGCCAACCGGCAAACCTCCCTGCCACAACTTCCACGCCCGCCGGCTTCGCCCCCGGCGTCCGGCAAAGTGTCGGGCTAGGCACGCTCGGCCGTCAATCGGCGCCCCCGGACCGACCCCCCACGGCCGTCGCGAGGACGCCGTTCACGAACTTCGGCGCTGCCTCCGACCCGAACAGCTTCGCCAGCTCGACCGCTTCGTCGATGATCACGCCGGCCGGCGCATCGCCGGAGATTCGGAGCTCGAACAGGGCGATGCGCAGCACGTTCTTGTCGATCTTGGCCATCTGATCGATCGGCCACTCCGGGGCCAGCGCCGCGATCTCGGCGTCGAGCTGCTTGCGGTTCGCCAGGACGCCTTCGACCAGCTCCCAGGCGAAATCGCCGGCCTCCTCGGTCAGCCCGGCCCGGAACGCTCCTCTCGTCCACGTGTCCTTTGGGTCGCCGCGGTTGAAGTCGATCTCGAACAGCGTCTGCAGGGCCACGCGGCGCGCGGGGTGGCGACCGGCGCGCTCGGGCTTCTTGACGCCGTTCCCGTCTTTCACGCCGCTCCGATCCGGCTCTGCTCGCCAAGGACCGCGATCAGGCCTTGCGACACCGACCGCTCGGCGACCCCGATGGCGTGGCGGACCATGTTCGCGCCGGCCCGGCCGTGCGTCACGACGGAAACGCCGTTCACGCCGAGCAGCGGCGCGGAGGCGTACTCGTCGTAATCGAGGCGGTGCCGGAGCTTACGCACGCCACGGAGCGCGAAGCCGTAGGCGACCTTTCCGAGCAGCCCACCGAAGATGTCGTTGCGGATGCCCTCCCGGAAGACGTCGACGACGCCCTCCATCCCCTTCGCCAGCACGTTGCCGGTGAAGCCGTCGCAGACGACGATGTCCGTCGTCCCACGCAGTGGGTCGCGGCCCTCGATGTTCCCGAAGAAGTTGATGTCCGTCGAGCCCGCAAGCAGCGCGTGCGCCTCCTGCTGGAGACGTCCGCCCTTCTCCGACTCCTCGCCCACGTTCATCAGACCAACGGTCGGCCGATCCACGCCGTGCACGCGCTCCATGAACCGCGAGGCCATGCGCGCGTACTGCAGCAGGTTGTTCGGCTCGGCGTCCATCGTCGCGCCCGCGTCGATGAGGCACGCGGGCTTCCCCTTCGTCGTAGGGAGCATCCCGCACAGGGCCGGCCGGTCGATGCCCCGGATCCGCCCCAAGGTCAACAGTGCGGCGGCCATCGTCGCGCCCGTGTTGCCAGCGCTCACGACGGCGTCCGCGTCGCCGCGCTTCACGAGCGCGGTCGCGATCCCGATCGACGTGTCGTTGCGACGACGGAGCGCGCTCGACGGGTGCTCGTGCATCTCGACGACATCGCGCGCGTCGACCACGGTGATGCCCGGACGCGGCGACGTGCCGAGCGCGGCGCGCACTGTGTCGTCACGACCGACGAGCACGATCTCGGCGACGCCGCCTTCGGCCCGGTACAGCAACGCGCCCCGCACGATCTCGTCCGGGGCGTGGTCACCACCCATCGCGTCGACCGCGATGTGCATCGCGCTAGCTGGCCGCGGTGCGCTTCTTGGAGCGGATCTTGATCACCTGCCGGCCGCGGTACATGCCGCAATGCGGACAGGCCTGATGTGACGGCTTCGGGCTCTTGCACTGCGGGCAGGGCACGAGGTTCGCGGCGCGCAGCCGGAGGTGGCTGCGGCGGTCACCCTGCGCGGCGTGCGGGGTTCGTTTCTTCGGTTCACCGGCCAATTCGGGACTCCTTCTGTTACTCGTCGATGATTGTAGGTAGTGGTGACCTGGCAGATGTTCCTCATCGGCGCGTACCGTGTCGCGGGCGCGCTGCCGGTCCTGCGCTGGCCGTTCGCGGGCGCGCTCGTCGCCCTGCTCACCGATTTCGGCGACCTCTTCCTGATGGACTGGCTCGGCGGCATCCCCGACTACCAGCGGTTCGACAAGATCTGCGATCTCGCCTACATGACGACGTTCGCCCTCGTCGCGCTCCGCTGGCGACCCCTGGAGCGCAATGTCGCGCTCGCGCTGCTCGCCCTGCGTCTTGTGGGTGACGCGCTCTTCGAGCTCACCGGGGCACGCGCGATCCTGTTCGCCTTCCCGAACCTCTTCGAGTTCTGGTTCATCTTCGTCGCCGCGCGTGACCGGTTCCGGCCGGCGGCGCGGTTCGATGGCCGCGTTGCGACACTGGCGCTCGCCGGTCTGCTCGTGGCCAAAGAAGCGCAGGAGTGGTTCCTGCACGTGGATCGGTTCCTGGACGGGTACGTCGCGACCGACGTCGTCGCGGACCTCTGGCATGGATTGACCGGCCGCTAAGACTCCGACTTGCCGATCTTGTCCCTGAGCTCTTGGAGCGCGGTCCACCGCCGATCGACGGGCTCGTCGTGCGCGTGTGGCCGGTCGTTGAGGTCGTCTCCGCAGACCGGGCAGAGGCCGGCGCAGTCAGGTCGGCACACCGGCGCGACCGGTGTCACGAGGATCAGCTCCTCCCGGAGCAGTGGGGTGAGATCGACCATGAAATCCGAGCCGACGGTCTTCGCGTCGAGCGGGGCCGCGACGATCCCGACCCCCGTATCGACCGGCACCGTCGCGAAGTACTGCTCCGCAAAGTCGGCATGCACGGGCGTGTCGATCGGCGTGAGGCAGCGCGCGCACTGCGCCGCCACGTGCGCGTCGGCCGAGCCTTCGAGGTAGGCGCCGGGATTCGTGTGCGTCGCGTGGAGCTTCGCGTCGATGTCGACGATGGCGGCGTCGAGCAGCCCAGCGTTGTCACCGCGCGGGTCGATCGGCGACTCCTCGACTTCGATGTCGACGCGAGTGCCCAGCGGTTGCTTGAGGAGGGGCGCAACATTGATGACCACGCGTTACCACCTACTCGCGGACTGGTTCGGGACGTCGCTCCTCGAGCACTTCGAGGCTCTTCTTCACGATCGAGAGCGTCTTCACGAGATCGCTTTCGAGGCGGATGAGCACGTCGGCCGCGTATTGATCCGCGCCGCGCATGGTCTCGTCGGCCTTGGCCTGGGTCCGTTTCTCGATGTCATCAGAGCGGACCTCGGCGTCGCGGAGGATCGACTGGTCCTGGAGCAGGATCGCCGCCTGCTCCTGCGCCGCGCCGATGATCTGCTCGCCCTCTTCCCGAGCCTTCTGTGCGACGCGATCGCTCTCCTGAACGATGCGACGGGCCTGCTTGACCTCTTCAGGGATCGCGACGCGCATCTGGTCGATGAGGTCGAGAACGGCGGCCTGCTCCAGGATCACCTGGCTGGTCATGGGCAGCTTGCGCGCGTTGACGACGAGCGCTTCCAGTCGCTCGACGAGGAACTGGATGTCCATCGTTACCCTCCCGCGGAAGCCTCTCCACTGTACTGGAGCAGCAGAAGCGTCTCCTCACCGATCTCCTTCGCGCGCATGATCCGCAGCGTCGGCGGTATCTCGGGAAGGTGCTTCCGTAGCGCACGGGCGACCACCAGGCGCCCGGGCGCCGCGAGCTTCGCGAGCACCGCACCGTGCAGGGCCACGTCGGCGAACGGTGGGTCGCAAAAGGCGATGTCCGCGCGGACCGGGCCGGCCAGGTACGCGAGCGCATCGGCCCGGACGACGCTCGCTCGCGATGTGAAGCCGGTCGTCTCGAGATTCTTCTTCAGGGCCGCGATGGCCTTCGGGGCTTTGTCGACGAACGTCGCGCGGGCCGCGCCCCGGGACAGCGCCTCGATGCCGAGGGTGCCGGCGCCCGCGAATAGATCGAGCACGTGCGTACCGGCCAGGAACGGCTCGAGGATGCCGAAGAGCGTCTCGCGGATCCGGTCGGTCGCGGCCCGCGTTCCCCCGCCCTCAGGTACGACGAGCCGACGGCCCTTCGCCTCACCGGCGATGACCCGCATCAGGCGAGCGCGTACCGGCGCCAGAGCGCCTCGACCGCGCGGGCCAGGCCGGCGTGTTCCGGCTTCTCGAGCGTGGGATCGGCCGCGAGGATCGCGTCGGCGTCTTCGGCGGTCTCGCGCGCGAGGCGTGGATCGACGTCACGCAGGTCGACGATCCGGAGCTCCTCGCCGAGGCCGCTCTGCTCGTCGCCGAGGAACTCGCCCGCGCCGCGGATGTCGAGGTCGCGCTGGGCGAGGGCGAAGCCGTCGAGCGGCTTCCCGTCCTTCCGTTCGACCATGGCCGCAAGGCGCTCCGATCCGCCGGCCTCGTCGCTGACGAGAACCGCGACCGATCGCTTCTCGCCGCGGCCGATGCGCCCGCGGAGCTGGTGCAGCTGCGCGAGCCCGAACCGCTCGGCCCCGAGGATGACCATGACCGTCGCGTTCGGGACGTCGATCCCGACCTCGACCACGGTGGTCGCGACCAGCACGTCCAGCTCGCCGCCGGCGAAGGCGCGCATGACCGCGTCGCGCTCCTTCGCGGGCATGCGGCCGTGGAGCAGTGCGATGCGGAGCCCCTTGAGCGCGCCATGGCGCAGCTCCTCGTACGTGTCGATCGCGCTCGGCGCGTCATCCTCGCCGTCCGCCGGGTCGATGCGCGGTGTCACGATGAACGCCTGGTCGCCGCTCGCGACGTGCTCGCGCAGCCACGGCCAGACCTTCGCGAGCGCCTCGGGCTTACGGACCTCGGTGCGGATCTCCTGGCGTCCCGCAGGGAGCTCCTGCAGGACCGACAGATCGAGGTCGCGGTAGATGGTCTGCGTCAGCGTGCGCGGGATCGGGGTCGCGGTGGTGAGCAACAGGTGCGGATCGACGCCCTTCTCGCGGAGCGTCGTCCGCTGGCGCACGCCGAAGCGGTGCTGCTCGTCCACGACGGCGAGCCCGAGCGTCTTGAACGTCACGCCCTCGACGACGAGCGCGTGCGTCCCGACCACCACGTCCAGGGTGCCCTCGGCCAGGCCCGCCAGGATCTCGCGCCGGTCAGGCGCGCTCACGCTCGACGTGAGCAGCCGCACGGCTGGCCCGCCCTCGGCGAACAGCAGCGTCAGGGTGCGGAAATGCTGCTCGGCAAGGAGCTCCGTCGGCGCCATGAGCGCGGCCTGGGTGCCGGCGGCGACGGCGATGCGCGCCGCGAGCGCCGCGACGACGGTCTTGCCCGAGCCGACGTCACCTTCGAGAAGTCGTGACATCGGGATCGTCCGGCCGATGTCGGCGCGGATCTCGGCGAACGCCGCGTGCTGGCCGTCGGTGAGGGTGAACGGCAGCGCCTCGATCCACCGCCGAACGTCGGCGTCGGGTGCGGTGAGCGTCGGGGCCTTCGCGTTCTTCTGCCAGCGCGCGCGCCGCTGCGCGAGCCCGAGCTGCAGCGTGAGCAGCTCGTCGAACGCGAGGCGGCGGCGCCCTTCGATGAGCCTGGCATCGGTCGACGGGAAATGCACCTCCTTCAACGCCTCGGGCAGCGGCAGCAGCTCGCGCCGGTCGCGGATCGCCGGGGGGAGCTCGTCCGGGACCTCGGTCACGACCGGCGAGCGCTTCGGTCCGCCTTCGACGGCCGTGTGCAGCCAGCGCCGCAGATGGCCTTCCTTCAATCCCTCGGTGAGCCGGTACACCGGGACCATCCGTCCGGTGTGCACGCGCTCGGCGTCGGCGGCCTCGACCTGCGGATTGGAGAGCTGCAGGGACCGGCCGAACCACGTCGCCTTGCCCGAGAGCCGGATCAGCTGTCCCTCGCGGAAGCGCTCCTTGATGAACTGCCGTCCGAACCACGTGGCCTTCACGCCCGACGGGCGCATGTCGGCGGGATCGAGGAGCTCGACCTCGGTGAGCATCTGCCCGCGCGCGGTGCGCCGCTGGCCGATCGCGCCGACGATGGCCTCGGTGGTCTGCTCGCGCTCGGCGATGAGATGTCGCACCGGCCGGATGTCGGCGTAGTCGAGGTAGCGGGTCGGCAGGTGCCACAAGAGGTCGCCGATCGTCCGGATGCCCAGCCGTTCCAGAAGCTTGGCCGACCCGTCGCCGACACCAGGCAGCGCCTCGACCTTCAGGTCGAGGCTCGTCGAGCTATTCCGCAGCGACGATGAAGGGGTAGTGCGGCTGGCCGCCATCCACGACCTCCACCTCGACGCCGGGGAACGTCGCCCGAAGCCGAGCCGCCGCGGCGTCACGCCGTTCGGCATCGACGTCGGCGCCGACGTACAGCGTGAACAGGCCGGACTCGCTCAGAGCCTTGGCGGCGGTCGCGAGCGCGGTGAGCTCGTCGTCGGCGTGCGCGACGAGCTTCCCGTCGAGGAGCGCCAGGTGCTCGCCCTTGCCGACGTGCTGGCCGTCGACTTCGGCGTCGCGGATCGCCATCGTGATCTCGATCGCGTGGGCTCGCTCCGCGGCGTCGCGCATCGTCGCGATCGAGCGCTCGGGCGACTCCCCCTGCTCCCAGCTCGCGAGCGCGGCCATCCCTTGGGCGACGTTGTGCGCAGGGAGCACCGTGACGGCACAGTCGGCCAGCGTGGCGGCCTGTTCGGCCGCGAGGATGACGTTCTTGTCGTTCGGAAGGATCACGACGTGTTGGGCGTTCGCGCGTTTCACGGCACCGAGCAGCTGCTCCGTCGATGGGTTCATCGTCGCCCCGCCGCGGACGACCTGGGCGCCAAGGGACGCCGCGACGCGGCCGAGCCCGTCGCCCGGCACCACGGCCACCACCGCGAGCGCCGCGGGTGCGCGGGGCGGTAATGCGACGACGATGCCGGTGGCCGCCTCGTGGTCCGCCGACATCGCGTCGAGATCTTCGACGACCACGTCGCTAATCCGGCCGGCGCTCGTGCCGATGCGGATGATCTGATCGGGTTGGAGCGTGTGGACGTGGACCTTCGCGACGGTCTCGTCGCCGACGACGAGCACGCAATCTGCGCCGAACTCGAGCATCTCGGTCCGGATCGTGTCCACCGATCGGGATGGCGCGGTGATCAGGAACTGGACGTCGTACGCGCCGGCCCAGCTCGCGACGTCGTGCCCGCGCGGATCCGCGGCCGTGGCGGCGCCCGATACCGCGCGCGCGACGGGCCCTGGCACGAAGCGGCCTTGGAGCGCGGCGAGCGCGCCATCCAGGAGGAGCCAGAGTCCCCGAGCGCCGGCATCGACCACGCCCGCGGCCTTGTTCACCGGGTTGTCGTGCATCGTCCGGTCCACGGCCGCACGCCCGCGGTCCACCGCGGCGCCGAGCAGGTGCTCGGCGTCCCCCTTCTCGTGTGCGACGGCCTCGTGCATCTCCTTGAGCGCACTGAGCATCGTTCCCGGGGCGGGCTTCGTCACCGCGGCGAACGCGTATGCGCGCGCGAGCTCGAAGGCCCTCTTGAGGTCGGCGCCGTCGTCGCGCCACGAGTCCTTCACGCCGCGGATGATCTGGCTGAGGAGGACGCCGCTGTTGCCGCGGGCACCCATGAGCGCGCCGTGCGTCGCGCCGGCGAGGATCGCCGCCGGCTCGCGATCCGCCTTCCGTGCGTAGTCGAGTGCCGTCCGCATCGTGTGGAGCATGTTCGTGCCGGTGTCGCCGTCGGGGACCGGATACACGTTGAGCGCGTTGACTTCGTCGACGTTGGCCTCGAGCCGGGCCGTCGCGGCTTCGAGCGCGGCGAGGAGCGCCGCTGCGTCACACCGTGTTACGATGGTTCGGACTTTACCAGTCCGCGACGCCGTCGCGGAGCGCATTCGTTGAGGTGATTCGCTGATGCCACGCGCCTGCGCGATCTGCGGGAAGTCCGCGGCCTTCGGCTCCAACGTGAGTCACTCGAAGGTCCACACCGCCCGCCGCTTCGACGCGAACCTCCATACCGCCACGATCAACGGCGAGAAGCTGCTCGTCTGCACGCGCTGCCGCCGCACCGCGACGAAGCCCGCGCGGATGGCGAAGAAGGCGGCGAAGGCCGCTTCCTAGACCTTCGCGAGCGTGGCGCCGGCGCGCTCGTCCACTTTCAGCTGCCCACAGCCCGCGGCGATGTCCTGGCCCTTGCTGATCCGCACTGTCGCAGCGATGCCGCGCTCGCTGAGGATCTCGGCGAAGCGCTCCATCGTCTCGATCGGGGGACGCTTGAACCCGCCAGGGCCGGCGTTCACCGGGATGAGGTTCACGTGGTAGTCGCCGGGCCGGCCGGCCCGCGCGATCCGATTGGCGAGCTCCCGCGCCGCATCGGCTGAGTCGTTCACGCCGGCAAGCAGCACGTACTCGAACGTGACCCGGCGCTTCGTGCGCGCGACGTATCGCGCCGACGCGGCAAGGACCTCGTCGATCCCCCACTTCCGATTGATCGGCATGATCGCGCCGCGGGTCCTGTCATCGGCGGCATGCAGCGATACCGCGAGGTTGATCGGCAGCCCTTCGCCGGCGAGCGCGTCGATCTTCGGCACCACCCCGCACGTGGAGATCGTCAGCCGGCGCGGGCTGATCCCGAATCCGTTGGCGGCGACGAGCTCGCGCGCGGACGCGATGGTCGCATCGTAATTGTTGAACGGCTCGCCCATGCCCATGTAGACGACGTGTGAGACCCGCTCGCCGCGCGCCGCCAGCTCGCGCTGCCAATGGCGCACCTGATCGACGATCTCGCCGGGCATGAGGTTGCGGATGAGCCCCATCTCGCCCGTCGCGCAGAACGCGCAGGCCATCGGGCAGCCGGCCTGGGTCGAGAGGCACACCGAGTTGCGGGCGCCGTGGTGCGGCATGAGCACGGTCTCGATCCGATGGCCGTCGTGCAGCTGCAGCAGGACCTTGCGCGTCTCGCCATCGGCGCTCGCCTGTTCGATGACCGGCTCGACGCTCGACCAGCGAAAGGACGACGCGAGCGCGTCGCGTAGCCCGTTCGGCAGGTCCGTCAGCTCGCTCCAGCCCGCCGCGCACGTGTGGGTCGCGTGCCGACGGATCTGCTTCCGCCGGTACGCCGGCTCGCCGTGCGCGGCGAGCCACGCGGTCAACTCGGCGTCGCTCACATCGCTGATCGCCGGACGCGGGACGTTCACAGATCGAGGGTACCGGGCTAGGACGGCAGCCGCGTGTCCGCGCTGAGGCCACGAAGGCCGCGCGCCCACTGGGCGCCGGTCATCGCGCGTTTGCCGGAGGGCCTCACCTCGTCGAGCCGCAGCCAGCCCGCCCCGCCGGCGACGTGGGGCACGCCCTCGCGCAACTCGAACGTGCCGTACTGCACCCCGCGGCCACCCGTCACCGACGCCCGCAGCACTCCGAGTCGCTGACCGTCGACGGTCGTCCATGCCCCGGGCTCCGGGGTCATCGCGCGAACTCGCCGCGCGAGCGCCTCGGCCGGTTCCGTGAAATGCAGCTCGCCGTCCTTCGTCGCGAGCTTCGGGGCCCACATCGCGTGCTTTTCGTCTTGCGGCTCCCCGCGCCGCTCGCCGGCGAGGTAGCCCGGGAGAACGCGGCGGAGGAGCGCGCCGCCGAGCTCGGCGAGCTGGGCGGTCAGGGATCCCGCGGTGTCCTCGGGGCCGATCCGGACGCTGCTCTGCGCGACGATCGGGCCGCGGTCGAGGCTCACGGTCCCTTCCATGAGCGTGACCCCCGTCTCGGTGTCACCGGCGAGGATCGCGTGCGCGACCGGCGATGCGCCGCGCCAGCGCGGCAGCAACGACGCGTGCACGTTCAGCGCGCGGCCGCGCACCGCGTCGATGAGCCGGCGCGGGATCAGGTTGCCGTACGCCGCCCACACGAGCGCATCGGGCCGGAGGGCAATGAGCTCCGCCGCGGCATCGGCGTCGAAGAGGACCGGTTGGCGGACGGGCAGGCCGAGCTCCAGCGCTCGGCGCTTCACCGCGGACGGCTCCACCTTGCCCCGATCGCCGGCACGATCCGGCTGCGTCACGACCGTGGCGATCTCGATCGCGCCGTCGTCGGCCAGCACCGCGAGCGCGGCCAACGACGGCACCGCGAACGCGGGCGTGCCAAGGAAGATGACCCGCGGCGTCAGCGCGAAGTCGCGCGCTCCATCTCTTCGCGCGTGTGTCCCGAGAGCGAGTGGTGCTCCTCGCCGGGCTCGTCGGGCTCGACCGGGAACAGGTCCTTCCGCGTGCGGAGGCGGTCGACGTAGAGCATGCCGTTCGTGTGATCCGTCTCGTGGAGCATGCACTGCGTCCCGAGCCCCTCCCCCTCGATCGTGAATTTCTTGCCGGTGATGTCGATGGCGCTGACACGTGCCAGGATCGGGCGCTCGAGCATCCCGTACAGGCCGCGCACCGAAAGGCAGCCTTCGCTCATTTCCTCGACCTCCGCGCTCTGGAAGTCGACTTCCGGGTTGACCGCGACGATGCCGACGTCATCCACGTCGATGATCACGACGCGGAGCGGGACGCCGATCTGCGGGGCGGCGATGCCGATCCCGTGCGCTTCGACCATCGACGCGAACATCCGCTGGACGAGCGGCTCGAGCTCCTTCTTGTCGATGCGCGGCTTCTTCCCGGGCGCATGCAGCACCGGGTCGCCCACCTGCCGGACCTCGACCGCGTGCTTCGTCACGAAGTCGGGCGCCGACCAGCGCTCGCGCCGCCCGCGGTCGATGACCCACGGCGTGCCCTTCGTGACCCGGATCCGCGGCTCGTTGGGCTGCGTATCGCGGTCGTCGTCCTCGCTGAGGGGCTGCTCGCTCTCCATGGTCCAGACGCTACCCGAGCAGGGTCACGGGGTCCACGTCGACGGTCCAGTCCGGACCCGGATCGACGCGGTCCAGCACTGCGGTCGGCCGATCACCGCGTAGTACGAGCTGCGCCCGATAGCTCCCGGCACGCTTGGCCGCGAAGGCGGGTGCGGGGCCGAGCACATCCGCATCGTCTTCGGCCGCTGCCCGCAGCCGCGCGGCGAGCTCGGTCGCGCGCCGCTCGACGGTCGCCTCGCGTGCCGCGGACGTCTGCAGCAGGACGAGCCGGCCGTACGGCGGATATCCGAAGCGGCGCCGCGCGCGCAGCTCGTGCTCCGCGAAGGTCGCGTAGTCGTGCGCGGCCGCGGCGGTGATCGCGTAGTGATCGGGCAGGTACGTTTGCAGGATCCCTTCACCGCCGACGGTGCCCCGGCCGGAACGGCCGAGCACCTGTGCCAGGAGCTCGAAGGTGCGCTCGGCCGCGGTGAAGTCCGGCAGGCTGAGCTGCGTGTCCGCGTTCACGACGCCGACGAGCGACACCCCAGGCAGATCGAAGCCCTTCGCCACCATCTGCGTGCCGACGATCACCTGAGCTTGCCCGCTCCGCATGCGCTCGTACATCGCGGCATGTGCGCCCTTCGCCTTCACCGCGTCGCGGTCCAGCCGCACGATCCGCGCGTTCGGGACCGCAGCGCGGACGTCCTCCTCGACGCGCTGGGTCCCGACCCCGAGATGGCGGATGCGCGCAGAGCCGCAGCGGGGACAGGTCGCCGGGGCCCGCGGCTCCTCGCGGCCGCAGCGGTGACACACGAGCCGGCCATCGGCGTGGAGCGCGAACGGGATCTCGCACGCCGGGCACAGAACGACGTAGCCGCAGTCGCGGCAGAGCACGACGGTCGCGAAGCCCCGCCGGTTCAGATAGAGGATCGCCTGCTCGCCCTTGGCCACCGTGCGCTGCAGCGCGGTACGCAGCGCGCTCGAGAGGGTGGAGCGATTGTTCGCCTTGAGCTCGAGGCGAAGGTCGACGACCCTGGTCTTCGGTAGCGGAAGATCGAGCACGCGCCCGGGCAGCTCGAGCAGCGCGAGGTCCCCCGTCGTCGCAGCCGCGTACGTGACGACGCGCGGGGTCGCGCTCCCGAGCACGACGGCGGCGCCGGTCAGGCGCCCGAGCGCCAGGGCCGTGTCCACAGCGTGGTAGCGCGGCGCGCTCGCCTGTTTATAGGAGGGCTCCTGCTCCTCATCGACGACCACGAGCCCGACGTTCTCGATCGGCGCGAACAGCGCCGACCGAGAACCGACCACGACGTCGGCGGTCCCGTCGAGCACCCGGCGCCACTCGTCGTACCGCTCGCCCGCCGAGAGCGCGCTGTGCAGGAGCGCGACGCGCTCGCCGAAGCGCGCAACGAATCGCGCGACGACCTGCGCGGTGAGCGCGATCTCCGGCACGAGAACGATCGCGCCGAGACCCCGGGCCAGCGCCTCGGCCGTGAGCCGCAGGTACACCTCGGTCTTGCCGCTCCCGGTCACGCCGTGGAGGAGGAAGCCCTGGCCGGTGCCCATGCCCGCGATCGCTGCCGCGATCGCGGCGGCCTGCGGCGCGGTGGCGGGCATGTCGCGCGAGAGGTCCGCTTCGCTCAAGCGGAACTCGACTGGTACGCGGCGCACGCCGCGCGTGCCGCGGATCGCGAGCCCGCGCGCGGCGAGGCTCCGTGCCGCAGCGGGCGTGCCGCCCGCGTGCACGACGTCAGCGACGGTGGTCGCGCCCGCCGCGAGCGCGCGCAGGGTCACGAGCTGGCGCGCGCCGAGCCGCGGCATGCCGCTCGCGAGCGCCTCGTGGCCCGCGGGCGTGATGCCGAACACGGGCTCGGTGCGCTCGCCGCGCGCCGCCGGGAGGCCGCTGCGCGCGCGGGCCGCGAGCGCGGGGGGAAGCATCGCGCGGACCGCGTCGGCGAGCCCGCACCGGTACGTCTCGGCGATCCAGCGGCCGAGCGCGAGCTGCCGCCCGGTAAGCAGGGGGATCGGATGCACGAGCCCATCAAGCGGCTTGAGCTCGCGGTCCGCGGGTACGTCGAGCGCGACGACGACGCCGTGGACCGCTCGCGCGCCGAAGCCGGCGCGCACGAGATGGCCGATCCGGACATCAAGCCCCTCGGGGACGCGATACGTGAAGGTGCGCGCGGGTCCGCGTAGACCGGCGAAGACCGCGACCTCGGCGGTGCGGGTCACAATTCGTAATGCCGCGGCCGCGTCGCCTCCTTTTCGATGATCGACGCGATCTCTTGGACTGTTTGCTCGATCTTCCCGTCCTCGTTGACAACGACGTAGTCGTACTCGGGCGCCGCGGCCATCTCGATCTCCGCGTTGCGAAGGCGGAGCTCGAGCTGCTCGGGCGTCTCGGTGCCGCGCACCAGGAGCCGCCGGCGGAGCGAGTCCACCGACGGCGGCATGATGAAGATGGTCAACGCCTCGGGCAGGAGCACTTTGATCTTCCGCATGCCTTGCGGCTCGGGCTTGACGATGACGACGCGGTGCTGATCGAGGGTGTCGGCCAGCGCGTCGCGCCGAACGCCCTTAAAGTCGCCGTGCACCATCGACCACTCCAGGAAGTTTCCGGCCTCGATCTCCTCGCGGAACTTCTCGGGCTCGTAGAAGTAGTAGTGCTGGCCGTGGGTCTCGCCGGGGCGCGGCTTGCGGCTCGTCGCGGTCACGTACAGCACGGCGTCGGGCACCGCCCGCAGCAGGCGCTCGATGACGGTGTCCTTTCCGGCTCCTGACGGCGCCGAGATGATCACCAGGAGGCCGTGGCCGTCGATGCTCAGCGGACGTCTCCGAACGGCGCCGCGGTGGCGGTCGGCGTGCCGAGCGCCGCGAGGTAGGCGCGCAGGTCGTCCGCGAGCGGCGCGGTGAACGTCTTCGGTCCGGCGTGCGGCAGATTCACCGAGAGCCGCCACGCGTGCAGGAACTGACGATCGAGACCGTCGCGGTCCGCGCCCTTCCGTCCGTACACCGGGTCGCCAACGATAGGGAGTCGCGCGAACGCGAGGTGGACCCGAATCTGATGGGTGCGTCCCGTAACGGGCTTCACGTGGAGGAGCGCGCGGCGCTCGGTCCCGCCGCCGTACGTCGCGATGCGCGCGAACCGGGTGGTCGACTCGCGGCCGCCCGCCCGCACGACCATCCGGCGCCGGTCGACGGTATCGCGGGTGATCGGCGCCTCCACGACCGCGGGTTGGTCGCCCGGATCGCCCCACACGAGGGCGAGGTACTCCTTCTCGAAGCGCCGGCCTTGGAGCTGGCGTGCGAGCGCGAGCTGGGCTACGTCGTTCTTCGCGATGATCATCACGCCGCTCGTGTCCTTGTCGAGCCGGTGCACGATGCCCGGCCGCGCGGCGGCCCGGCCGGTGTCAGCGGTGATCTTTCCGACCACGGCGTTCACGAGGGTGCCGCTGGGATGACCGTGCGCCGGATGCACGACCAAGCCCGCGGGTTTGTTCACCACGAGGGCGTCGTCATCCTCGTAGAGCACGTCGACCGGGATGTCCTCGCCCCGGAGCGACAACGCGGGCTCCGCGTCGGGCACCTCCACGACGAGCGCCTCGCCCGTCCGGACCTTGTACGCCGGCTCGACGGCGGCTCCGTTGACGGTGACGCGGCCCTCGCGCGCGAGCCGCTGGATCGCGCTGCGGCTGAGCTGCGTGCGCTCTGCGAGGAAACGATCGACCCGCTGACCGGGCGCGTCCGCCTGCAGCTCGATACGCTCGGCCACTACGCGTGCCGCAGATCGCGCGGCTGTTGACGCTCCTGCCACCAAAGCAGCACGGTGACCGCGATGATCCCGACGACGATCGACGAGTCCGCGACGTTGAACGACCAGAAGCGCGGACCGTCGGGGATCCCGACGTCGATGAAGTCGACGACGTAGCCCTGCCCGACGCGGTCCACCAGGTTGCCGAAGGCGCCGCCGAGCTGCATGCCGAGGGTCGCGGCGATGAGCCGCGACTGGGCGGCGAGCCGGCGGTAGTAGAAGACGATGGCGACGACCGCGAGCACCGAGAGGATCGACAGCAGCGTCGTCCGCTCCGGCAGGAGGCCGAACGCCGCGCCGTTGTTCGTCACATGTCTGATTCGGACCCACTGGCCCACGACGTCCACGGACGCGCCCACGGCGAGGCTCGAGTCCACCGCGATCTTCGTGATCCGATCCAACACGAAGACGAGGACGGTGACGGCCGCGACCAGGACGATGCGACGTGGAGTCACGCCGTCGATGCTATCGGCCGGTCAGGCCCCGGGTTTGGTGACCATGAGGATGATGATGACGACCAGTAGCACGGTGATGATCGGCCCCGTCTGGGCCACCTTCTTCGCGGTCGCGATGAACTCCGGCGTGGGCGGGCCGGCCTTCGCGATCGCGATCATCCGCGTCAGGCGCGTCCGCTGTCCGAAGACGGCGAGGTTGAACGCGATCGCGTACAGGGTGATCCCGATCCAGAGCCAGTAATGGCTGAAGAAGTTCACGTTGTAGCCGGCGAGGAAGATCAGGGTCAGCCCGCTGAGCGGCTGGACCACGATCGCGACCGGGAGGATGAGCTTGTGCTCGATGGCATCCATCGCCTCGAGCAAGGCCATCCCGCCCTGGGGGCCGGCCCTGCCCGCCAGCGGACCGAGGATCGCGAACGTGAACACCGGACCGAAGCCGATGATCGCGCCGGCGGCATGGATCAGAAGCAGGATCGCAATGAGTAGGCCGGTATCCACGTGTTTCTCCTCCGCTGCTACGCGCACGCTGACTACGCGGTGACCATTCCTCCATCGACGATGAGCACTTGGCCCGTGATATACGACGCCTCGTCGGACGCGAGGAAGGCTATCGCGTTCGCGACGTCCAGGGCGGTGCCGAACCGTCCGAGGGGGATCTGCTTCAGCATCGCGTCCTGCACATCCTGCGGCACGATGCTCGTGAGGTCGGTGGGGACGAAGCCCGGTGCGACGGCGTTCGCGGTGATGTTCCGGCTCGCCATCTCCCGGGCCACCGTCTTGGTGAACGCGATGAGTCCGGCCTTCGCCGCGCTGTAATTCGCCTGGCCCGCGTTCCCCATGACACCGGCGATCGACGAGACATTGACGATGCGGCCGGCGCGCTGCTTCATCATCGGCCGCATCGCGGCCTTCGTGACGAGGAACGCGCCGCGTAGATTGAGATCCAGGACGGCGTCCCACTCCTCGGCGGACATTCGCAGCAGCAGGTTGTCGCGGGTGATGCCCGCGTTGTTCACGAGAATGTCGAGCTTGCCGCCACCGAACGCGAGCGCTTCCTTGACGACACGGTCGGCGTCGGCGTCGACGGAGACGTCGCCCTGGATGAGCGCGCCCTCGGATCCCGCGGCCTCGACGGCGCGCTTGGTCTCCTCGGCCGCGGCCGTGTTGCCCTTGTAGTTGATGGCGATCCTTGCTCCGCCGGCCGCCAGGCGGATCGCGGTCGCGCGCCCGATGCCGCGCCCCGCACCCGTGATCAGCGCGGTCTTGCCCTCGAGTCGGGCCATCAGGCCTTGGTGAAGATCAGCGTGGCGTTGTGCCCGCCGAAGCCCATCGAGTTCGAGAGGGCCGTCTTGATCTCTTTGGGTCGCGCCGTGTTCGGCACGTAGTCGAGGTCGAGCGCCGGATCCGGCGTCGTGTAGTTGATCGTCGGCGGGATGCAGCCGTCGCGGATCGTGAGGAGGCAGACGATCGCCTCGATCGCGCCCGCTGCCCCGAGCAGGTGGCCGGTCATGGACTTTGTCGACGAGACGAGGAGCTTGTACGCGTGCTCGCCAAAGACGTGCTTGATCGCGGCGGTCTCCTCACGGTCGTTCGGCTGCGTGGACGTGCCGTGGGCGTTGATGTACTCGATGTCGGTCGGCGCGAGCTTGGCGCCGGTGAGCGCCATCCGCATCGAGCGGGCGTTCCCCTCGCCCTCCGGCGACGGCGAGGTGATGTGGTACGCGTCGGAGGTCGCGCCATACCCGACGAGCTCCCCGTAGATGTGCGCACCGCGCGCGAGCGCGTGCTCGCGTTCCTCCAGGACGACCGCCGCGCCACCCTCCGAGAGCGTGAACCCGTCGCGGTCCTTGTCGAAGGGTCGCGACGAGTGCTCCGGGTCGTCATTCCGCCGCGACATCGCGTGCATCGACGAGAACGCCGCGATGGCCAACGGCAGCACCGCCGCCTCCGCGCCCCCGGCGACCATGATGTCCGCCTGGTCGCGCTGGATGATCGCGGCACACTCGCCGATCGCGTGCGCGCTCGAGGCGCAGGCGGACACGTGCGTCAGGTTCGGTCCTTTGAGGCCGAACTGCATGGAGACCTGCGCGGAGCCGGCGTTCGCCATGAGCATCGGCACGAGGAACGGCGAGAGGCGGCTCGGGCCGCGTTTCTCCATGAGGAGCACTTGGTCGATCAGCGTCTCGAGACCACCGACGCCGGTGGCGATAGACACGCCGATCCGTTCCGGCTCCTTTGCGACATCGAGCTTCGCGTCGGTCATGGCCTGCGACGCGGCCGCGACCGCGAACTGCGCGAACCGGTCGGTCCGGCGCGCGTCCTTACGGTCCATGTACTTCGTCGGATCGAAGTTCTTCACCTCGCCTGCCATCTGGGACTCGTACGGCGTCGGATCGAATCGGGTGATGCGGGCGATGCCGCCCCGGCCATGCAACATCGAGTCCCACGTCGCGTCCACGGTGTCGCCGATCGGGGTGACCGCGCCGATGCCGGTGATGACGATGCGCTTCATGAGGTCACGCGCGCGCGCAATGCGCGAACGGCCTCCCGGATGGACGGCGGATCGGAGACGTTGATGAGCTTCACGTCGGCGATGCGCTTCACGAGCCCGTTCACCACTTGGCCGGCACCGATCTCAACGAAGGTCGACGCGCCACGCTCGGCCATGAAGCGGACCGAGCGGAGCCACTCGACGCGCTGCGAGAGATGCCGGACGAGCGCGTCGGGGATGAGCGCACCGCTCTGATGTGGGACGCCGCTCGTGTTCGCGACGACCGGCACGACCGGATCGCGGAACTTCATCGTGCGCATGAACGACGCGAGGTCCCCGCCGATGGCACCCATCGCCGGGAAGTGGAACGGGCCCGCGATCCGCAGCGGCACGACCTTGCGCGCGCCGCTCTTCGTGAGCGCCTCGCTCACCTTCGCCACCGACTCGTTGTCGCCGGCGATCGTGACCTGGGCCGGGCCGTTGTCGTTCGCGACCACGGCGCTGCCCTGCGGCACGGTCTCCGCGATCACGCGATCGACATCCGCAGCCGACATCCCGATGACGGCGGCCATCGCTCCGCGCGCACCCTTGGTCGCGGCGAGCCGACCGCGCTCGGAAACGAGCCGGAGGGCGTCGGAGAACGTAAGCACACCGGCGGCGACGAGCGCGCTGAATTCGCCGAGCGAGTGTCCGGCGACGAATGACGGCCGTAGCTCGTCGGGAAGGGCTGCGACGCCGCGCGGCTCGTGGCCGTCGCTGAGCCGGCTGCCGGAGGTCGCGGCGTCCTCGGCGAGCGCCTCGAGCAGCGCGACGCTGGTCGTCAGGATCGCCGGCTGCGCGACCCGCGTGTCATCGAGCTTGTCGGCCGGTCCGCTGAAGCAGATCTCGCTCAGGGTGTAGCCGAGGATCCGGTCGGCCTCCTCGAAGACCGCACGCGCGCGGGCGGAGGCCGCGTAGACGGCGCGGCCCATGCCGACGGCCTGGGAGCCCTGTCCGGGGAACACGAACGCGAGCGGTGACGCCACGAGGCAAGGCTAGCAAAGTCGGTCGTTCAGAGCCGATTTCGTTACAGTGTTCTTGCAGTGAATACGCGACCATACGAGCAGCGCGCGCGCGCCCGGCACCGGGCCCGAACAAGGGCGGCCATCGAAGCGGCGACGCTGCGCGAGGCCGCGAAACGCGGCTACGCCGGTCTGCGGATGACCGAGATCGCGCGCCGCGCGAAGGTCGCACCCCGCACTGTGTATCTGCATGCGCCGACGAAAGAGCGCTTGGTCCGCGACACCCTTCGGCGGCGCGCCGATAGCATCGTCCGCCGGGTCGAGCGCTGGCAGCCCCGCGGGGACACGCCGGTGGGCATCCTCAACGAGCTCGTCGCCCTGCACGAGCGCACCTACCGCGCCGAGAGCGCGACCCTCGAGACACTCACCAGCGGTGGTGTCCCGCGCGACGTCGCGGAGATCCTGCGCGACCTGGACGACGTCCGGCTCGCGCTCATCACGCGGACGCTCGAAGGGCTCGCCCGCCGTCGCGTTCTCCGGGTGCGCGCCTCCGAAGGGATCGCGCTAGCCCACGCGCTGCTCGCCTACCCAACATGGCGCACCGCACTCACCGGTCCCGCCGGCCGGCGCGCGCCGCGGTTCGTCGCCGCCGCGCTGCGTTCGGCGCTGCTGTCGTGAGCCTCGCGCACTGGCCCGATCCCCGGCGGGCTGCAGAGGCGCAGGCTTGGGCGCGCGACGTGGCCAGAGGCGCGGGACAGGCGCCGACCGGCGAGATCGAGCTGGTGCATCTCCGACCGTGGTCCGCCGTCTACCGCATTCCGACGCCGTCCTCCGTGCTGTACCTCAAGCTCTGCCACGCCATGCAGTCTCACGAACCCGCGTTGACCCAGCTCGTCTCACGCGAGTTCCCCTCGCTCTCGCCTCCGCTCCTCGCGAGACACCCGACCGAGCCATGGATGCTGATGGGCGACGGCGGCGTCCGGCTGCGTGAGGCGCTGAGCGGAACGGCTTTGCTCGATGCCTGGGCGCGCCTCCTGCCGCGATATGCAGAGCTGCAGCGCGCGCTGGTCGGGCATGAGGCCGAGCTGCGCGCGACCGGAGCTCCCGACCGTCGGCTGGAGCGCCTTCCCGACCTGTTGCGACGGATCCTCGATGATGAGCGCTCGGCGCCCGCCGACGTCCGCCGCGAGGTTCGCGCGCTGCTGCCGGCGATCGTGCGGACCTGCGCCGAGCTCGTGGCCTCAGGCATCGGTCCATCGCTCGATCACGCCGATCTCCATCAGCACAACGTCCTCGTACGGGACGGTCGCGCGGCGATCTTCGACTGGGGCGACGCCGGCGTCACACATCCGTTCCTGAGCCTGACGGTCACGCTCAGCTTCGCCGCCCAGGCGGCTGGGCTCGCCGTAGACGCACCGGCGGTCCTGCGGCTGCGCGATGCGTACCTTGAACCCTGGACGGCGTTCGAGCCGCGGCCGGCCCTCGAACGAGCCGCCGACCTCGCCGTCGCGCTCGGGACCATCCCCGGCACGCTCGTCTGGCATCGGATCACGACCGAGATCGAAGGCGTGCGCGAGGGATCGCCGGAGGAGATGGCGACGATCCTCGGCCGCGTGTGCGCAGCGATCGAGCGGCTGGGCCCGGCTTAGGCCTTCTCGAGCTCCAGCTCGGCGGAGACGCCGTTCAGCTCGCCGCTCCACTTGTGACCGCGGCCGGTCAGCCCAGGGCGTAGGGAGGTCGCCAGCGTCTCGCTGCCGACGAGGTCGCTGAAGCGCTCGATCGTCGGCGCGATCGGGCCGGCGTAGCGCAGCACGATCCGGTCGGCGATCTCAAAGCCCGCTTCCTTGCGCAGGTCGTTGACCCGACGCACGAGCTCGCGCGCGAGGCCCTCGGCCTCGAGGTCGGCGGTGAGCGTCGTCTCCAGCGCCACGACCGCACCGGCGTCCTTGCCGACGGTGTGGCCGGGCGTGCCTTCGTGCGAGACGAGCACCTCCTCTGGCGAGAGGGTGAACCCCTCGACCTCGATCCCGCCGTCGACGCTCGTGTATCGGCCGGCGTGCAGCGCCGCGCGGACGCGTGGGAGATCCTTGCCGAGCCTCGGCCCGAGTGCCTTGAGCTCGGGCTTCACGATCTCCTTGACCAGACCTTCGGCGCGATCGCGGACCTCGAAGGCCTTCACGTTGAGCTCATCGCAGATGACCGCTGCGAGCTCGTCCTGCCCGTCGAGCGCCCCGTGGTCGCGATCGCCCGCATCGAACACGGCGATGAGCTTCGGCAATGGCGTGCGCGTCTTCACGCCCGCCGCGGAACGCGCGGCACGCCCAAGCGCGACCACCCGCATCGCCGCGCGCATCCGGCGCTCGAGGGCCTCATCGATCCGGTCGGCCGGCACGTCGGGATACGACGTGTGGTGGACCGAGGCCTCGGCCCCGCGGCGCACGTTGCGCACGAGGTTCTGGTACATCGCTTCGGCGAGGAACGGCATCATCGGTGCGAACAGCCGCGCCAGCGTCGTGAGTGCCTCATAGAGGGTCTGATACGCGGCCGCCGAATCGGTCGCGGACGCGGCCTGCCAGAACCGGCGCCGGTTCCGGCGTACGTACCAGGTCGAGAGATCCTCCCAGAACGCCTCCATCTTGTGTGCCGCGGTCGCGGAGTCGTAGCGGTCGAGCGCCTCGCGGCAGTCCCGCACGAGCCGCGCGAGCGCGGAGAGCAGCCAGCGGTCGATGAGCGGCCGCTCCTTCGCCGGGACCTCGGAGGCGTTGGGGTCGAACGCATCGAGGTTCGCGTACGTGATGAAGAACGAATACGTGTTCCAGAGCGTGAGCAGCCGCCGCTTGATGTCGTCGGTCGGGGCGGCGCCCCAGTACACGTTCTCCTGAGGGTTCTGGCGCGCGTACAGCCACCGGATGACATCGGCGCCGACCTCCTCGCAGGCCTCGCCGAGCTCGAGCATGTTCGCGCCGGTCTTGTGGAACTCTTCACCCGGAGCGGCAAGCACCGCCGCATGCGACCCGTTGGTCCGGTACGGCGCCCTGCCGGCGAGCACCACGCTGAAGAACAGTGCCGAGTAGAACCAGAGCCGGACCTGCTCGACCATCTCGACGACGAAGTCAGCCGGGAACCACTGCTCCCAGTACGCGCGGTCGTGGAGCCAGTCGAGGGTCGAGAACGGCACGACGCCGGCGTCCAGCCAGCAATCGCCGACCTCCTTGACCCGCTTGCTCGCGGCGTTGCACGTCGGGCAGCCGACGACGACGGCGTCGATCCACGGGCGGTGCAGGTCGCGCAGCCCCTCGAGGCCGCGGATCGCGTGTTCCCGCAGCTCCTCTTCGCTCCCGAGGACGAAGAAGTGGCCGTTCGCGCACGTATAGAACGGAAGGGGCAGGCCCCAATAGCGCTTGCGCGAGATGTTCCAGTCGCCCATGTTCTGGAGCCAGTTCTGCATCCGCGCACCCGCCGCCGCAGGGACCCAGCTCACCTCTCGCGCCGCGGCCATGAGCTGCGGCCGGAGCTCGTCCATCGAGATGAACCATTCGTCGTCAACGCGGAAGACGATCTCCTCCTTGCAGCGCCAGCACACCGGGTAGCGGTGCGTGTACGGCGTCGCGCGGAGCAGGAACCCGCGCGCGTTGAGGTCGTCCGCGATCTCCTGCGCGACGTCGCGGGCCTCCTTGCCCTCGAGCCAGCCGTATCCCCTGACGAATCGCGCGCTGTCATCGATGGGCACCAGCACGGGGAGTGATTCGGTCTTCGACAGCCCGAAGTCCTCGGCGCCGCAGCCCGGCGCGATATGGACGATCCCGGTGCCTTCCGCTTCGCTCACCGCGTCCCACGAGATGACGCGGTGCACGGCTTTCGCCGGTGCCGCCGCCGGCAGCTCGTCGAACGGCCCGCGATAGCGGAGGCCGAGCAGCGCCCTGCCCTTCACGGTCTCGACGACCGACGCCCCTGGCAGCTCGAGCGTCTCGTATACCTTCTTGCCGAGGACGAGCGTCTCTCCGTTCACCCGCGCGCGCACGTAGTCGAGCTCGGGGTGCACCGCGAGGGCGACGTTCGCGGGTAGGGTCCACGGCGTCGTCGTCCACACCAAGAAGAACTCGCCGCTCTTTCCTTCGATCGGCAGCTTCGCGTAGATGCTCGTGTGGGTCATCTCGCGATAGCTGTCGATCATCTCGTGCTGCGACAGCGCGGTCCCGCACCGCGCGCACCACGGCATCGACCGGTGCCCTTTGTACAGCCAGCCGCGCTCCTGGCAGATCTTCAGAACGTGCCAGATGTGCGAGATGTTGTTGTCGGTGTACGTGAAGTACGAGTGGTCCCAGTCCATCCACTGGCCCAGGCGGATGGACTGCTTCGTGATCGCCGCGGCCGAACGGTCGACCCGCGCGCGGCACGCGTCGGAGAAGCGGTCGATGCCGTATGACTCGATGTCGCGCTTGCTGTTGAGGTTGAGCTCGCGCTCCACCTGGACCTCGACCCAGAGCCCTTGGCAGTCGAAGCCGTTCTGGTAGCGCTGATCCTTGCCGAGCATCGCCTGGTAGCGCTGGTAGACGTCCTTGTACGTGCGGGACCAGGCGTGGTGGATCCCCATCGCCTCGACGTTCGCGGTGATCGGGCCGTCGTAGAACGAGAACCGCGGATGTCCGGCGTTCTTCGTGCGCAGCGCGTCGAAGCTGCGCTCGCGCTCCCAGAGCTCCAGCACGCCGTGCTCGAGCTCCGGAAGGTCGACGCTGGACCCGACCGCCGCGAATTTCTTCTTCTCGGTCTTCTCGGTGACCACGATCCCTCCAGACATAGCACGACCGTCCCGCAATGGGACGGCCGGTCGGACCGCGGTACCACCCAACTTCGGCGCGCCCGACTCAACTGACGCGCCGCGCTCGATCCCGCCTCTAACGGTGCGGCTCCGTCCGCGTCTAGTGGCCCGCTGACGCGGGCGTTCTTGCGGCGGCTCGGGGTGGATGGCCCCTCCAGCGCCTTCGGTAACGAGTCTAGCCGAGACCGGTCGCATTTCGGCCCATTGACACGTATGTACCTTGACCGATATATAAACGCTATCGGGAGGTGAGAGACATGGCGAAGCGGCAGATCCTGGCGACGGCGTCCAGCGCGCCAGTCGATGCGCCCGCTTTCGGGCGCGCGGCGAAGCAGGCGACGGAGAAGGACGCGACGGTCTCGTTCTTCTCGATCGATCTCGATGACCTCTACTCGCTCAATGCCGCGATCGGGCGGGGAGCCGGCGACCGCGTCATCAGCGCCGCGACCGGCGCGCTCGTCCGCGCCGCGGCGCAGGAGAAATGGACCGTCGGCCGGATCGGTGGTGACGAGTTCACCGTGCTGCTGCCGGGCGTCGCCCTCGAGCAGGCGTTCCTACGGGCGGAGAAGCTGCGCGCGGAGATCGGCGAGGCGCTCAAGAAGGCGGTGCCCGAGCGGCGGTGCACCGCGAGCATCGGCGTCGCGAACTATCCCCGCGACGCGAAGAACGCCGACGAGCTCGCGCGGAAGGCGGGCCTCGCGCTCTACGCGGCGAAGGAGCAGGGTGGCGACGCGGTCAGCCTGACCCCCGGCGAGAACATGGTGCTGCGCTCCTCTTATTACGCCGCGCCCCAGCTCGGCCGGCTCCGCAGCCTCGCCGAACGCCAGAAGAAGAAGGAGGCCGTCCTCCTCCGCGAAGGGCTCGACGACCTCCTGCGCAAGTACGATCGCGCCTCGTAATGCACGCCGGTCCGTTCTCGCGGGTCCCCCGCCCGCCCACCGCGGCGATGCGCAGTGAGGTCGCGGCTCTCGCCAGCCGGCTCGGCCGGCCGATCACCCGCGAGATCGCGCTGGACGACATTGCGTTCGATCCGGTGGGGAACCCGTCGCGCTTCGCCGAGGTCTGCATGGTCGTGCGGCGTCCGACGGGCGACGTGCTCCTCTCGATCAAGACCTTCTATCCGCGCGGCGCGTACCGCCTCCCGACCGGCGGCATCGACCAGGACGAGCCGATCCTCGATGCCGTCGTGCGGGAGACGCTGGAAGAGACCGGGCTGACCCTCGACGCGACGCGCTTCCTCGCGGCCCTGACCTACCGCGATGGACCCGCGGGACCGCCGGTGTTCCACACCTTCGCGTTCCTGCTGAGCGATCCGAGCGGGGCGCCGGTCACGCCGCTGGACGAGCACGAGCAGATCGAGTCCTACATCGAGGTCCCAGTGAGCAGCCTGCCGCAGGTCGCCGATCGGCTCGAACGGATCTCGGCTGATGGCGCGCCGGGGATCCCGAATTGGGACGCCTGGGGTCGCTTTCGCGCGCACGCGCACCGGGTGGTGCATGAGGCGCTGACTCGCTAAAAGCGGTCGAAGCGGAAGAAGCGCACGGCCAGCGCGAGCCCGATCGCGGTCCAAACGAGGAGCCCCAGGATCTGTGTCCGCACATCCCAGAGCGTGGCCCCCTGCACCGAGATCTCACGGAGCGCGTCGTTCAGGAACGTGAGCGGCAGCAGGTTGGTGATCGGGCGGATGATCTCGGGCGCGGCCTCCTTGGAGAAAAAGACGCCGGAGAAGAAGAACTGCGGCAGCGTGATGAGCTGCGCGATCGCCGGCACCTGGTTTTCCGTCTCGGCCCAGCCCGCGAGCGCGAAGCCGATCGTCAGGAAGAGGACGGCACCGAACAGCGCGACGAGGAGCAGCGGCAGGATCCCGCCAAGGGGATGGACGTCGAACAGGAAGACGGAGACGGCGATCATGATCAGGACCTGCAACGTCGCCATGATCAGCCGGGTCACGACCTGCGAGACCAGGAACGTCGACGGCTTGAGCGGCGTCGCCATGATCCGACGAAGCACCCCGCGGCGCTTGTCGACGACGAGCGCGAACGCGACCGAGAAGATCGCGAGCTGCATGACGTTCACCCCGAGGATGCCCGGGACGAGGAAGTCGACGTAGCGGAGCCGGACGCCCTGCACGTCCTCCTGCTTCAGGCTGATCACCGGCGCGGTCTGGTTGACGGCGAACGAGAGCCGGGTGATGACCTCGATGACGATCGATTCGCCGACCGACACCTGCTGCGGCCGGGCGTCGTTGCCGTAGATGGTGAGCGTGGGGACCGGCTGGCCCGCGCGGGTCGGCGCGATCGCGAAGTCCTTCGGCACGACGAGCAACATGTCCAGCTCGGTGCGCTTCAGCGCCGCGACCGCGCTGTCACTGGATTCCCGCGTGATCGAGAGCGTGTCGATCTTCTCGAGGCCGGAGACGAACTGCTGGCTGGCGGCGTTGTTCGCCTGATCGTCCACGGCGAGGGAGACCTTCCCGAAGGCGCCGAGGTTTAGCGACCCGAAGATCAGCAGGAGCATGAGCGGAACGACGAGCGAGAAGAAGATGGCCGTACGGTCACGCACGTACGCCCGGAAATACATCAGCGTGAGCAGCAGGGCCTGGCGCATCAGTCCTCCCGGAGCTCGTGGCCGGTCAGGTCGAGAAAGACGTCCTCGAGGTTCGCCTGCTGCTGAATGACGGGCTTGCTGAAGCCCCGGCCGAGCAGCGCGGTGATGAGCGCCCGCGGCGGATCCATGGCGATGATCTGGCCGTGATCCATGACCGCGACCCGATCGCAAAGCACCTCGGCCTCATCCATGTAGTGGGTCGTGAGGAACACCGTTGTCCCCGACTGGCGGATCCCGCGCACCAGCTCCCAGAGGTTGCGTCGGGCCTGCGGGTCGAGGCCAGTCGTCGGCTCGTCCAGGAACAGCACCCGCGGCTTGTTCACGAGGGCGGTCGCGATCGAGAGCCGTTGCCGCTGGCCACCGGAGAGCTTCTCCTGCCGCTGGCCCGCCTTGTCCGCGAGGTCCACTTCCTTGAGGAGCGCCATCGCGTCGACGGTGACGCCGTAGCAGAGGGCGAAGAGCTCGACGGTCTCCTTCGCCGTGAAGTTTTCGGGGAACGCGCTCTGCTGGAGCTGCACGCCGACCCGGTGCTTCGCCTTCGCCGGCTCCTTCGAGACGTCGATGCCGTCAACGATCGCGTCGCCGCCATCGGCCTTGCGCAGCCCTTCCAGGATCTCGACCGTCGTGGTCTTCCCCGCCCCGTTCGGGCCGAGCAACCCGAAGACCTCTCCCTGGAGCACGTCGAAGGAGATCCCGCGCACGGCTTCGATGTCGCCGTAGCGCTTACGGAGATCGCGAACGGTCACGATGGCGGTCATGTGGTCATTGTCAGTGCGCGACGAATGACCGCAATGCCAAGTCGTACAGGTACAGCGCGACCGGGAACAGGATGACGGCGACGACCACGATGCGGACGATCACCGGGTGCGGCCGCCGAAGTCGCGTGTACGTCACGACGAGCGCGATCGCGACCAGACCGAGCAGCGGCACTTGGACGAGCCAATGGAGCCGGTCCTGTCCCGGTTCGACCAGGAGGGTGTAGACGATGGCGCCGGTGAGACAACCGCTCGCGAGCCCGATCACCGCATAGACCCCCGCGTTCCGGACCGGGTCGCGGAGCGC
Organism: Chloroflexi bacterium UBA4730; assembly: GCA_002404155.1. Lineage (GTDB taxonomy): Bacteria > Chloroflexota > Limnocylindria > P2-11E > P2-11E > UBA4735. The sequence goes on along the minus strand of DHJC01000007.1, from coordinate 31,253 downwards.
GAGGGCGAGCCCGAGGCCGAACGCCAAGAGCATGGCCGACAACATGCGTTGGTAGGCGCCGTGGTACGGGGTGAACAGGAAGGCCTGGGGAAAGACGACGGAGAGGATCACCGGCGCGAGGAACGCGGCGGCGCAGACGACGCCGACGGCGCGGGCACCCCGCAGGGTCGCGGTGCCGACCGGCGGGACGTGTTCCACTCGCTATACGCTACGGGTCCCATGCGCAGCCCGCGCGAGCCGTGGAAGTGCGCCCGCTGCTCGACGCTCAACCTCTCGACCGCCCGCTCGTGCCGACGCTGTGGCAACGCGCCTGGGGTCCTGCTGACCCGCGACGCCGGCTCGCCGGGACTGGCCGCCGTCTGCAGCGGCCTCGTGCCCGGGCTCGGGCAGCTCTATCAGGAGCGTTGGATCCGCGGCGCGGTCATCTTCCTGGTCCCCGTCCTCGCGATCGCGCTTGGCGGCGCGCTCATCGCGACCGTCGACCCACTGACGTCGCTCGTCATCGGCCATGCCGTCCTGTTCACGGTCGCCGTCATCGGCGGGATGCTCCTCTATCACCTCTGCGTCGTCGCCGACGCGTTCGCGGGCGGCCTTCGTCACGCGGGCTCGTTGCGCGGGAAGCACGCCGCTGACTACTTCGCGCTCGCGATCGTGACGCTCGCACTCATCGCGGGATACGGCAGCGTGTACCGCGGCGCGAACGCGTGGGCCGGCCTCGCGGCCAAGGTCTTCGCGCCGGTCGCCGGCACGACGGCTCGCGGGGTCTCGACGTCGTTCGATCTGCCGGCCTGGAACGGCCGCGAGCGCTTGAACGTCCTCGTGCTTGGCGTTGACTCGCGCGGCATCGCCGCCGACACCCAGAACACCGACACCATCATCGTGCTGTCCATCGACCCGGTGAACCGCACGGCCGCGATGCTGTCCGTGCCGCGCGACACCCTCGTCGCGATCCCCGGGCACGGCACCGACAAGGTCAACGCGGCGTTCGCTCTCGGCGGGCCGGACCTCGCGCAGAAGACCATCGAGGGGCTGCTGGGGATCCGAATCAACAGCTATGCGCTCCTCAACTTCCAGGCGTTCACCGAAATCGTCGACTCGGTCGGCGGCGTCATCGTCGACGTGAAGCGGCCGATCCGCGACGAGGCCTACCCGACGGCCGACTCCGGCGTCGAGCGGCTGAACATCCAGCCAGGGCCGCAGCTGATGCCGGGCGACATCGCGCTCAAGTACGCCCGATCGCGCCACGACAGCAACGACTTCTCGCGCGCGAAGCGGCAGCAGGACGTGATCTCGGGGATCCGCGCGCGCCTCGCGTCGGACGGGATGCTCGGACGCCTCCCGGCGATCGTGAACGACGTGGGCTCCGCCGTCGAGACGAACTTCGATCCGGCGAACATCCTCCCGCTCGCGGGGCTCGGGGGCGGGATCGCGTCCAGCGACATCAAGAGCGAAGTACTGCTGCCGTGCGGCGGCGATTCGCCGCACTGCGAGCTGACCGAGGACAACTCGCGGACGGCCTATTACCTCATCCCGGACAAGGCGAAGATCGCGAACTTCGTCGCCGAGCTGTTCTATGACCCGCGCGTGCGTCAGGAAGGCGCGCGCATCGAGGTCCGCGGCACCGGGACGACGGGCACCGCCGCCCAGGAGGTCGCCGACCGGCTCTCGGCGCGGGCATTCGGCGTGTCGCGCGTGACGGCCGGCGCCACCGGCCGCTCGGAGATCCTCGTGAAGAACGGGGCGACGCGCTACACCGCTGACCAGCTGTCGGAACAGCTGAGCGGGATCCCCGTCCGTGACGCGGGCTCCTCCGAGCAGACGGACGCGGATATCGTCGTTGTCGTCGGCACGGACTTCAAAGGTCTCGCGACGGACCTACAGCGCTAGGAGGTCACCATGCCGTTCAAGAAACAGCTCACCGGCCTAAAGAAGCTCGCGGAGATCGTGGACACGAGCGCGAAGGACGCGAGCCGGGCACGCAAGGTCTCGCGCAGCCCGAAGATGCAACAGGAGATCAGCGAGGATCGTCGCAACGGGCTCTCGAAGAACTTCAAGACGGTGCGGCAAGCGATCGCTGATCGCGACAAGGTCGCGAAGCAGAAGGCGAAGAAGGCGAAGTCCCGCTAGGTCTTGCGAGCCCCGCTAGGTCGAATAGACCGGGGTCACCCATTCCTTGTAGCGATCGCTGTTCCCGCGCACCGCGTCGAAGTAGATCCGGCTGAGCTTCTGGGTGATCGGGCCCACCGCACCGTCGCCGATCTTCCGGTGGTCGACCGACGTGACCGGCGACAGCTGTGCGCCAGTGCCACAGAGGAAGAGCTCATCGGCGATGTACAGCTCCGTGCGATCGATCGTCCGCACCTCGAACGGCACCTTCAGGTCGCCGGCGATGCGGATGAGGCTCTGGCGCACGATCCCTTCGAGGATGTTGTCCGTGACCGGGGGCGTGATGAGCGTCCCGTCGCGGACCATGAACAGGTTCTCCGCGCTGCCTTCCGACACGTGGCCGTCGTTCGTGAGCACGATCGCTTCGTCGAAGCCGGCCTCCTGGGCCTCGGTCTTCGCGAGCGCGGCGTTCACATATGAGCCGGTGATCTTGCTCCGCGCGGGAATCGCGTTGTCGTCGACCCGCCGCCAGCTGGACACCCCGCAGCTGATGCCGTGGTCGATATCGATGTACGTGCCGAACGGCACGGCGAAGACGGTGAACGAGGACTCGAGGTCATGGAGGCGCACGCCGATGAGCTCGCTACTCTTGTACACGAGCGGCCGCACGTAGCAGTCCTCGCGGTAGCCGCACCGGCTGAGGAGCTCAACGGTGATCTCGACGAGGCGCTCGGGCGAATACGGCAGATCGAGGCGCATGACCCGGCAGGACCTGTGGAGCCGGCGGTAGTGCTCGAGCAGGTGCAGCCCGTAGAGCTGCTTGCGGTCGGCGTTCCAGTACGCCCGGATCCCCTCGAAGACGCCGGTCCCGTAGTTGAAGGCGTGGGTGAGGACGCTCACCTTCGCGTCGCGCAGCGGGACGAAGTCCCCGTTGAAGAAGGCCCACGCGGTGTCGGGTGCCGCGCCACGCCGTAGCGGCGTCGCCGGCCGGGTCAGCTCCTTCACCATGACGCAGATCCCTCCGTTCGCTTCACGTCCACCGGAAGCGGGTGACGCATCAGCCGTGCCCTCGCTCGCCCAATTCTGCCACTTGGACCGATCTCCCCCCGAACAGGCGTACTTCCGGCGTCTTGCGTCACGTGGACCGAGCGGCCTACGATGCCGCCGGTCTGACCACGGTGAGGTCTGGTCTGACCAGCGCGCTCGTTCGTAAGGCCTCGCGTAGCAACAGCGGGAGGGTCGCGTCGATGCGGAATCCGGTCGGTCGTTCGATCTCGCTCGCGATCGCAGGGCTGCTCGTGGCGACGGCCTGCGGCGGCGCAGGCGGAGGCGCGACGACAGCGCCGACCGCGTCCGGAGGCGGCGCGGCCGCCCTGGTCGCTCCGACGAAGCCGGTCGAATTCGTCATCAGCACCGCACCCGGCGGTGGCTCCGACATCTACGCGCGCAAGATGCAGGCGGTCATCGACACGCTGAAGCTCTCGCCGCAGCCGGTCACCCCGGTCAACAAGGACGGCGGCTCGGGCGCGGTGGCCTTCCAGTACGTGTACGACCACAAGGGCGACGCGAGCTACATCATGATCACCCTCAACTCGTTCTTCACTACCCTCATCGTCCAGAAGCTCCCGTTCAAGGGGACGGACTTCACGCCGATCGCGAACCTGGCGCTCGATCCCTTCTACCTGTGGGTGAATGAGGACAGCCCGTGGAAGACGGCACAGGACTTCATCACGGCGGCCAAGGCCGACACGCTCGTGGTGGCCGGCACCGGCTCGAAGCAGGAGGATGAGGCGCTGTTCCGCCGGATCCAGACGATCGCCGGCACCAAGCCCTTCAGCTACGTCCCGCAATCGGGCGGCGGCACGGTCGCCGCCGCGCTCGCGGGGCACCAGGCGAACGTCGTCGCCACCGTGAACAACCCGAGCGAAGGCAAGAGCCTCTACGGCGGCACGCCGCGCAAGCTGCGCCCGCTCTGCACGTTCGAGCCGGCCAGCCCGGCGACCGGCCCCTTCGCGGGCCTCGCCACGTGCACCTCGCAGGGCCTCGCGATCAGCGACTACTACATCATGCGAGCGATCATGGCCGCCCCCGGGCTCTCCGCCGGCCAGCAGGCCTTCTGGGTCGACGTCTTCAAGAAGGTGTCCGACTCGGCCGATTGGAAGCAGTTCGTGAGCGACAACAACCTCAACCCCGATTTCCGCTCCGGCGCGGACTTCCAGAAGATGGTCAACGACTACCAGAAGCTCCACGAGGACATCGCCAAGCAGTTCAACTGGGTCCAATAGCGGTTTGAGGCCGTATCAGGTCGCGACGGCGGTCGCGTTCATGTTCGTGGCCGCCGTCGCGATGACCGATTCGCGCGCCGGCGCCCTCGTCGACACCACTGGCACCCAGCCCGGCGGCATCGGGGCCGGGTTCTATCCGTTCTGGTCGGCGTTCGTCGTCTTCACGTGCGCGGCCGTCGTCGCGTACCGGTCGTGGCGTGGCCCCGAGGGCGCGCCGGCATTCGAGGGCCGCGAGGGCGTCTACTCGGTGCTCAAGCTCGTGGTCCCGATGGTCGTCGCGACCGTGGCGATCAAGTGGTTCGGCTTCTACATCGTCAGCGGCCTGTACATGGGCCTCTTCGCGCGCTGGATCGGCCGGTACAACTGGCTCTGGGTGCTCCTGCTGACCGTCGGAATGCCGGCGGCGATCTACGGCGCGTTCGAGCTCGGGTTCCGCGTGTCGCTGCCCAAGAGCTTCCTCTACGACCTTGGCGTGCTCCCCTTCTAGGCCGTGGAATTCTTCAACGTCTTCGGGGATCTCGCCGGTGGCTTCGCCACGGCGCTGCAGCCGTTCAACATCTTCATGCTCTTCGTCGGCGTCATGCTCGGCCTCGTCGTCGGCGTGCTCCCGGGGCTCGGCGGCACGAGTGCCGTCGCGATCCTGCTCCCGATCACGGTCATCATCGCCCGTTCCAGCCCGACGAGCGCGGTCATCCTGCTTGCCGGTGTGTACTGGGGCGCGCTGTTCGGCGGCGTGGTGACCTCGATCCTGTTCAACATCCCCGGCGAGCCGTGGTCGGTCGTCCTGCTGTTCGACGGCTTCCCGCTGGCGAAGCGCAAGGGGAAGCCCGGCGTCGCATTGGCGTCGTCGTTCTTTGCGTCGTTCGTCGGCGCGTTCCTCGCGACCGTGATGTTCACGTTCTTCGCGCGGGCCCTGGCTGACTTCGCGCTCTCGTTCGGGCCGCCGGAGCTCTTCGCCGTGTTCATCATGTCGTTCGCCACGCTCATCGGCCTCGGTGCGGAGTCGCCGGTGAAGGCCGTGATGATGATCAGCTTCGGCCTGCTCCTGGCCGCGGTCGGCTTCGACGGGATCACCGGACAACCGCGGCTCACGTTCGGCCAGATCGGGATCCTGTCCGGGATCGGCTTCGTGCCGGTGACGATCGGCTTGTTCGGCATCGGAGAGATCCTTGCCTCCGCCGAGGAGTCCGGCATCGGCTTCATGGAGCGCCTGAGCGCCAAGGTCGGGTTCGACGATGTCATCGAGACGCTGGGCGAGCTACGGAAGCGGATCTGGCTCGTCATCTCGACCGGGATCATCGGCTTCTGGTTCGGCATCCTCCCCGGACACGGCGCGACGGCCGGCTCGTTCCTCGGCTATGGCCTCGCGCGGCAGTGGTCGAAGAACAAGGAGGGGTTCGGGAAGGGCGAGATCAGCGGGATCATGGCCCCGCAGGCCGCGGCCGACGCGGCCGCCGTGGGATCGCTCGTGCCGATGATCGCGCTCGGTGTGCCCGGTTCACCGACCTCCGCCGTGATCATGGCCGGCCTCTTCATCTGGGGGCTGACCCCCGGCCCATTGCTCTTCACCGAGCACCACGACTTCGTGTGGGGCCTGATCGCGAGCATCTACCTCGGGCATCTCCTCACGTTCATCATCTGCCTGCTCGCGGTGCCGCTGCTCGCGTCGATCATGCGGATCCCCTACGCGATCCTCACGCCGTTCATCGTGCTCATCTCGGTGATCGGCGCGTACTCGCTCAATAACAGCATGCTTGACGTCTTCATCACGATCGTCTTCGGCCTCATTGGGTATTGGCTGCGGAAGATGAAGTACCCGCTCGCACCGCTCGTCGTCGCCGTCGTGCTCGGCGACTCGACCGAGAGGACGCTCCGCCAATCGCTCATCGCGAGCGGTGGGAATCCCGGGATCCTGGTCGGCTCGCCGATCGCGGCGACCCTCATGGCGCTCGCGATCATCTTGCTGCTCCTCCCGCTCATCCGCACGATCCGCTCGCGCGGGCGTCATACCGACGCCGGGATCGACAAAGACACCGTCGCCACCGCGATCGACTGAAGGTGAGCCCACTCGACGCGGTCGTCCTGGTGGCGGGCTTCGCCGCGATCCTTCTCGGCGCCGAAGTGTTCACGAACGGTGTCGAGTGGCTCGGGCGGCGCCTTGGGCTCGGCGCAGGCGCGACCGGGAGCGTGCTTGCCGCGATCGGCACCGCGATGCCCGAGACGGTCGTGCCCGTCGTCGCGATCGTGTTCACGAATTCGGTCAAGGCGGATGACATCGGCGTGGGCGCGATCCTCGGCGCGCCATTCATGCTCGCCACGCTGGTCATGCTCCTGATCGGGGTGACCGCGTACGTGTACCGGGGGAAGCGCGGGCGCCTCACGCTGCAGGTGGACCGGGCCCACGCGTCGCGGGACCTCGGCTTCTTCCTGGCCTGCTACTCGGTCGCCGTCGCACTCGCGGTCCTGCCCGAGCCGATCCATGGCCTCCGCTTGATCGTCGGCTGGCTCTTCGTCCCGGCCTACGCGCTCTACCTCGTTCTCGTGCTGCGGCCCCAGGAGCGGACCCCCATCGACATCGAGGAAGCGCGGGAGGAGAGCGAGGCGTTCGAGGCGTTGACCGCGACGGCCTACGCCGCGCGGCTCGGCGTCCGGACCGACCCGCGCGACCCGCCGCTCTGGCTCATCTTCTTCCAGGTCCTGCTGGGCTTCGGGGCCATCGTCGTTGGAGCGGAGCTCTTCGCGGGGTTCATCGACCGGGCCTCGAGCACGTTGGGGCTGAACGCGCTGCTCGTCTCGCTGCTCCTCGTGCCCATCGCCACGGAGCTGCCCGAGGCCGCGAACAGCCTCATCTGGACGCGCGACGGGAAGGACGTCATCGCCCTCGGGAATGTCGCCGGCTCGATGGTCCTGCAGTCGACGATCCCGGTGACGTTCGGCGTCCTGTTGACCCCCTGGCAGCTCGGCACCTTCGGCACGGTCGCGGCGGTGTTCGCCCTCATCGCCGCCGCGCTCGTGTTCCTGCAGCTACGGTTCCGCGCCCGCGACGACTCCCTTGGCCTGTCCGCGCTCGTGCTCGGCGGCAGCCTGTACGTCGTCTTCATCGCGTACGTGCTCAAGACCGTTATCGCCGGTTAGGCCACCCGGTCAGACCGCGCGCGACCGCGGCGTCCTCATGCGCCGGCCTCGCGGTCGTCCTACCATCGCGAGCGGTCGCGCCCACCATCAACTGGGGCGCGAACGACCTAGGGGAGGGATTCCGCGCCCATGAAACGAATCCTCGCGTTCTCGTTGCTCGCCGCCACGATCGTGGCGTCGTGCGCCTCCACCAGTACCGGTACTCCGCAGGCGAGCGGCAGCAGCCCGACGGGTCAGCACCTCAAGATCGGTCTCGTCACCGACATCGGCGGCCTGAACGACAAGAGCTTCAACTCGCTCGCCGACCAGGGCCGCCAGCAGGCGCAAGCCCAGCTCCTCGTCGTCACCTCGGTGACCGAGTCGAAGCAGCAGGCCGATTACGTCCCGAACCTCACGAAGTACGCACAGGACAAGAACGACCTCGTCATCGGCGTCGGCTTCCTCATGCAGAACGCCATCTGGAAGGTCGCGACGCAGTTCCCGAACGTGAAGTTCGCGATCATCGACGGCGCGCCGACCGACGACGCCGGCGCGGTCAAGAACCTGCCGAACGTCGCCAACCTGTTCTTCAAGGAGCAGGAGGCGGGGTACATCGTTGGGGTCATCGCCGCGACGATGGCGAAGAACAAGGTCGGTGCGGCGATTCACAACACCGTCTGCTCGATGGGCGGCCTCCCGATCCCGCCGGTGGACCGGTACATCGCCGGCTACCAGGACGCGGTGAAGACCGTCAGCCCGACCACCAAGATCCTGAACGGCTACAGCCAGGACTTCGTCGACCAGCAGAAGGGCATCGAGATCGGCAAGAGCCACATCGCCCAGGGCTGCGACATCCTGTTCCAGGTGGCCGGCGGTAGTGGCCTCGGCTACATCCAAGCGGCCAAGGCCGCGGGCGTCTACGCGATCGGCGTGGACGCCGACCAAGCCGCGGTCGCGCCGGGCACCGTGATCACGAGCGCGCTCAAGAAGGTGGACGTCGCCGTGTTCCAGACGATCCGCTCGGTGCGGCTCGGCACGTTCAAGGCCGGCGACAACTCCTTCAACGCGACGAACGACGGCATCGGCTTCGGCACAGTCGACGCGATCGTGCCAGCGGACGCGAAGGCGGCCGCGACGCAGGCCCTCGCGGACATCGCGTCCGGGAAGATCACCCCGAAGGACACCGTCCAGGTCAAGTGACCTGGTGACCCAACTGCAGCAGCCAGCGACGACGGGGCCGGGCACCGAGAGCCCGGCTCCGTCGGTGGGTCAGCTCACCTTCCAGTGGGCCGCCGGACCGGCGATCCCGGTGCTCTCCGTCGCCATCGCCCTGGTCATCGGCGCCGTCTTCGTCCTCCTCAGCGGCAACGATCCGGTCGCCGCGTACAGCGCGCTCGTCCAAGGCGCCTTCGGCACGCCGTACGACATCACCGAGACGCTCGTCTCAGCCATCCCGCTCGTCCTCACCGGGCTCGCGGTCGCGGTCGCGTTCCGCACCGGCCTGTTCAACATCGGCGCCCAGGGCCAGCTCCTCGTCGGCGCGCTCGCCGCCGGCTGGGCGGGCGCGCAGTTCGCCACGCTGCCCGGATTCCTGCTCATGCCGATCGTGATCCTGCTCGGCATCACCGGCGGCGCGTTCTACGGCGGCATCGTCGGACTGTTGAAGGCGCTCCGCGGGGTCAATGAGGTCATCACGACGATCATGCTCAACTACACCATCGTCTTCGTGATGCATTGGCTCCTGCAGGCCGGACCGATGACCGCGCAGAACGCATTCGGGACGCCCGCGTCGACGCCGATCGGCGCAGGGGCGCGGCTTCCCGTGATCATCCCGAACGAGCTCGTCCTCTTCAGCCGCCTGCACGCCGGGATCTTCCTCGCCGCGCTCGCGGTCGTCGTCTTCTGGTTCCTGCTGTGGCGCACGCCGCTCGGCTACCAGCTCCGCGCCGTCGGGCTCGGCGCTCGCGCGGCGGCGCAGGCGGGAATCGATCCGGCGCTGCACATGGTCCTGGTGATGGCGATCGCCGGCGGCTTCGCTGGCCTCGGCGGGATGATCGAGGTGAGCGGCGTGTTCGGCCGGGTATATGACGGCTTCTCCTCGAGCTACGGCTTCGACGCCATCGCTGTCGCGCTCCTCGGGAAGAACTCGCCGCTCGGCATCGTCTTCGCCGCGCTGTTGTTCGGCGCATTCGTCCACGGCGGCGCGTACATGCAGTCGCACGCCGGGATCTCGTCGAATCTCGTCGCGATCATCCAAGCCTTCGTGCTCTTCGTCATCGCCGCCGAGACGCTCGTGCGCTCCCTCACGCGCCGCCGGCACGGCCGCAAGCCGGTGGAGGCGATCGCGTGACCTGGGAGATGCTCGTCGGCGCGAGCGTGCTGGCGGCCACGCTGCGCCTCGCGACCCCCATCGCGCTCGCTGCGCTCGGCGGCACGATGTCCGAGCGCAGCGGCGTCGTGAACATCGCGCTCGAGGGCTCGATGCTCGTCGGCTGTTTCTTCGGCGTCGTCGTCGCCGACCGCTCGCACAACATCTGGCTTGCTCTGGCCGCCGCGCTCCTGGCGGGCCTGCTCCTCGCGGCGCTGCACGCGTACGCGTCGATCACCCTGCGGGCCGACCAGATCGTGTCGGGGATGGCCCTCAACATCCTCGCGCTCGGTCTCACGACGTACCTCGACTACGAGATGTACGGCACCACGGGCACGCCGTCGGACCTCGTCGCCGTGCCGGATCTTCACCTCACCTTCCTGAACGGGATCCCCTACGTCGGCACGGCGATCGGCGACCAGAACTGGATCGTGTGGGTCGGCCTGCTGCTCGTCGCGGCGCTGCAGGTCTTCCTCTTCCGGACCGTCCTGGGCCTCCGGTGGCGCGCCGTCGGCGAGCATCCGCGGGCTGCCGAGACGGTCGGGGTCAACGTGCGGCGCATGCGGTACGCGGCGGTCCTCGCCAGCGGGGCGCTCGCCGCGCTCGGTGGCGCGTACCTCTCGCTCGGCGTAGCCCACTCGTTCACCGACGGGATGACCGGCGGGCGCGGGTTCATCGGCCTCGCGGCGATGATCTTCGGCCGCTGGACGCCGGTCGGGGCACTCGGGGCGAGCCTCATCTTCGGGTACGGGAACGCCCTGTCGACGTCCCTGCAGGGCGCGACCGTCGGCGGCGTGAGGCTGCCGGTCCAGCTGCTCGGCACCCTCCCCTACATCCTCACGATCCTGGCGGTCGCCGGGTTCGTCGGCCGGTCGCGCGCGCCGGCCGCGGATGGACTGCCGTATGAGACGGAAGGACACGCGTGAGCGCCAGCCCACCGATCGTCGAGATGCGCGGGGTCGTGAAGCGCTTCGGCGACCTCGTGGCGCTCGACGGCGCCGACCTCGTCGTACAGGAGCGCGAGATCCACGCCCTCATCGGGGAGAACGGGGCCGGGAAGTCAACGCTGATGAACGTCCTGTACGGCCTCTACCGGCCCGATGCGGGGACGATCAGGCTGCGCGGCCAGGAGGTCCGGCTCCGTTCGCCGCGCGACGCGATCGCGAGCGGCATCGGGATGATCCACCAGCACTTCATGCTCATCCCGCCGCTCACCGTGGCGGAGAACGTCGTGCTCGGGGACGAACGATCCGGGCCGATGCTCGGCGAGCGGAGGCTCGCCGCGCGCGTCCGCGAGCTCGAGGACCGCTTCCACATCAGCGTCGACCCTGAGACGAAGGTCGAGGACCTGCCGCTCGGGCTCCAGCAGCGGGTCGAGATCCTGAAGGTCCTCTACCGCGGCAGCGAGCTGCTCATCTTCGACGAGCCGACCGCGGTGCTCACGCCGCAGGAGGTCGACGAGCTGTTCGTCATCGTGCGGCAGCTGCGCGACGAGGGGAAGACGGTCATCTTCATCACCCACAAGCTGCGTGAAGTGTTCGCCGTGACCGATCGGATCACGGTGCTGCGCGACGGCAGGAACGCCGGCAACCTTCTGACGAAGGCGACGAACGCGTCGGAGATCGCTCGGCTGATGGTGGGCCGCGACCTCAAACCGCCGGCCGCGCGAACACCCGTCCAATCAAGTGGCACCGCGCTCGAGATCCGCGGGCTGCAGGCGAAGAGCGACCGCGGCGCAGAGGCCCTCAAGGGCATCGACCTCACGGTGAACGCGGGCGAGATCCTCGGGATCGCTGGCGTCAGCGGCAACGGCCAGAGCGAGCTTGCCGAATGCATCCTCGGTCTGCACGAGCCGACGGCCGGCACCATCCTGATCGGCGGCGCCGATATCGCGCACGACGATCCGAAGCGGACCCGCGAGCGCGGCGTCGCGTACGTCCCCGAGGACCGCCGGGCGGAAGGGCTCGTGCTCGCATTTACCGTCGCGGACAACTTCATCCTCGGGAAGCAGGACCACGCGCCGTTCAGCCACCGGGGGGTGCTCGACAGCGATGTGATCAGCGCGAACGGCGACCGCCTCGCGAAGGAGTTCGACGTACGGCCGCCGAATGCCCGCGCGATCGTGGGGAACCTCTCGGGCGGCAACCAACAGAAGGTCGTCCTCGGCCGTGAGCTGTCGGAGCAGCCGAAGCTCATCGTGGTCAACCAGCCCACCCGCGGCCTCGACATCGGCTCGACCGAGTACGTCTGGGAGCGGCTCCTCGAGCAGCGGGCCCGGGGGTGCGCGGTGCTCCTGGTCTCGAGCGAGCTCGACGAGATCCGGGCACTGTCCGACCGGATCGCCGTCATGTTCGAGGGCCGGCTCGTCGCCACCCTGCCCGCGGCCGAGGCGACCGAGGAGCGGCTCGGGCTCCTCATGGCCGGACACACCGAGGGGGCTCCGGCCTAGCCCGACCGGCTCCGGGAGGCACTTGACCCTGTTCCCGCCCGTTGATAGGGTTTCCGCGTTCTGGTCAGACCACCTGACCAATTTTCGGCGCCGGGGAGGTCCGCACTGGCTGTCATCGAGCCCGTCCGACGCAGCCGCCTCTATCAGGACATCGTCAGCCAGATCGAGGCCCTCCTCGACAGGGGCGAGCTGCATCCGGGCGACCAGCTCCCGCCCGAGCGGGCGCTCGCCGAGCAGTTCCAGGTCTCCCGCGCGTCCGTGCGCGAGGCCCTGCGGTCGCTCGAGCTGCTGGGGGTCGTCGAAACGCGCGCCGGCGGCGGCACCTTCGTGCGCCGCACGGTCCCCGAGGACCTCGCGCGTCCGCTGTCGAACCTCATCGCCCGCGGGCACACCCTCACCGACGTCATCGAGGTCCGGGGGCTCATCGAGCCGGCCATCGCGGCGTCGGCCGCGACGCGGATCCACCCCGACGAGCTCGTCCAGCTGCGCGCGATCCTGACGCAGCAGGCCGAGAAGGTCGCGGCGGGCCAGTCGTACGCCGAGGAGGACACCCGGTTCCACGAGATCATCGGCCAGGCCGCCCGCAACGAGCTGCTCGTCACGATGCTCGGGGTCATCTGGGACGTCCTTCGGAGCTCTCGCGAGCAGTGGCTCCAGACCAACCAGCGGGCGCACTCGTCGATCGATGCGCACGAGCGGATCCTCGTGGCCCTCGACGCACATCAGCCTGACGCAGCGCGTGCCGCGGCCGCGGAGCACATCCGCGCGGTCGGCGAAGGGATCCTGAAGCTCATCGCGGACGAACGGACCGCACCGGAAACGCCGGGACCGCAGGCCACGGCCACCGTGGGAAAGGGAGCGTGATGGGCACCGTCGTCAAGACCGATCCGACAGGGATCACTATCGAGATCGTCTATCGCGGCATCTTCCAGAAGACCCTCGCACAGCGCATTTGCCGATCCATCGTCCTCGCCGCCCGTAAGCGCGGATATACGGGGACGGCCTTCGGCCGCTACGGCGACTCGCCGGAACGGAACGGCGTGCCGGCGAAGTACTTCGCGGTCGTCGCGATCAACGACCTCGAGCTCGAGTCGTCCATGGCGAAGTACGAGCCGAAGGTCGTGGACATCGCCGTCGCCGTCGACGACACGCTCGTCAAGGGCGTCGAGTCGTGGGCCTGGTACGGCCGCCAGCCGATCTGGAAGCCGGTCCACGAGGGCGGCGCCGTCCTCGTCACCTCCGACAAGACCCCGGACCAGGTGCTCGCCCAGACCGACACGGCCGAGCGGCCGTACATTCTGGGCATCGTGCCCGGGCTCGCCTCGTTCGCGGGCCTCTGGGTGTTCAAGGACGACCACACCGACTACCGCGTCCTCGGCGCGCTCGCGAAGATCGCGCCGGACTGGGTCCGGATCGCGGACGTGAAGACGCTCATTCAGGAGCAGACGAACGACGGGAGCGCCGTCGCCTCCGCCCAGGACGGCTACGACCGCACCCAGCTGCGCCCGGTGACGGTCGGCGAAGGCACGAGCGGCCACGAAGTGCTGCAGTTCGAAAAGCCCGGATGGACCACGATGCGGCCGGGCGTCATCGTCGACGCGCGCAAGCCCGGCGAGCGCAACCCGTACTACAAGAAGTACGGCGCCCGGACGCTCCGGCCGGTCGTGAACTTCGACACGTGCATCAAGTGCACGATGTGCTGGCTCGACTGCCCCGACGAATGCTTCGAGGTCACCCCCGAAGGCCACTACGAGGTCGTGTACGAGGCCTGCATCGGCTGCGGCATCTGCGCCCAGGTCTGCCCGGTGAAGGATTGCATCGTCATGGTCGACGAGCTCAAGTTCGAGGACAACGACGACAAGTGGCAGCTCTGGAAGACCGACCACGACGCGTACAACCGCTGGTTCGAGCAGAAGAGCGGCGTATCGGCCGACCCGAAGACGGTCGCCATCGGCTCACGCTCGGCGAAGAACGCGGCACCCGGCGCGAACCCCACCACAGCTGGAGGTGAGGACTGATGGCGGTCGAGGTCAGAGAGAAACAACCGAGCGACGTCGAGACCGAACAGCTCGCGACGGGCTGCGAGGCGATCGCCGAGGCCATCCGCCTCGCGGACGTCGACGTGATGGCCGCCTACCCCATCCGGCCGTACGACGGCGTGATGCAGGCGGCGGCGAAGCTGATCGCGAACGGCAAGATGGACGTCGAGTACATCGTCGCCGACGGCGAGCACAGCCAGTTCGAGATCGTGAAGCATGCGTGCGCGGTCGGCGCGCGCGTGTTCGTCGGCTCCTCGGGGGTCGGCTGGTTCTACGCGATGGAGGCCATCGCCGTCACCGCGGGCCTTCGCCTCCCGGTCGTCGCCATTTGCGGCAACCGCGCGCTCGACGACCCGGGCGCGTTCGGCTGCGAGCACAACGACGCGCTCGCCGTCCGTGACCTCGGCTGGCTGCTCTGCTGGGCCGAGACGGCGCAGGAGTCGATGGACTTCGCCCTCACCGCGTGGCGCGTCGGCGAGGACAAGCGCGTGTCGCTCCCGGTCGCGATCGGCCTGGACGGTGCGTTCCTCACCCACTCGCAGCAGATCGTGAAGATCCCGACCCAGGCCGCGGTGAACCAGTTCCTGCCCAAGTTCGACCTCGGTGACCGGCTCCTCCACCCGGACAACCCCATCACCATCGCGCCGCAGGTCGACCAGGACTGGCTCATGGAGATCCGGATGCAGAACGACCAGGCCATGCGCANNGAGTACATGACCGACGACGCCGAAGTGGTGTTCATCGGTCAGGGCACTCTCTCGCTCCCGATGAAGGTCGCGATCCGCAAATGGCGCAAGGAGGGCCACAAGGTCGGTCTCGTCCGGCTGAAGTGGTTCCGGCCGTTCGCCACCGCGGACGTCGTGAAGAGCCTGAGCCGGTTCAAGGCCGTTGGGGTCATCGACCGCGATTACAGCTTCGGTTCGCCGTACTACGGCGGCGTGCTCTTCAACGAGATCCGCTCGGCGCTGTACTCGGTCGAGAAGCGCCCGACGATCGTCGGCTTCATCGCGGCCCTCGGCGGCCGCGAGATCGAGCAGCCGATGGCCCGCGAGATGTTCGACAAGCTCACCGCGGCCGCCGGCGGCGGCCTGGCGTCCGGTGACATCTGTCACTGGATCGGCGTGCGGAACTAAGGAGACGATGATGGCAGTCGAGACCCACGGCACCGGCACCCTTCCCCCGATCAAGGGCGTGAAGGACGTCCCCTACGACGAGCTCTTCGTCTCCGGCCACCGCACCTGCCAGGGCTGCGAGTCAGCCCTCGTGATGCGGCACATGGTGAAGGCCGCGGGCCCGCGCACGATCGTGCTTGGGTCGACGGGCTGCATGTACGTCGCGAACACGACCTACTACACGACCCCCTGGGTCGTCCCGTGGATGCACACCCAGCTCGGCGCGGCGGGCTCCGCGGCGCTTGGCACCTCGGCCGGCCTGAAGGTCCTCATGCGCAAGGGCAAGATCAAGGACGAGAAGATCAACGTCATCGCGTTCTGCGGTGACGGCGGCGGCGCGGACATGGGCATCGGCGCGATCAGCGCCACGCTCACGCACAAGGACTACAACTCGCTCATCCTCCTGTACGACAACGAGTCGTACGCGAACACCGACATCCAGCNNCGCTGGAAGAAGAACATGCCCGGCATGATGGCCGTGGGCCACACGGAGTCCCGCTACATCGCGGCGGGCTGCGCCGCGTACGCGGTGGACCTCATGAACAAGATCCGCAAGGCGCTCGAGCTCGGCGGACCGACGTTCGTCCACACCCTCGACCCGTGCCCGAAGGGCTGGGACTACCACCCGCAGTACAGCCAGGAGCTCGGCCACCTCGCGGTCGAGACGGGCATCTGGCCGCTCTACGAGGTGATCGACGGCGTGTGCAACCTCACCGGTCCGACCCGGCAGATCGCCGAGGGCCGCAAGAAGCGCAAGCCGGTGTACGAGTACCTGAAGCGTCAGGGCCGGTTCGCGCACTTCGCCGACGAGGACGTGGAGCACTTCCAGGCGACCGTCGACAAGATGTGGACCGAGTGGCTCATCCCCGGCGTCATCCCGTTCACCATTCCGGCGAAGGACCAGACCCTGCTGCGCATCGACAAGAAGCCGCTGCACGAGGCGCAAGAGACCGCATAGAACGCGTTCGCTCGCAGCCCCCAAGAGGCCGGGCCACGCATGGCCCGGCCTCGTGTCTGGGTCCAGGAACGAAATGACCGCCGCATATGCTCGCTCGCGTGCCTGATGTGCGGAGCGGCCTCATCCGCCGGCTCAGCAGTCCCGCCGGCCTGGTGCTGGTCGTCATGGTCGTCATCGCGGCCCCGGTACTCCTGCTGGGCGAGCTCAGCGCGAGCGATGCGCACGCGCGAGTCGAGCAGCGCGATCTCGCAGCCACGGCCGATGCGGCGACGCAGGCCGCCGGCCTCATCAACGTGCACCTGAGTGAGCTCGCGGAGGAGCTCCGAAGTATCGCCCGGACTGACGCGTTCCTTGCCGCTGCTAACGCGCGGGAGTGGGCGGACGTGACCAAGGTCCTCGTCCAGTACAAGACCGCCGCGAGCTCCGATATCGAGCGACTCTTGATCATTGACGCGGCGTCTCTCGGGGGAGCCAGTACGCCAGCCGACATGGCGATCATGGCCGAATACCCCGGCGCCGATCGCCTCGGGCAGCGCCGGCCGGCGACCGACTACGCCGCCGCGAGGCACATCAGCCGCCAGACCAACGGCCTGCCCGACGACATAACCGTGATCGCACGCGTGTTCGTCGCGAACCACAGTGACGGCCCAGCCACGGTCGCAGTCACGACGCCGATCACCGTCGCCGCCGTCGGAGGGACCGGCGTCAGTTACGGGCTCGCCGCCGACATCCCGCTTGAACACGTCACGGCGTGGCTGGCGCCGATGAGCGACGCGGCCCAACGGATCTACGTCATCGACGAATCAGGCAAGGTGCTCCCGGGCGGCTCTGCGGCAAATCCAGGACGATCGGATCTACGGAGCGATCCGATCGTGCTCGCGGGATCCTCGAAGCTGGCGGCCGCCCGCGGCAACGACCCGCTGACCGGATCGAGTCGCCTCCTCGCGGCCTCGCCGCTGGCCTCGTCCAGCTGGATCGTCGTTGCGTCACGCGATACGTCCGCCGGGCTCGTCGAGCTCGACGCGATCGCATCACAGCAACGGCTCCTGAGGGCCGGGCTGGTCGCGGCGTTGCTCCTCGGAACGATCCTCGTCGGCCGGCTGACCCAGCGGCTCCAACGGCAAGGCATCGCCCTCGAGGTCGCGAGCCGGCACAAATCCGAGTTCCTCGCGAACATGTCGCATGAGCTCCGGACGCCGCTGAACGCGGTCATCGGATTCTCCGACGTCCTGCTGCAGCGGATGTTCGGTGAGCTCAATGAGCGGCAGACCGAGTACGTGATCGACATTCGGGACGCCGGGCGCCATCAGCTCGCCCTGGTCAACGACATCTTGGATCTCTCCAAGGTCGAGGCCGGTCGAATGGAGCTCGAGCCGACCGTCTTCTCGCTACCGGCATTGATCGGTGACGCGGTCGGGCTGCTGCGAGAACGCGCGTCGCAAGGTGGCGTGACGCTGGTCGTGGCGGCCATGGACAACGCGCTGGGATCGATCACCGCCGACGAGCGGAAGATCAAGCAGGTGCTGTTCAACCTGGTCGTGAACGCGATCAAGTTCACGCCGCGGGGAGGCTCCGTCACCGTCGACGGCCGGCGCGAGGCGACGGGCGTATCGGTGTCCGTGACCGACAGCGGCATCGGCATCGCGGCCAAGGACCAGACCCGGATCTTCGAGGAGTTCCGTCAGGCCGGGGATAGCGCCGGACGCACGATCGAAGGCACCGGGCTCGGCTTGAGCCTCGCGAAACGGTTCGTGGAGCTGCACGGCGGGACCATCCGCGTCGAGAGCGAACCGGGCCGCGGTGCGAAGTTCGTGTTCGTGTTGCCGCAACCGGCCGTCGCAGCGTCCTAGGTAGGATGGCGCCGATGCGCGCCCAGAGCGTCGCGGCGGCGCGGCCCGCCCGGATGTGGGTCACGTTCCTCGTCGGCGGCGCCGCCGGCCTCACGATCCTGCTCCTCACCCAGGTGTTGAGCGACACGCGGCTCGTGTTCGGGCCGTGGGCCCTCAACGGGAACGGCGCGCTCGCGATGCCGTTCGTCGGCTTCCCGCTGGCGATCTACGCCGGCTGGACGCTCCTCGCCGACCGCCACGAGGGCCGCGACCGGCTCACGCGGCTCGTCGCCTACTCGCTGGGCCTGATCCTCGGCGCCGGGCTGCTCGGTCTCTTCTTCGCCCTGCCGATGGCCCTCGTCACCGCGGCCATGTATCTCACCTGGACGCGCGGCAGTGCGGTGAAGCGGAGCGACGCGCTCCTCTGGATCGCGTTCGTCGCGAGCGTCGTGATCGGCGCGCTTCCGCTGCTCGGGTTGTTCGGGGTCGCGCTCCTGCCAGGGAGCCTCGTCCTCCTCGCCGATCGGAAGCCGGCAGGGGTCCGGATCGCCCTGGGGGCGCTCCTGGTGGTCGCAACGCTCGTCATCGCGTTCGCGGTGCCGGTGCTGTTCTTCCCCGCGGCCGCTCCGACGAGCTAACTCAACTCGTGTACTTCGCCGGGTCCTTCTCGAAGGTCTTCCGGCACCCGTTCGAGCAAAAGTAGTAGGTCTGTCCGGCGTGGACGGCCGTGCCGCCCGGCGGGTTCGCCGTGTCGACATCCATCGCGCAGATCGGATCCTTCGCCGTCGCCATCGTCATCCCTCCTGAAATGAAAAGAGGCCGGCATCGCTGCCGGCCTCCATGGTGCGTGATACGCGCAGGTCATGCCGAGGGCTCGACCTTCGGCGCGGGAGCCGCTGGCTGCGGCGCGGCGGCCTGCGGAGCGGACGCCTGAGGGGCGGCCTGAGGTGCCGGCGGTGCGCCGGCGGGCCGGAAGCCACCCGGGGCACCGTAGCCACCCGGACGGTACGGCGGACGGTCCGGCTTCGGCGGCGGTGGGCCGCCGGCCATGGCCCGCGCCTGCGGGCTCATGAGCGAGCGCACGTGCTCGGCGGTGTACGGAAGCAGCGCCATGTGGCGCGCGCGTTTGAGGGCGGCTGTCAGCAAACGCTGGTGCTTGGCGCAGGTGCCGCTCTTGCGCCGCGGGTCGATCTTGCCGCGATCGCTGATGTAGCGGCGGATGCGGCCGACCTCCTTGAAGTCGATCTTCTGGACCTTGTCCACACAGAACGCGCAGACCTTGCGGCGTGGTCGCCGCGGCCCGCCGTAGCGGGGACGGTCGCCGCCGCGGTCATCGCCGCCGCGATCGCGCGACCCGCCACCTGAGCGGGCGCCGTCACGGCGCGGACCGGAACGTTCCTGGCTCATCTTGTCTCCTTAGAAGGGGATCTCGTCGGGATCGAAGGTGCCCGATGCGATCGGTGCGTCGCCCTGCTTGGCCGGCATCTCGCCGCCGCCCATCCCACCTTCGCGGTCGCGGCGTCCGCCGAGCATCTGGAAGTCGTTGCAACTGATGTCGAGGCTCGTCTTCTCGACGTTGTCCTTGTTCGTGTACGTACGTGGGGTGAAGCGTCCGTCGACGAAGATCTGCTGACCCTTCTGGATGTACTGCTGCGCGATCTCCGCCTGGCGGCCCCAACAACTGACGCGGTACCAGTCGGTCTGCTCCGAACGCTCGCCGCCGCTGTTGGACACCCGGTTCACGGCGACCGAGAAGTCGCAGACCGGCTTGCCCTGCGGGGTCATGCGCATCTCGGGGTCACGCCCGACATTGCCGATGATCTGGATCTTGGCCATCGATGCCATTGCTTCGTTCTCCTAGCGCCCGGCTGCGCCGAGCGCGTGTTCAAGACTGGTGGTCATTCGTCGCGACGGATGACGATGTGGCGAAGGATGTCCTCGGTGAGCTTGATGGTGCGCTCGAATTCGCGTGACTGGTGCGGCGGCAGCGAGAACTCGAGGACGCCGTACTGGCCATCACGGTACTTGCCGATCTCGTAGGCGAGGCGCCGGCGGATCGGCGGCGTCACCTTCTCGACCTTGCCGCCGAGCGAACCGATGGACTGCTGGAGCCGCTCGCTCACCGCGGTGAGCCGCTCTTCGTCGGCGGTGGGCTGGACGAGGTACATGAGCTCGTATGGACGCATGCGCTGGTCCCACCTTCCTTTCCTGGGTCTGCCGCGGACGTCGTCGGGTCCCGTCAGTGGGGACGGGCTGCCCTGATCCGGGGCGAAAAGGCGCCCCGGCCGTAAGCCAGGGCGGTCCCGCATAGTGTAGCCCGAGGCGAAGAGAGAGCACAACGGTGGAGATCGGAGGCGAATTGCGCGACGTGAAGGCCGACGGCACGCTCGAGTGCGAAGCGTGCGGGATGCCGATGTTCCCGTTCGCGCGGGCTCGGGGCGAGATCCGCCTCGAGTGCGCCAACCATCACGCCGCACTCGCGCGCGAGCCACGTGACCGAGCCAAGGCCCGGATGGTCGACAACTGGATCGCGAAGCGCGGCGCGCAGCTGCAGGTGCAGCACGAGCGCTGGGGCACCGACGACGTCAAGGGGAGGGACGAACGTGACATCTGATAACGCACCCGGCGGGACCCGGCTGCGCCTGATCAAGAAGGACGCGCTCGGCCCCGACCCAAGTCCGACACCGGGGATGACCCGGTCGCACGCGATCACCGCGGACGGACTCACGTCGGGCACGGTGAGCGTCGCACCGGGCGTGATGAGCGGCTGGCATCACCACGGCACCCACGAGACCTCGATCTACGTCCTGCGGGGCATCCTGCACATGGAATCCGCCGGCGGGGCGTTCGACGCGCGCGAGGGCGACTTCATCCACGTGCCCGCGGGCGCGGTCCATCGCGAGTCCAATCCGGGGAGCGCGCCAAATCTCGCCGTGTTCACGCGCGCGGGCAGCGGCACGGTGACCGTGAACGTCGAGGTGCCGCCAAGGCGTTAGCGGGCGTTCCAGCATCCGATACTTGTTCGGCCGGCGTACTCCAATGGTTAGAGAGAGCCGCTTTAAGAGCGGTCAAGTGCGGGTTCGAGTCCCGCCGCCGGCACTTTCGGCCACACTTTCAGCCACCACCGCTGCGGAGGGACGTCTTGGGCGCGAATGCCACTCGCTTCGTGATCATCGGCAACGGCGCCGCGGGCACGTACGCCGCGGAACAGCTTCGCAAAGACGACGCCGCCTGCGAGATCGTGATGATCGACGACGAGCAGTACACGCTCTACAACCGCGTGTCGCTCCCCCGCTATCTCAAGGGCGTGCTCCTCGAGCAGCGCGTGTACGTGCGCGATCAGGCGTGGCACGACAAGAACCGCATCGATCTCCGGCTCGAGACGAAGGTTACCCAGGTCGACTTCGAGCACAAGACCGTGATGCTCGATCCGGGCGGCGAGCTCCGGTACGACAGGCTCCTGATCGCGACGGGCGGACGGCCGAACCCGCTGACGTGCGAGGGCGCGGTTAGCGCGCGTTCGGTCTTCAACTTCCAGTACTTCGACGAGACGAAGGCGATGGTCGCCAAGATCCCCGAATCGAAGGTCGTGGTCATCCTCGGCGGCTCGTTCATCGGCTACGAGCTCACCGAAGCGTTCTCCTTCCGCAAGCTCGAGACGCACTGGCTCATGCGCGGGCCCTGGTTCCTGCGCCGGGCCCTGGACGAGGCCGGCGGCAAGATCGTGAGCCTTCTGGCTGAGGACCAAGGCGTGCATCTCCACTACGAGGAGGCCATCGCGAAGGTGGAGCAGTCGAACGGCGCCGTCAAGGTGACCGGCACCGCGGGCTTCACGGCGACCGCGGATATCGTCGGCGTGGGCCTCGGGCTCACGATGAACATCGACATCTTCGGCGACACCGGGCTCGAGACGAACGTCGGCGTCCGGACGAACGAGTTCCTCGAAACGAACATGCCTGACGTCTGGGCCGCGGGCGACGTGGCCGAGTTCTACGACGTCGTATCACAGCGCCACCACCGCATGGGCACCTGGGACAACTCGCTGAACCACGGGCGGCACGTCGCCAAGAACATGCTCGGCGCGAAGCAGCCGTACGTCGAGGTCCCGACGTACGCCTCGGGGATGTTCGACTCGAACATCTCGGTCATGGGCGTGACGACCGAGGAGGAGCCGGACGCCGAGGCGATCGTCGAGTTCGACTACGAGGGCCGCAACTACAAGCGCCTGTTCTTCCTCGGCGACAAGCTCGTGGGCGCGATGCTCATCGGCAAGATGAAGGGCCGCAAGAAGGTGCTCGAGCTCATCTCAAGCCGCACGCCGATCGATCGTCGCGAGATGGTCCTCGAGATGCTCGCGATGCCCGAGGTCCCCGCGAGGCCGGCACCGCCCGCCTAGTGCTCCAGCGCGTGTCCTTCGCGGTCGCGGGAACGGAGATCGAGGCGCTCCTGCACCTGCCCGATGGCGAGACGCTCGGCGGCACCGCGGTCCTTCCCGGCCGGGGCGGCACGATGGAGGACACCGCGTACCTCTGCGAGAGCCTCGCGGCCGCGGGCATCGCGGCGCTACGGTTCACGTTCCGCGTCGATGGCGATCCGCTGGCCGGGCTCGCCGACGCCGGAGGCGCCGTGCGGCTCCTGCGGGCGCATCCGGCCATTCCCCAGCGCATCGGCCTGCTGGGGTGGTCGTTCGGCGGAGCGGTCGCGGCGATGGCCGCGGGCCGCGACTCGCGGATCCGTGCCGCGGTGCTGGTCGCGACGCCGGCCGCCCGCGACTACTTCGGCAACGCCAAACCGCTCGCCGAGATCTCGCGGACGCGGGCCAAGGTGCTGCTCGTGCGGCCCGGGGCGGACGAGGTGGTCCCTGCCGGCGACGCCGACCGGTACGCGGCGGTCCTGGTGCAGGCCCGAGTGGCCCATCGGATCGTGACGATCGCGGGCGCAGACCACACCTTCACGCGCCCCGCCGAACGGGCCGAGATGCTCGTCGCCGTCACGACGTGGCTCCGCGAGGTGCTCGCCGCCTGAGCGTTGCGCGCGATGCGGTCCGTCGTGGAACAGCGTCGGAGGCTCGGGCGAATGTTCGAGCGTCTCGGCGCCGAAGACTTCTGCTACCTCACGACCACCGGCCGCGCGAGCGGGAATCCGCCCGAGATCGAGATCTGGTTCGCCCTCCGCGACGGCACGCTGTACCTGCTGAGCGGCGGGCGTGAGTCGGCGGATTGGCTGAAGAACCTCAGGCAGCGGCCGGCGGAGACGGTGCGCATCAATTCCCAGACGGCGTCGGCGAACGCGCGGCTCGTCCGGCCGAAACACAAAGGAGGATGCGGCCGCACGCGAGCTCCTCGACACGAAGTCCAGGGGCTGGCGCGAAGGCAAGAGGCTCTCGAGCTGGGCTCGCGGCGCGCTGCCGGTCGCGATCGACCTTTAGCCGGTCGCCCCGCGGGCCCGCGCGAGCTTCGGGAGGATGTCGTCGAGCGGCACGCTCATTCGACGCTCGGGAAGTCCCCGTGCGCCGCGAGGTATCGCACGACCCCGCCGGCCGAGAGGATCTCCTGGGCGAATGGCGCGAGCGGGCGAATGGTCGCGTTGCCACGCGGCGTGCGCAGGACGGCGGCGCCCAGATCGAGGGTGACGTCGTCACCGTCCTTCGCGAGCGAGACCGCATCCGCAGACTCGACGACCGGGATGCCGAGGTTGATGCAGTTGCGGAAGAAGATGCGCGCGAAATTCTTCGCCACGATGCCCCCGACCCCGAGCTTCTTCAGCGCCGCGACGGCGTACTCGCGAGAGCTCCCGCAGCCGAAGTTCTCGCCGCCGATCAGGATGTCGCCTGGCCGCACGTCTTTCGCGAAGCCAGGCCGGGCGTCGCAGAACGCGTAGTTCTGGAACGTGTCCTGGCCGACCATGAACGGCGCGTAGCGGCCGGGGACCATCTGGTCGGTGTCGAGGTCGTCGCCGAAGACCCACGCCCGCGGCATCAGTCCTCCTGGTCCATGCCGATGACCTGCGGACCCTTGCGCTGCGGCATCGCCATCACGAGCTCTCGCGAGCGGTCGCCCGAGCGCTCCGACGCCGCGCCGCGGTCGCCGCGGTCGGCGCGGCGCCGTGCGACGAGCGCGTCGAAGTCCGCGTCGCTCGCTTCAAGGTACGGGCGCGGATCGTCGATGACACCGGTGAGCGCCACCACGGCGGCAACGTACGGCGAGCCCAGATAGATCGACGCGTCCGGGGAGCCCATCCGGCCCTTGTAGTTGCGGTTCGCGGTCGAGAAACAGACCTCCTGAGCCGCGAGCACGCCGCCGGTGCGCCCGAGGCACGGGCCGCAACCGGAGCTCCCGATGACCGCGCCCGCCGCCGACAGGATGCCGAGGGTGCCGTCGGCCATCGCGTCCTCGAACTGCCGCCGCGACGCCGGGACCACCTCGAGCCGGACACGCGGGGAGATGCGCCGGCCGCGCAGCACGGCGGCGGCCTGCTGCATGTCGACGAGCCGGCCGTTCGTGCAGGACCCGAGGAACACGATGTCCACCGGGATCCCGATGGCCTGGCTCACGTCCGAGACCTGGTCGACCCGCGGCGGGATGGCGATCTGCGGCTCGAGCGTCGAGAGGTCAACGTGCACCGTCCGCATGTACGACGCATCCGGGTCGGGACGCAGCCAGGCCGGCGCCTCGGGCGTGCCGACGACGATGCCGGCCTTGGCGCCCATCTCGGTCGTCATCCCGGCGAGCGTGATGCGATCGCCCTGCGGGAGATCGCCGGCGCCGTGGAACTCCACGCAGGCGTACCGCGCCCCGTCGGTGCCGATCTCGCGGACGACGCGCATGATCGCGTCCTTCATCGTGATGCCCGGGCGGAGCGCGCCCCTGAACGTGACCTTGATCGACTCGGGCACGCGCAGCCAGGTCCGGCCGAGGGCGAGCGCGACGGCGATGTCGGTGGCGCCCATCCCCGCGCCGAACGAACCGACCGCGCCGTAGGAGTTGCTGTGCGAGTCGCTGCCGACGATCACCGTGCCTGGCTCGCAGTACCCCTCCTCGACCATGATCTGGTGGCAGACGCCCTCGCCGGCGTCATAGAAGGTCTGAATCCCCTGGGCCCGCACCCACTCGCGGAGGACGCGATGCGAATCGGCGACCACCGGCGTCGGCGCGGGCGCGGCGTGGTCGACGAAGACGCCGACCTTGGCCGCGTCCCACACCTTTTCCTTGCCCAGGTCGCGCAGGCCCGCCATGACCGCATCAATGACCGAGTCGTGCACCATGACCCGCGAGATCGGGACGATCACGAGGTCACCGGCGCGCACGTCGCGGCCTGACTGCCGCGACAGGATCAATTCGGCAAGAGTCTTAGGCAACGACCCATTCTCTCAGCAGTGAATCCAGCTCGTCCATCGAGAGTGGGCCGGCGTCGGCGAGGGCCTTGATGTTCCTGGTGATCTGCCGGAGCTCGTCCTTCCCGAACGTGAGCCCGAGCTCCTCGGCGCGCTTGCCGACGGCGTTGTGCCCGGTGAGCCGGTGCGCGATGTTCATCGTGCGCGTCAGACCGAAGTCGGCCGGGTCGAGGATCTCGTAGCTGTGCGGGTTCACGTAGATGGCCTTCGTGTGCATGCCGGCTTTGTGGTGGAAGGCGAACTTGCCGGTCACGAATTCGTCGAACGGGATCTCGATCTTCACCAACGACGCGACCAGCTCGTCGAGCTCCTTCAGCTTCCGCAGGTCGTACTTCTTCTTGATCGCCGCGGGATCGTCGGCGTACATCCGCGCGACGAAGCCGCCGAGTGGGGTGATGCCGTTGCGCTCACCGATCCCGAGCACGCTCGTGTCGATGTGCGTCGCGCCACCCTCGAGGATGCTATAGCTGTTGGCGATGGCGCAGCCCGCGTCGTTGTGGCCGTGGAACTCGATATCGCAGCTGATGTGGTGGCGGAGCTCGACCGCCAGCGCGTAGCACTGCCGAGGGGTCGCGATGCCGACGGTATCCGCGACGCCGATCCGGTTCACGCCCATCCGGTCGACGGCCTGGTAGACCCTGAGGAGATCGCCCTCCGCGGAGCGGAAGCTGTCTTCGCTCGAGAATCGGACCTCTTTGCCGTGGTCCTTGATGAACTCGATGACCCGGCTGGCCTCGACGATGATCTCGTCGACGCTCTTTCCGTGCGAGAACTCGCGCAGGTAGGAGGACGTCCCGAAGAGGATGTCGATCCCGGTGACACCCGACTCCACGGCGACGCGGGCATCATCCATGTGGCACCGCACGTGCGTAAGGACCTTTGCATGGAGCCCGAGGCTCGCGACCGTACGGAGGTCCTGGCAGGACTGCGGCGACGCGACCGGCGAGGTGAGCTCGATGTACTCCACGCCGAACTCGTCAAGCAGCTTCGCAATGGTGATCTTCTCGTCGGTCGTGAAGTGGGCGTTCGAGAACTGCTCGCCCTCGCGGAGCGTGGAGTCGATGATCGCGAATCGCTCGATCGGCACGCCGCTCCTCCCTCAGTGGGCAAAGAAAAAGGCTGGTCGCGCCAACGCGCACCAGCCCTCCGACGTCGAATCGAAGCCCTGCTGCGGTCAGCGCTCCGCGGCGGAGTGCCCTCTCCGTCGCGACAGCCCGCGCCCTTCCGGACCGCGGACCAGCTGGCGATCTCGAGTCGGATCGCCCTCTCCGGCGGGACACCCCTGATCACCGTGTCGGCGGAAGCTCGTTCCTCGACGGCGCTACTGGTGCCCGCACCTCTGGCCGGCATCGCGTATTCAGTTGTGGCGCCGAGTCTACCGAATCGAGGCGCTGAAATACATCAGGGCTTCGGCGCGACGGTGCGGCGCAATGCCCAGCTCGGCTTCTTCGTGATGTCGTCGAGGCGGACGTGCGTGTAGGCGTGGACCGCGAGCTCGTGTGCCGATCGCTCGGCACTTGCGGCAAGCAGAGAATTCATCGAGCCTTGCTCGGTAACGGCGAAGCGGACGTCGCAGCCGCCATAGCGGCAGGGGAAACCTCCGGATCGCATGCCATCACATCCTTCGGGCAGCCCGGCGCCCGTCAGGAAGGACCGTAACATGCGCACCCCCGCGTTCCTGCAAACCCGCGTCGAGCGTCTCGAACACGCGCGCGACGTCGGAGCGATCATCGCGATCCTCGCGGATCGCTCCGACAAGGCGTACGAGCGTGCGCACGCCGCGAAAGCCCTCGCTGACCTCGCCGGCGGACTGGGCGACTTCCGCGAGCACGCTGTCGCGATCCTGCTGCAGGCCACCGACGAGCCGAGCGAGGTGCGCAAGTGGGCGCTGCTCGCCCTCGCCGAGCTGCACGAGCCCACGGCGCTGCCGGCGTTCCGCCGAGCCGCTCAGGACCGCGACTGGATGATCCGGACGTTTGCCGCGCACGGTTTTGACCGCCTCCGCTCCCACGATTCGCTCGCGGAGGTCGTCGGGCTGCTCGCCGACCGGGAATCGGGCGTCCGAGAGGCCGCCGCGGCGGCGCTCGCGAGCATCGGCGACGGCAGGGTGCGGCCGCTGCTCGAGCGCGCGGCCGTCACCGACCCATACCCCTGGGTCCGCGAGGCCGCGCGGGATGCGTTGGTCGCGCTGGGGGTTAGCGGACGGTCTCCGGGAGCGCAAAGTCCGCGTCGGTGACGTTCGTCGAGAACGCCGTGGCCTCCATCGTGATCGTCGAGCCGGAGGCGGTGATCGTTGCCTTGAGCGGTACGCCGCTCGACGAGTAGCACGTACTCACGTCGCCAAAAGCGCCTGCCGCGATCGACTTCACGCTGAAGCACTGGGCCTGCCGGCTGGCGATCGACTGGCTACCGGTGAACGACGCACTGAACTTGGTCGGGTCGCGCTGCAGCCGGAGCGCGAAGTCGGCTGCGGGGTTCTGGCCGAGCGCGGCCTGCTGCGCGCTCTTCTGGCAGACCGAGGTGCCACCCGCGGTGGTGCAGAGGTAGGTGCCATCAGCGAGCGAGAAGATGGAGATCGATGCTCCCGGGCCCGCCGAAAAGTCGAACCCGGTGTTCGGAGCCTTGTAGTACCAGGGTGCTCGGAGGCGGTGGTCTGCCCGCCGACGGTGATCGACCAGGTGTACGTGGCCGTGCACGCCATCGCCTTGCCGGCTTTCAAAATGTCCGCGATGTTGGGACCGGACGCGCCGGCGGGCGCCGCGGTCGACGACGCAACGGACGCGGCCGGCGCGGTCGTGGTCCTGGGCGCCTGCGCCGGCGGGGCTGCCGCTCCGCCACACACGACGAGCGGTGTCGTAGCTCCACGTAGCCATCAGCAAACCGATAAGTCGTTCTCGTCGTAAGCAAAGGAGCGGCGGCCCGCGCTCGTCGAGCTCGACGTCCCGATCAACAACGAGGAATCTGGCCTACGCC
Source organism: Chloroflexi bacterium UBA4730 (assembly GCA_002404155.1). Taxonomy (GTDB): domain Bacteria; phylum Chloroflexota; class Limnocylindria; order P2-11E; family P2-11E; genus UBA4735. The sequence goes on along the minus strand of DHJC01000007.1, from coordinate 2,567 downwards.
TCCTGACCTCATCACGCTCGATCCGGAGACGAGCTCGGTACCGGTCATCGTGCCCAGCGCCAACTTGCAGGCCCTGGTGGGACGCGACGCCGAGCTGGCTGAGAAGGGCATCTACGCGGCCAATAGGCACTGCGAGGGCGTGACGGAACCGTCATGACTCCCCGCCCCGCCCTCCGCGACCATGGCGTCATAGAGCGGTCAGCTGATCGGGGAAGGCTGGCTGGAGGCGAGATGGCCACACGACAGGAAACGACACCCAAGACCGAGTCCCTGGGGAAGCGGTGCGTGTTGCTCGTCGAGGACGAGCCGACCCTCAGCAAGCTCGTGGGCAAGCTTCTTGACGAGGAAGGCTACGAGCACGTATCCATTGCGGACCACAAGCAAATCGCCGACGCGATCGTTCGCTGGCGACCCCAGTGCATCATCCTCGACAGCGATCCGGGGTCCCCCGGCCACGAGCGCTCCTGGGTCGACGCTGCCGCGATCCGTCGGGCCCATCCCGACCTACCGGTGCTGATGTTCACCGCGGATCCGGCCTCAATGGCCGAGGCCCGGGCGGGCACGACCGCCCGGAGCAAGGCTGCCGGCTATGCCGGCGTGATCGACAAGCCGTTCCTCGTCGTCGAGTTCCTCGCCACGCTGAAACACGCTGTTGACGCACCGCAAACCTCATCCGCGCGGGACGGCAAGGGGATCGCTGCCGAGGCGATCAGCGTGTTCCCGGATCTGGACGGGCCGGCTTCGGCCAACTGGTCTGTCGCCGACTTCTTCAGCATGGCGGTCCACGAGCTACGCACACCGCTGACGTCGATCGACGGCCACGCCCAGCTCGCCCAGCGGTTCATCGCCAAGGACCCGCTCCGTGCGGCCGACTCGCTGGCCCGGATCCGCGAGCAGAGCAAACGGATGAACCGGCTGATCGGCGACCTGCTCGATCAAGCCCGCGTCAATGTCGGCGCGCTCAGCCTGGAGGTGGTGACGTTCGATCTGGGCGTTGCCACCGCGATCACGATCGGTCTGCACGAGCACGAGGACACCCCCCGGATCACGTTCGCGACGCCAAAGACGGTGCGCATCCAGGGCGATCCGGAGCGGATCGCGCAGATCCTTGGCAATCTCCTGGACAACGCGCGCAAGTACAGCCCGCCGGGCTCGGGCATCGACGTCTCGCTGACCGTCGTCGGCGCCGAGGCCCAGATCCGCGTCACGGACCGCGGCGTCGGGGTGCCCGATGACGAGCGCGGTCGGATCTTCGCTCCGTTCTATCGGACCTCGCGGACGCGCGACATCCCCGGCACGGGCCTCGGCCTCCACATCAGCCGGCGGATCGCCGAGCAGCATCACGGCCGGCTGTGGCTGGAGTCGAGCGGCGGCGCGGGGAGCGTCTTCGTGCTCGCGTTGCCGCTGGCTCAGACCGGACCGCACCGCTGATATCGGTCGTCACGGCCGAACATACGTTGAGGGGCAGCCCGACCGGGACCGCCCCCCGGTGTTGATCGCCCACGCGTGCCGCTATTCGTCGCAGCCTGACTGCTTGCCGTGCGTGGTCTGCCGATTGGTGTTGGCGCCTGCCGGACAGTTCGGGCTCATGCCAAGCAATGACGATGTCGCGCCATTGGTGTAGCTGCCGTTCACGCCCGGAGACCGGCGAAAATCGAGATGGCCGCGCCTGGCCACTCGACGCCGGGAAGCCAGGCCCAGTTCCCCTTGATGTTCGGACCTGGACCGGTAGGTGTCGGCGCCGCCCGGCTGAAGTTCGCGCACGTATCGGCGAACGAATTGCGCGGATATCGCAGGTGACACCAGGACAGTGCTGAAGACGATCGCAATTCGACGCATGAATATCCTCTCCCGCATGTTCGTGGCGATATTCCTTCGCGGTCAGAGTCCGTGAGGCGTCGGCGGGAATCGAACCCGCGATCGAGGGTCTTGCAGACCGTCTCTTCAGTGACGTAGCTGCTGCGATCACCTACCTGTGAGTCAGGTGATCAATGGTTCGCGGCACCGCCTTGCTCCCGCCCGACAGATCGCGAAACAGGCGGCCTCCGGATGAGCGCGAGCGGCTGTTGCGTCGATCGACCGGCTTAAGTCCCCACCCAGTCGCCAGCGCTACGGCGTGCCTGCCCACGTATCAACTTCGTGATCGGGCCGCGGCCGCTGTCGTCGCGCTGCACCGGCCCGTTCGCTCGGGAATCGGTACGTGATGCGGAGTTCGAGGTCGCCGTCGGCCCGACGGACGACCAGGATCCGCGCCGGCTACGACCTGGAGGTCGGCCACGGTGCGCCTCCTGGTGCGTGGAAGCACGGGTAACGGCTGGGCCGGGCCCTAGGGAGCTGCTGAAAAAGGCGCCTACGTTGCTTGCCTCCTGCATCCTCTTTCGGTATCATGGCGATCGGGGGAGCGCCACTTCGGCATGCGGAGGCGCGAGATGCGTGGTGACGAGCCGAGAATTGACTCGATGTGGAGCTACCGGACCCCCGAGCAGCGGGTGCCCCAGGACCATCCGTTGCGAGCGCTACGGACGCTGGTCGATCGAGCGCTGGTCGAGCTCGACCCGGTGTTCCGC
>DHJC01000008.1:541-4153 GCA_002404155.1 Chloroflexi bacterium UBA4730 | reverse complement strand
CCCGTCGGCGGCCGCGTAGCCGAGCATGCGCTCGGCGCCGACATTGAAGATCTGGATGACGCCCTTCTCGCCAGTGGCGATGCTCGAGAAGTTGGCACTGTTGAAGATCGCGCTCTGGAGGGCCCCCGCCTTGAGCACAGCCTCTTTGCGTCGGACTTCGGTAGGGACCTTCACCGTGCTGGCAGCGAGACGTTCGGCTTCCTTGGGGATCGCAGTCGTGGTTTCATGGCAGCACCTTACGCGTTCGGGAAAGTCGCGCAGATACTGATGACCGCCGTTCGCGTGCGGAGACCGTTGGTCAATCCTCGGTCGGCCGGCCCAAACGATCTCGATGCAGCAGATCGGCATTGCTGGGGCGTTGTTAGATGTGGCGGTGTTGGTGGCAACAGACGAGGGTCCCACCCGCGTCTGGGAAGTTCGCTACGCAGACGGAAAGGGGTCACATGGTCGGCGCGCAGGACTTAGCGGGGCATCTCCTGTAGCACTTACTGGTCGCAAGTCGGACGACGGACCTCTCGATTGCTTTCTAACGTTCTCTTTCGTCAGTGGACGCCACGGCACGGTCCTCTGGCACAGGCGGAGTGGCCCGCCATATCACCGCCTGACCAGCGGTACGGAACGCCCGGCCAGTGGAGCCGCGCGCACTCGCACACGCGATAGATCGTGATAGGGAACCCAGCGCGGATACCTCCGCCAGGGTTGTGTTGCCAGTGGATGCCAAGCGCGTGATAGGCGCGCCAGCGTCCGGCGGACGGTCGCGACATCTGGGACGCAACGAGGTCACCCCCTTTTCGTTTCACGCGGAGGTAGAGAGGGCACTGTGTTACAGGCTTCATGCCCTCCGATCCAGGAGCAACGCAAGACGCGGCGTCGTGCCGGCCTCTTAGCTGGTGAAACGCAGGGCGAGCGTCTGAAGGTCGAGAACGCCCATGTGGCCGTTGGAACTCGTGAACATCGTGCTCCCGCCCGTAACGAGAGTAAGGTCGGAGTGCCTCCGTCGCTCGGCAGAAAGACTTGCTGGGTGCCGGTTGGGCCAGCGGAGAGCTGGGACACCGGTGCCGCTCGGAAGCAGACGGCCAGCGAACAGGCTCCAGGCGTGCGTTCCGTCGAACCCGAGGTAGTAGTTGTTCGTCTCGACTTGTCATCAAAGAATCGCGACCTCAGACAGACAGACAGATAGACAAAGAAAGAAAGCAAAGGAGAAGCGAACATGAGCTACGTCATCAGCATCCGCGGACCCCAGGACGCAGCGAGTCCCGACGAGCAGAAAGCAGGCAACGCCAACCGCCTCGACGAGACGAGGGAGTTCGTCGAGACCCTCACCGCCGATGGCGACACCGTTTTGTCGGCAACGATCACCGATAGCGACGGTGAGCACGACCTTCTCTCAGCGGCCACCCCAGCGACCCCGACCGCTTCGGTGACGGACGAATTCAAGTCCGGACCCATCCTCTAGGTGACGGAGAGCGTCGCGACCCAAGTGGTCGACGGTCATACTTCATGACTCGTCGTACACCGCCGACGAGGTCCACGAAATAGTGAAACTGATCGGCCGAGAAGTGGTCTCCGACATGAAGTCGGGGAACTAGGACCGTTCGAGAGATCTTGCCCTCCTGCGTGAGCGGAGGAACCCGTGAACAAGCCGGCATGCACATCACCGACCGTAACGCTGTGGCGCGATCTGATCCGACTTCCTCTCGCCCCACGTGGTCATTCTTTCAGTGCGGTCCGGTATCTCACGGCGATTCCGGCTAGCCCGCTCGGCGTGTGGGATGAGTTGACTCGAGTGCAGCGGGACAAGGTGGGCGGAGGACGATGACCTGTGGTTGGACACTGCGGTGACGTTACTGTCGACCCATCGAACGGTGAACGCTCGATGCAACGGCCCGAGGGGTAGCGAACCAATGCAAGACCGTCGTTCTCGCAAGTGATTCCGGAGGTGCTGCGACAAGGATGACCATCGATAGGGCGCTCAATCTGTTCGTCGAGAAGTACGGATTCCTGAAGGCGATTCGGCTGGTGTCGTACTGCGCTGCGATTGCCACGATCGGGACGGACGAGTTCGATCGCCAGGCGTCGCGCCCGCATCGCCGCAAAATCTGGAACGAGGCGCGACTCGCTGGTGTAGATCCCGAGGCTGTTACGTGGGACCAGGCGAACGGCGCGGTGGGCGCGCTCTCTCGGATGGTGCGGCGCCAGGGCCGAGCGACGGCGTCGCCCGCCGCAGGGCGGCCGCGTTGATGCGGTGGAGTTGCACCTCGGAGAACGTATCCCCCAAGAGTTGCTGAGCACATTTCGGTGCGGGATCCCGTGACGCTCCCCGGACGGCCACCCGGTCAGACTGTGGCGTTGTGAGGAACGCGCGCCACCGCCCGGCCGCTGTGGTCTGGGAATGCGCCCCCTCCTTGCCGTGGCGTTACTCGTCGGCGGGATCGCCCTTCTGCTCCTCCAGCCCTTGCGCGGCGCCGGTCCCGGTACGACGCGTAGCGGACACTCGACAGGTTCTCCGGGCAGATGCGCGATGAGGTCGATCTCGATGCGCTGTCGCACGAGCTCCTTGCTACGGTCGCTAAGACGGTGCAGCCGGCGCAGGCGGGGTTGTGGCTGCGGCGCGGAGACCATCGCTAACCCGCGGTGAATCTGGTGCGCAGAGAGGGAATCGAAACCCCACCGCCTCAGGCGGCGGATCTGCACTCAGCGCCGGTCCGAGGACGGCCCGGATTACAAATTCCTAGTTGGTAGGCGCCACATCATCGCTGACACTTTTCTATTGGTCTCGACCGCCACATCATCGCTGACACTTTCGTTCAGCGACCGCCTCGGCGAAGTGGTTGTACGACGCGTTCCTTCATCGGGGCGGCGAACAGCTTCACGCCACCGCCGGCAAGATGCACGGCGAGGTCGCCCCGCGCGGTCGAGAGCGTCGCGACGGCGTACTCGTTCGCCGCGGCCTGACCGAGCGGCAGCCGCCGTCCCATGACACCCAGGTTGCCGCGCTCATCCGCGCGGCGGACCCAGCTGATGCGGCCGCGCGCGAGCGGCAGGTGCAGCTCGCCCTCGGCGTCGCGGTAGCGCTCGAGGCTGAAGCCGGCCGGGATATGGGGCAGCGCATCGTTCCGTCGCTCGAGCAGTGCCCCGGGAAAGCGCGTGCCGTGCTTGGCGAGCGAGAGCTTGGGATGCGGGCGCTCGTGCATGAACCAGCGCTCGAAGCGCCCCGAGACCGTGGCGAGTGTGGCGAGGCTTGGCGTCGAAAAGCGCCGCAGCACTCGCACCTGCCACAGCGCATTGAAGCTTTCGATGTCGGCGTTGCGGCCCGGCTCGCCCTGAGGGATGAAGCGCACCTCGACTCCCAGCAGCAGGGCCAGGCGGACGGTCTGGGTGAAGGGCTTGCCCGGGAAGCCGCCCACGGCGATCTCGTTGTCGAGCTGCCAGATCAAAGGAAGCCCCAGTCGGGCCCACGCGACGGTGATCAGGTAGTGGCAGAAGCTCGCGGCGCTCTTGTCGGGACCCTGCCAGGTCGCGATCCCACCGCCGCCGACATCGACGGTGTGGAAGGCATAGAAGCGCAGCGGGCCCGATGGCCCGCGCAGGTGACGCGGGCCGACGAGGTCG
>DHJC01000008.1:0-411 GCA_002404155.1 Chloroflexi bacterium UBA4730 | reverse complement strand
GGCAGCGGTCGCACCCCCGCGAGCTCGAGCTCCCAGGCCACTGCGTCCGCGCCGCTGCCGGCGAAGCGCTGCCGGCCACGACGACGGGTGAGTCGGTCTCGGGCAGCGAGCACCGCGCGCACGATCCGCGCGGGCGTGGTCTGCGGATGGGTGAGGTGCGCGCGCGATTGCTCGCGCAGGCCGGCCGTCCCTGCACCCTCGAAGCGGCGCCGCCATTTCGCCAGCCACTCGCGGCTGCGGCCGAGCTCGCTCGCAACCTCGCTCGGCCGGCGCCCTTCCCGCAGCATCTCCATCGCGCGCCGACGGCGCTCGGCCTCGTCCATCGCCATCCTCCACGGCGATCGTCGCCGCCGCGGGGAATGTCAGCGATGATGTGGCGGTTCGCTGTCAGCGATGATCTGTCGGGAACCC
>DHJC01000089.1 GCA_002404155.1 Chloroflexi bacterium UBA4730 | reverse complement strand
GAACGCCGGCGGTCCGAAGCCGGGTACGTTCGCGGGCCTCGACGACGCGGGGTGGCAGAAGGCGTTCGAGCTGACGTTGCTCTCGGCGGTGCGGCTCCCCCGCCTCGCCATTCCGGAGCTCAAGAAGTCGAAGGGCGCGATCGTGTTCTCGACCTCCACGTCCGTGCGTCAACCGGGCTCGCCGGCGTACGGCACGCTGATGCTCTCGAACGGGCTGCGGGCGGCCGTGCACGGGCTCCTCAAGACGCTCTCGACGGAGCTCGCGACCGACGGGATCCGGGTGAACGCGATCCAGCCCGGACGCATCTCGACCGAGCGGATCGCGGAGCTCGACGCCGACACCGCGAAGCGCGAAGGCGTACCCGTCGAGCAGATCCAGGCGCGGTTCGAGAAGGGCGTCATCCCGCTCGGCCGTTACGGCCGGCCCGAGGAATTCGCCGCCGCTGCCGTGTTCCTCGCCTCGCCGCGCGCGTCGTACATCACCGGCGTCAGCCTCCAGGTCGACGGCGGCATGCTCACGAGCATGTGGTGATCGTCAGAGAGCGCCTGCGACCGGAGACCTTTCGGCTCCCGGTCGAAAAGATCCGCGCGGGCTACAAGAGCGACATCTACTTCGCGCGGACGAAGCTGATCCTCGAGCAGGACCGCCGCCGCGATCGCGTGACGATGCAGGTCTTCCAGAAGCACCCAAACGCGGTCATCGTCGGCACGGACCACACGCTCGCCATCCTCCGCACCGGCACCGGCCGCTACCAGGACCGGAAACGGAGCGACGCGCTGTTCGCGCGCTACCTCGAGGCCGAGCGCCGGGCCTACGCGCACTGGGCCGCGCTGCCTGCGTCTGGCGGTTGGGACGCGTATGCGCCGCTGGCTCGCGAGGTGTTCGAGCTGTCGCACGAGCTCGCGACGCTGTGGGAGCCCGGGTGGCGCGACCTCGCGGTGCGTTCGCTGTTCGACGGCGAGACCGCCGAGCAGGGCGGATCGGTGATGCACATCGAGGGCGAGTACGCCTCGTTCGCGCATCTCGAGACGCTGTACCTCGGCGCGCTCGCGGATGGCTCGCGCGTCGCGACGAACACGCGCGACGTCGTCGCGGCGGCGAACGGGAAGCCGGTGATCATGTTCGGCGCCCGCCATCAGGCGCACGAGGCCCAGGCCGGTGCGGGCTACGCGGCGTACGTCGGCGGCGCGATCGGCGTGTCGACCGACGAGCAGGGCGAGTGGTGGGGGTCGACCGGCCTCGGCACGGTGCCGCACGCGCTCATCGCGGTCTACGCCGGCGATACGACCGTCGCGACCTTGAAGTTCGACGAATACATCAACCGCACGACCGAGGCGATCGGGCACCTCACCGCGCCGGGGACGTCCGAGGGGCACGTGAACGTCACGAGCCTCGTCGACTTCCAGAACGACGTCGTGAACACGTCGCTCGGTGTCGCACACGCCCTCGGGCAGCGGCTCTGGGGCGTGCGCGTCGACACGAGCGAATCGCTCATCGACAAGTCGATCCTCCGGGAGATCGAGCAGAGCGGCGGCATGGCCGGCGAAGAGATCCGCGGTGTGACGCCGCGGCTTATCGAGATCCTCCGCGGGGCCCTCGACGCCGCGGGCTACGGTCACGTGCGGATCGTCGCGTCCGGCGGATTCGACGGCCTGAAGATCGCCCGGTTCGAGCGGCTCGGCGTGCCCGTGGACGTGTACGGCGTCGGCTCGGCGCTCGTGCACGGCAGTGGCTTCGATCACACCGCCGACATCGTCCGGCTCGACGGCCGCGAGGTCGCGAAGGTCGGTCGTGGCTACCGGGACAATCCGCGGATGCACGCCGTGGACTGGAGGGCGCTCGTCGGCGAGCGCGAATGGGTCCGCTCGATCTCCTGATCCTCATCCTCGGCCTCGGCGTCGCGGGCTTCGCGAAGGGCACCACCGGAATGGGCCTCCCGCTCCTCGCGACGCCGTTGCTCGCCGGCGTCTTCGGCCCGAAAGCCGCCGTCGTCATCGTCACGATCCCGATCTTCGCCGCGAATTCGGTGCTCCTGCTCCAGGGCTGGCGGCGGCTCGACGTGCTGCGCGGGATCACGCCCATCATCATCGCCAGCGCGATCGGCACGGCGATCGGCGTGAACCTGCTCGCGCTGCTCGATCAACGGACGTTCGCCATCCTGATCTCCCTCATGGTCCTGATCTTTCTCCTGCGCGGCGACCGGCTCACCGGCGATGATCCCGGCGCGCGCCGCGCCCGGATCCTGGGGCCGGTCGTCGGGTTCGTCGGCGGTGTACTGCAGGGGACGACGTCGATCGCGAGCCCGATCATCGGCTCGTTCTTCCACGCCCGGAAAATGGATCGGCACGAGTACGTCATCGTGCTGGCCGCGATCTTCGAGCTGAACGCGGCCGTTCAGCTCGTCGGCTACGCCCTCCTCGGCCTGTATACGGCGAACATCCTCGCGATCGGCCTGCTGGGCCTGGTGCCGACACTCCTCGCGCTCATGGCAGGGATCTTCTTCCGTAGCCGCCTCGATCAGGCACGGTTCCGTCAGCTCATCCTCGTGCTTCTGGTGCTGAGCGTCGCCAACCTGCTGTGGCGTAGCTTCGGCCAATAGCATCGGCCCAAGGAAGGGGCGAGGGCAGTGGAGATCGTTCCCGGCGTGCACGCGCTGCGCGTCATCGGCGCGAAGGCGCACCTCGTCGTCGAGGACGAGATCACCCTGATCGACGCCGGCCATCGCGGCTCGGGCCGGCTGGTGCAGCGCTATCTCGCGCGGATCGGCCGGTCGCCGCGCGACATCACGCGGATCGTCTGCACCCATGGCCATCCCGATCACATCGGCGGCGTCACGGAGATCGCCGCGGCCTCCGGGGCCGTGGTCTACATCCATCCCTCGGACGCCGCGCGACTGCGGATCGGGCTCCGCGATGTCATCGCGAACCCGGTGCCCGGCCAGGTCATCGCGTTCCTCACCCGACCGCTCAGCGATCCGACGCCGCTCCTGCACGGTGACGTTCTGCCCGCACTCGGGGGCCTGCACGTCGTGCACACGCCGGGGCATACCCCGGGGAGCGTTTGCCTTTACGCGCCATCGCTCCGGCTCCTGTTCAGCGGCGATGTGCTCCAGTTCCGTCAAGGCCGGCTCACGCGACCGCACCAGGTGTTCAGCGACGATCTCGAGGAAGCGCGACGGTCGGTCGAGCGGCTCGCGGAGCTGGACGTCGACACGATCTGCTTCGCTCACTACCCGCCGCTGCGGGGCGGCGCGCGCGACGCCCTGCGGGGTCTCGCGGAGGCGTGGGTGTGAAGACGTTGAACGACATCCTCGACGCGTCCGCGGCGCGCTTCGGCTCGAAGCCCGCGCTCATCATCCGGCCCGGCTTCCGGACGCGCGTCTGGTCCTACCGCGATCTCGCCGATCTCGTGCCGCGTGTGGCGCGCTACCTGGCGGACTCGGGGATCACGCGCGGGGATCGTGTCGTCATCTGGGGCGTGAACCGGCCGGAGTACGGCATCGGCTTCCTTGCGGCGCTCCGCATCGGGGCCGTGCTCGTGCCGCTGGACGTCAACTCGCTCCCGGACTTCGCCCAGAAGATCGTCGAACGGACGCGGGCAACGGCTGCGATCGTGTCGGCGCAGACCCACGAGCGCGCGATCACCCTCGGGATCCCGCTCCACGACATGGAGCAGCTGCCCGACCTCGCGACCGGGCGCGTGCCATTGCCGGCCGCCGATCTCGGCGAAGACGATCTGGCCGAGGTGGTGTTCACGTCGGGCACGACCGGCGACCCAAAGGGCGCGATGCTCACCCATCGAAACGTGCTCTCGAACGCGGAGGCCGCGCGCCAGATCTTCCCGATCGGACCGAAGCAGCGGCTCCTGTCCTTCATCCCGCTGTCCCACATGTTCGAGCAGCTGGCCGGGTTCTGGACGCTGCTGCTCACCGGCGCGTCGGTCGTGTACCCGACGAGCCGGCAGCCCGCCGTGATCCGCCGGACGTTCAAGGAGCGTCGCGTGTCGATGATCCTCATCACGCCCGCCGCCGTGCGCTCGATCCTGCTCGGCATCCAGCGGCAGGCCGAGGCCCAGGGCAAGGCCGAGCTGCTCACGACACTGCGGCGGATCGCGCGACGGCTCCCGATGGGACTGCGCCGCATCCTGTTCACGAGCGTGCACCGACAGTTCGGAGGCCGGTTCCGCTACATCGTCTCGGGCGGCGCCGCGCTCGATCCCGCGCTCGGCGAGGCGTGGCGCGAGCTCGGCGTCGACGTGCTGCAGGGATACGGCACAACGGAATGCGCGCCGGCCGTGACGTTCAACCGGCTCGACAAGAACCGCCTCGGATCGGTCGGGGTGCCGCTCCCGGGCGTCGAGGTGCGCATCGCCGAGGACGGTGAGGTCCTCGTCCACGGGCCCAACGTGTTCAAGGGGTATTGGGAGAACGGGGAGGCGACGCGCAGCGTGCTCGACGCCGCGGGTTGGTACCACACCGGCGATCTCGGCGAGATCGACGGTGATGGATTCCTGTGGCTGCGCGGCAGGAAGAAGGACATGATCGTCCTCGCCGACGGACTGAAGGTCTACCCGGAGGACATCGAGGACGTCCTTGCCGCGGACGCGCGCGTCGAGGCGGCCTCGTCACCGGTGCGCCCGGTCATCGCGACGGTCGTCGGCCTCGAGGCGCCGGGAGAAGCGCTCCACGTGCACGCGGTCTTCCTGCTGAAGGATCCGGCCGCGGTCGAGGCGATCGTGCGCGACGCGAACACGAAGCTCTCGAGCAGCCAGCAGATCCGCGGCTGGACCGTCTGGCCAGAGGAGGAGTTCCCGACGACGCCGACGCAGAAGGTGAAGAAGCGCTTCGTCATCGAGCGCCTCCTCGAGCTGCAGCGCGGCGATCGCGCCGCGGAGATCGTGGCAACCGGTGGCACGGAGCGCCAGCTGACCGGGGTCGAAGCGCTGCTCGCGCAGGTCGCGAACGTTCCCGCGGCGGTCGTGCGGCCGGAGGCGCAGCTGTCCGCGGATCTCGGCATGGACTCACTCGCACGGGTCGACCTCCTCGGCGTCATCGAGGAGGAGCTCGGCGCGTATATCGATGACGCCGCGCTCGCGCCGAGCGCGACGGTCGCCGAGCTCGAGCGGATGGTCCACGACGCCCGCGACGCGAAGCGCGAGACGGGCATCTTCGGCTGGCCGCTGAACCCCCTCGTGCGGACCTGTGGGATCCTCCTGCAGGAGTCGGTCGTCTGGCCGCTGGTCACGATCTTCTACCGCGTGCGCGTCACCGGACGCGAGAAGCTGTACGGCCTGCGTGGCCCGGTGCTCTTCGCGCCGAATCATTGCCTGCACTTCGACAACGGGATCATCCTGACCGCGATCCCCCTCGGCTGGCGCTGGAGGCTCGCCGTGGCCGCCGCGGCCGACGACATCTTCGGCAATCGGATCCGCGGCTTCCTCTCCGCCGTCCTTGCGGACGCGTTCCCGCTCGCGCGCGAGGGAGCGATCCGGCGCAGCCTCGAGCTCCTCGGCGCGCGGCTCGACCGGAACTTCTCGGTCCTCATCTACCCCGAAGGCAAGCTCACCGTCGGCGGTCCGATGCAGCCGTTCAAGTCGGGGACCGGCCTCATCGCGGTGGAAGGCAACGTGCCGGTCGTCCCGCTGAAGCTGAAGATCAGGAAGATGGCGCTCGTCGATCGGATGGGCTGGCCGCTGCGCGGGGACGTCGAGGTCGTGTTCGGCGATCCGATCACGTTCGCGAGTGGCACCGACCCGATCGTCGCGACGCAGCGCCTGGAAGCGGCGGTCGCGGCGCTGTGAGCTAGCTGAGCTGCCCATAGA
>DHJC01000026.1 GCA_002404155.1 Chloroflexi bacterium UBA4730 | reverse complement strand
CGTTGTCGGGGCTGCCGCACGACGTGCACCCTTCGGCCCCCGCCGCCAGGACCCGGCGGCCTTGCGCCCCGTGTCGCGGCAGCGCGAGCACCGCACCGGGGGCACCGGTTCTGGCGCGTGAGCCAGGCCGTACACAAATCGTCCCATTCGTGGTTGAAGTCCACCGGAGTCACGCGGCTCTTCCCTGAAAGATGACATGTGATGGGACCCCCTCGGCACACGCGCAAGCTAGTGCGCAATACAGGAGCTCGAGGAGGTCCCGATGACAATCGTAGGTGGCTTTGACGTGCACCGAGCGCAAATCACGTTTGACTATCTGGATACCGACACCGGCGAGGTGACCCGAGGCGAGATCCGACCGGCGACCCGCAGCGTGCTGCAGACCTGGTTCGGCCGCTTCGCCGGCCGCGCCGACGTCGCCTTCGCGGTCGAGGGATGCACCGGCTGGCGCTTCGTGGTCGAGGAGATGGTGGCCGCGGGAATCAGGCCACACCTGGCGGAGCCCGCCGACACGGCGACCCAGCGCGGCCGCAAGAAGCGCGCGAAGACCGACCGGGCTGACGCCCGCCTGCAACGGGAGCTCTTATGTCAAGGGCGTTTGCCGGAGTCGTGGATCGCACCGCCGCACGTGCTGGAGGTGCGCACACTGGTCCGGCTGTACGTGGCGTTGATGGGCGAACGCCGCACCTGGCAGCAGCGCATCCAGGCCCAACTGTTCCATCAGGGCGTGCCCACGCTGCGTGGCCTGTTAACCCAAGAGGGCCGGGCCACGCTGGCGAGCGCCGCGCTCTCGCCCGCCGGTCGACAGATGGTCGACACCGCCTTGGCGATGATCGATGAGCTGGGCGAGCGGGTCGTGCCACTCCGGGCCCAGCTGCAGGCGATCGGCCGCCGGCAGGCTGGCGCGCGGTCGCTGACCGCCCACTACGGGATCGGCGCGCTCTGCGCGGCGATCATCTGGGCGGAGCTCGGCGACCCTCGTCGTTTTTCGAGGTCCGACCAAGCCGTCCGCTTCGCCGGCCTCGACGTGACGGTGTGGTCCTCTGATAGCAAGCGCGCGGCGGGGCATCTGTCCCGCCAGGGCTCAGCGGTCCTGCGCTGGGCGCTCTTCGAGGCGGCCCAGTCCGCGGCCCGGGCCAGCTCCCCCGATCACGACTACTACACGAGCCTCGCTGACCGCCTGGGCGGCAAGCGGCCGGCCCTCTCGGTCGCCCGCAAGCTCATCCGCCGCTGCTATCACACGCTGCGCGAGTTGGGCGATGACGCCTGGTCGACCACCGGCGCCGCCCTCCAGGAGGCGGCCTGATCGTGCGGACTGCTGCGCGCCCGCGCCCCGATCAACTGATGTTCGCGGCTGGCTCCGCTGATTCCCTTGTCGCCGCCACTTGCGGCGGACGTCCCGGAAAGAATGAGCGGCCGCGACGCACCACGGGGTTCGCCCCAATCGATCATCACGTGGCCGGGCCATCACGATCTGGCTCGTGCACCCAGATAAGGCTGGGCGCCGCCGTGCAGCCGTTCCTCGCGATCGCCTCTCGCTCACGGAGGAACCGACCATGACGTGACCGCCTGAGCTGGGTCGACTGCGGCACAGTCGTTCGTTGCGCGCCTCGCTGCGGGCGCTCTACCTTGACGCGCCTCCGGTTCGACGTATGTGCGCTTCTGCCGACCCAACTCATCATCCACAACAAGCGGACCCTCACTTGACAGGGGTCCGATCACAGATAAGGGATGTGACTCAGAAAAGCGACCTAGCGACGAAAACATTGGCGAATGACGCGCCGAACCGACCAGAACGCGCGTCAAAGAAGCGCCCGAGCGGCGCGCGAGGCCTCACTTTCCGGCAGGAACGCTCGCGGCTCCACCCAGAGCGTGTTCCTCGCCAGTCGCCGACAGGCGCCACAACGCCTGCCCCATCCCCAGCAGCCAGATCGTGAGCAGGAACGCAAAGACTGGAAAGAGGACGTTGGTCGCGATGTACGAGAAGCCGCCGAAGATCTGGATCGTCCCGACGGCGAGAGAGCCTGCGCCACCAACAAGCGCAAGTAGTGGAAGCCAGCGAGAGAAACGCGCGTCCCGTAGGAGCGCCATGCCTTGGAGGAGCGGGGCGACGCCGAGCAACACGAAGATGCCGACGCTGAAGAGCGCGAAGTTGATCTCGCCGGCCGCGTCGGCTACCCGCAGCGCGACCGATCGGTCCGCGCCGGTACTGGACGCCCAGGCGTCGGCGAGGTGCTTGTCGACGATGCCATCGAGCGCAACGGACGTAAGAAAGAGGGCTCCGCCGACCATCGCCGCGATCATGCCGAAGCGCGCGAACGTTCGGGCGGGCCCTGTCGCAACGACGAACGCGATGGCGGAAACGGCCGCCACCACGAAGAGGAGGCCGATGAACAGCACGAAGTGGAGCGCGACCCAGATGGGACTGTCGACCGCCAGGCGTAACGTCGCCTCGATGCCGGTGTCGGCGCTACGGGGATGCAACAGGTTGCCGAAGCTCAGCAGGCCTCCGATGACGGCGCATGCCGAAGCGACTCGAAACAGCGATCGATCTTCCACGGTCCCTCCCGCACGGTGCTACCAGCAGTCGACGCTCGACCGGCGCGGAGTCAATACCTACGTGGCTGTTATCGAAAACAACGGCTTCTCGTGCAAGTTACGGAGACCTCAGCGGCCCGCACCAGCCAAGCGGAATGCCTGATCGAAGCGCGCGTCGCCGACGACCGGCGCGAGGTAGCCGCGGAGCAAAGAGGTGGCGCGCTCGCGCGCTCGATGAAGGTCGTTTTGAGTGGGCGCGAACAGTGGACTCAGGAGCACGCCGATCAGGCTCTCAACGATGTCCCCGACGGTCTCGCCGCCGAGCTCCGGCCGGACCTCGCCGACGAGCGCCCGCAACAGGACCCGATGATGGTCGATGCAGCCATCCCTCAACTCCCGAGCAACGGCGTCGCCAGGCAGTCCGCTGGCGACCCCAAGCCCGAGCAGCAGATCCGGCAGGTCCACGCAGGCAATGTCGATCCAGCGGCTCAGAACAACGAGCGGGTCAGCACGTGGTTCGGTGAAACAGGTCAGAGGGGGTCTATTGGCGGGCGTGAGGGGGAACAGCGCGAGCTCCCGCTTGGAGGGGAAGTAGCGATAGAGCGCCGGAATGCTCAATCCACACGCTGCGGCCAGCTGCTTCAGCGAGACGTCTTGATACCCGAGTCCGCGCAGGAGCGGCGACGCGAGGCGGAACAATTCCTGCCGACGTGCGTGGAGGTCCTCAGCGGTATCGAGCCGGGTCCTCCGTCGCTGCGTCACGCCGGGGATTGTGCTCCGCAGTGTGCGCATCAGTGTCAGGACAGTCCGCTCGCTGCGCTCGCTCTGTGCTACTGATCGCGCTCGCCGCCACCACGGCCCCGGACAAGCGGAGCTGACACACCTGCATTTCCTGCACATGGTTGAGCAGGCCGAGGCGAAAGCGGTCGTGCTCGCGGCGGGCTATGTCAGCAAGGCGATGGGCCGCGACTGGCGCGCGGCGCTGGCTTGGCGCGCGCGGCGGCATGCTTCCGAGTTCAAGCCGCACGAGCGTGTCGAGATCACCGGCTCCGAGGGCGGCCCGGTGCTGGTCGCGGACGCGCGCAGAAGCTGATGACCGAGCTGGACACGATCGCAAAGCGGCTCCGGGACGGAGCGCAGAGCGCCGACGGTGCCGGCGACAACGCGCCCGCCGGCCCTGACCCGTCCGGCCCCAGCCGTGCGGCCCCTTGGAGGGAATAACGGTCCCACGCGTACGCCGGCTGACTACGCCTAGAAGACGACCGCCGGAACGTACAAGACGCTTCCTCCGGCTTCGCGGAACGCGTAGTACGGCTGCATGAGCTCGCGCGGGCCCAGCACCTCGACCTCGAGGTAGACGAGCTCGACGCTCGTCACGACGAACTCGGGGAGCGTCACGGGTGTGGCAGGCGCCCCATCGTCCACACCCATCGTTCGACCCTCGCCTCGTTGCACCGCGGCCCAGGCGTCAGCGGGCGTACGAATCGGATAGCGGCTGAGCGCCAGGATGGGGCGGCGCCGGCCGATCGCGCTCGTACCGCCGTCGGCGAGACCTGTGAGCGCCACTCCCTTGTTCGTGTAGACCGGCAAGCCCTCGAGGCGCCGGATGAACGTGATGGCCCGTGCGGCCGCCCGCTGGTGCGGGCTCGGTTCCATGTCGGGCGCCAAGAGGCCGACGCGCGCCAGCACCGCACGTGCGGCGTCGATTGACTCGGCGGACCACGTCGGCATCGGCCCCAATGACGATCCCGTCGATTTCGAAAGCGAGGCGTACAGCGGCACGACAGTCCAGTCGCCGGAATCCGGAACGACACGAGCGACGGTCGCCTTCCAGCTCTCGTCGTAGCTGCCGACGAGCGCAACCGATGCGTTGGCCGGGGCGGTTGGCAATGCGGTGGCTAGCCGCACGCGATCGAAGCTCACGACCGGCCCGGGCTGCCGGTCGGACGGGAAGGTCCCGAACGCGCGCGGCTCCAACGTGATCGGCGCATCGGGCGACCAGACGGTACCGGGATACGCCGGCCCTGGCGCAAGCGTTCCGAATCGCGCTTCCAGGGTTGCGCGAAGGGCGCTGGGGTTCGGGGTTGCGGCACTCGCGGAGGCCGGCGGGCTTCCCGGGAGCGCGACGCACGACGCCAATAGAAGGGCGATTGCCGCGCCGAGAAGCCGACGCTCGCACGCCTCGCGCGTTGTGTGAGGACCGAGCACGATCTCGCGATTGTGTGCGCAGTGACGGCCGCTGACGCAAGTCGTTTCGCTGGACGGACGCTGGCTGGCGTCCGGCGGAAACGGCGGCGAGGCATCCACCGTCGACTATCCGGCGCCGGGATGCTCGGAGGGTTGCGTACCTCTTCCGCTCAGCACCCCAGCGGAAGCGAACGCCAGCGAACCTAGGCTGCGGCCTCCCGAAGACGTCGGATGCGAACTCGTGCGACAGCGTCGCTGAACACGCCCCGGATCGCGCCTTCGTCCGTGCCGGCGTCGACGTAGCCGACCGCGCCGAGGGTCAGCGCCCGCGATCCGTACTGCGGCCCCAGGCCCATCGCGAGCACGATCGTCATGAACCGCTGCATCAGCGGTCGGGATGACTCGATGTCCTCAGCGCTATACGCGGCCACCACGACGATCTGGCGGCTGCTGAGCTGGTCAAGGTCGGTGGCCCCGTTCGGCCGCCAGAGGCTGTGGCCGAGGTCGATCGAGCGCAGCAGATCGAACCCCTGCCCCTGAACGTCGATCAACGGGATGCTCCCGTCGTCCGCGAGCGGGTCGGTCGCGGCTGCGACCTGGGTCGAGCTGGCCATCCGCGGCGGCTCAGCTGACTTCCGTCCGAACCTCATCGGCCAACACCGCTCTTCAGCAGCGTCGCATCGTCGCGCCGGTCGACAACGGGCGGGCAGCCCATCCACTCACGGACCGTCGCGAGCGTCCGGCCCCCGGTCGCGCGCCAGTCGTGTCCGTCCGCCGCGCCGGCAGGGCAGTAGGCCGAGCTACCGGCGTACGCAATGACCGGGCTGGCCACGTCTTCGGGTATTTGGTGCTCTTGGCTCGCACAGAGGTGTTCGATAATGGCGCTCACAGCGGCATTGAACCCTGGGCAAGCCCCTGCTTCATCACTCGCTCAGGGGAGGCCGTTCGACGAGCCTGACGCCCGAACCCGTGTGGGCGATCCGCGTCACGGGGAAACGCTGCAGCAATCTCCTGAGGTCGTCGAGGCTCATCCCACCGCACGGGCGCCACTCGTGCCCGTCGGTTTGTGCGGACGGGCAGTACGCCCACCTCTCGTCGTGGATCGTCAGCGCTTCGACGAGCGTCGTGACCTGGTGGTCAGAGCGGACACACACGAAGTCGATCTGGTTGGTCATCGTGCTCATTGAACGAACGAACCGTGAGGGAACGCTCACCCGAGATGGTGACCCGCAGCCAGCCGCNNTGGCCGAGGGGTGGATGTGGACTGCGCGGTCCGGTCCGTTACTGCGCGAGCGGTGTCGCCCCAGGCCGCTCCACCACCGTTTCGAGCGTCGCGTGCGCCTCGCGCAGCGCGCGCTCGACCGCCTCAGGCGTCTCGGCGCGCGCGAACATGAACCCCAGGTAGCGGTCGCCCTCCGGGAGCGGGACAAGCTCGGACCCCGGCGCCACCGTGATGACGAGGCCCTCGATCCCGGGCACGCGCTTGGCCTCGTCCTGGCCGCGGACCGCTCGAAGGGTTCCGCGCTGTGCGATGGGCAGCATCATCACGCCGGCAGCGCGGCGCTCGCGCTCGACTGTCGGGATCTGGAGGCCCGCCGCGTGGCGGACGATGAGCTCCTCGAGCGAGATGCCCGCGCCGAACCGCAGCGTCCGCGAGCACAGCCCGCCGATCGATCGCGCGGCGACCTCGAGCACCCATGCACCGGCCGCGTTCAAGCGCAGCTCCGCGTGGATCGGACCTTCGGTGAGTCCGAGCGCACGGGTCGCGGCCTGGGCCACGCGCGCGATCTCGTCCTGGGTCGCTGGTGGCAGCCGCGACGGCGTGA
>DHJC01000088.1:77882-97366 GCA_002404155.1 Chloroflexi bacterium UBA4730 | reverse complement strand
AACGGGATCCACATCATCGACCTCCAGCAGACCCTCGTCCGCGTCGAAGAGGCGTACGCGTTCGTCCGCGATCTTTCGTCCGATGGCGGCCAGCTCCTCTTCGTCGGCACGAAGAAGCAAGCCCAGGAGTCGATCGCCGAAGAGGCGAAGCGCGCGAACATGCACTACGTCAACCAGCGCTGGCTCGGCGGGTTCCTGACGAACTTCGTCACCATCCAGAAGCGGATCCAGCGGCTGAACGAGCTCATCGAGCGCAAGGAGCGCGGCGACTTCCTCACCATGCCCAAGAAGGACGCGCAGCGGCTCGACGACGAACTGGCCCACCTCGACCGGTACTTCCAGGGCGTGCGTGAGCTGCGCCGGCCGCCGAGTGCGCTCTTCGTCGTCGACCCGCATCGCGAGCACATCGCCGTCGAGGAGGCGCGCCGCCTCGAGATCCCGATCGTCGCGATGGTCGACACGAACTGCGACCCCGACCTGATCGACGTGATCATCCCGGCGAACGACGACGCGATCCGCGCGGTGAAGCTCATCTGCCAGAAGATGGCGGACGCGGTCATCGAGGGCCGCATGCAGCTCGATGCGTCGTCGAAAGAGGCGAGTCCCGAGGACATGGGCTACGCGCCGGCCACGGCTCCGGGCGAATCCGCCGAGGTCGGCTTGCCGCGCGCGAAGCGCACGCCGCGCGTCTACGAGCCGGAAGAGGACGAGTACCCGATCGGCGGGTACGAGGAGGAGCCGGCCGCGGAGGCCGGTGAGGCCGCGCCCGCCAGTGACGAAGCGATCGCCGCTCCGGCGGCGGACGCATCAGGGACCACAGAGGAGAAGTAGCGATGGCATCGGCAAGCGACGTCCAGCGCCTTCGGTCGGAGACGGGCGCGGGCGTCATGGACTGCAAGAAGGCCCTCGAGGCCGCGAAGGGCGACTTCGAGAAGGCGAAGACGATCCTCAAGGAGAAGGGTCTCGCGTCCGCCGCGACGCGCGGCGACCGCGAGACGAACGAAGGCGTCGTCGAGGCGTACATCCACAGCGGCGGCCGTATCGGCGCGCTCGTCGAGCTGTCGAGCGAGACCGACTTCGTGGCGCGGAACCCGGAGTTCCGTGAGCTCGCGAAGGCGATCGCGATGCAGGTCGCCGCGATGTCGCCCAAGCACGTGAGCTGGGAGCTCCTCAAGGACGAGGAGATCAAGGCGCTGCTCGAGGAGCACGGCGACGAGAAGACCGCGAAGGCGGCCGCGGTGCTCATGCACCAGCCATACATCAAGGATCAGTCGAAGACCATCGGGGACCTCGTGGCGCAGCTCGCCGCGGCGACCGGCGAGAACATCAACGTTCGCCGGATCGCGCGCTTCGAGCTCGGCGAGGCGGCGTGACCGCCATCCCGAAGTACCACCGCGTGCTGCTGAAGCTCTCGGGCGAGGCGTTGCTCGGCGACCGGCAGTTCGGGATCTCGCCGCAGTACACGGCCTACCTCGCCGAGGAGATCCGAAAGGTCCAGTCGCTTGGGGTCCAAGTCGCGGTCGTGCTCGGCGGCGGCAACTGGCTGCGCGGCGCTGACGCGGCCGAGCACGGGATCGACCGCGCGACGGCGGACTACATGGGCATGCTCGCCATGGTCATCAACGCGCTCGCACTGCGCTCGCAGCTGGAGGCCGCGGGTCTCCAGGCCCGCGTGCAGACCGCGCTCACCATCAATGAGGTCGCTGAGCCGTACATTCGGCTCAAGGCGATCAGCCATCTCGAGAAGGGCCGCGTCGTCATCTTCGCGGCCGGAACCGGGAACCCGTTCTTCACCAGCGACACGGCGGCCGCGCTCCGCTCGGCGGAGATCGACGCCGAGGTGATCCTCATGGGGAAGAACAAGGTGGACGGCGTCTATTCCAGCGACCCGCGGAAGGACAAGAACGCCCGGAAGTACGACGAGCTCGGGTACCGCGAGCTGCTCGAGAAGCGACTCGGCATCATGGACGCCACCGCCGCCGCGCTCGCGGAGGATCGGAAGATGCCGACGATCATCTTCGACGTGAGCGAGAAGGACGCGATGCTGCGGGCGGTGCTCGGCGAGCACGTCGGCACGCTCGTGCACGCGGGGTAGCGGTGGCGCTCGAAGAGGTCCTCGCCCAGACCGAGGCCCGGATGAAGAAGGCCGTCGAGGCCGTCCGCAAGGATGCGCAGTCGGTGCGCACCGGCCGCGCGACCCCGTCGCTGGTCGAGTCGCTCGAGGTCGACGCGTACGACACGCCGACGCCGCTCATCTCGCTCGCCGCGATCAGCGCGCCCGAGCCGCGGCTCATCGTCATTCAGCCCTGGGATAAGAGCCTGATCAAGGCGATCGAGAAGGCGATCATCGGGAGCGACCTCGGCCTGACTCCGAACAACGACGGAGCGCTCATCCGGCTGCAGATCCCGGCCCTCACCGAGGAGCGTCGCAAGGATCTCGTGAAACAACTGCACAAGAAGGTGGAAGAGGGGCGCGTCGAGGTCCGGACGCTCCGCCGCCACGCGCAGGACGAGCTGCGCACGAAGTCGAAGGGCGCCGGCATCTCCGCAGACGACGAGAAGCGGCTCGAGACCCAGCTGCAGAAGCTCACGGACCTCTACATCCAGGCGGCCGATGAGATCGGCCACGCCAAAGAGAAGGAGATCCTGGCGGTCTAGCCAGTGACTTCCAATAACGCCGTCCCACGGCACATCGCGATCGTCATGGACGGCAATCGCCGCTGGGCGCGCGACCGGCACCTCCCGGTCATCGCGGGGCATCGCCAGGGTGTCGAGACGATCCGGCGCACCGTGCGCGCGGCGCGCGACCGTGGCGTCGAGTACATCACCCTCTACAGCTTCTCCACGGAGAACTGGAAGCGCGACCCCGACGAGGTCGGCGGGCTCATGCGGCTGCTCGAGGAGACCATCCGCCGCGAGACGCCGACGCTCGCGAAGGACGGAGTGCGCCTGCGCATCATCGGCCGCCTGCAGGAGCTTTCCGATGGCGTGCGCCGCGCGATGGACGAGGCCGCACACGCGACCGACACGGGCAAGAACGGCACGATGACGATCGCCTTCAACTACGGCGGCCGGGCGGAGATCGTCGACGCCGTGAAGCGGCTCGTCTCCGAGGGCGTGCCGGCCGATAGAGTCGACGAGCAGGCCATCGCGACCCGGCTGTACGCGCCCGAGCATCCGGATCCCGATCTCCTCATCCGCACCGGCGGCGAGCTGCGGGTCTCGAACTTCCTGCTCTGGGAGGTCGCGTACGCCGAGATGTGGGCGACCGATGTCCTCTGGCCGGACTTCGCGGTCGAGCACCTCGATGCCGCGCTCGCCTCGTACGCGCGGCGCGATCGGCGGTACGGCCGCTGAACGATCTGGGGCGTCGCAGCGTCACGGGGCTCGTCTACGCGGTGGTCGTGCTCGCCGCGGCCTTCGCGCCGCCCATCGTCTTCACCGTCCTCGTCGCACTGGCCGGCGGCATCGCGCTCGCCGAGCTCTGGGCGCTGCGCAGCGCCGGCTTCGCGGCGGTCCTCGAGCTCCTCGCCCTTCTCACCGGCCTCCCGGCCCTCGTGTACCTGCGTGCGCTCGGCGATCGCGGTGCCGCGCACGGCGCGGCCGCGGGCCTGGCGGTGTGGCTCCTGCTCGCGATCGGCGCGACCTGGGCGGCGGATGTCGGCGCGTATCTCGTCGGCTCGCTCGCCGGACGGCGGAAGATCGCGCCGCGCATTAGCCCGGGCAAGACCTGGGAAGGAACGTTCGGCGGGTTCGGCGCCGCTGCGCTCGCGGTCCTCGGCATCTCCGCGCTCTTCGGCCTCGGCCGTCCGGAGGCGGCGGTCGCCGCGGTCGCGGCAGGACCCGTTGCCTTTGCCGGCGATCTCCTCGAAAGCTGGATCAAACGGCGCGCCGGCGTGAAGGAGTCCGGGACTCTGTTCCCCGGACACGGCGGGATGCTCGATCGCATCGATTCGCTTCTCGCGGTCGCCCCGCTCGTGGCCGCGCTGACCCTGGCCGCCGGTCTGGGATGATGGGTCGATGAAGGGACCAACGCGCGTCGCGATCCTCGGGGCGACCGGCTCGATTGGGCAGCAGGCCCTCGAGGTCATTGCCGCGCATCCCGACCGGTTGATCGTCACGGCCCTCGCCGCTCGGTCGCGCGGCGAGGAACTGAAGGCTCTCGCCGCGACCCTGAACGTGAAGCGCGTCGCCGTCGGCGATGACGATCTCACGGCGCTCGCGACCGCGGACGACGTCGACCTTGTCCTCGTGGCCACGCCGGGTATCGCGGGAGTGAAGCCGACGCTGGCCGCGCTCGCCGCCGGCAAGGACGTCGCGCTCGCGAACAAGGAAGTGCTCGTCGTCGGCGGCCACCTCGTTCGCGCCGCCAGCGGCGGGGCGGGCAAGCGGCTCCGGCCGGTCGACAGCGAGCACTGCGCGCTCTGGCAGTGCCTCACCGGCGTCGATCCAAGCCGGGTGCGCCGCGTCGCGGTGACCGCGTCAGGTGGACCGTTCCGCGAGCGCGCGCTCGACACGTTCGCGTCGATCACAGCGGATGAGGCGCTCCGTCACCCGACGTGGCGAATGGGACCGAAGGTCACCGTCGATTCGGCCACGCTCACGAACAAGGGCTACGAGGTCGTCGAGACGCACTGGCTCTACGGCCTCGAGTACGAGCGCATCGAGGTCGTGCTCCATCCGGAGAGCGTGATCCACGCCATGGTCGAGCTCGTCGACGGCAGCGTGATCGCCCAGCTCGCGGAGCCCGACATGCGCTTGCCGATCCAGTACGCGCTGCTCTGGGACCATCAGCCGTCACCGGCGAAGCACTTCGACTGGACGCGCGAGCGGGCGTTGCATTTCGGCGAGGTCGAGCTGGAGCGCTATCCCTGCTTCTCGCACGTCCTCGCGACCGCGCGCGCGGGCGATCAGGGCGCGATGGTCGGACTGTCGGCGGCGGACGAGATCGCGGTGGCCCGGTTCCTCGCCGGTGAGATCGCGTTCACGGAGATCGCGGGGCTGCTCCGCCGCGGCGCCGAGCTCGGCGCGGGCGCTGGCAAGGCTCCTACCCTGGAGGAGATCGTGCGGATCGACGAACGCGTGCGGCGCGAGCTCCAACCGGCGGAGGCACGCGCATGACCGGGCTCCTTTCGATCCTCACGAACCTGCAGACGCTCGTCCTGTTCATCGTGACGTTCACCCTCATCGTCTCGGTCCACGAGTTCGGGCACTTCGCCGCGGCGCGCCTTCTGGGCATGAAGGTCCTCGAGTTCGCGTTCGGCTTCCCGCCCCGCCTCGCCGGCGTCCGCCGCGGCGAGACCGAGTACACGCTCAACTGGATCCCGTTCGGGGGCTTCGTGCGGATCCTCGGCCAGGACGACTTCTCCATCCACCAGCAAGGCACCGGCGATCCCCGCTCGTTCACCTCGAAGCCCTGGTGGGCACAGGCGATCGTCCTCGCGGCGGGCGTGTTCATGAACTTCGTGCTCGCCCTCATCATCCTGACCATCGCGTTCGCGACCGGCACAACGGCGCCCACCGGTGACGTGCGCGTATTCGACGTGCGCGCGGGCTCGCCCGCGGCCGCCGCGGGCCTTCAGGTGGGCGACATCGTCGTCGACGTCGACGGCACGCCGATCCATACCGCCCGCGCGATGGTGAACATCACGGCGAAGGCCGCGGAGAAGCAGCAGGAGATCGCGATCGACATCACGCGCAATGGGCAGCCGCTGCCGCCGATCAGGGCCATCCCGCGCGCCGAACCGCCGGCGGGCGAGGGTCCGCTCGGCGTGCAGCTGGAAGAGGTCCAGGCCGCGGTATCGGTGCCGCCGGCCCAGGCCTTCGGATCGGCCGTGAGCCTCACCGGCGACGTCGTCGGTCAGATCGTCGCGCTCCCGGGTCAGCTCATCGCGCAGCGCGCGGCCCCGAGCGGCGGCGCGCCGGTGGTGGGCGGGCCGATCGAGATCTTCCGCGTCACCGGTCAGGTCGCGCAGTTCGGGATCCCGACGTTCCTGAAGCTCGTCGGCGTGCTGTCGGTGAACCTCGGCGTCATCAACATCATCCCGTTCCCCGGCCTCGATGGCGGACGGCTCTTCTTCGTCCTCCTCGGCGCGCTCCTGCGGCGTCGGCTCTCGCCGCAGGTCGAGGCCGCGATTCACGCCGTCGGGTTCGTGCTGCTCCTCGGACTGCTCGTGATCGTGAGCATCTCGGACATCCGCCGCGCCATCGGCGGGTAACACCCCCCGACGCACCACGCGGCGTTCGCTAGGCTCCCTCGCGCATGAGCGCGATCATCGAGGTCCGTGACCTGCGCAAGACGTTCCGGGTCTCGGAGCGCGAGTCCGGCCTGCGCGCCACGCTTCGGGCATTCGTGAAGCGGCGTTACACGGATGTCCCCGCGGTCGCGGGCATCTCGTTCACCATCGATGCCGGCGAGATCGTGGGCTTCCTCGGGCCGAACGGGGCGGGGAAGACGACGACATTGAAGGCGCTCTCCGGCCTCCTCTATCCGACCGGCGGCGAGGCCCGCGTGCTCGGCTTCGTCCCGTGGCGGCGGGAGAACGCCTACCTGCAGCAGATGACCCTGCTCATGGGGAACCGCAGCCAGCTCGTCTGGGACATCCCGGCGGCCGACTCGTTCCGCGTGCTGCAGGAGATCTACAAGATCCCGGACGAGCAGTTCCGCCGGACGCTCGAGGAGCTCGTCGAGCTCCTCGACCTGGAGCCGCTCGTGCACAAGCCGGTGCGCCAGCTGTCCCTCGGCGAGCGCATGAAGGTCGAGTTCGCCGCCGGCTTGCTGCACTCGCCGAAGGTCGCGTTCCTGGACGAGCCGACCATCGGCCTCGACGTGTCGATGCAGGCGAAGATCCGGAAGTTCGTCGCCGAGCACAATCGCCGGACGGGCGCGACCGTCCTCCTCACCAGTCACTACATGGCCGACGTCGTGGCGCTCTGCAAACGGGTCATCGTCATCCATCGCGGGAAGCTGCTGTACGACGGCGGCCTGGCCGCGCTCGCCTCCCGCATGGCGCCGTACAAGCTCATCGGGGTGACCCTCCGCGACGGCGCGGACGGTGACGGCCTCGCGCAGTACGGCGAGATCGCGTCCCGCGACGACGCTCGGGTGACGCTCCACGTGCCGCGGGACGACGCGCCGTCGCGGGCGGCCCGGCTGGTGAACGATCTCGGCGACCGCCTCGTGGACATCTCGGTCGAGGATCCGCCGATCGAGGACGTCATCGACAAGGTCTTCACGAGCGAGTCCGTGTCGTGATCGCGACCTATCGCACGCTCCTCGTCGGCCAGTTCCAGCAGGCCTCGCAGTACCGCGTCTCGATGTTCCTGTACCTGCTGTTCTCCCTGATCCGGCCGATCATCTTCCTCGCGGCGTGGTCGGCCGTGGCTGCGGCACGTGGCGGCGCCGTCGGTGGCTTCACCGTCGCCGATTTCGCCGGCTACTACGTGTGCATGGGTCTCGTGCTCCACTTCACCACGGCCTGGAACGCGTACGAGTTCGAGTTCGAGGTCGCGCAGGGCCGGCTCTCGCCGAAGCTCCTCCGGCCGCTCCATCCGCTGCACTACTCGGTTGTCGAGAACCTCACCTGGAAGGCATTCACCGCCTTCGGCCTCTTCCCGGCGCTCGTGGTCATCGCGATCACCTTCCACGCCCGGTTCGAAACGCAGTGGTGGAACGTCGCGCTGTTCGTGCCGAGCCTGCTCCTCGGCGCGGCCCTCCGGTTCTTTCTCGGCTGGGTGGTCGCCGCGGCGGCCTTTTGGACCACGCGCGTGAACGCGGTCGTGACGCTCTTCGACCGCACCGCGTTCATCTTCGCCGGCCAGATCGCTCCGCTCGCGCTCATGCCCGGGATCCTGCAGACGCTCAGCTACGTCCTGCCGTTCGGCTACTGGATCGGCGTCCCGACCGACATCCTCCGCGGCGGCGCGTCGCTCGAGCAGTCGCTCGTGTGGATGGCCGGGCAGGTCGCGTGGCTCATCGCCTCGTACGCGCTGTTCCAGATCGTGTGGCGCGCCGGCGTGCGCGAGTATTCGGCGGCCGGCGCGTGATCAGGCGGTACGGGCGGCTCCTCGCTCTGTTCGCGGCGGTCGAGACGCAGTACGAGCTCGAGTACCGGGTGAACCTCGTCTTCAACGTCCTGCAGCAGCTTGTGGTCACCGGCACGAGCCTCGGGGCGGTCCTCATCCTGTTCAGCTACACGACGACGATGAATGGGTGGAGCGTCGCCGAGATGCTCATCCTCATCGGCACCTACTACATCGTGCAGGGCGTCGCGGACTCCACCGTCGGCCCGAGCGTTGAGCGGCTCCTCGAGCACATCCGCCTCGGGACCCTCGACTTCACGCTCCTCAAGCCCGCGAACAGCCAATTCCTCGTCACGATGCGGCACTTCAAGGTCCGCAACCTGTTCGGCGTCCTGACCGGACTGATCATCATCGGCATCGGGCTCGTGCAGCTGAACGCCGCCCTGTCGCCGCTGCAGGTGCTGAGCTTCATCCTCGCCTTGGCCTGCGGGCTCGGGCTCGTGTACTGCCTGCTCCACTGTCTTGCGACGCTCGCGTTCTGGTTCGTCCGGGTCGAGAACCTGCTGGTGATCTACGGCGCGTTCGTCGACGCGGCGCGGTTCCCGGTCGACATCTACCCCGGGTGGCTGCGGCTCACGCTGTCCTCGATCGCGCCGATCGGCATCGCGGTGACCGTTCCGGCGGAAGCGATGGCCGGGAAGCTCGACCTGCTCGGACTCGGCGCGATCCTCGTCGCGACGATCCTCGCGTGGACGTTCACGAGCTGGTTCTGGAAGTTCGGGCTGCGGAGCTACACGGGCGCGAGCGCCTGATGGACGCCGAGACCTCGCTGGGTGGGAATCTCAACGCGGCCGTCCGCGTCGGTGACACCGTCCGGCGTCAGGCCGGCCCGTGGACCCCGGCCGTGCACGCGCTCCTTGGCTACCTCGAGGCCGCGGGCTTCGAGGCGCCGCGTGTTCTTGGCACCGACGAACGCGGCCGGGAGGTCCTGCGCTTCATTGCTGGTGAGGCTCATTCAGGCACGGCCGAACCGGTGCCAGACCGGATCGTCGCCGAAGACCATCTCGTCGAAGCCGCGCGCCTTTTGCGGCGCTATCACGATGTTGTTGTCGGCTTCGAGCCTCCACCGGATGCGATCTGGCGCTTGACCGCACCCACAGCCCACGAGCTGATCTGTCACAACGACTGGTCGCCGTGGAATGCGCTAGTCCGCGACGGCCGTCTGGCCGCCATGCTCGATTGGGATCTCGCCGGCCCTGGCACCCGCCTGTGGGATCTAGCGAATGCGGCGTACTGCTGGGTATCGCTCATCTCTGCGGCACGACTGTTCACGGTCGGAGAACGAGCCCGTCGACTCAGGCTCTTCTGTGATGGCTATGGCCTCGAGGATCGCGCGAAGATCATTCCGGCGATGCGGCTACGGATCCTGCATGTCGCTCGATTCGTGACGGAGCGGGCGCGCGCAGGAGATCCTGGATTCCTAAAGCTCGTCGCGATGGGCGTGCCGGCGGGGATGGCCGCGGATGCGGCGTTCCTCGAAGAATATCGGTCGACGCTGGAGCGAGCCCTCTAAGGCGAGACGTGGAACGAGGCGACGATCGCGCCCAGGTCGGACTCCGTCGCCGACGATGGCTTCCACTGCGGCGCGTCGACCTTGTAGCCGACGACGAACATCCGTCCGGCGTCCTGGACGTAGTACGCGACGGAGAACCGCGGACCGTTGGTGACCTTCGCGGCGACGTGGCCGTCGATCGTCGTGCTCTCGACGACCTGGCCCTGGGCCCAGCCCGCGAGCAGCGGATCGGTGGCCCAGGCCATCGCGCTCCAGCCCGCGGGGTCACGCCATTGCTCGACGACCGCGACGTACGACCACGCCGCGCCCGGGCCCGGATCGTTCAGCACGCCCGACTCGTCCGCGACCGAGCGAATGGTGAAGACCTCGTGGCCCACCTTGAGGTTGCCATTGTTCACGAGCGCGGACAGCACGGCCGAGCGGCGCCAGTCCCCGGGCAGCTGGACCGCGTAGCCGAGCGTCGAGCTCACGTACGCGGCCGTCGGACTGACGGGGCCGCGCGTCGCGGCCAGCGCGGTCGCGCCAAGGAGGGAGATCCCGACCAGAGCCGCGATGAATGCGGCCATCGGCCTGAAGCGCTTCACCGGCGATCCACCAGCCAGAACACGCCCTCGTTCTCCATCCAGGTGATGCCATCGATCACCGGACGCAGGTAGACGCGATAGATGCCAGGCGTCGCCGGTCCGACGATCTCGAACGGGTAGCTCGCGACCTCACCCGGCGCGACGACCGCCTGACTCTGGCCGACGCGGTTCGCGCCGGTGAGGATGCTCACCTGATCCTGGGCGGGCTCGGGACCGAATGTCCCGAGGCGCGAGTTCGCTTGCGACCACGCGCCCCATCCGGTGTTGCGCCAGAGGCCCGTCGTCGGATGCCGTTCGCCGTTGCCGAGGATGACCCAGTCGCTGCCGCCGACGTACGCCGCTGAGAAGCGCGGGCGGTTCGCCGAGACCGGCGCGGTCCCCGCGGCGGGCTCACCGGCTTCGTCGAAGCGGATCTGGACCGACGTCGTGACCGAGACGCCGTTCGCCGGCGTCGGCTCGACCGCGAAGTGGAGGTGGTCGCCGGGGGAGCCGCACACGATGCCCGCCGCGCCGGCATCGGCGATCGGGTGCCCCTGGGCGACGACCTGGCCGGGTGCGACCGACGCGGAGCCGTAGCTGATGTGCCAGTAGATCGAGGAGTAGCCGTCGCCGTGATCGAGCACGATGTAATTCGCGTCGTTGCGGAACGCCGGATCGCACGATCCGATGCCGAAGCCCGCGACGTACCGGATCACGGTGCCCGCGTGCGCCGCGGCGATCTGATCGCCGATGTGAAGGCCGAAGTCGTAGGCCCAGATGTCGTTGCCGATGCAGTGGCTCCCGCCGCTGCGCGCGCAATTCTGGTACGCGCCCGGCGTCTGGGTGACGACGTACGCGCGGCCCGGTGGGTAGGGGAGCCGGAGGTCGCCGTAGGCGGCCTGCGCCGGGGTCGCCACGAACGCCAGCCGAGTGAGCACGCAGATCGCGACGATGCAGCCGCGGAGGGCTGCCGCAGACCGTTTTGGCACGTTCGAATAACGCTAGGGCGGCTACGCTTAGTACGTGCTGCAGTCCGCGATGAACGTCGATCTGAACCTCCCCGAAGACCGCGTCGGCCCGCGCGTGCGCCGACCGAGCAAGCGGGTCTGGGTTGGCGGCGTTCCCATCGGTGACGGTGCGCCGATCGCGGTGCAGTCGATGTGCACGACGCTCACCCACGACATCGAGGCCACGATCCGCCAGATCGACCGGCTCCAAGAGGCCGGCTGCGAGATCGTTCGGGTCGCCGTCCCGGACCGCCGCGGGGGCGAAGCGCTCAAGGAGCTGGTCCGCCGCAGCATCCTCCCGGTCGTCGCCGACATCCACTTCGACTACAAACTCGCGCTCATGGCCCTCGACGCGAAGGTCCACAAGCTCCGCCTCAATCCGGGGAACATCCACAACAAGGACGGCGTCCGCGAGGTCGTGAAGCGCGCGAAGATCCAGGGGACCCCGATCCGCATCGGCGTGAACTTCGGCTCCATCCCGGACAAGGAACCCGGCGACCTGCGCGACGACGCGCAGCGGATGGTGGACCTGGCGCTGTCCGAGATCCGCATCCTCGAGGAGCTCGACTTCACTGACATCATCGTCAGCGTCAAGGCGTTCGAAGTGCCGAAGATGATCGCCGCGTATCGCCGGCTCGCGCGGGCCATCCCGTACCCGCTGCACCTCGGGGTGACCGAGTCGGGGACGCTGCTCTCGGGCTCGGTCCGCTCGAGCGCCGGGATGAGCGTCCTCCTCTATGAAGGTATCGGCGACACGATCCGCGTGTCGCTTTCCGAGGATCCGGTCATGGAAGTGAAGGCTGCCTTCGACATCCTGAAATCACTGGAGCTGCGCGATCAGGGGCTGACGCTCGTCGCCTGCCCGTCGTGCGGCCGCGCGGACATCGACCTCATCCCGCTCGCGAAGGTCGCGGAGGAGCGCCTCCGCGCGCTGCCGGTGCCGATGAAGATCGCGGTCATGGGCTGCGAGGTGAACGGGCCGGGCGAGGCGAAGGACGCGGACGTCGGGATTGCCGGCGGCGTGGGGAAGGGCGCGATCTTCCGCAAGGGCAAGGTCGTCGGGGTGTACCCCGAGGCGGAGCTGATGGACGCGCTCCTTTCGGAGATCGACAAGATCCTCGTCGAGAACGGCAAGGAGCCCTACTCGCAGAAGGCCCCGAAGCTGTCGCACGAGGGCCAACTCACGCCGGGCCGCTCGGTGCCCGCGGGGACCCGCACATAGCCCTCGAGCTCGACGCCTCCAGCGGCGTCGTCCACATCCGGCGTGCGACGATCGAGGATGTCGACTTCCGGAAGGTCGCCTTCTCGCGATTCACCCCCGAGGCCTGCATCTTCGTCAACTGCGATTTCCGCGGCCTCGTCTTCGATCGGAAGTGGCAGCCGCTCTTCTCCAGTCCGGTCCAGAGCGTCTTCCGCGACTGCCGGTTCGACGACGCCGATCTATCGAGGGCCGATCCGGGCCAGACTCGCTTCGAGGGCTGCACCTTCTCGAACTCGCACCTCGACAAGTGGCAGGCGACCTGCGCCGAGTTCGTCGACTGCACCTTCGCCGGTCCGATCACGAAGTGCCGCTTCTACGGACGGCCCTGGGGCCTCGCCGCCCAGCACCTGGACCCCCGTCGGGCCGGCAACGACTTCCGGGGCAACGACTTCCGCAAGGCGGACCTGGACGAGACGACCTTCATCCAGGGGATCCATTTCGGGGAGCAGAAGTGGCCCGAGGGGCCCGGCTGGGTCCACCTTGACCGCTTCCATCAGCGATCCCAGCGGGTCCGGGCCGTGGTGATGCGCTGGAAGGACCCCGAGGCGCGTCAGGAAGCCCTGGACATGCTCGTTAGGCTCCACACCCTCTACGGCGAGCAGACCGAGCTGATCTGCCGGCGGGTCGACACGGCCTCACGGATCCCGACCAAGACCCAGGCCCGCGTCTGGGACGCCCTGTCCGAGGCGCTGTAGCCGTACCATCCGACTCTCCGCCGCGTTGCCCCGGTAACGCCAGCGACAAGGGGGCTTCAATGTTCAGAACAGGCAGCAAGACCGATCCCGCGCCAGATGAGTCGCCTCGCGAGCCGAAACCAGTCTGGACCCCACAGGAGGTACCGATGCAAGAGCGTACGAAGCAGGCGCCGGCCGACGGATCGTTGAACGCGCTCCTCGGGCGCGGTTCGCAGTTCGACGGCAAGCTGACCTTCGAAGGCACCGTCCGGATCGACGGCACCTTTACCGGCGAGATCAGTACGAACGACATGCTGATCATCGGCGAGGGCGCGAAGGTCACCGCCGACATCACCTGTGGCTCCATCGTGGTGAACGGCGAGGTCAACGGCAACATCAAAGCGACCGAGATGGTCGAGCTCCACAAGCCCGCCCGCGTGAAGGGCGACGTCTCGACGCCGTCGTTCATGGTCGAGAAGGGCGTCATGTTCGACGGCGCCGCGAAGATGGAGTCCGCCGGTTCGAACCTGGTCACGCTCAACCGCCGCGATCGCGAGACCCCGGCGGCCGCCTCCGAAGCGAAGTCCTAGCGCCGCAGAGGGTCACGGCCCAGCGGTCCGACTCGCTCCGGCCGGCCTCGCGTTCGTCGAGCTCCCGCTCGAGGCGGATCTCCTGCTGGACGGTCCCGCCATGGTGCGGGCGGTGCGGCCGGCGGCAGCTGGTGGTCGCCGCCTAGCTCGGCACCGCCAAGCGCAAAGCGTGCCAGCCTGCCTTTCACCGACAATTCGCCGATGCGCATGTCGCGGCTGTTCGGCCGCACCCTCCGCGAGCCGCCATCCGAGGCCCAGACGCCGGGACATCAGCTCATGCTCCGCGCCGCGATCGCGCGACCGCTTGCGGCAGGCTTGTATACGTGGCTGCCGCTCGGGTTCCGGGTGGCGAAGAAGGTCGAGCAGATCATCCGCGAGGAGATGGACCGCATCGGATGCCAGGAGATGGAGATGCCGGTCCTGACGCCCGCGGAGGTCTGGAAGACGACCGGCCGCTGGGACCTCCTCGAGCCCATCACCTTCCGGACGAAGGACCACAACGGCCGCGAGTTCATGGTCAGCTACACGCACGAGGAGGTCGTCCATCTGCACGCGATCAACGAGATCCTCTCGTACCGCCAGCTGCCGGCGATGGTCTATCACTTCCAATCGAAGGGTCGCGACGAAACGCGGCCACGCGCCGGCCTCCTGCGGACGCGCGAGTTCGTGATGAAGGACGCCTACTCCTTCGACATGGATCAGGCCGGCCTCGAACGCTCCTACGCCGCGCAGCACGGCGCGTACGTCCGCATCTTCCGTCGGATGAGCCTCGACGCGATCAGCGTCGAGTCCGACACCGGCGCGATGGGTGGCGACGTTGCGCATGAGTTCCAGGTGCTCACCGAGGCCGGCGAGGACCGTCTCGCCATCTGCTCGCGCGGGGATTACAGCGCGAACCTCGAGAAGGCCGCCCGCAAGATCGACGACGCGAGCGAGCCGTTCCCCAAGGCGGCCCGCAGCGAGATCGCGACGCCGGGCACGACCACCATTGAGGCGCTCCAGGCGTCGCTGAAGCTTCCGGCGAGCGCGTTCCTCAAGACCCTGTTGGTGAAGGACCGCGACGGCAAGCCGGTGGCGGTGGTGCTGCCCGGCGACCGGAACCTGAACGAGGCGAAGCTCCGTAAGCGCCTCGGCATGAGCGACGTGCAGTTCGCCGGGGACGCCGATTTCGCGAGAGCTGGTGGGGTGGCCGGGTTCGTGGGGCCGGTCGGGCTCGGCGCGCCCGTCCTCGTGGACACGGCCGTCGTCGCCGGGCGTGGCTACGTCGCGGGAGCGAACAAGAAGGACACGCACCTGAAGGACGTCGCGTTGGGTCGTGACTTCACCGCCGAACGGGCGGACCGGCGCGTCGACCTGCACGACGTCATAGAAGGCGACGCGTGCCCGACGTGCGGCGCGCCCCTCGCGGTGAAGCGCGGCGTCGAAGTGGGGAACATCTTCGCCTATGGCACCTACTACTCGGAGAAGATGAACGCCACGTATCTTGCCGAGGACGGCACCCGCAAGCTCTTCGTCGGCGGCTCGTACGGCATCGGGGTCGGCCGTTCGGTGCAGACGATCATCGAGACGAGCCACGACGATAAGGGGATCATCTGGCCGTTCGCCGTCGCGCCGTACGAGGTGCACGTGGTTGGCCTGCCGATGAACGATGAGACGGTCCATGCCGCCGCCGATGCGCTCGTCGCCACGCTCGAGGAGAAGGGCGTGCAGGTCCTGTACGACGACCGCGACGAATCCGCGGGGGTGAAGTTCGCCGACGCCGATCTCATCGGCATCCCATTCCGGGTCACGGTCAGCCGTCGCTCGCTCCAGTCGAAGAGCGTCGAGCTCAAGCCGCGGGCGTCGTCCGAGGCCGAGCTGGTCCCGCACGACATCGCGGCCGACCGCCTCGTCGACATCGTGCGCCGGGCCCGCGAGGCGGCCGCCCGGTGAGCCCGGTCCAGCGGCCCGTCGCGCCGGCGGCGCGCGAAGAGGAGCACACCCTCGAGACGACCCTGCGGCCCCAGCGCCTCTCCGACGACGAGTACATCAACCAGGAGAAGGTGAAGGCGAACCTGCGGATCCTCATCGACGCCGCGAAGGGGCGGAACGAGGCCCTCGAGCATGTCGCCATCTATGGCCCGCCCGGAGTGGGAAAGACCTCGCTCGCCACCGTCATCGCGCACGAGCTCGGCGTCCCGATCCGCGTGACGAGCGGGCCGGCGATGGAGCGCGCCGGCGACCTCGCGGCCATCCTCACGAACCTCGAGCCGGGGAGCATCCTGTTCGTCGACGAGGTGCACCGGCTTCCGCGGATCGTCGAGGAGGTGCTGTATCCGGCGATGGAGGACTTCCACCTCGACATCGTCCTCGGCAAAGGACCCGGTGCGCGCACGCTCCGTCTTCCGGTGCCGCGGTTCACCCTCGTCGGTGCGACGACGCGGATCGGCCGGCTCAGCTCGCCGCTGCGCGACCGCTTCGGCGCGACCTACCGACTCGATCTCTTCACGCCCGAGTCGCTCGAGCTCGTCGTGAAGCGCTCGGCGCGGATCCTCGGGGTCTCGATCGAGCCCACGGCCGCGACCGAGATCGCTCGCCGCTCGCGCGGAACGCCGCGCATCGCGAACCGCTGGCTGAAGCGCGTCCGCGATTACGCGCAGGTGAAGCACGATGGTGTGATCACGCTCGCCGTCGCGAAGGAGGCGCTGCGATCGCTCGAGGTGGACGAGGTCGGCCTCGACGCGGTGGATCGGATGCTCCTCTCGGCCATCGTCGAGAAGTTCTCCGGCGGCCCGGTCGGCCTCGAGACGCTCGCCGCCGCCGTGAGCGAGGACACCGAGACCATCGAGGACGTGTACGAACCCTACCTGCTGCAGGAGGGCTACCTCCAGCGGACACCCCGCGGCCGCATCGCGACCGAGCGGGCGTACCGGCACCTCGGCATCACGCCGCCGCAGCGTGCGACGTTGTGGGACGACGCGCCTCCGGCCTGATCGCGGTCGCGGTGCTCGTCGCGGCGGCGGGGCCTGTGCTCGCCGACGTCGGCGGCTCATGGCGGTACCACGACCTCTGGTGCTTCTATCACGGCGGCAGCGCGGTGATCCGCGGCGTCGATCCCTACGACGGCCCGACGTGGGCCATGCTGACCGACGATCCGTCACGCCTCGCGGACCCACGCGGCGTGAAGGCGCCGTGCCCCGGTGCATTCGCGTATCCGTACTGGAGCGCGCTCGCGTTCGCGCCGCTTGCGCTGCTGCCGTACGACGCTGCGGCCGGCGTGTGGGGGGCCCTGCTGCTGGCCGGGGCGATCGGCGGTATTGCGCTCGTCATTCGCGCGACGCACGCGCCCGCGCTGCTGGTCGCGGCGATCGCCGCGGGCTCGCTCTCGTTCATCCAGGTCCTCGCCTTCGGCCAGCTCACCGGTGTGCTGCTGCCGCTGCTCGGCCTGTCGCTGGTCGCTCGACCATCGCGTGCGGGCGTCGCCGCGGCGCTCTTGTTCCTGAAGCCACAGCTCGCCGGGCTCTACGCGCCCGCGCTGCTGTGGCGCGCGGACGTGCGATACGTCCGGTCGACCATCGCGGCGCTCGTGGTCCTGGCCGCGGCGTCGGTCGGGGCGTTCCCGGCCTGGCTGGGCGAATGGCTGCGCGAGCTCACCACGAACCGGGCGGAGATCGCGCGGCCGCTGCCGACCGCGGCGGGGCTCGCGACCCTGCTGTTCGGCGACGCGCGCTTCGCGGTCGTCTTCATCGCCGTGCTGATCGCGGGTGTCGCGCTGCTCGCACGCGGGCGTCGGATCGACCGCGCGACGTACGGCGCGATCGCCATCGCGGTCTCGCTCTTCGCGGTGCCGTACGCCTACAGCTACGACCACCTCTTCCTCGTGTTGCCGTGGGCCGTCATCGCCGCCGCGGCGGCGCGGTCGGACTCCCGGCGGCGTCGGCTACTCCTTGCCGGCCTGGTGAGCGCAGCGATCCTGGTGCCCTGGGCGATCTTCGCGATCAGCTTCGACAGCCGCAGCGACACCCTGAATGCCGTCGTTCCGGCCCTCGCTGCCCTGCTCGCGACGGTCAGCGCACCGCGGGGTGCGACAATGGGGCCATGGCAGAAGACACCACCCCCATCGTCTCCGACGCCGAAAAGCAGGAGAAGGTCCTGAACGCGCTCCAGGCTGTGCTCGATCCCGAGATCGGCCTCTCGGTGATCGACCTCGACCTCATCCGCGAGGTCGTGTTCGCCAACGAGGAAGCCGAGGTCAAGATGGTCCTCACCACGCCGTTCTGCCCGTACGGGCCGATGCTGATCAACCAGATCCAGTCGGTGTCCGAGCAGGCCGCGGAGATGCCGGTGAAGGTCACGGTGCTCCCCGACAAGTGGGAAGCGCCGCCCTGGCTGCGCTGAGCTAATCCTCGCGGGCCGGGCGCGCGCCTGGCTCGACCGCTCGCGACAGCACGAACAGCACGTCCGACAACCGGTTCAGCCACGGAAGCAGGTGCTCGCCATCGATCTGTCCGCTGTCGGCCAGCGCGACGACCCGCCGCTCCGCCCGCCGGCAGACTGCGCGCGCGAGATCCAGGCGCGCCGACAGCTCGTCCTGGCCGGGGATGATGAATCGCGCCGCGATATCGACGGTCGCCCGCACCGCCGCGGCATGCTCCTCGAGCTCCGCGACGGACGTCGCGTCGATGCGCTTCGGAAGCCGCGCGCGGTCGGTCTCGGGCGTCCCGATCTCCGACATCGCGACGTACAGCGCACGCTGCAGCTCGATGAGGATCTCGGCGATCGAGCCGGACGCGATCGCGCGGGCGACGCCGATGGCCGATTGGGTCTCGTCGAGGTCCCCGAGCGCCTCGATGCGTGGGTCGGTCTTGCGGATCCGGCCCGGACCGAAGAGCGAGGTCTCGCCGCGGTCACCGGTCTTCGTCGTGACGCGCGCTTGACGCTTCGCATCGGGCATCCGCGCAAGTCTAGGCACGCGTTCCCGCTGCTATGCTCGATGTGCTTCCAGCGCGGGTTCAGGGAGGGAGACACATGCCCACTGGTGGTGGAGACGCCGGCGGCAAGAAGGCCAAGAAGAAGTCCAAAGAGCAGCTCGAGAAGGAGCTCAAGAGGCACGGGACCGTCGCCCCCGTGAATCCGATGGCCTTCGAGGTCATCAAACCCAAGCGCAAAGAGAAGTTCTAGCGGTGGCGGTGCCGGGCAAGTCTGTGCCGTTGTCATCCGAGGGGTCCAAGAAGTTGAGCGAGAAGACCAAGGCCATCGACGCGGCCATCCTCCAGATCGAAAAGCAGTTCGGGAAGGGCTCCATCATGAAGCTCGGGGCCGAAGGCACCCAGGGCATCGACGTCATCCCGAGCGGCTCCCTAGCGCTCGATCTGGCGCTCGGCGTCGGCGGCTATCCGCGCGGCCGGGTCGTCGAGATCTACGGCCAAGAAGCGTCGGGAAAGACCACGCTCGCGCTGCATGCCGTCGCTTCCGTGCAGCGCAGCGGTGGGACCGCGGCCTTCATTGACGCGGAGCACGCGCTCGATGCCGGCTGGGCCCGGATCTGTGGCGTGAACACGGACGAGCTCCTCATCTCGCAGCCCGACAACGGCGAGCAGGCCCTCGAGATCGTCGACACGCTTGTCCGGAGCGGGGCGGTCGATCTGGTCGTCGTCGATTCGGTGGCGGCCCTCGTGCCGAAGGCTGAGATCGAAGGCGAGATGGGCGACTCGCATGTGGGCATGCAGGCGCGCTTGATGAGCCAAGCGCTGCGGAAGCTCACCGGAACGATCTCGAAGACGAAGACGACCGTGATCTTCATCAACCAGCTGCG
>DHJC01000088.1:73114-77796 GCA_002404155.1 Chloroflexi bacterium UBA4730 | reverse complement strand
CGCGAGAAGATCGGCGTCATGTTTGGGTGCTTTTCCTATGGCACCCGAGTCACGCTCGCCGATGGCTCTCCGGCAAAGATCGGCCAGCTCGTCAATCAGAGGCGCAGGGCGGAGGTACTGACCGCAGATCTCAAGACTGGTGAAGTCCTGTCGCGTCCGGTCGTCAACTGGTTCAACAACGGCGCCACCACAGACTTTCTGTCGGTCACGGTGCATCGGCCGAGCGGTAACGGACGCGCCTACCTTCATGCGACACCGAATCACGAGGTCCTGACGCCGGAGGGGTTCGCGCGCGTTGAGGATCTGCGTCCAGGCGATCCCGTAATGCTTGCGCAGTGGTTCCGACTGAGCGAATTCCAATGGGACGTCATTCGTGGAAGCCTCTTAGGCGACGGTTCTCTGAGCGCACCCAAGGGTCCGCACTCGCGTGGCGTCCAGTTCCGCTTAGGTCACGGGGTGAAGCAGCGTGAGTACCTTCGCTGGAAGATGTCGCTGCTGGGCAATATCCCCGGTTCGTACTGGGAGAACGACGACGCCGACAGCTTCTGGGACAGCACACCGATGCCCGAGCTCCATGACACCCGACGCAGCGCCTACCAGCTCGGCGTAAAACAGTTCGACCAGAAGTACCTGGATTCGCTGTCGCCGCTCGCGCTCGCGCTTTGGTACATGGACGACGGAAGTTTGACCATCCGCGGCAAACGGGAAAACGGCAGAATCGCGATTTGCGTTGAAGGGATGAGCATCGACACGCAACACCGACTCGTCGCGATGCTCCGCGACCGATTCGGTGTGGATGCGAAACTCCACGAGGTACGCGAGCGGGCCATTCTGCGCATGGAGCGCGATGCGACCGACAGGTTCCATTCCGTAATTGCGCAGTACGTTCATCCATCGATGGAATACAAGCTGCTCCCAACGCACCGCGGTCGCTTCGCGGTTACTCCGGTCTTCTCCGAGCCTGAGCGACGTCTCGTGCCGGCAGAGATTGCCGCGATCAAGCCACAACCCAAGAGATGGGGCAACCGGACCTCATTCCGGTACGACATCGAGGTCGAGGGCACGCACAACTACCTGGTGGATGGTGTGGTCGTTCACAACTCACCCATCACAACGACGGGCGGTAAGGCGCTGAAGTTCTACGCGTCGATGCGCCTCGACGTCGCGGGCATCGAACAGATCAAGAATGGCACCGAGGTCATCGGCCGACGCGTTCGGGTCAAGGTCGTGAAGAACAAGGTCGCGCCACCGTTCAGGATCGCCGAGCTCGAGATCCTCGCGGTCGAGGGCATCTCGCGCGAGGGCGGCCTCGTCGACATGGGCCTCCTCACCGGCGTCGTCACGAAGTACGGCGCGTGGTTCAACTACGGCGAGACCCGTCTCGGCCAGGGCCGTGAGAACGCCAAGCAGTTCTTCCGCGACCACCGCGACGTCGCAGCCGAGGTCGAGGGCAAGGTCCGCGAGAAGTCCGGTCCGCTGCCGGCCGGCGGCCCGGATGAGGAGAGCTAGCCGGCCCGCACGCGACGCCCCACCGGCCGGCGATGCCTACGACGCGGCCGTCCGTTATCTCGGCTCGCGTCCGCGCAGCGTGGCGGAGATCAAGCGGCATCTGCGCACCAAGCGCTTTGACGACGCTGCTCAGGACAAAGCGATCGATCAGCTCCGCGCCCAGCGGTACATCGACGACGAGGCCTTCGCCCGATATTGGGTCGAGCAGCGGGCGCGATTCCGCCCGAAGGGCGCGCGGGCCATCGTGAGCGAGCTCATGGCCAAGGGCGTGGCCCGGGAGACCATCGACGTGGTGCTCGGCGAGGCCGATCCCGATTCGGAGACGAAGCGCGCGCGGGAGGCGATCCGCCGGCCGATGACTCGCTGGCTGTCGATGACCGAGCCGGAGCGGAAACGGAAGATCCACCAGTACCTCGCGGCGCGCGGTTTCTCCTATGACGTGATCGAAGAGGTCCTCGCGAAGCCCGTGGCGGACGAGGAGTGAGCCTGCATTTCGACTCGGTCGCCCGTAACGTCGAGCAATGGACGAAGAACAACCGGGAAGCGCTCGACGCGCGCGCGTCCAGCGTGGACGGCGACCGAGCCGCGATGGGGCGTCTTCGGTATCCGAGAGGCCGACCTCGGCTCGCCGCTCGGTGAGGTGCGCGGACTCGATATCGTCGAGCTCGGGTGCGGCACCGCCTACTTCTCGGCGATCCTTGCGAAGTGGGGTGCCCGTCCGGTCGGCGTCGACCCGACGCCGGCCCAGCTCGCGACCGCGCGGCGCATGCAGGAGGAGTCCGGGATTCGGTTCCCGCTGGTGGAGGCACCGGGCGAAGGCGTGCCATTGCCCGACGCGTCATTCGACCTGGCGTTCTCCGAGTACGGCGCCTCGCTGTGGGCCGCTCCCGCGCAGTGGGTGCCCGAGGCGGCACGGCTCCTTCGGCCCGGTGGTCGACTCGTCTTCATGACGAACTCCGTGCTCGCGCTGCTCTGCACGCCGGACGAAGGAGACGTCGGAGAGCGGCTCATGCGCCCGCAGAAAAGGATGTATCGCTTCGAGTGGCCGGGCCAGGTCGGCGTCGAATATCACCTCTCGCACGGCGACTGGGTCGATCTGCTCCACGAGAGCGGGTTCGACGTCGAACGCCTCATCGACGTGTACGCGGGCGCCGACGCGACGAAGCACGATTACTACGGGTACGTGAGTCCTGAGTGGGCTCGGAAGTGGCCGGCAGAGGAGATCTAGACAGCGCAGAAACGGTGGCGTCCGCCGTCAAGCGGCAGGGACAGCTAGCGACTCGCGATCGCGTCGATCGCCTTCGCGAGGTCGATGTCCGACCGCGAGATGCCGTGCGAAACGTGCGTGGTGAGAACGATCCGGACCGCCTTGTAGCGCTCGATGTGGATGTCGGGATGGTGCTCCGCTGCGGTCGCCGCCTCGGCCACCCGGTTCGCGAAAGCCATGGCCCCCGTGAAGCCCTTCAGGGTGAACGTCTTGGTGATCGCCTCGGCGTCCCGCTCCCAGCCGTCGAGCGTGCCGAGCAACTCGGTGAGCATCGGCTCCTCCAGCCGGTGTTCGCTTTCCGGGACGGTCACCCTGCTATTCTCGTCGCACTTAAGACTTGTGAACTCCCGGCGCCCGGGGCACGCCGTCCTGAGCGCCGATTCCGCGAACGGGGGCCTGCGCCCTCACAACGGCGCCGACTTCGCGTACGCGGGCACACGGAAAGGAAACTCTGACCATGCCCGACACGTTCGTCGTTGGGCTCATCGTCTTCATCGTGGCCGTTCCGATCGGGTTCGGGGTGGCTCTCCTGGTCCGCCGGAGCATCGCCCTCAACAGCGAGACGACCGCTCGCGCCACCGCCGACCGTCTGCTTGCTGAGGCCCGGACCAAGCAGAAGGACATCATCCTCGAGGCCAAAGACGAGGCCATCAAGGTCGCGAAATCGGCTGAGGCCGAGAACCGCGAGCGCCGGGCCGAACTCCAGCGCTATGAGAGCCGGCTGGACAAGAAGGACGAGCAGGTCGACGCTCAGGTCGCCGAGCTCGCCGGACGCGAGCGCAAGCTCACCGAGAAAGAGTCCGCGCTCGACGCCGAGCGGACGAAGATCGAACAGCTCCAGGAAGAGCAGCGTTCCGAGCTCGCCCGCGTCGCCGGCCTCAGCCAGGAGGAAGCCCGCGGCCTGCTCCTCGAGAGCGTCGAGGAGGAGATGCGCGACATCACGAACCGCAAGGTCCGCGAGTACGAGATCGAGGCCCGCGAACGCGCGGACGAGAAGGCCCGCGCGATCATC
Organism: Chloroflexi bacterium UBA4730; assembly: GCA_002404155.1. GTDB lineage: Bacteria > Chloroflexota > Limnocylindria > P2-11E > P2-11E > UBA4735. The sequence continues at coordinate 74,008 of DHJC01000088.1, read as the reverse complement.
ACCATCGCCCTGCAGCGTTACGCCGCGGAGCACACCGCCGAGCACTCGGTGACCGCGGTCGCGCTTCCGAGCGACGACATGAAGGGCCGCATCATCGGCCGCGAGGGTCGCAACATCCGCGCCCTCGAGACCCTGACCGGCGTCGACGTGATCATCGACGACACGCCGGAGACGGTGGTCGTGTCGGGCTTCGACCCCATCCGGCGCGAGGTCGCGAAACGGGCCCTCGAGCGGCTCCTCGTCGACGGCCGCATCCACCCGGCGCGCATCGAAGAGGCGGTGGGCCGCGCGCGCACGGAGATCGACCAGTCGATCAAGGAGGCTGGCGAGGCCGCCGTCTACGAGGTCGGGATCGGCGCGCTCCATCCGGATCTCGTGAAGTACCTCGGCCGCCTGCACTTCCGGACGTCGTTCGGACAGAACGTGCTCCGCCACTCGATCGAGGTCGCGCACGTCGCGGGGATGCTCGCCGCGGAAACGGGCTACGACCAGCAGACGATCAAGCGGGCCGGCCTGCTGCACGACATCGGCAAGGCCATCGACCACGAGGTCGAAGGGCCGCACACCGTCATCGGTGGCGAGCTCCTCAAGCGCTACGGCTTCCCCCAGACCGTGATCGACGGCGTGGTCGGCCACCACGGCGATGTCGAGCCGATCACGATGGTCGGTACGCTCATCTCCGCGGCCGACGCGATCAGCGCCGCCCGCCCGGGCGCACGGAGCGAGATCGTGTCCAACTACATCCAGCGCCTCACCGAGCTGGAGGCCGTCGCGACCAGCTTCCCGGGCGTCGAGAAGGCGTTCGCGATCCAGGCGGGCCGTGAGATCCGCGTCATGGTGAAGCCGGGCGAGATCGACGACCTGCATGCGGCGCGGCTCGCGCGCGACATGGCC
>DHJC01000088.1:42440-73050 GCA_002404155.1 Chloroflexi bacterium UBA4730 | reverse complement strand
CACGGTCATCCGGGAGACGCGCGCAGTCGACTACGCGAAATAGCGCCGATGCGCATCCTCTTCGTCGGTGACGTCGTCGGCCGTCCCGGCCGCGACGCCGTCGCGGCCCTGCTCCTGGAGCTGCGCGACGAGCTCCGGGTCGATCTCGCGATCGTGAACGGTGAGAACGCCGCGGGCGGGGCCGGGCTGACCGCCGAGATCGCGCGCGAGCTCCAGGCCAGCGGTGCCGACGTGGTCACGACCGGCAACCACGTGTGGGATCAGCGCCAGTTCGTGAACGAGATCGAGAGCCTCGACTTCGTCCTGCGGCCGATCAATCTGCCGCCGAATAATCCCGGCCGCGGAGCGCTCGTGGCGAAGGGCGTCCTCGTCGCCAACGCGATCGGGAGGACATTCATGGCACCGGCCGACGATCCGTTCCGCGCGATGGATGAGCTGTTGGCGTCGCGTGATGTCCACGCTCCAACCGTGACCATCTTGGACTGGCACGCCGAAGCGACGAGCGAGAAGCTCGCGATGGGTTGGCACCTGGACGGGCGCGTCACCGCGGTCGTCGGCAGTCACACCCACGTCCCGACGGCGGACGCGCGGGTCCTCCCGAACGGCACGGCCCTGGTCTGCGACACCGGCATGGTCGGGCCACGCGATTCGATCCTCGGGATGCGCACCGCGGTCATTGTCGATCGGTTCCGGACGGGACTCCCCAAGCGCTTCGAGGTGGCTGACGGCCAGGTTGTGTTCGGCAGCGTCCTCATCGATGCGGATGACGCGACTGGGAAAGCGCGCTCGATCGAGCGCGTGGATCGGATGCACCCGGCATGAGCCTGGGCTACGCGATCGACCTCCACACGCACTCGCTTCGCTCCGATGGTGCGCTGGAGCCGGCGGACCTGGTCGAGCGCGCGGCGCGGCGCGGCGTACGGATCCAGGCCCTCGCCGACCATGACACGCTCGCCGGCGCGGCCGAGGCCATCGCGGCGGGCGACCGCCTCGGGGTCCGCATCATCCCGTCGACCGAGCTCAACACCGAGTCAGCGTGGGGCGACGTCCACATCCTCGGCTACTTCCTCGACCCGGCCGACGCGGCCCTCGAGGAGCGGCTCTGCTGGCTGCGCGAGAACCGCGGACGACGCATCGAGCTCATGGTCGAGAAGCTGAACGCGCTCGGCCATCCGATCTCGCTCGCGCGGGTCAAGGAGATCGCCCAGGGCGGCTCCCTCGGGAGGCCGCACGTCGCGCAGGCGCTGTTCGAGGCGGGCCACGTCGCGACATACGACAGCGCCTTCGACACCATCATCGCGAAGGACGCGCCCGCGTACGTGTCGCGCGTCGGGCTCACGCCGCTCGAAGCGGTGCAGCTCGTCGTCGCGCACGGCGGCGTGCCCTCGCTCGCGCACCCGTTCACCGTCGTCGGTCTCGAGGAGCTCATGCCCCTCATCGCCGCCGCCGGTCTCGTCGGGATCGAGGCCTACTACGGCTCGCATCCTCCGGCCATGACCGCCACGTGTCTGTCGCTGGCCGGCCGCTACGGGCTGGTGCCGACCGGTGGCAGCGACTTCCACGGTCGTGGCGAGCACGGCGCGCCCCTCGGTGGCGTCTTCGTGCCACCCGAAACGATCGGAGCCCTCGAAGCCCGCCGGCGGCCGAACGCCGCGGCTACCATGGCGGCGGTCTCGGTGGAAGGGGAGAGCTGATGGCTCGCGCCATGCGCCCGGTCGTCATCCTCATGCTTCTGGCGACCGTCCTGTTCGTCGTCGACGGCGTCCTGGACCACAACTACGCGAATCAGCCGCTCTTCGACGAATACAAGGGCGTCGGTTGGACCTCCTTCGTGTTTGCGTTCGCGAACCTGCTCATGGCCCTTGCCGTCGCCCGCGGGAGCGAGCGGACCTTGCTCGGCCGCATCGCGCTGTCGGCGTTCTTCATCGTCGAGCGGCCGCTCACCGCGTTCATCCTCGGACCGAAGCCGATCGAGTCCGTCGTCGTCCACTTCGCGACCGCGATCGTCGAGCTGATCATCCTCGTCGGGGCCGTGCGGGTCTGGCGGCTCGGGCACAGCATCCTTCCCGCGGACATGGACGCGATGTTCTCCCTCGATTCCGCGGGGCCGGGCGCTCCCGCCGCAGCGTGGAACGCGCCCACGCCCGCGCCGGCCGTGGCCGAGCCGACCGCGACCGCCGTCGGTGTGCGGTCCGACGGCTCGGCGCTGCTGCTTGGCGTTCTCTCGTTGCTGCTGGCGGCGCTCTTCGTCGCCGACGGCGCCGTCGCGGGCTTCATCCCGGGCGGGCGCGACTGGGGCCTGGCGGGTGACTCGTCCGGCTGGCGGGTGTACCTCTTCGCCGTCGTCATCCTCACGGTCGCGACCCGCGCCGTGCACGGCGGCAGCTTCGCGCTGCGACTCCTGCTCGCGCTCGCGCTCATCTTTTTCGTCGAGCGCGCGTTCAGCCCGTTCGCGCTGAAGGTGGTCGATCCCGTGCAGCTCGGTCTGCACGGGCTCGCGGCGTTCATCTCGCTCGCCCTCGCCCTCGCGACCGCCGGCGCGATCCGCGCGGGCGGCGGGCGATCGGTCTCGTCGCACAGCGCCTCCCCGGCCACGTGATCTTGAGCACCTTCAGCATGGGCCGAGCGAGGAGCGGCGTCGCCGCGACGAGTGAGTCGACCAGCCGTCAGCGTGTCTCCTGGCCGAAGGCCAGAGATTGAACGAGGTCAAGCAGGCCGCCGAGCGGCTCGTCGCACAGGTCGCCCGCGTCGTCATCGGGAAGGACGAGGCGGTGGAGCAGCTCTTCGCCGCGTTGCTTGTCGAAGGCCATGTCCTGCTCGATGACGTGCCCGGCGTTGGGAAGACCACGCTCGCCCGGGCGGTCGCGCGCTCCTTCGACCTCGAGTTCCGCCGCGTGCAGTGCACACCGGACCTCGTGCCGTCGGACATCACCGGCGTGTCCATCTTCGACCAGCGCGCCGGCAAGTTCGAGTACCGGCCCGGCCCACTGATGGCCAACGTCGTCCTGGTCGATGAGATCAACCGCGCGACGCCGCGCGCACAGTCGAGCCTCCTCGAGGCGATGCAGGAGCGCCAGGTCACCGTCGATGAGACGACCCACCAGCTCCCGGACCCGTTCTTCGTCATCGCGACCCAGAACCCGATCGAGCTCGAAGGGACGTTCCCGCTCCCCGAGGCGCAGCTCGACCGGTTCCTCTTCCTGTTGATCCTCGGGTACCCGTCGGATGCCCAGGAGGACGAGATGCTGCGGGTCCACGGCGCGGCCACCCTTGACACCGGCGCGCTCGATCCGCTCTTCGACGTAGCGGCGCTCGTTGGCTTCCGCGAGGCGGTCAGGCGGGTGCGCATCGGCGATGCCGTTCGGGGGTACATCGCGGCGATCACCCGCGCGACGCGGGGGATCGCGGGGGTCGAGCTCGGAGCGAGCCCGCGCGCGTCGATCGCCCTGTTCCGCGCGGCGCAGGCCCATGCGGCGATCCGCGGTCGCGACTACGTCCTGCCCGACGACGTGAAACGGCAGGCGCCGGCCGTCCTGCGCCACCGGTTGTTCCTCGACGCCGACGCCCAGATGCGTGGCCGCACGCCGGCGGCGATCGTGACGGAGGTCCTCGGCCGCGTCCCGGTGCCGGCGGAGGAGCCGCGGCCGATCGCATGACCGTCCAGCGCACCGGGCTGTTCCCCTGGCCGATCGCCCTCGTGCTCATCGTGGCCGCAGCGATCACGCGCGAACCCGTCGTGCTCGTGGCTGCGGCTGCGGCGCTCGCGGGCTGGGCGGTGTCGTTCTTCACGTCGCGCACGGCCCTGCGCGGTGTGGACGCGACCGTCGAGCTGGTGCCCTCGCGAATGGTCGCAGGCGACATGTTCACCGCGCGGCTCGTTATCGCGAACCGCAAGCCACTGCCGATGCCGTGGCTCGAGGTGCGCCTTGCGCTGCCGGAAGGCATCGATCCCGAGCCGGCGACCCCAGGCATGCCGCGCGGCTCGGTCGGGGCCGGCTTCGCGCCGCGAGCCCACGAGCGCGTGACGCTCGCGTTCACCCTGCGCGCGCCGCAGCGCGGCGCCTACGAGCTCGGCCCGATCCAGCTGCGGAGCGGCGACTGGCTCGGCTTCACCCACGTTGAGGGTGCGATCGACCCGCACCCGTCGATCGTCGTGTACCCGATGCCGCTGAGCGCCGCCGATCGCCATCGGCCGTCACTCCGGCCGCTCGCCGAGACCGCGACGAAGCGCGGTCTGCTGCCGGATCCGCTGCGCTTCCGTGGCGTACGCGAGCACCGGAGCGGAGATCCGCGCAAGGAGATCCACTGGAAGGCGTCCGCCCGCCTGGGTGGTCTGCAGACGAAGGTCTACGAGCCGGCGACGAGCCTCGACGCGGTCTTCCTCTTGAACGTCGCGACGTACGACCAGTATTGGATCCAGGCCGACCCCGACGCGGCCGAGGTCGTCATCTCGGCGACCGCGGAGCTCATCCGGCTCGCTGCCGACGCCGGGCGACAGGTCGGCCTCGTCACGAACGGCATCGACAACGTGACCCACGAGCGGCCACGTTCCGCGCTCGGCCGCGGCCCGCGCCCGCTCACGCGCAGCCTCGAGATCCTCGCGCGCCTCGGTCCGTACGCGTCGCATTCGCCGGAGGCGGTCTTCCTCCGAGAGCGTGGGCGGCTTCCGTGGGGTGCGACGCTGGTGTGCGTGACGCCAGTGCTGGGGCCGCACCTCGCCGGCGCGCTCCTCGCGCTCCGGCGCGCGCATCACCGGATCCTTGCCGTGTCGATCGACGAGCCCGACGCCGCGGTACGCCAGCGGCTGCGCTCGGCCGACATCACCGTGGACACTCTGCGGATCGGAGCGCGCCGTGCGGCGGGCTAGCGCGCAGACCACGATCGCGACGCTCCTCGTCGGCCGGAGCCTCATCGAGGCCGTGCTGTTCGCGGGGATCTTGGCCGCCGCGCAGGTCGTGACGAGCGGCGACCGCCCGATGCCGATCGTGACGCTCATGCTCGCGCTCACCGGTGTGGGCATCGTCCTCGCGAGCGTGTTGCGAGACGCGCGAGCGGATCGCCAGAACACCGCGATCGCGCTTGGCGCGATGGTCGCGGCCGCCGCGCTCGGCGTCTCCTACGCGCCGGCGCACCCCGATGGGATCATGATCCTGACGCGCCTCGTGCTGTTCGGGATCCTCGGCGAGGCGTTCATCTGGCGCAACCTCACGGTCGCGCGGTCGCTGGTGCGCTGGGCCGATGCCCGCAACGGCGGCTTCGCGGCGATCGGGGCGATGGCGGTCGTCGCGGTGCTTCCGGGAGCGATTGACCGAACGGGCCTGACGATCGCGGGTCTGGCCGCGGTCGCGGCGACGGGCATCGCGTTGTCGCTCGCCCGATCCGCGGAGGAGCTGGCACTCGCCGGTCGCGAGGCGCACGGTGACACCGGCCGAACGACCGCGTCGGGCACGGCGATCCTGCTCGCGATCCTCTCGGTCATCGGCGCGATCTGCGCCCCGTTCACCGGCGACCTCCTGCGGCAGGCGGGGGAGACGGTCGCGCCGATCATCGGCGACCTGCTGTACGGGGTGCTCCTCGCGATGGGGTACGTCGCCGAGTTCTTCGTGAACGTCATCCAGTCGCTGTTCCACGGCGGGAGCTTCCCGCAGCTCAGGCAATTCGCGCCGCCGCTGAGCCCCGAGGAAGAGGCCGAGGCCCTGCGGCAGATCGAAGCGACCCGGCCGTTCGTCGTGGGCGCCGTCGAGATCGTGATCGCCGTCGTCGCACTGCTGGTGGTCGCGATCCTCGTCGAGCGCATGGCCCGCGAGCGGCGGCAGTCCATCCCCGAGGGCGCGACGCTCGATCGCGAGTCGTCGGCGGGCGAGGGCTTCGGCGCGTTCCTTGCCGGGCTGCTCCCGCGCCGCACACGCCGGCCGGGAGCGCCGCGCGACGATGGCACCCCCGCAGGCGCCCTGCGGGTCCTCTATTGGCGGTACCTTGCGCGCGGCGACGCGAGCGGTGTCGCCTGGCGCGCCGCGGGCGAGACGCCTTCGGAGCACCACCACCGCGCGGTCGCGGTGGCCCCTCGTCACGAGGCTGCGGGCGTCCTCGTGCGAGCGTTCGAGGACCTCCGCTACGGCGAGCGCGATCCTGATGCAGCCACCGTCGCCGCGGCGCGTCGCGCACTCGCGGCGATCGACGGCACACCATGAACGTCATCGCCATCGTCGGTCCGACCGCGTCGGGCAAGAGCGCGCTCGCGCTGCGTGCTGCGGAGCGGGCCGGGGGGGAGATCGTCTCGGCTGACTCGCGCCAGGTGTACCGCGGCATGGATATCGGGACGGCTAAGCCGTCGCTCGCCGCGCAGCGCGCGGTCCGTCACCACTGCATCGACCTGGTCGACCCGGGCGAGCTGTACGACGCGGCGCGCTACCAGCGCGATGCCCGAGCGGCGCTCGCGGATATCGCGTCACGGGGACTGACCGCGTATCTGGTCGGCGGCACGGGCCTGTATGTACGGGCGCTCCTCGACGGTCTCGCGCTCGATGCGGCGCCGACCGATCCCGCGCTGCGCGCGATGCTCGAAGCGCGCGCGGAGCTCGAGGGCGGCCCGGCTCTGCATCGCGAGCTCGCGCGCATCGATCCGGCCGCGGCCGAACGCGTCGATCCGCGGAATGTCCGCCGGGTGGTGCGGTATCTGGAGGTCGCGCTCCTCGCGGGCCGCGTGCCCGCGGAGCGCGACGCGAAGATCGACTGCCCGCGTATCGGTCTCGACCCGCCGCGCGCGTGGCTCGATGCGCGGATCGGAGCGCGCGTGCGCCGGATGGTCGATGACGGAGTCCTTGCCGAGACTCGGCGCTTGGTCGAGCGGGGCCTCGACCCCGGACTGCCGAGCATGAGTGGCCACGGCTACGTCCACTGGGCCGCCCATCTGCGCGATGAGCTGACGCTCGAAGCCGCGATCGCGGCGACTGCGAAGGATGTGCGGGCGTACTCGCGGCGCCAGCTGACTTGGTTCAGGCGTGATCCGGACGTCCGCTGGATCGACCCGACGGCGGCGGATCCGCTGGCGCTCATCGACGCGGTGGCCGCATGAAGTTCACGAAGATGCACGGCTGCGGCAACGACTTCATCGTTATCGATGGACCGGTCGAGATCGATCGCGCACGGGCCCGCGCGCTGTGCGACCGGCGGACGGGCATCGGGGCGGACGGCATCCTCGTCATCGGAGTGCCCGATGGCCGGCGCTGGCCGCTCGTCATCCACAACGCCGACGGGTCGATCGCCGACGCGTGCGGGAATGGTTCACGCTGCGTCGCACGGTACGTACTTGATCGCGAAGGTGGCTCCGGGCTGGAGCTCGACACCGCGAGCGGGATAGTGCGCGCCTGGCGTGACCCCGAGGGCATCGGCATCGAGCTCGCGGCACCGCAGCTCGGCGACGTGCTCCGGATCGACGGCCGGGATGCACGGACCGTGCGGGTCGGCAACCCGAACGTGATGATCTTCGTCGACGATCCTGCGCGTGAAGACCTCGTCGCGCTCGCGGTCGCGTCGACGGCGGTCGCCGGCCCGGCGAACGTCGGCGCGGTGACGCCGCGCGGCGCGGGCGAGCTGGCGCTGCGGGTCCACGAGCGCGGAGTGGGGGAGACCCTCGCCTGCGGCACCGGCTCGTGTGCCGCGGTCGCCGCCGCGATCGCGCGCGGCGATGTGACGAGCGATACGGTCCGGGTGCGGCTGCCAGGTGGCACACTCGTCGTCCGGCCGCGCGGCGCTCGCTACGAGCTTGCCGGCCCAGCCGAGTACGTCTTCACGGGAGAATCATGACCTTCGAGACCGCTGTGCCTGCCGAGCGCGCGTATCTCGTCGCGCTCGAAACGCAGGGGAACGCGCTCGAGGCCGAGGACTCGCTCGACGAGCTCGCGACGCTCGTGGTCGCCGCCGGGGCAAGCGTCGTCGGCCGCGCGACCCAGCATCGTCGCACGCCTGACCCGAATACGTGGGTGGGGAAAGGCAAGGCGGAGGAGCTGGCGGTCGAGCGAGCCCGCATCGGCGCGGACCTGGTGGTCTTCGACGACGAGCTGTCGCCGAGGCAGCAGAAGAACCTCGAGGAGCTGCTCGACGCGCGCGTCATCGATCGCTCCGCCGTGATCCTCGACATCTTCGCCCGCCACGCCCGGTCACGAGAAGGGCAGCTCCAGGTCGAGCTCGCGCAGATGGAGTACCGGATGCCGCGGCTCGCCGGCGTGGGCCGCGAGATGTCGCGGCTCGGCGGTGGCATCAACACCCGCGGTCCCGGCGAGTCGAAGCTCGAGAGCGATCGCCAGGTAATTCGCCGGCGGATCCAGGATCTCAAGGAGCGTCTCGCGACCGTCGCGGCGCAGCGCGAGCGCTCGCGGCGTTCGCGCGCGAAGGAGGGGCTGTTCCTCGCGGCTCTGGTCGGCTACACGAACGCGGGGAAGTCCACGCTGCTCAACGCGCTGTCTGGAGCCGACGTCCTCGTGGCGGATCAGCCCTTCGCGACCCTCGACCCGACCACGCGGCGCGCCGAGGTCGCGAAAGGCGTCAACGTCCTGCTGTCGGACACGGTCGGCTTCGTGAACAAGCTGCCGCCGACGCTCGTAGCCGCGTTCCGCGCGACGCTGGAAGAGCTCGCAGACGCCGATCTCCTCGTCCACGTGGCCGACGTGTCGCATCGGAATCTCCACGAGCGGATGCGCGTCGTGAAGGACACCCTCGCGTCGCTCGAGCTGGCCGCTCGTCCGCAACTGCTGGTGCTGAACAAGGCCGACGCGCTGAGCGGCCCGGAAGGTGACGCGCTCAGGGAGGCGCTCGGAGCGGAGTTCCCGCGCGCGGTCGTCGTGTCCGGTCGTACCGGCGAGGGGATCGACGTGCTTCGCCACCGGCTCGGTGAGGCGGCACGCACGAGCTGGACCGCGATCCGGCTCACGCTACCGTACGACCGCGGCGGCGCGATGCTGCAGCGCATCCGCGAGCGCGGCGCGCTCAGGCGCGAGGAGTACTCCGAGCGCGGCATCGACGTCGAGGCCGATGTGCCGGCGGATCTCGCCGCGGAGCTGCGCGCCCTGGCCCGCGTGTAGTGGCGGCGACGGCCGAGCCGGTCACGAGCTACCGCGCCCTTCTTCACGTCCGAGGGTTTCCGCGTCTCGCGATCGCCACGCTCCTCGTGCGTGCCGGCGCCTCGATGTGGCAGCTCGCGCTCGTCCTCTTCGTCCTCCAGCGCTACGGGTCGGCGTCGCTCGCCGGCATCAGCGTGTTCCTCGCGATCGCCCCGGGCGTGCTCGTGAGCCCGCTCGCCGGGGCGCTCCTCGACCGCTACGGCCGGGTGCGCCTGATGGTCTCCGACTATGCGGCGTCGGCCATCGCGCTGGCAGGCATCGTCGTACTGGCGAACCTCCATGCGCCACTGCCGGCGATCCTCGCGCTCGTCGTGTTCAGCTCGCTCATGAACCCGCTCGGAACGAGTGGCTCACGCTCGTTGTTCCCGCTCGTCATCCCGTCGTACCTGTGGGATCGAGCGAACGCGGTGGACTCGATGTTCTACATGATCACCACGGTGCTCGGGCCGCCGCTCGCCGGTGCGATCGTCGCGTTCTACTCGCCCGAGGCTGCCATCGCGGCGACCGCGGTCGTGTTCGTCGCGGGCGCGGCGACCCTCGTAGGCGTCCGCGACGTACGGTCGGACCGCGCCGACCGCGCCGACCTCTGGACCGAGGCGCGCGCGGGCGTGGTGTACGTGCTGCGGAACCGCACGCTCCGCGGACTCGCGGTCGGGATGTCGGTCGTGAACCTGGGCCAGGGGATCCTCCTCGTCGGCCTACCGGTCGTCGTGTTCGAGCGGCTGCATGCCGACGCCTCGCTGGTTGGCGCGTTGTGGGCGGTCATGGGCATCGTCGGCGTGGGCGTCGGCTTGAGCGCCGGCAAGCTCGGGAGCGCCGGGCGCGAGCGGCCGATGCTCTGCCTCGGCATCCTCGGGATCGGCGCCGGCTTCGCCGCCGTCGCCGTCGCGCAGACCCTCGGCGCGCTGGTCATCGGTGTGATACTCATCGGTGCCGGGAGCTCGGTCATGGACGTTGCGCTCTTCTCGCTGCGGCAGCGGGTGACCGATCCCGCGTGGTTCGGCCGCGCGTTCGCAGTGTCGATGCACCTGAACTACTCGGGCATCCCCGTGGGCTCGGCGCTCTCCGGGCCCTTGCTCGCGATCTCGACGCCGTTCGCGCTTGCGGTCGCCGTCGGCTTCGCGCTCGCCGCGGCCGGGCTCACCTTCGCGATGGTGCCCTCGACCGAGCGGGTCTAGCTCCGCCCCACCACGATCGGCACGTCGTCGCGGTTGCCCCATTCCTCCCACGAGCCGTCATACGTGCGAACGTCCTCGTGCCCGAGCGCTGTAAGCACCAGATGCGTGAACGCCGCGCGGACGCCCGCCTGGCAGTAGGTGATGGTCGCGGTCTCCGGCCCGAAGCCGGCGTCGATGTACATCTGCTCGAGCTCCTCGGGGTCCTTCAGCATCCAGTCGTCGTGCAGCGCGTCCTTCCACAGCAGGTTGACCGCGCCCGGGATATGTCCCCCGTGCTTCGCGCGTAGCTCGGTGCCGGTGTACTCGCCGTCGCGACGGACATCGAGGAGCCACGGATCGGCGGTGCGCACGGCTGTGAGGACCTCGTCCTTCGTCGCGACGACGCCGTCGCGGGGACGTGGCGTGAGCGTCGCCGGCTTAACCCTCACCTCGCCGGCCTCGACCGGGCGGCCCTCGCGCAGCCACTTCTGGATCCCGCCCTCCATCACCGCCATCGCGTCGTGGCCGTACCGACGGAGCGCGAGCCAGAGGCGCGCGGCGTGGTGGCCGCCTTCGGCGTCGTAGCCGATGACGAACGTGTCGTCGCCGATCCCGAATCGCGCCATCGTCGCCGCGAAGTCAGCCGGCTCCTGAAGCATGGACGCCGGATGGCCCGAGGCGGGTGGGGGAGCGGTGATATCGCGGCTCCAGTCGATGTGGACCGCACCGGGTAGGTGGGCCTTCAGGTGCTCCGTGCGGGCCTCGGCGTCGACGCTGTAGCGACAGTCGACGACCCGCACCTTCGGGTCCCGTAGCCGAGCGGCGACCTGCTCCGTGGACCAGAAGAGGTCGGGACGCGCGAATGGGCTCACCGCGACAATCTAGCGGTGCTCCGCGGGAACCTTCGGCGCGGCCTCGCGCTCGTGCGTCTCCGCACGCACCGTGCGCCGCCGGTGGTCGTGACGCTGTACGAGCGCGCCGGCTGCCACCTCTGCGAGGAGTCCCACCGCGCGCTGCGGCGCATCGGCCTCGATCGGCCGCTGGCCATCGAGCGCGTCGACATCGCCACCGATCCGGCGCTCGAGCTCCAGTATGTCGTTCGCATCCCGGTCCTCGCCGTCGGGGAGGCCGAGCTCGACGCGGCCGGCCTCGCGGACCGCGAGATCGCCGCCTGGCTCCTGAAGGTCGCGCCGTTGCCTAACCCAACGCTTGACAGAGGCAACTAGATTGTTGACATCGGCAAGCATCCCGCGATAGCCCATCCCAGGCCCGGTGGGGGCTTCGATCGCCGCGTCGCAGACGTCCGGCGGTTCAGCCGCTTCTACACGCGCCAGGTCGGGCTCCTGCGGGATGGGTACCTTGAGAGCCCGTTCTCCCTGACCGAGGCGCGAGTGCTCTACGAGGTCGCGAATCGCGAGCACGCCATCGCGGCCGAGCTGACGAAGGAGCTGGGCCTCGACGCGGGCTACCTCAGCCGGATCCTCGCGACGTTCCGCCGGCGCGGGCTCATCGAGCGCCGCCCGTCGGCCGAGGACGCCCGCCGGAGCGAGCTGCGGCTCACGAAGCGGGGGAGGACCGTGTTCGCCTCGCTGGACGCCCGATCGCGGGAGGACATTGGCACGCAGCTCGCGCGCCTCGCCGTCCCGGACCAAGAGCGGCTCGTCGGAGCCATGGGCACCGTCGAGCGGCTCCTGGGCGAGCCGCGGCCGGCGACGGGCGGCGGCTACGTGCTGCGCGCTCCGCGGTCCGGAGACTACGGCTGGGTTGTCCAGCGTCACGGGGCGCTCTACGCCGAGGAGTACGGCTGGAACGAGGAGTTCGAGGGCCTCGTCGCCGGCATCGTGGGGAAATTCGTCGAACACTTCGATGCGAAACGCGAGCGCTGCTGGATCGCCGAGCGCGACGGCGAGAACGTCGGGTGTGTCTTCGCGGTGAAGCAGTCGGCGACCGTCGCGAAGCTGCGATTACTGCTCGTCGAGCCGAGCGCGCGCAGTCTCGGGATCGGCGCGCGCCTCGTGGACGAATGTGTGAGGTTCAGTCGTGACGCGGGCTACAAGAAGCTGCGGCTATGGACCAACAGCGTGCTCCGAGCGGCGCGCCACATCTATGAAGAGGCCGGCTTCGAGCTCATCGCGGAGGACAGCCATCACAGCTTCGGCAAGGATCTCGTCGGCGAGACGTGGGAGTTGAAGCTGTGACCGACGCACGAACCTCTCGTGGTAATGCGTCGCTCGTGCTCAACGTAGCGGATAACGTGTAGGAGAGACGTCCCAAAGCACCGACGCGCGACCGTGGATACGTTTCTTGGCGTGCCATCGCCGCGCCGTTACACGACGCATTGCCCGTCTGGACACGAATACACCCCAGAGAACGGCTACGTGAACCCGACGACGGGCAACCGTCAGTGCCGTGCGTGCGCGGTCGAGCGTGGTCGCCGCAAGTTCCGCGAGAAGCTGTACGGGCTGTCGCTCGATGCCTACACCGCGATTCTCGAGCGCCAGAGCGGCCGTTGCGCGATCTGCCACACCCCTGCGTCGGGGGAGCTCGCGCTCGCCGCGGACCACGATCACGCCACCGGCGTCATTCGCGGTCTGCTCTGCTCGCGCTGCAACAACGGCCTCGGCTCGTTCCGCGACGATTCGGCGTTGCTCCGGACGGCGGCCGCCTATCTGAACGCCGAGCCCGCAGTCATGCCGGCCGTCCTGCCGCCGTTCGTCGGTCAACGGTGCTCGTGCGGTGCGTGGGCCGCGGGGATGGCGCGCGACGCGTCAGACGTGCCCGTGCCGATCTGTCTGACCTGCTTCGGGCGCGCGATCGGCAGGACGGGGAAGAGGCAGCGAGGCCGGCCCCGACTGCCTGAGGGCTTCCGCGTACTTGTGTCCAAGAGCGATTATCAACTAGATTAGGGAAGTGACGACCACCCTCGCGCAGCTCAAGGACGCCTATCTGCAGCACTTGGTGCTCAAGGGACGGTCCGATCGAACGCTCGAAGGCTACGGCGCGTACCTCGACGAGTTCATCGAGTTCGCGGCGACGAAGGGCGTGCCGCCGACGGCGTCGGCGACCAAGCTCGAGCGCGAGCTGCTGACCGCGTTCCAGGTCCGACTGGCCACGCGCAATGGGCCGAACGGCAAGAAGCTGTCCCTGGCCACGCGCAACTTGTTCGGCTCGGCCGTCCGCGGGATGCTCCGGCACGGCGTGACGGTGCTCGATCTGAAGCTGCCTGCGCCGGACACGGTGGTGCTGGCGAAGGTCGGCGACCGTGGCACGCGCCGGATGGACACGGCGGACTTCGAGCGGATCGTCGCAGCGATCCCAAAGGACTCGCAGCACGCCCTGCGGGACCGTGCGCTTCTCGAGGTGCTGTTCGCCACCGGCTGCCGGCTGTCCGAGTTCTGTAGCCTCACGCGTCGCCGGGTGAACCTGAGGAATCGCGAGGTCGAGGTCATCGGCAAGGGCAAGAAGGTCCGCGGGACGTTCCTCACCGATGCCGCGGCCGATTGGCTGCAGCGCTACCTGAACACCCGCCGGGACGACAGCCCGTACCTGTTTATCTCGCGCCAGACCGTGCGCAACGTGCCCGATCCGAAGACCGGCGTACCCAAGCCGAAGAAGGACGTCTACCCACTGCACCCAAATACGGTCGAGCACATCGTGAAGCAGCTCGCGCTCCGCGCTGGCCTCCCCGACGAGTTCTCGCCACATTGGTTCAGGCACGGCCGGCTCACCATCGTGGCGCGGCACGCCGGCTTGCTCGCCGCGCAGGAACTTGCAGGTCACGCGAGTCCCGAGACCACGAAGCGATACACGAAGATCACGGGCCGCGAGCTGAAGAAGCACTTCGATGATGCCGACAAGCGTGAGCGGCGGTCGGAGTGAAGGAGCATTGGCGGAGCGACCAAACGCACTGCAAGCGAGGACATCCCTTTGACGAGGCGAATACGTATTGGGAGATGCGCTGCCACGTTGATGGCGTTGCCCACGAGCGTGCCGTTCCGTCGGGTGGCCTGGCCGGCCTCGATGGCGAACCTGACGGGGAGAGGCACGTCCGGATGCCGGACGTTGTGTCGCTGCGGCGCATCGGCGATCGCGACCGCCGTGGTGACTGCTTCGCTCGCGGTCGAGAAAACCAGGTGAAATCCGTCGCCGACGTGGTCGGCTTCGGCATGCCGTCGCGGCAGAGCCGCGCGCACGATCCGTTCGTACGGCCCCATGACCTTCACGATCCCGCGATCGCCGCGCTCGGCGAGCATCCTCGAGTAGCCCGCGAGGTCCACAAAGAGGTGTGCGGAGGTAGCGGTCACGGAGGGATTCTCGTCCTGCTGTCCGGCCGGGCCAAGGGCGGGAGCGGGGGCTACGCCGGCGTCGGCTCCCCCGCCGCGGACATCTCGTCCACGATCTCGGAGTACGTGCGGTTCTCGAGCTGGCGCGGCCGCAGGCCGAGGTCATAGGCCATCGCGTCGATGTCCGCGTCCGGCGTGAGGGCCTCGATCTCGCAGAACCAGCCCGCGCCCTCCAGGTGGTCGAGGGACACCTCGTACTCGCCGAGCACGTAGACCTCGCGCAGCTTCACGAACTTGCGGATCCGGCGGAACCCGAGCTCGGCGATGAGCTCCTCGATCGGCCCCGACACGAGCACCGCGGTGATCTCCTTGCGGACCTTGTCCACGCCAACCATCTCACGCGGGCTCTTGTACGTGAGCTCCTGGACCCCGCCCTCGTCGCGGAAGCGCAGCCGGAGCCGGCGGTCCTCGTTCTGGAGGTGCAGCGCCGGATGGTCGAAGAACACGTCGCCCTCGGCGCCCGCCCGGACCCAGCGGCCGTCCTCCTCGAGGCGCTTTCGAAGGCCGGAAACGGACAGGTCAGGGACCTGGTATTTCCGCTCGCGCTCGATCACCGGAAGAGGCTAGGTCGTCCGGATTGACTAGACAATCCGCCGGATGGTGTACGGACAATGAACTATGCGGCGGGCGCGATCTCCTCGAGCGACCTCCCCCGGGTTTCCTCGCTCAGCAGGCCGACCGCCGCCGCGGTGAGGAACAAAAGTCCCATAAACAGGGCAAAAACGCCGGACTGACCGAGCGAGGCGGTGAGCGTGGGCGTGAGGAAGGGCCCGATGATCCCGCCGATCCGGCCGACCGCCGCCGCCGCACCGGCCCCCGTCGCGCGGAGCGCGGTCGGGTACATCTCCGGGGACAGCGTGTACACGACCCCCCACGCGCCCAGGTTGAAGAACGACAGTAGCGCGGCGAACAGGATCGCATCGGTGCCGGCGCCGCTGTTGCCGAACAGGTACGCGGCGATCCCCGAGCCGATGAGGTACGCGACCAAAGTTGGTCGCCGACCGACCCGCTCCACCAGCCACGCGGCGCTGAAGTACCCGGGGACCTGCGCCAGCGACGAGATGAAGAAGTACTCGTTGCTTCGCACGACGGAGAGCCCGCGTCCGGCGAGCAGCGACGGCAGGAACGTGAAGATCCCGTAGTACGTGAGCGTGATGCCGAACCAGAGGATCCAGAGCATCAGCGTCCGGCGGGCATAGCGCGGAGCGAAGAGCGTGGTCATCCCGCCGCCGGCGGCGACCGAGCGCTCTGGCGCCACGGGCTTCGCAACGGTGATGAGCGCGCCGCCGCCCTCGCGTTCGACCCGGCGCACGACGGCATCCGCTTCCGCCGCGCGGCCGTGCTCGGCGAGGAACCGCGGCGACTCCGGCAGCGCGCGGCGGAGGTACGCGACGTACAGCGCCGGCAACGCGCCGACGACGAACGCGCCGCGCCACCCGAACTGCGGCAGCACCACGAGGGCGACGACGCCGGCGAGGATCGTCCCGTACGCCCAGAAGGACTCGAGCAGGACGATGAACCGGCCGCGCGACGCCCGCGGGGCGTATTCGGACACGAGCGTCGACGCGACCGGCAGCTCGCCCCCGAGGCCGAGCCCGGCGATCACGCGCGCGACGAGCAGCGTCTCGAAGCTCGGTGCGGCCGCCGACAGGAGCGCGCCGAACGAGAACAGCACGAGCGTGACCTGGAACACGGTCTTGCGGCCGACGCGATCGGCGAGCCGCCCGGCGATCGCCGCGCCGAAGAACATCCCGACGAAACCCGCGCTCGCGACGAAGCCGGTCTGCGTCGCGTCGAGCCCGAACTCCGTCCTGATTGGCGTGAGGAGGAAGGCGATGAGGATCACGTCCATCGCGTCGAACATCCAGCCCAGCCCGGCGACGACGAGGAGCCGCCAGTGGAATCGGTTCAGCGGGACGCGGTCGAGGCGCGCGAGGAAGGTCTCGGCGGCCATCTACACGCAGCGCTCCGCGACCAGCAGCTCCGCATTCAACACCGAGGCGCCGGCGGCGCCGCGGATCGTGTTGTGCCCCACGACGACGAACTTCAGCCCGAGGACCGGGTCATCGCGGATGCGCCCGACCGTCGAGGCCATGCCCCGCTCCGTGTTGCGGTCAAGCAGCGGCTGCGGCCGATCCAGCTCCTCGCGGACGACGATCGGATGTGTCGGGGCCGACGGCAGGCCGAGCTCCTGCGGGCGGCCCGTGAACGTGCGCAGGCTCTCCGTCACCACCCTGACGCCTGGTGAGCCCTTCAGCCTGACGCTCACCGTCTCGGTGTGCCCGTCCCGGACGAGGACCCGGTTGCAATGCACCGACATCGGGAAGCGCGCTGGTTCGAATCCAGTCGCGTGACTCCAAGCGCCGAGGAACTTCTGGGTCTCCTCGACGACCTTCTCCTCTTCGCCGCCGATGTACGGGACGACATTGTCGAGGACGTCGAGCGACGGCACGCCTGGATAGCCCGCGCCAGAGATCGACTGCATCGTCGATACGAGCAGCTGTTCGATGCCGAAGTCGCGATGCAGCGGCGCGATCGCGAGCGTGAGGTGGATCGCGGTGCAGTTGCCGTTCGTGACGATCGAGCCGGTCCAGCCTCGGGATTCACGCTGCCTGACAAGGACCTTCACGTGCTCGAAGTTCACCTCGGCGAGGAGGTTGGGGACGTCGGCATCCATGCGGTGCGTGCTCGCGTTGCTGAACACGTGGTGGCCGGCCTTGGCGAGCGCGGCCTCGTGCTCCTCCGCGGCGTTCGTCGGGAGTGCGCTGAAGCAGAGATCCGCACCGAGATCGGGACGCGTCGGCTCGAGCTTCATGTTCGCGACCGACTCGGGCATCGGCTCCGGGAGGTGCCAGTGCACCGCGTCGGCGTACCGCTTGCCGGCTGTGCGCTCGGACGTCGTGAGCGCGGTCAGCTTGAACCAAGGGTGATCGGCCAGCAGGCTGATGAAGCGCTGCCCCACCGTGCCGGTTGCGCCGAGGACTGCGACGGTGCGCTGCTGCGTCACGGGGAAAGTGTGACATCCACCAGCCTGGGTGTCAGACCTCCGTCCGCGCTGGAGCGCGCTGGCGGCGATCCGCCGCCGAGGCGAGCGCCGAGGAGTTGATACCGAACGCATCTCCGGCATCCCCGGGAGCGGGGAGGCACCGCCGCGCGCTGGGGCATTCCATTGCCGGGACCGAAAGACCGACGAGGAATGGTGGTTCGACGATGGCGAACGTACGGCTGTGTTTCATGGACGGCGAGGTGATCGACGGAGAGTCGGATGACGTGTCGTCGACGCGCGTCGGCTTCGCGATGCGTCCCGCGACCGGCAACAACCGGCTCGCGTGGGTGCCCTTCAACGCCCTCAAGTACTGCAAATTTCCTCCGAGCGCCCCGGGCCGGGCTGTCCGATCCGGTGACCCGCGGGGCCAGGTCGGGCTGCCGAAGCTGGTCCTCCGCTTCACCGACGGCGAAGTGATGCGCGGCTACAAGGACGAGGTGTTCTCGCACGACGGCAACTGCCTCAACGTGATGCTGTGGGATGAGGACACGCGAGCCCTCTGTCGCTACATCGTGCCGTATTCGGCGCTGAAGGCCGTCTTCTTCGTCGAAGAGTGGGACTCGCGCGCGGCGGTCCAGGAGAGCGCGTAGGCCCGCAGGCCCAGGTATCGCGGCCACGTGACCGAAGCGGGGTGCAGCTCAGCTCTCGTGGAACTCCCGGTGGATCGCCTTCACCGCCGCCTCGCGGTCCTTCTCGCCGACGACGAGTGAGATGTTCAGCTCGCTCGAGCCCTGGGCGATCGCGATCACGTTCACGTTCGCGCGCCCGAGGGCCCCGAAGATTCGCGCCGCGACCCCCGGCGTGCCGCGCATGCCCTCCCCCACCGCTGACACGATCGCGACGGGCGCCTCGATCGCGACCTTCTCCACGTCGTGGCGTGCGAGCTCCTTCGAGAACATCCGCTTCAGCGCCGCGTCCAGGCGTTTCACGGAGTCATTCGGCACGACGAGGCAGATCGAGTTCTCGCTGGAGGCCTGGCTGATCATGAGGACCGAGATCTTCTCGGCGGCGGTCGTGTCGAACACCCGCGCCGCGAACCCCGGGACGCCGCTCATGCCGGCTCCCTGGACCGTGACGAGCCCCAGGCCGCCGAGCGAGGTCGTGGCCTTCACGACCGTGTTGTCCCGCGGCGTCGTCGCCGCGATGGTCGTTCCCGGGTCGTCCGGCGCGAACGTGTTGAGGATCCGCACCGGGATGCCCGCCTCGATCGCCGGAAGGACAGTGCGCGGGTGGATGACCTTCGCGCCGAAGTACGAGAGCTCCGCTGCCTCGGCGTAGCTGATCGCGGGCAGCGGCTTGGCGTCGGCGACGATCCGCGGGTCCGCGCTCATGACGCCGCTGACGTCGGTGTAGATCCGGCATTCGCGTGCGCCAAGGGCGGCCGCGAGCACGGCGGCGGAGTAATCGGAGCCCCCCCGGCCCAGGGTCGTGGTCACGCCGTCCGCGGTCGAGCCGACCATCCCCGTGACCACCGGGACCGTGCCGTAGCGCATCCGCGGCACGAGCTGCTGCTCGGCCCGCTCGCGGGTGAGCTCGAGGAGCGGATTAGCGTGCCCGAACACATCGTCGGTGATGAGCAGGCCCTCCGCCGATAACGCCTCCGCCGCGACGCCCCGGGCAGTGAGCAGCGCCGCGATCATCGGCGCGGAAACGCGCTCCCCGTACGAGAGGATCGCGTCCAGGGAGCGCGGGCTGCATTCGCGCAGCAGGGCGACGCTGCGCAGCAGGGCGATCGTCCGGTCGGTGAGATCGACGATCTCGCTCAGGGCGGACGCACCGTTCACGCCGACCAGGTCCGCGATGAGGTTCCGGTGCTCCTCCGACAGCCGCTCGATCGTCTGTTGCGCCGCCGCCGCGTCGCCGCTCGTCGCTTGCTCGGCGGCGCGCACGAGCGCGTCGGTGGTCCCGGCCGTCGCGGACACGACGACGACGCGCTCGCCCGTCTCGGCGGCGACGATCTTCGCGACGGCCTCGATCGCCCCAGGCGACCCCACCGACGTGCCCCCGAACTTGAAGACGATGGGCTTGCTCAACGCATCACCCGGGCGATGGCGATCACGTCGGCGAGTATCGCGGAAGCGGTCGCGTCGCCGCCCGCGCCGGGCCCGCTCCAGACCAGCCGGTCGGCCATATCGGACTCCAGCGTGATGACGTTCGTCGGGCCGGTGGCCCGGCCCTCGAGCGAATCCGCGGGCACCTCCTCGGGACCGACGCGGCACTTCGTGGCCTTGTCGCCGAAGTCGGCGACCGCGAGGTACCGGATGCGCGCGCCACGCGCCGCTGCCGCAGCAGCGGCCGCCGCGGTCGTGGAGCTCAGCGACGTTCGCCGCACCTGGTCCGGGCGGAAGTGCCGGCCTTCGAGGAGGCTCACGAGGATCGACAGCTTGTATGCCGCGTCAAAGCCGTCGACGTCGTTCGTTGGATCCGGCTCGGCGTAGCCCTTCGCCTGCGCCTCCTTCAGCGCGTCCCCGAAGGAGACCCCGCTCTCGAGGCGCGAGCAGATGTACGTCGTCGTCCCGTTCAGCAAACCGCGCAGGACCCGTGGACGGATCGCGCCGAGCTCCATGACGCCTCGCACGACCGGCACGGCGCCGCCGACCGCGGCTTCGAATCGCAGCTCGCGGTGGCCGAGCCGGGCAGCCTCGTGCAGCGCGTCCCACTCCTTGGCGATGACCTCTTTGTTCGCGGTCACCACGTGCTTGCCGCGCTCGAACGCCGCGAGCAGCAGATCGAACGCCGGCTGGTGGCCGCCGATGACCTCGATCACCACCCCGATCTCGGGGTCGTCGAGGATCTCGAACGGATCGCCGGTGATCTTGATGTCACCGGCGTCCCGAGCCTTCTTCGGATCGCGGACCGCCGCGCCGAGTAGCCGGACGGTCCGGCCAGCCGCCGCGTCCACGCGCTTCGAGCGGTCGGCGAACGCGCGCGCGACGGCGCTCCCGACCGTACCGAGACCGAGCAGGCCGACGCCGAGCGGCTTTGTGGTCATGGCGCCACCGGCCTGCCCCAGACGACGACGCCGACGACCTGGCGCTCGATGAACGACATCCGGTGCCGCGCGAACAGCTCCCGCACGTCGGCATCGAACCGATCGGCGCGGTCACCGAGCCGAACGCGCGCGAGGGTGCTGGTGCTGTGCAGGTACTCGAGGTACTCCTCGACGCTGCGGCGAAGGCCGATCGCGGCGGTGCGCTGCTCACCTTCACGCACGAACCATCCGCCACTCGCCTCGAGTGCTGCGTCGCTACCGTGGCGACATCCCACTCCGTCAGGTCGGGAGATGGTGCTGAGCATGTCGGGTAGGTCAGTGTGATGGGTGAGCTCGGAATAGCGCTCGAAGATCTGGACCATCTCGGGCAACGGATGCTCACCGTCATCGGTCTCGAGGATCGCAAGGCGGGCGCCGGGCGCGAGGGCCGCCGCGAATCGCGGCACCACCCGGGCCTGGTCCATCCAGTGCAGGCTCGAACCCGCGGAGATCAGGCCATACGGGGGGTCGAGGGGAGCCTCCTCAGCCGTGCCAGTGATCCAGTGGAGCCGCGGGTCGTCGCCGCCCGGGAGTCGGCGCCCTTCATCGATCATCGCGACCGACGGATCGACCGCATCGACGCGACGGGCGAACCGGATCATTGACCGGGCCAGCGCCCCGTTGCCGGCGCCCGCGTCGAGCACGGTCCGTGGCTCTACGACGAGCCGCTCGAGGATCGCGAACGTCTCCGGCGGGTACGGCGCGCGCTGGCGGTACGCACGGGCGACCGCGGGGTCCGTGAATACATCCCCGAGGTTCACTCGATCGCCTCGGCCAGCAGCTCGAGCGCGACGCCGACGCTCGCGAGCCGATTCCCTGCGCGGTCGAAGGGCCACCGCTTCTTCTTCACCGTCTGCAGCTTGGGGCCGTCGATCGCGATGTACACCAGTCCCACCGGCTTCCCGGGCGTCGCGCCCTTCGGCCCGGCGATACCGGTGATGCCAAGGCCGATCTTCGCGCCGAGCTTCTCCCGGGCGCCCCGCGCGAGCGCGGCCGCGACGACGGCGGACACCGCACCGTGCGAGTGGATGAGCTGCGGCGGGACCTCGGCGAGCGCGGTCTTCGCGTCGTCGGAGTACACCTCCATCCCGCCGCGGAAGTAATCGCTCGATCCTGAGTGTTCGCTCAGGATCGAGCCGAGCAGCCCACCGGTGCACGACTCGGCGACGGCGACGGTCAGCTTCTTCTTGCGCAGCACTGGATGGAGCGTTCGCATGCGGGCCGCGAGGTCCGCGTACGCGGGCGGCTTAGCGGGCACGCGTGCGGGCGGCGCCCTCGTGCGGCGCGAGGCGCCACCGGTCGGGCACGCCCCGGCCGGCGATCGCGAAGGACGCCTTCCACATGTAGTCGATGCCTGATAGCAGCGTGAGCACGAGGGCCGCGCTGAGCAGCGCGTACGCGAGGTATGCGAGCGGCAGCGACGGTACCGCGAGGAGCAGCAGGAGCCCGGCCGCGGCGCAGGCCTGGAAGATGGTCTTCACCTTTCCATACAGGCTGGCGCCGACGCTGTACCCGCGCGCCGAGGCGATCGCACGCAGGTTCGTGACCGCGAGCTCGCGGGCCACCACCACCACCACGACCCACGCCGGCACGAGACCCCGGGCCTGGAGCGGGATCAGGGTGCCGATGACGAGCAACTTGTCCGCGAGCGGGTCGAGGAATGTCCCGAGGCGCGTGACCTGACCCATGCGCCGCGCCAGCCGCCCATCCACCGCGTCGGTGAGCGCCGCGAGGCAGAAGACGAGGAACGCCCAGGTCGCGCTCCGCTCGTCGCCCGCCTGCAGGAGCAGGACGATCGGCACGACCGCGAGCATGCGCGCGAAGACCAGGCCGAGGGGCAGATTGAAGGTCATGGCGCGCTGAACGAGCGGTCCGTCACCTGCCCGACCTCCCCCATCTTCCCGATGTCCTGCCCATTGAACGCGAGGAACGTCACCCCCGCGTTGCCGGACCGCACGCTGACGGCCTTCCCGCTGAACGTGAGCGCCTGGCCGTTCGGGAAGATCTTGTTCGTGCCGGGCGCCTGGGTGCCGTCCACGGTGACGAGGATCCACGCCTCGCCACCCGTGATGCGCACCGTGACGACCGCGGCGGTGTACGAGACCGCCACCGTACGGGTCTCCTGGACCTCGGCGCCCGTGGCGGTCCTGGCGGCGACGTGGATCGTCTGCGGCCCGGCGACGAAGTTCACCGTCACGCTGAACGTTCCGTCGGTGCCGACCGCCGCCGCCGCGCCGTTCACCGTCACGCTCGCGACCGATTTGTCGACGCGGCCGGACACCGTGACCGGTGCGTTCGTGTACGTGACGCCGTTCGCCGGTTGCTCGATGATCAGCTGCGGCGCCTGCTGGTCGTTCGACACGACCGGGTTCAGCTGGATGGTGCGCGACGCCTGCGCGAGCTTGCCCGAGGGATCGAGCACCTGAACCTCGACGTGGTTCGGTCCCGGCTTGAGCGGCACGGTCACGCTGAACGTCCCATCCGTGGCGGGGTGGACGTCATTGATGGTGTCGAGGCCGGGCGAGGTCCGCACGGTGATGCGGCCCTCGGGATTGGTCTTTCCTTTCACGATGTACTCCGTGGTCTGCGAGACCGCATCGCCCGGCGGATCGGTGATGTCGACCCGCGGCGCGACCGCGAAGTTCGTGAACTGGTAGTAGACGTAGCCGACGAATAGCAGGACGCCCGCGAGCACGACCACCGGCCCGAGGACCGTCGGCGTGAAGATGAAGCTGCGCTTCACGAGCGGCTTCATCGGAGAGAAGCTCCGAGCCGGCTCGGGCCCGCCGCGCTCGCCCGTGTAGAGCGCGACCATCTCCTCGGCGTCGAGGTTCAGGTACTCCGCGTAGTTTCGGAGGAACCCTTTCGTGTACACGGTGCCCGGGAGCGACTGGTAGTCGCCGCTTTCGATCGCCTGCAGGAACTTCTCGCGGATGCGGGTGTCCTCGGCGGCCTGTTGCATCCTGACGCCCATCCGCTCGCGTTGCTCACGTAGCGCGTCACCGAGCCGGGCCACTACGCGTCATCTCGCGCGGCCGCGGACGAACGCGAGCCATAAACCTGGCGCATCTTGCCCGGTCCCACCGACGGGCCGATGACACCCTCCTGCTCCATGATGTCGACGAGCCGGCCCGCGCGTGCGAAGCCGATGGTCATCTTCCGTTGCAGCATCGAGACCGACGCCTGGCCCGCGTGCCGCACGATATCGACGGCCTCCTCGTAGCGGTCGTCCGCGATCTCGGAGTCGCCGCCGTCCTCGCGCTGCTTCGCCCGCTCCTGGTCCTCGAGGATCTCGAGCCGGTAGTTGGGGTCACGCTGCTGCCTCCAGTGCCGGGTGACGGCCTCGATCTCGCGGTCCGAGACGAACACGCCCTGCGCGCGCATGGGCTTCGGCGCGTCGGGCGGCAGCACGAGCATGTCGCCGCGGCCGAGGAGCTTCTCAGCGCCGGTCATGTCCAGGATCGTGCGCGAGTCGATCGACGACGCGGTCGCGAACGCGATGCGCGCGGGGATGTTCGCCTTGATCAGACCGGTGATGACGTCGACCGACGGACGCTGGGTCGCCACGACGAGGTGGATGCCGGTCGCCCGGGCGAGCTGGGCCAGTCGCGTGATCGCCTTCTCGACCTGGATCGGGGCCGACATCATGAGGTCGGCGAGCTCGTCGATGATGAGCACGATGTACGGCACGCGGTCGGGGCCGGTGCGCGCCGCGTTGTACGCGCCGATGTTCCGCGCCGTCGCGCGCGCGAACAGCCGGTAACGACGGTCCATCTCACCCACTGCCCAGTACAGGGCGTTGAGGATCTTGTCGTGGTCGGTCACGACCGGCACGACCAGGTGCGGGATGTTGTTGAACCCCGCGAGCTCGACACGCTTCGGGTCGGCGAGGATGAGCCGCACGTCGTCGGGCGTGGCGCTCAGCAACAGGCTGCAGATGATCGAGTTGATCGCCACGCTCTTCCCGGAGCCGGTCTGGCCGGCGATGAGCAGGTGCGGCAGCTTCGCCAGGTCCGCCACGATCGGCGACCCCGCGACGTCGCGGCCGAGCGCCACGGTGAGCTTGGAGCTCGCGTCCTTGAACATCGCCGTCTCCGCGACGTCCTTCAGCGTCACCATCCCGATCGCGAGATTGGGAACCTCGATGCCGACAACGCTCTTTCCCGGCACGGGCGCTTCGATCCGCAGCGTGCGCGCGGCGAGCGCGAGCGATAGGTCGCTGTCGAGCGCCTCGATGCGCGACAGCTTCACGCCGGGCGCCGGCTTCAGCTCGTAGCGGGTCACGACGGGGCCCACGCTGACCTCGACGACCTTCGCGACGATGTTGAAGTGCGCGAGCGTCTCCTCGATGACGCGCGTGTTGCGCATCACCTCGTCCTTCCCCGATCGCGCCGCCGACCCTTCCTCGAGCAGATCGAGCGACGGCAGCTGCCACGGGACGTCCGGCGGTTCGGCGTGCATGACTCCCTCGGCAGCGATGATGGCCGACGGCAGGCCTGCCAGGGCGCCACCCGGTGGCGCGATGACCTCCGGGGCCAGCGGGAGGACCTCCTGCTGGACGACCGGCCTGGGCGGCCTCACCGGCCGCTCCTCCGGCATGTTGATCTTGATAGGGCGATCCTCCTCGGGCCGGCCCGCCGCTCCGGCCGAGCCCCAGTCGGCAGCCGCCGTCCCACCGGGCAACGCCATGCCCTGCCGGAACGCGAGCTGCGGCCGCCGATCGAGCGCGGGCCGTGCGAGCTCCTGGAGCGTGCGGTTCGCGGCGATCACGACACCGATGGCGAGCACCGCCAGTAGCAGGATGACGCCGCCGACGCCGCCGAGACCGGTCGTGGCCCCGGTGGCGACCGCGCGGCCGAGCGCGCCGCCGTTGCCCGTCAAGACGTGCACGATGCCGAGCAGCGCGATGACGACCAGGAGCGCGCCGATGCCCGGGAGCAGCAGCCGTCGCGCGAGCGCGCGCCGCCACACGATCGCCGCCGAGATGAAGAAGGCGACCGGGATGAGGCTGGCGCCCCAGCCGAGGGACCCGGTCATCACCGAGCGCCACCAGTCGAGCACGGAGCCGCCGCTGGAGAGCAGCGCGACGACCGACAGCAGCCCGAACAGACCGAGCGCGACGCCGATGATGTGGTCGCGGACCTCGGCACGCATCCGGGCGCCGGGCGTGGCCTCGCGCCTGCTCGTCGTCCTGCGCGCGCTCGTCTTCCTCGCCATCAGACCTGCATGATCACCGGCAACACCATCGGCCGGCGTTTCGTGCGCTCATAGAGGAACGAGCTGAGACTCTGGTGGATCGCGTCCTTCAGCGCCGACGCCTCGGCGAAGTGCGGTCCGGTCTGTGCCTGGGCCAGGCCGTCGAGCACCTTCTGTCGCGCTTCCTCGAGGAGCCCCGAGGCGTCGTGCTCGGGCAAGAAGCCCTTCGTGGTGATGTCCGGTCCGGCGACGACCGCGCCGGTCTGCTGATCGATGGTGACGACGACAAGGAACACACCCTCGTTGCCAATGGACACCCGGTCGCGCATGACCGATTGGCTCACATCGCCGACGCCGAGGCCGTCGACGTACACCTGGCCCGACGCGACGTGCTCCCCCACCTTGGCGCCGCGGTCGCTGATCTCGAGGACGTCGCCGTTCGTGATGATGAACGACTTGTCCGCATCGACCCCGACGTCGATCGCCATGCGGGCGTGGCGCACGAGCATCCGGTACTCGCCGTGGATCGGCACGAAGTGTTTCGGTTGGAGGATGTTGAGGAGCAGCTTCAGCTCTTCCTGGCTCGCGTGGCCGGACACGTGCGGTCGTGCGCCGGCGTCGTACACGACGTCCGCGCCGAGCTTGAAGAGGTTGTCGACCGTACGGCTCACGAGCTCCTCGTTGCCGGGGATCGGGTTGGAGGACATGACGACGGTGTCGCCCTCCTTCACCGCGACGTGGCGGTGGTCCCCGAGAGCCATTCGGGAGAGCGCGCTCGTCGGCTCGCCCTGGCTGCCCGTGGTGATGATGCAGAGCTCGTTGTCCGGGAACTTCCCAATCTCGGCCGCGTGGACGATGGCGCCCTCCGGGTACTCGAGGTAGCCGAGCTCGCGCGCGGTCTTGGTGTAGTTCTCCATCGAGCGGCCGATGATCGCCGTGCGGCGACCCCAGGCATGCGCGATGTCGACGATCTGCTTGATGCGCGAGATGTTCGACGCGAATGTCGTCGTGATGATGCGCCCCTGGGCGCGCGACATGATCCCGTCGAAGATCTCGCCGACGTGACGCTCCGACGGCGTGTAGCCGGGGACCTCGGCGCGCGTCGAATCGGACAGCAGCAGGAGCACGCCCTTCGCGGCGATCGCCGAGAGCCGCGCGAAATCTGTCTGGCGACCGTCGACCGGCGTGTGGTCGAACTTCCAGTCGCCGGAGTGGACGATCGTGCCCTGCGCGGTCTCGATCGTGACGCCGACGGCGTCGGGGATGCTGTGGCAGACGAAGTACGAGTCGCAGCGGAACGCGCCGATGCTGAACGGCGTGCCCGGCTCGATCTCGCGAAACACCGTGCGATCCGCGAGCTTGTGCTCCCGCAGCTTCGTGCGGATGAGGCCGAGGGTGAGCTTCGTCCCGTGGATCGGCACATTCGGGAAGTCGCGCAGCACGTACGGCAGCGCGCCGATGTGGTCCTCGTGCGCGTGGGTGATGAGGATGCCCTTGACCTTGTCCTTGCGCTCGCGGAGGTAGCGGATGTCGGGGATCACGATGTCGATGCCGAGCATCTCGTCGTCGGGGAACATGAGGCCGGCGTCGACGACGACGATGTCGTCGCCCTGCTCGATCGCCATCATGTTCTTGCCGATCTCGCCGACGCCGCCGAGCGGGATGACGCGGACCGGGCTAGCCAAGGAGGGTCATCTGCTCGGCCGGCGTGGCCTTCGGGGGCTCCGGCGCGGGCGCGGCGGGTCGCGGAGCCGTTTCGAGGAACGTCGCCAGCGCCTGGAAGTCCTTCTCGAGATCTGCGCGCAGTGACGGTTGGTGGAGCGCGGCTGCGGGGTGGAAGACCGGGAAGATCGTGATGCCGTCCTTCTTTCGTGCGTGTCCATGGACACGCGAGATGGATTCGCCGGGGAAGAACTTGTACATGGCGTGCCGGCCGAGGGTCACGACGACCTTCGGCTTGAGGGCCAACAGATGTCGCTCGAACCAGACGTGGCACGCGGCCACTTCTTCGGGGAGCGGGTCGCGGTTCTCGGGCGGCCGGTGCCGGACGACGTTCGTGATGAAGACCTTGCTGCGGTCGAGGCCGATCCCGGAGAGGAGCTGATCGAGGAGCTGGCCGGCCGCGCCGACGAACGGGCGGCCCTGGACGTCTTCGTTGTACCCCGGCGCCTCGCCCAGGAAGAGGATCCCCGACTCGGCGCTCCCCTCGCCTGGTACGGCCTGGCGGGCGCTCCGGTGAAGCGGACAGGCCGTGCACGCGCGAATCTCATCGGCCAGCGCCGCCAGCGTGTCATCCACATCGCTGATTATCGGGGCGCCGGTGCTTTCCGGGCGAGGTAGACGACGTCGGTGTAGGGCCGGCCGGGCATCTCGATGACGTCGACGAGGAATCCGGCGCGCTCGAACATGGCGACGGCCTCCGCTCGGGCGAGGAAGTGGAAGCGGCCCCGGCGGCCCCGGGTGAGACCGATCGAGGTGGCGACGAGCTCCTGCGCGTAGGTCAGCGCGTAGCGCGGGCTGGGCGCCCGTTCCTGGGCCTTCACCACGAGCGGTGCGTTCTCCGCGAGCGCGCCCGCGGCCTTTCGGAGCACCTCCTCCTGGTCGCCTGGCGCCAGGAGGTACAGCACGTCGACGATCGTCACCGCGTCACACTTCGGGACGGCCTCGTGCACGATGTCGCCGAGCTCGAATCGGATCGATTCGCGCTCATCCACCGTCGATCGCGCGACCGCGATCTTGCGCTCATCGATGTCGACGCCGAGGACCCGCCTGCCGGCCGAGGATTCGACAAGTAGATTCGCGAACAGGCCGTGGCCGCAGCCGAGGTCGACGATGAATCCGTGCCGAGGCACATAGCGGTCGACGAACGCCAAATCCGAGAGGAACGCGCGGCCGTGGACGTGGGTGCGAGCGATGAACGACGTGTCCCGATAGCGATGGACCGCTCGCTCGAGCGCGGCGGTGGTCGTGCCGCCCGGCACCTAGCGGACCCGCCAGCGGATCAGGTCGCCCAGCGCGCTCCGGACGAGGTCGTCGGTCAGGACCTGCAGATCGTCGTGGCGCTGCAGGAGGAGCCCATCGCCGGTCGCGCGAAGCACGTCATCCGGGTATCCGGGGTGGGCGATGATCTCCCCCACCCCCGGGTAGGCCGCGTACAGCGCGACCGCGGCGGCGTCCGGTCGGCGCGGGAGTGCCGAGAGGTCCACGAACCAGTCGTTCCCGGGGATGCCGCGCAGCAGGGCCCGGTCGACGAGCGACGCCGCGCCCAGGAGCTGGGCCTTCACGGCCGCCGCGATGCGCGGTGGCGTGGCGCGCCGCAGGTACCGCACCCGGTGCTCGCGCGCCAGGCGCGCGACGACGCGGGTGATCGGCGGGATGAGATGAGTATGCCGATGCGAGTCCCACGCCAGCGGCTCGACGCCCCACGCCCGCGCCCGTGCGGCTTGGGCCCGCACCTCGGCGGCGACCTCGGCCGAGCGGATGCGGCCGGTGAGCAGCCGCGTGGTGAAGTCGGGGAGCCGGCGGAAGCGGCCCTCGGTGTCGACGAGCGACGGGACGGAAGCGGGATCCGAGGCGGGGCGGCCGCCGACGAGATCGATGTGCAGGCCGACCTCGAGATCACGCTCGGCGCGCGCGAGCTCCGCCGCCTCCTCCCCATCGGGGAAGGTGACGAGGAGGGAGCTTGAGCGCACCACGCCGTTCCGGTGCGCTTCGAGCACGCCTCGCGTGACCCCGGGCGAGAGGCCCAGGTCGTCCGCTGTGACGATCACCGCGTTCAGGGCGCGCTAGCCCCTCGGCGGGCCGCTCCGGCGGAACCCACCACCACCGCCCGGGCGGAAGCCGCCGCGATCGCCGTCGCCGGGACCGCGCTCGGCGAACCGGGCGCGCTGCTCGCGCGAGCGACGAGCGAATTCGTCGGGGTCCTCGTTCACCGCGCGGATCGAAAGGTTCACCCGGCCCTGCCGGTCGACCTCGGCGACCTTCACCTTCACGTGCTCGCCGATCTTCACGGCGTCCTCGATGCTGTTCACCCGCTCGTTCGAGATCTCGGAGACGCGCACGAGACCCTCCTTGCCCGGGAGGTACTCGACGAACGCGCCGATGGACATGATCCGCGTGATCTTGCCCTCGTAGACCTCACCGACTTCGGGCTCCTTCGTGAGGCCCTCGATCATCGCGCGGGCCTTCTCCCGGCCCTCCGGCTTCGCGCCGGTGATGCGGATGGTGCCGTCGTCCTCGACCTCGATGTTCGTGCCCGATTCGGACTGGATCGCGCGGATCATCTTGCCACCGGGCCCGATGATGTCGCGGATCTTGTCCGGGTTGATCTTGACCGTGTCGATGCGCGGCGCGAACTTGTTGAGCTCGGCGCGCGGCTTGTCGATGACCTGGCGCATCTCGCCGAGGATGAACAGCCGCGCCTCGCGCGCCTGCGCGAGGGCCGCACGCATGATCTCGAGCGTGATGCCCTTCACCTTGATGTCCATCTGGAGGGCGGTGACCCCGCTGTCGGACCCGGTGACCTTGAAGTCCATGTCTCCGTAGTGGTCCTCGAGACCCTGGATGTCGGTGAGGATCGTGTATTTGCCACCCTCGAGGATGAGGCCCATCGCGATCCCGCCGACCATCGTCTTGATCGGCACGCCGCAGTCCATGAGCGCGAGGGTCGAGCCGCACGTCGAGGCCATCGACGACGAGCCGTTCGACTCGAGCGTCTC
>DHJC01000088.1:0-42308 GCA_002404155.1 Chloroflexi bacterium UBA4730 | reverse complement strand
ACGCGGATCGTGTACGGGAACTCTTCCTTGGTCGGGATGACCGGGAGGAGGGCACGCTCGCCGAGCGCGCCGTGGCCGATCTCGCGCCGTCCGGCGCCACGCATCATCCGCACTTCGCCGACCGAGTACGGCGGGAAGTTGTAATGGTGCATGTAGCGCTTCGTGTCGACCGGCGAGAGGGTGTCGATGATCTGCTCGTCGCCCGACGGGCCGAGGGTCACGACCGACAGCACCTGGGTCTGGCCACGGCGAAAGACCGCCGAGCCGTGGGCGCGCGGCAGGACCCCGACCTCGATCTCGAGCTCGCGGATGTCCTTCGTCCCGCGGCCGTCCGGCCGGAGGTTGTCGTCGACGACGGCGGTGCGGAACTCGTGCTCGAGCACCGCGTCCCACTCCGCGGTCACCTCGTCGGGGGTCGTCGTGCCTTCGGGCGTGACGAACTGCTTCAGCGCTTCGTCCTTGACCTCGTCCAGGCCGGCCTCCCGCTGGAGCTTGTCCGGGTCACGCAGCTTGGCGCGGAGCCGCTGGGCGAAGAACTCGCGGATCGGCGCAAGACGCCCTTCGTCGCGCACCGGCGGCGCCCACTGGAGCTTCGGCTTGCCGGCGGCCCGGCGGAGCTCCTCCTGGGCCTCGCAGATGCTCGCGATGCCCTGCTGCGCGAGGCCGAGGGCCTCGATGAGCTTCTCTTCGGTGATCTGGTTCGCGCCGGCCTCGAGCATCATGACCGAGTCCTTCGTGCCCGCGACCACGAGGTCGAGCTCGCTCTCGAGCATCTGCTGGATCGTCGGGTTCAAGGTGAGCTTCCCGTCGACGGTGCCGACCCGGACGCAGCCGATCGGACCCTCGAACGGCGCGTTGGAGACGTGGAGCGCCGCCGAGGCGGCATTCACGGCGAGGACGTCGTAGTCGTTCTCCTGGTCGCTCGACCACGCCGAGACGATGATCTGGACGTCGTTCTTGAAGCCCTTCGGCCAGAGCGGCCGGATCGGGCGGTCGACGAGCCGGGCGGTGAGGATGCCTTCCTCAGAGGGGCGCCCCTCACGGCGCGGGAACGAGCCGGGGATCTTCCCCGCCGCGTAGAGGCGTTCCTCGAAGTCGACGGTGAGCGGGAAGAAGTCGATGTTCGGCCGGGTCGTCTTGGCGACGGTGCCCGCGGCAAAGACGACCGTGTCGCCGTAGCGGACCGTGACCGCGCCGCCGGCCTGACGCGCGTACTTGCCGGTCTCGAAGGTCAGGGGCTTGTCGTTGATGGTCGCCTGNNGACCATCATGAGCAGCCCGCGCCGGCTGTGGTTGTCGTGCGCGGCCGTGCGGAGATGCTCGGTCAGATGCTTGATCCGCTCGGTGAGGAGCGCGATCTGGACCTCCGGGGATCCGGTGTCCGTCTCGTGCTGGCGGTTCGCCTTGATGACCTCACTCTTCTCTGGAGCGGCTTCTGCGAGCGGCACCCGTTGTCCTTTCCTAGATCTCTTAGATCTTTATTTCTGTGGGAAGTCTACCGGAAAAACGGACGGGTGTGGCGAAACCGGACACCGGTCGGTCACGGCGTCGCGCGGTCCTCCGTCGGCGCCGCGGCGGGCCTGCTCGCCCTCCGCCGAGGATGGCGCATCTCGGGATACAGCACGACGAGCTCGCGGAAGATCTTCCCGATGACCCCAAGCGAGGACAGGGTGGATCGCCCGCGAGTTCGGGGGAAGTAGTCGAGGCCGATCTGCTGGACCGTGAAGCCGAGATTCTTGGACTTCGTGATCAGCTCGGCGCTGATGAGCGACCCCTCGGACCGCAGCTCGACCGCGTCCAGGATCTCGCGCTTCATGAGCTTGAACGCGAAGTTGATGTCCCGGTGGGGCCAGCCGAAGAGGACGCCGATGAGGCCGTTATACACGTACGAGTAGACCGCCCGTCGCACGCCCTCGCCGGTCCGGTCGTAGCGGTACGCCGCGATCATGTCCGCCCGGGTGACCTCCATCGCGCTGATCGCCCTGCCGATCTCGCGCGGGTCGAACGGGAGGTCCGCGTCCATGTAGAGGATGAGGTCCATCAGGGCCGCGGCGAAGCCGTCGCGGAGCGTGCCGCCGAGCTTCTCGTTGTGGTCGTGCCGGATCACCCGGATGCGCGGGTCGGCGGCCGCGAGGCGGCGCACGATCTCGAGCGAGCGGTCGGTGGACGCGTCGTCGACGATGACGATCTCGTGGCGGCTCGCGAACTCATCGAGCGCACGGGTCGCGACGCCGACCGCGTGCTCGATGCTCTCCTCCTCGTTGTACATCGGCACGACGAGGCTGATGCTCGGGCGCACGGCGCGAGCATATCGGCCCATACACTCGGCGTCGGTGACGCGAGGCGCGGTGATCCCGAATCGACAGGACGGGTACATCGCGCTACTGCTCGGAGCCGTGACCGCCCTGAGCCGCCTCCCGTTCATGGCCGGGCGGCTCTGGGAATGGGATTCGGTCCTCTACGCCCGGGCGCTCGAACAGGGCTTCCATGTCGATGAGGTCCTGCCCGGGATGCGTCCGCACCCGCCCGGCTACATCTTCTATGTGGCCGCCGCGGGCCTCGCGAAGCTGCTCGGGCTCGACAGCGATCACGCGCTCGTCGCGGTGAGCGTCATCGCGAGCGCGGCCGCCGCCGCGCTGTGCTACCTCCTCTGCCGGCGCTTCGCCGGGCGCGCGCTGTCGCTCGCGCTCGCGATCGCGTTCGCCGCCGCGCCGCTCGTGTGGGTGCACGGCGAGGTCGCGATGCCGTACATCCTCCTCGCGCCGATAAGCACGGCGCTTGCCCTCATGTTCCGCGACGCGCGCCGCGCCGGAACGCGACGCGTCCTGCTTGTGTCGTTCGCCTTCGGGGCGCTCGGCGGCTTCCGCCAGGACCTGCTGCTCTTCCTCTTCCCGCTCTGGCTGTGGATGCTGTGGCCCGCGGCCGCGACGGCGCGTGTCCGCGCGGCCATTGGATTCGTTGCCGGGTGCACGCTCTGGCTCGTACCCTCGGCGTTGCTCTCCGATGGGCTCGTCGCGTACGTCACGCGCTCGGTGCGGCAGCTGACCGGCGTCAGTGGCGTGAGCGCGAACGCGGACCGCTCGATCCCGCTGAACGCCGTGCTCGTCGGCGACTCGCTCTTCTGGGCCGGCCTGCTCCTCACCGTCGCGCTGCTCGTGCTCGGCCTCTCGCGCGCGCTCGCGTCCATCCGTGGCCAGCGGCTGCCCGACGACGCCGAGGCCGGGTTCTTCGCCCTCTGGCTTCTGCCGGCCCTGTTCTTCTACCTCTTCGTGCACATCGGCGAATGGGGCTTCGTGCTCTCGATCGTCCCGGGGATCTACGCGCTCCTGGCCTGGCTGCTGGCACGGTTCGCCGTCAACCAGCGGGCTGTCGCCGCCGCCGTGCTCGCGAACGCCGTGCTCGCGGCCGCGCTCTTTCTCGCGGGCGACCATCCGGTGTTCTCGCGCGCGTCGCTCGTCGCGCATGACCGGGTCACCGACGAGAAGACGGCGTGGATCCGCGATCACGCGCCACGCGACAGCATCGTGCTCGCGGCCGCCGAGGTACTCGTCGCGAGCTACTACCTGCCGGACCGCGTCGTCCGCTACAGCAACGACGCGGCGGCCGCGACCTATGACCTCGCGATCGACGGGCCGACGACGCTCGTGATCTACGAGCCGGCGGCGCGACCCGCGACCGTCAGGATCAGCGAGACGGTGGAATTCACGAGTGGGACCACGCTCGACCTCGCGACCGTGTCCTCCGGCACACTTCGCCTCCACGGCACCGACATCGGGGATACGCGTCGGTAGCATCGCCGGGTGAACCGCGACTTCTCGCGCTTCTGGGTTGGCGAGACCGTCTCCGCGTTCGGGTCGTCCTTCACCCAGCTCGCGATCCCCCTGCTCGTCTTCAAGCTCACCGGCTCGGCGATCTACCTCGCCGCCACGTTCGCGCTGTTCGCCGTCCCCCACCTGCTGTTCGGGCTGATCATCGGCGCCTGGACGGACCGCACCGACCGCCGCCGGCTGATGATCACGGTGGACCTGCTCGCCGCGACGACGGTCGCGGCGGTGCCCGTCGCGGCCGCGCTCGGCGCGCTGAGCGTCTGGTGGGTCATGGTCGTGATCTTCATCGCCGGGACGCTCTCGATCTTCTTCGAGGCCGCGCAATTCGGTGCGGTGCCGAGCCTGGTCGACCAGGCCGACCTCGTCACGGCGAACGGCCGGATCCAGGCGAGCTTCGCCGCGGCGACGGTCGCCGGTCCGCTGGTCGCAGGCGGCCTGCTCGTCTTCTTCCAGGTCGAGCAGCTCTTGTACATCGACGCGGCCACGTTCCTCGTGTCCGCGCTCGCGCTCAGCCTCATCCGCCGTCCGTTCAATCCGCCGGTCGCGCGCGCTCGCACGAGCCTCCGTGCCGACATCGTCGAGGGGCTCCGCTACGTCCTTGGCCATCCGGTGCTGCGCAACATCTCGGCGATGATGGCGATGGTCAACTTCGTGAGCGCCTCGGCGTTCGCGCAGCTCGTCTACTTCGCGAAGGCGCGCTACGCGGCGACCGACTCGGAGCTCGGGATCATCTTCGCCGCGGGCGGCGTCGGTGTGTTCCTGATGTCACTGCTCGCGGGGCCGCTCCGCAAGCGGTGGTCGTTCGGGAACGTCGCGCTCGGCGCGCTCATGCTCTCGGGCGTATCGATCGTCGCGTTCGCCTTCGCGCCGTCGTTCTGGATCGCCGTGCCGCTCTGGGGCCTGTCGTCGGGGCTCGGCATCCTGTTCAACATCAACACCGGCAGCCTGCGGCAGGCGATCGTGCCGAACCACATGCTCGGGCGGATCATCACGATCGCGATGGTCCTTGCCTGGTCCGCGAACCCGCTTGGCTCGATGCTCGGCGGCGTCGCGATCGAGCGCACCGGCGACGTGCAGCTCGTCTACGCCGCGATCGGGATCGCGACGTTCCTCATCCCGCTGTACTTCCGGCTGTTCAGCCCGCTCGGTCACGCCGAGCGCTACCTCGGCGCGGCTGAGCCGTCAGTCCAGCCCCTGGCCGCCGACGGGACGTAGCTCGAGCGGCTGGCCCAGCTCCGCGATGAGCGGCCGGGCCCTCGAGATGAGCGCCCGCACCCGCTCGAGCTGGAGCGACGCGGCGTGCGCCGCCCGATCGTCCCAGACCTCGGTGATCGCGATCGCGTCCGGTTCCGCCGGCACCTCGCTCACGATGTAGAGCCGGCACCCGGGCATCGCCGGGCCGCGCGGGGCCTCGAGGAGCAGTGCGAGCAGCGCGTCGCGCTGGCCGGGCTTCGCGATCATCTTGCCCTGTAGTCCGTACATTGCGTTAGGTGGGCTCAGGGGTCGCGCTCAGGAGCCCGTCAACGACGGTCACGGCGCGGCCCACGATCACCACACGATCGCCGTTCACCTCGACGCCGACCAGCCCGGATCGACCAGACGCCTGAAGGCCTACCAGTGCCGTCCGACCGAGCCGGCCGCCCCAGTACGGTCCCAGCACCGTATGCGAACTGCCGGTAACGGGATCCTCGTTGATGCCAGCGTTCGGCGCAAAGAGACGCGAGACGAAGTCGTACGGCCGTCCCGGGCCCGCGGCGGCAGTGACGATGACGGCGACGGCATCAAGCCGGGCCACCGCATTGAGGTCGGGGGTCAGGTTCCGGACCGAATGCTCGTCGGCGACGACCGCCATGAGGAAGAAGTTGTTGTCGCTGCGGCCCGTCCACTCCACGGGCACACCGAAGGCCTCAGCCGCTGCGGCCCGGAACTCGACCTGCGCAGGGGGCCATGCGGGGAAGTCCATCGCCAGCGAACCATCTGGCCGCCGGCTGACCGTCAAGACGCCGCTGCGAGTGGCAAATCGGATCGGGCCGCGTACGCCGTCCTCGAAGAGGCAATGGGCCGAGGCGAGGGTCGCATGGCCACACAGGTCGACCTCCAGCGCCGGAGTGAACCAGCGCAAGCGGAAGTCGGCGTCGGCCAACGTCTCGCGGATCACGAAGGCGGTGTCCGACATGTTCGTCTCGCGCGCGACCGCCGCCATCCAGTCATCCGGTGGCGCGTCATCGAGCATGACCACGGCCGCAGGGTTCCCAGTGAACGGTTTGTCCGTGAAGGCGTCGACCGTCCTCAACCGTACCTCGGCCACCCACCGAGGCTAACCCAGCGTCAGTGGTGCTACCGCAAGGCCAGCCGCGTGCGCTCGACGTCCTTCGCGATCTGCGTGGACAGATCGTCGGCGCTGTCGAACTGGACCTCGTCGCGGAGCCGCTCGACGAACGAGATCGTCGCCTCCTGGCCGTACACGTCCTCGTTGAAGTCGAGAATGAACGCCTCGAGCTTCCGGGGCCCGCCACCGAACGTCGGCCGGACGCCAAGGCTGGAGGCAGCCCGGTAGCGCTTGTCGCCGAGCACCACCCACGTCGCGTAGATGCCGTCGAGCGGCAGCAGCTTGTCGGGCGGCGGCGCGACGTTGATCGTCGGGAACCCGAGGGCCCGGCCGCGCTGCTCCCCCTTCACGATGGTCCCGGTGGCCGAGTACGGCCGCCCGAGGAGCTGCTGCGCGGTCGCGAGGTCGCCCTGGCGCAGGGCTTGGCGGATGCGCGTCGAGCTCACGGCCGCGCCGCCGAGCGAGATCGGCTCGACCACCGTCACCGCGAACCTGTAGGTCTCGCCGAGAGCGTGCAGCGCCGGCACCGCGCCCTCGCGGCCGTGGCCGAACTGGAAGTCGGGCCCGACGACGATCCGCTGCACGTCGCCGGCCTTCGTGACGCGCTTGATGAAGGCTTCCGCGGACTGTTGCGAGAACGCCTTGTCGAACGTGAACACGATGACGGCCGCCGCGCCGGCGTGTTCGAGGAGCGCCGCGCGCTCGGGCGCGTCGGCGAGCGTCGACTGCGGCGGGTCCTGCGCCAGCACCTGCGCCGGCAGCGGGTCGAATGTGGCGGCGATCGGCGTCGCGCCCGCGGCGTACGCCCCGCCGACGAGCCCGCGGATGAGGGCCTGATGGCCGAGGTGGACGCCGT
The DNA here is from genome assembly GCA_002404155.1 of Chloroflexi bacterium UBA4730. Lineage (GTDB taxonomy): Bacteria > Chloroflexota > Limnocylindria > P2-11E > P2-11E > UBA4735. Next base: position 35,297 of record DHJC01000088.1, on the reverse strand, counting down.
CGAACACGCCGACGGCGAGGTGCAGGGGACCCGTCGGCCAGCCGGTGAAGTCGTGAAGGACTATTCGGCGCTCCGGGCGTCGGCGGCGACGGATGCGCCGATCGGTTGGGCCGGCGGCGCGGCGCGCTCGACAATCGGTCGTCGCCGGTGGCGTCGCGCGCGGACGGGGCGCGCCTCCCGCACGAGGAACGGGACCGGCGAGGCGACGGCGAGGATGTAGCCCAGGTAGTTGCCCTGGAAGTACCGGCCGAAGAACAGGAACGCCAACAGCGTGAAGGCGTACCCGGTCAGCATCCGCGCGATCGTGGGCCCGCGCCAGAGCTGGTACAGGGTGTACAGGGCGATCGGCGTTGCCACGGCGATCTCGATCGCGGCGAACGGGAAGTCCGCCTGCCGGTACTGGATGACCCCGAGCCACAGGAGCAGTGCGGAGAACCCCATCCCCGAGATCGGGTAGGTCCACGCGGCGCCGCCGGCGTTGTATCGGACGACGTCGTCGTAGAACGCATTCCAGTCGTTCACGAGAAATGGTGCGAACGTCACCGCGAGGAAGACCGCGGCGGGGATCGTCGGCGCGAGCGCGCGGATCGCCTGGCCGATCGTTCTCGGCTTGCGCGTGGCGACGAGGTAGACGACGAGGAACGGCAACAGGAACAGGGCGTGCAGCTTGGCCGCGGCCGCGGCGGCGATCGCGAGCGACCCAAGGGCCCGGTGCTCGCGCTGCAGGAGCGCGATGCCGGCGAACAGGAAGAGGAGCACGAAGAAATCGTTGCGGCCCTCGATGACGAACGGGAAGAGCTGCGGGTTCAGTCCGATGAGCGCGACGAGGGCGATCCGGTGGTCGAGCCGCTTCAGGAGCAGTGGGAGGATGGCGAGCGTCGCGACGAACGCCGGCAGGTACAGGTACCGCTGGTCCCAGAAGATGCCCAAGTGGTCGAAGGCCCACACGAACGGCACGGTGATGAGGAAGAGGAATGGGAAGTACGTGAGGTGGTACAGGGCCGGGTTGTTGACCATGGGCCAGTAGTAGAGCGGCGTATCGAGATAGTCGGTCGCGTAGGGGTTGTGCCCCGCGAGCAGCTTGCGCGCGGCCTCTTCGATCATGAGGGCGCCGTCGTGGATGTACGTGTACGGCTTCCCGGTCTCGCGGAGGACGATGGACGCGACCGTCGGCACGATGACGAACACGGCGAACACGACGGCCAGGTGCACCCACCGCGCCCGCGGGGTGAACGCTGCGCCCTGCCGGCGATCGCGGAACGGGTAGCTGAACGCGACGAGGCCGGCGAGCGCGAGGAACACGGGCCCGGCCAGGCCCGGGAACAGCCGCCAGATCGTCTCGTCCGTGGTGGTGGCGACGGTCGTGTGGTTCGAGAAGAGCAGGAGCCAGTTCGCCACGGCCACCGCTCCAACGACCTTCGCGTCGAGCGATAGCCGGCGCCACGCCTCGAGCAGCCACCCCGCCGCCCGTTCTCCCGCGCGGATGATCATTCTGACCGCCCCCAACTCGATAACAGCTCTGCGGCCGGCGCCTCGCGGAACCGCTCCGCTAACGGCAGGATACGGTCGTCCGCGTCGCGCAGTCGGTGCCGCGCATCAGGCGTGCCGCGGAGCGCCTCGACCGTCAGCGCGTCATCCAGGGTCAACGCGCCGACCGCAAGGCGGCGGAGCCCGCCCAAGTGGGCCGCCGATCCGGCGGCGCGGCCGAGGTCGCGCGCCAGCGAACGGATGTACGTGCCGGTCGAGCAGACCACCAGGAGCCGCAGCGCCGGCGGCTCCCAGCTCGCGACCGCGAGCCGCTCGATCGTCACGTTCCGCGCCGTCAGCTCCAGGGTCTCCCCGCTGCGGGCGCGCGAGTACGCGCGGCGGCCATCCATCTTCACGGCCGCGAATGCCGGTGGCACCTGCGCGATCTCGCCGCGGAACGGGCCAAGGAGCGCATCGAGCGCTTCGCCGGTGACGGTCGGCACCGCCGCCTCGCGCGCGGCCGGCCCCTCACGGTCGTCCGTCGTGGTCTCTGTGCCGAACGTGATGAGCGCGGCGTAGACCTTCGACGCGGTGTGCAGCCGGTCGGCGAACTTCGTCGCGGTGCCCACCAAGAGCGGCAGCAGCCCGCTCGCGAGCGGATCGAGGGTGCCGCCGTGGCCGACGCGCTTCGCGCCGAGGACCCCGCGGGCGACCGCGACGACATCGAAGGAGGTCCAGCCCAGTGGCTTGTCGATCGGCAGGACCCCGTTGGGGGTCGTGGTCATGCGGGCTGTCGGGCCCGGTCGAGCGCCTGGCGGGCGGCATCGAGAACGCGCGCGCGGATCGCGGCGTGGTCATCTCCCCCAGCCAAAGAGTGGACGAGCGCGCCCGCGGCGCGGACGTGGCCGCCGCCGCCGAAGTTCGCCATGAGCGCGGCCGCATCGACCGACGGCACGGACGCCGACGTTCGGCACGACACCTTGAGGGCCTCGGTCACCCCGCTGAACAGGAGCGCGACCCGCATCCCTTTGCTTCGCGCGATCTGCTCCACCAGGCCCGAGAGGTCCTCCTCCAAGGCCTCGGCGCGCGCGAGGTCGTCGTTCTCGATCCAGGTCCACACAAGGAGCCCGTCGGACTCCCGCACGAGACGCGAGAACGCGAACCCCCAGAGCTTGAGGGCCTCGAAGCGCTTGTTGCGGAAGACGTTGGACGTGATGCCCTGCAGGTCGGCACCCGCATCGCGCAGCATGGCCGCGCGCTCGAGGGCGCGCTTATCGGTGTTCGGGAACTGGAACGATCCGGTGTCGGTCATGATCGCGACGAGCGCGGCCGTGGCCATAGCCGGCGTCCACCCGCTGCCGAGCGCGTCGATCAACCGTCCGACCATCTCGCCGGTCGCGGCGCTCGTGACGTCGACGAAGTTCGCGTCGCCGAACGCGGTGTTCGTGGCGTGGTGGTCGATGTCGGCGATCTTCGGTCCCGACGGGAGCGCGAACTTCGCGCGCCCGGGCTCGCCGAAGTCGAGGCACACGATGAGATCGACGTCCGCCGTCGGCGGCGCCTGGCTATAGCGATCGGCCGAGTCGAGGAACCGGATCGCCTCAGGCACCGGATCGGCGCAGTGCCAGGAGACCCGCTTCCCCATCCGTTCGAGCGCGAGCCCGAGTGCGAGGGACGAGCCGATGGTGTCGGGATCCGGGTCGCGGTGCGAGACGAGTGCGATGCGGTCGGCTGCGCGGATCGCCTCGACGACCGCCTTCATCGGTCCCCGTTCGCTTCGCGGAGCAGCTGCGAGATGCGCGCCGCCCGCGCGGCGGAGCGATCAGAGATGAACTCGATTTCGGGGACGAAGCGGAGATCGGTCCGTTCCCCCACCTCGTGACGGATGTACGGCCGGGCCTCGTTCAGCGCCCGCATCGTGCTCGTCACGGCGTCGTCGTCGCCAAGGACGCTGACGAACACGCGCGCGGTCTGGAGGTCCGACGCCGTCTCGACGCTCGTCACCGTCGGGAACGAGATGCGGGGATCCCGCAGCTCCTCGCTGATGAGCGTCGCGAGCTCTCGCTGCAACAGCGCGTTCACGCGATCGGCCCGCCGGTACGCCACTAGCGAGGCTTCGCTTGGACGACGAAGGCCTCGATGACGTCGCCCACTTGGACGTCGTTGTGGCCCTCGAGCACGATGCCGCATTCCAGACCGGCCGCGACCTCGCGGACGTCGTCCTTCACGCGGCGAAGGGTCGCGATGGTCCCCTCCCACGCCGGTTCCTGACCACGGAGGAGGCGGGCCTGCGCGCCGCGGCGGATGATGCCGTCGGACACCATGCAGCCCGCGATCGTCGTCTTGTTCGCGGTGAAGATCTGGCGCACCTCAGCGTGGCCGAGGACGCTCTCCACCATCTCCGGCTCGAGCATGCCAGTGAGGGCCTTCTGCATGTCGTCGAGCAGCTCGTAGATGACCTTGTACTGCCGCACGTCGACCTTCGTCTGCTCGGCCGCGCGTTTTGCCGGCACGTCGATCTTGTTGTTGAAGCCGATGACGACCGCGCCCGACGCGGCCGCGAGCGTGACGTCGGACTCGCTGATGTCGCCGACGGCGTCATGGATGACGACGAGGGCGACCTCGTCGTGCGGCACCTTGGCGAGCGCGCCCTTGATGGCCTCGAGCGAGCCCTGGACGTCCGCTTTGAGGACGAGCTTCAGCTCCTTGGCCTTGCCCTCCTTGACCTGCGCGAACATCTCGTCGAGCGTGGCGGGGCGCTCGCCACCCGCCGCTGCGGCGCGGTCACGGGCGTTCCGCTCCGCGAGCGCCTTGCCGGTCTTCTCATCGGCCACGGCGCGGAGCACGTCGCCGGCCTCGGGAACGTCAGGGAGACCGAGGATGAGGACCGGACGCGACGGCTCGGCGCGGCCGACGTTCTTGCCCTTGTCGTCGGTCATCGCGCGGACCTTGCCGAAGGTCTTCCCCGCGACGATGAGGTCGCCGCGCTCGAGCGTGCCGGTCTGCACGAGGACGGTCGCGATCGGACCGCGGCTCTTGTCCATGTTGGCCTCGATCACGCGGCCGATGGCTGGGCGATCCGGATTCGCCTTGAGGTCGGCCACATCCGCGACGAGCAGCACGACGTCGATGAGGTCCTGCAGCCCCTGCTTCGTCCGTGCCGACACGGGCACGAGCGGCGTCTCGCCGCCGTACTCCTCGACCGTCACGCCGTGCTCCGCGAGCTGGCCCTTCACGTGATCGGGGTTCGCGTCGGCCTTGTCGATCTTGTTGAGCGCGACGACCATCGGCACGCCCGCCGCCTTCACGTGCGAGATCGCCTCGATCGTTTGCGGCTGCACGCCGTCGTCCGCCGCGACCACGAGGATCACGACGTCGGCCACCTGCGCCCCGCGGGCGCGCATCGCCGTGAACGCCTCGTGACCGGGCGTGTCCAGGAATGTGACCTTGCGGCCCGAGTGCTCGATCTGATACGCGCCGATGTGCTGGGTGATGCCTCCGGCCTCGCGCGCCGTGACGTTCGTCTCGCGAATCGCGTCGAGGAGGCTCGTCTTGCCGTGGTCGACGTGGCCGACGATCGTGACGACCGGCGGGCGCGTGATCATCTTCGACTCGTCGTCGTCGGTCCAGAGGATCTCCTTGCCGATCGGGGCGACGTCTTCGGTCTCCTCGACCGGAGCGGCCTGCTCCTCCTCGGGTACGACTTCCAGCCCGAGCTCGCCGGCGACGAGCGACGCGGTCTCGAAGTCGACGGTCTGGTTGATCGTTGCCATGACACCCATGTTCACGAGCGCGCGGATAACGTCGACGACCGAGAGGTCGAGGGTCTTCGCGAGCTCGCCGACCTGCATCGTCTTCGGCAGCGAGACGGGCGCACCACCCTCAGGGAGGACGGCGACGGCGGCCGGCGCTTCGATGACCGGAGCCTGCGGCGCGATCTGCCCACGAGACGGGCGACGGCGCGGGCGGGGTCCGCGTTGCGGCGGGAACCGCCGCGGTCGGGCCTTCGGCATTACGTCCTCCTACTTTCCGCCCCGGCGGCGAGCTCGTCCCGCAGCCGGAGTTTGGTCGCCTCGTCGATCGTCAGTGCGAGGGCCCGTCCGAGCGCGCCTTCGGCGATGCCTCGGACGAGGCACGCGTCATCGGGGCAGAGATAGGCCCCTCGTCCCGGTGCCTTACCCCGAAGGTCCACCGAGAGCCGCACGTCCGCGTCCCGGACGACCCGGATGAGCTCGCGTTTCGCCTTGACCTGACGGCACGCCACGCAGGTGCGCTGCGGGACGGCCCTAGCGACGATCCTTCTTCTTCTTGCCGCCGAGCAACGCGCGGTCCTCGTCCTCGAGCTCGTCCTCGTCAGCCGCGAGCGACTCCGCTTCGACCTCCGCGACGAGGTCGTGACGGATCGCTTCCTGGTCCTCTTCCGCCGCGACCGCGGCGGGCTCCGCCTCGATCGCCACGGGCTCCGGCTCCGGCTCGGGCTCGGCCTCCGCACGGACCTCGGACTCGCTCCGGATGTCGATCCGCCAGCCGGTCAGCTTCGCCGCCAGGCGGGCGTTCTGCCCTTCCTTGCCGATCGCGAGCGACAGGTAGCGATCGGGGACGACGACATACGCGGTCTTCTCTTCGACCACGATGTCGACGCGGATCACGGGAGACGGCGAGAGCGCATTCTTCACGAACTCCTCGGCCTTCTCGTCGAACTGGATGACCTCGACGCGCTCGCCGCCGAGCTCGTTGCTGATGGCCTGCACCCGGAGACCGCGCTGCCCCACGCACGCGCCGACCGGGTCGAGCCCGGGCTGGCGGGACCGCACTGCGATCTTCGTCCGCGATCCGGCCTCGCGCGCGATGCCCGTGATCTCCACCTGACCGTGGTAGATCTCCGGCACCTCGAGCTCGAAGAGTCGCTTCACCAGACCGCGGTGGGCCCGGCTCACGATGATCTGCGGACCGTGGATCGAGCGGCGCACCTCGAGGACGAGCACCTTGCGGTGCTGGCCGACGAAGTAGCGCTCGTGCGTCGCCTGCTCGCTGCGCGGCAGGATCGCCTTCGCCTTGCCGAGCTCGAAGATCGCGGCGCCCGCCTCGAAGCGCTCGATCTGCCCGTTGATGATGTCGCCCTCGCGGTCGGCATACTCCGCGTACACCTGCTCGCGCTCGGCCTCGCGCAGCGACTGCTGGATGACCTGCTTCGCGGTCTGCGCTCCGATCCGGCCGAGGGCCGCCGCGGACTCCTCGAGCGGGATCGTGTCCCCGAGCGCCACGTCCGGCTTCATCCGGCGCGCCGCGTCGATCTGGATGTGCAGCTTGGGGTCCTCGACCTTGTCAACGACCGTCTTGAGGAGGAAGACCTTGAACGCGCCGGTCTGGACGTCGACCTTTACGTCGATGTTCTCTTCGGCGCCGTACGCGCGCTTGATCGCGCGGGCGATGATGTCGCTCACGACCTCCTTGGGGAGGCCTTTTTCGGCGGAGAGCTGCGCGAGACCGGTGACGAGTTCTCGGTTCATGGCACGCTCCCCCTCTTCATCTTGCTCGGCCGTTTCCGGCGACAAAAAAGGTGGGTCGCCCCACCTTCACGGCCCGAGCGGCAAGCGGGAACGCCCCGCAGCCAAGAGAGAGTGTACCAAATCATCCCACGCCCCATTCAGGCATGGCGGGCTTCGGCCGCTCAACGAGGCCTGCGGAGCAGAGCCGAGTTGCCGCCGCAGCGGCGCGGGCCGCAGGACCCGGGCCCCCCGGCCGGGGGTGAGAGCTGGAGAAAGGGGCCGGCCTGGACGCGTCTTACGTGAGGTTGTTTCCGATGTTCGAGAACTGGTTCTGGAGCTGGCTGCGAAGGAAGATCATCGCCACGATGACTGCGATGGCGATAACGACGATGATGAGTGCATATTCGACGAGGCCCTGGCCCTGTTCGTCACGCCAGAACGCCACGGAACGCTCCTTCCCGCGCCAGGATCGGCCCCATTTCTCCACGGTGATTCTTAACCGCCTGGACTCCCGACCGCTAGGTGAACTTCCGTCCTAGCCCCGGGCATCCTACGCGAGGTCGTGGGGTGCCCGATCAGCGGCCGCGCAGCGCTGCGGCCAGGCGCTCCTCCGTGGTCGCGGTCGCGGCCGCGGGGACCCCACTGAGCGCCCGCTGGGCTTCAGCTTGGGTATACCCCAGCGCGCGGAGCGCGGCCACGGCTTCGTCGCCGTCGGGCATCTCGCCGCCGGCAGGACCGATGGCCATCCGGCCGACCTTCGACCGGAGGTCGACGATGAGACGCTCGGCCGTCTTCTTCCCCACCCCGGGCGCCTTCGCGAGCGCCGCCGCGTCGCCCGCGGCGATGGCCGCGGCGACATCGACCGGACGGGACACCGAGAGGATCGCAAGGCCGGCCTTGGGCCCGACGCCTGAGACGCCGATGAGGAGCTCGAAGAGTGCCAGCTCTTCGCGGGTCTCGAACCCGAAGAGGAACTGTCCATCCTCGCGCACGACCTGGTGCGTGTGGAGGAGGACCTCGTCACCGGTCGGGTGGCGCGGGACGAACACCTTGTAGCCGACTCCCGCGGTCTCGATCACCACGTGGTCCGGCCCGCGGGTGAGGATCCGGCCGCGGACCGACGCGATCATCTCGAGGCGATCGCGACGGCTTCGCCGAACCGCTCGCGCTGCGCGTGGGCGAGCGCGATCGCGACCGCGTCGGCGACGTTGTCCTGGGTGATCGGCTCCGCGAGCGCGAGCACGAGCGCGAGCATCCGCTGGACTTGCTTCTTGTCCGCGCTCCCGCTGCCCGCGACGGAGAGCTTCACCTCCTGCGGCGTGTACTCGGCGACCTCGAGGCCCGCACGCGCGGCGCAGAGCATCGCGACACCGCGGGCCTCTGCGACGCGCATCGCCGTCTTCGCGTTCTTGTTGAAGTAGAGGCGCTCGACGGCGAGGGCCGCGGGGCGGTGGCGCGCGATGAGCGCATCGAGCGCGCCGGCGATCGCCAGGAGCCGCTCGGCGGCCGACGCCGCGGCGAGCACCGGGACGAGGCCGCAGTCGAGGACGGTCGCCGGATCGGTCGCGGCATCGAGCAACGCGTAGCCCATTCCGGTGGTCCCGGGGTCGATCCCGAGGATGACCCTAGGCGGTCTCGAGGACTTCCTCCGGCACGTCGAAGTTCGCGTGGACCTTCTGGACGTCTTCCAGGTCCTCGAGGGCTTCGACCAGACCGATGACCTTCTTCGCCTGATCGCCTTCGAGGCGCACGGTGTTCGACGGTCGCATCGAGATCTCCGCGTCGCCGATCTTCAGCTTCTGCGCTTCGAGCGACTTCTTCACCGCCTCGAACCGGTTCGGCGCGGTGTACACGGTGACGAGGCTCCCGTCGCGCTCGACGTCCTCGGCGCCGGCATCGATGGCCACGAGCTCGATCTCGTCGGGGTCCCGGCCCGCGGCGTCGATCTCGATGATCCCCTTCTGCTCGAACAGCCACTGCACGGAGCCGGACTCGCCGAGCTTGCCGTTGTGCCGGGTGAATGCCGCGCGGACCTCGGCCGCCGTGCGGTTCCGGCTGTCGGTCGCGGCCTCGACCATCACGGACACACCGCCCGGACCGTAGCCCTCGTACATGACGCTCTCGAGCTGCGCCCCGTCCGCGCCGCCGGTGGCCCGGTCGATGGCCCGCTGGATGTTCGCCAGCGGCACGTTGACCGCCCGCGCGCGATCCATCGCGAGCCGCAGCCGGAAGTTGCCCTCTGGATCGCCGCCGCCCTCACGCGCCGCGAGCATGATCTCGCGGGTCATCTTCGTGAAGATCGCGCCGCGTTTCACGTCGTTGGCGCCCTTCTGGCGCTTGATCTGGGACCACTTGGAATGACCGGACATCGTTGTGAATACTATGCGGACAGCCATTCATCAGGGGAGTGCGCAGATGGCTTCAGCCGCACCCGAGGGCATCCGCAACGTCGCGGTCACCGGTCACGGCGGCTCCGGCAAGACCACGCTCGTCGAGACGCTGCTCCATCTCGTTGGCGCGACGACCCGTCTCGGCAAAGTGGACGACGGGACGAGCATCCTGGACACGGATCCCGAAGAGCACAAGCGCCGCATCACCATCAACATGGCCCTGGCCTCGTTCACGCACGAGGGCACGAAGATCAATCTCCTCGACACCCCCGGATTCGCCGACTTCGCCGGCGACCAGCACGCCGCGCTTCGCGTGGCGGACGCCGCGATCGTCCTCGTCGACGGCTCCGCGGGCGTCCAGGTCGGCACCCAGACGGTCTGGGACCAACTCGAGGCGGCGAAGACCCCGCGGATCGTCGTCGTCGGGCGCCTCGACCGTGAGAACGCCGACTTCGACAACGTCTTGAAGCAGCTCCGCGACGCGTACGGCAACCGGGTGGTGCCGTTGCACATCCCGGTCGGCGTGCACCAGGACATCTCGGCGACGATCGACCTCCTGCACGGGCAGATCCTCAAGGGCCCGAAGGATCCGATCAGCGAGCTCCCCGCGAACGAGAAAGCGCGGGTCGGCGACTACCAGCGACAGCTCGTGGAAGCGATCGTGGAGACGAACGACGATCTCATGAACCGGTACCTCGAAGGCAAGGAGACGACCTACGAGGAGCTCCGCGACGCGCTGCACGCGGCCGTGCGCGCCGGAGAGGTCGTGCCGGTGATCGCGTCGTCGGCGACGAAACGGGTCGGCTTCGCGGGTCTGCTGTCAGCGATCGTCCAGATGCTCCCCTCGCCCGCGGAGGGCGGGGCGGCCGTGGGTATCGACGCGAACGGGAAGGAGATCGCGCGCACGGTCTCCGCGACGGAGAAGCTGAGCGCGTTCGTCTTCAAGACGCTCGCCGACCCGTTCGTCGGGAAGTTGAGCTACGTGCGCGTGTACAGCGGAACCCTGCATCACAACACGCAGGTCTATGACGCGACGAAGAAGGAGGCCGAGCGCGTCGGCCAGATCTTCTTTCTTCGCGGCAAGGAGCAGGAGCTCACCGAGGCGGTGACCGCCGGCGACATCTGCGCCATCCCGAAGCTCGCGGCGTCGAACACGAACTCCACCCTCACCGACAAGGACGCGCCAATCGAGCTCGCGCCGATCGCCTTCCCCGAACCGTCCTTCGGTGTGGCGATCGAGCCCTCGAGCAAGGCCGACCTGGACAAGCTCGGGACGGCGCTCCACAAGCTCATCGCCGAGGATCCGACGCTCCACGTGCGGCGCGATGACGCGACGCACGAGACCATCCTGTCCGCCGTCGGGGAATCGGCGATCGAGGTCGCGGTCCACCACCTGAAGGACAAGTTCGGGGTGCAGGTGGACACGCGCACCCCGAGGGTCCCGTACCGCGAGTCGATCCGGGCGAAGGCGTCGGCGCAGGGCCGATACAAGCGGCAGACCGGCGGCCATGGCCAGTTCGGCGACGCGTGGCTCGAGATCGAGCCGCTCCCGCCGGGAAGCGGCGTCGTGTACGCCACGCGCGTCGTGGGTGGATCGGTCCCGAAAAACTTCTTCCCGGCCGTCGAGAAAGGCGTCCGCGAGCAAGCCGAGAAGGGTGTCATCGCCGGGTACCCGCTCTCCGACTTCAAGGCCACCCTCTTCGACGGCTCGTTCCACCAGGTCGACTCGAGCGAGATGTCGTTCAAGATCGCCGGGTCGCTCGCGCTCCAGAACTGCGTGAAGGACGCGCAGCCGTATCTGCTCGAGCCGATCGTCGAGCTGGAGGTCCTCGTCCCGGAGGATCAGATGGGCGACGTGCTGTCGGACCTCAACTCACGCCGCGGGCGGGTGCTCGGGATGGACGGCGCAGGTGCGGGGCATCAGCGGATCAAGGCGCACGTGCCGATGGCCGAGACATTCCGCTACGCGACCGATCTCCGCTCGATGACCGGCGGGCGCGGCACCTTCACCTCGAAGTTCCTTGCGTACGAACAGTGCCCGTCGCACATCGCGGAGAAGGTGGTCGCGGCGCACCAGACGGCCGAGGAGCCGGCGGCGGCCCACTAGGCGTCGCGGCGATCGAGCTCCACCAGTCGGGCTGCGCTGGCTAGGACGCCAGGTCGCGGGTCTTGTTCGCGACGCGTCGCAGATTGACGTCATCGCCGCGGACCGCGAACCAGCCCTGATTGCCGAGGCCGATGTCGATCTCGTACGCGCGCAGCCGCTCGTCGAATCGCGCGACCGCCACTCCGCTCGCGTCATAATGCGCGAGCGCCGCGGCGCGGAAGTCGATACCGGCCCACGCGGGGTACCACTCCGCCCAGAACGTCAGCCAGGCGATGTCGTATACGAAGTCACCGATCGTGGAACTCCCCCAGTCGAGCAGTGCGGTGATCCGCCCGTCCGCCTCGAGCACGTTATGGTGCAGCAGGTCGCAGTGGATCAGATGGCGCTCGGCGGGCAGGGCAGGCACGAGCTCGCGCAGCCGGGCGAGACCGACATCGAAGGCGTCCGCGCCGACCGCCGTCGCCGCCAGGCGCGCGCGGACCTCGGCCGCGTTGTCGAGCAGCGCTTCGGGCCACGTGCGGTGGTTCCCCTCCCCGTCGCCGGTCCACAGCCCATAGCCGCTCGATCCCGAGAGATCGATCCCTCGCACCGCATCGAGCGTCGCGAGGAGGGATGGGAGCACGCGGCGCATCCTGCCCGCGTCGAGCGTGTCGATCTCGCTGCCCGGCGCGTGCTCGGAGACGGCGAAGTACCCGCCGAACGCCGGGCCGATCTCGAGGATCCGTGGGACCGGCAGCTCGGATGGCGCCCGCCGCGCTACGACGTCGTCCTTGTCGAAGTTGGCGCGCATCGCGCTGAATCGGATGACCCGGTCGGCCGCGCCATCCTGGAACCGGTACGCGTTCGACCAGAGCCCCTGCTGCGCGATCGCGGTCACCGCACGCACGGTCGCGCCGAAGCGCGACCTCAGGAACTCGGTGGCCTGGGGGAGCGCGACGCCCTGCGACGGATCCATCGACCGACCCTAGCGCGCGGGATCTAGGCGAGCGCGCGATCCAGCCATTCGGCGATGAGGCGCATCCGCGCCGTCTTCGCCGCGATGTCGATGCTCCCGTGGCCCTGGTCGGTGTACTCGACGTAGTCCCAGTCGACGCCCTCGCGCTTCCCCAGGGAGACGAGCTTGTCGCGGAACATCCGCGATTGCGAGACCGGGCAGCGTGGGTCGTTCGTGCCGTGCGTCATGAGCAGCTTGGCGCGCAGCTGGTGCGCGAATTCGATCGCGCTCCGATCGCGCCAGAGCGCGCGGTCCTGCTCCGGATCGCCCATCTGCTCGCGGAGGAAGTAGCGGAAATGCTCCTTGCTCTCGTCCCACATCGCGTGGAGGTCGCAGATCCCGACGGCGGCGACGGCGGCCTTCCAGAGGTCGGGCTTCTTCGTCGACGCGATGAACGTCATGAAGCCGCCGTAGCTCCCTCCGTACACGCAGAGCCGGTCCGGATCGACCTGCGGCAGCGACCGCAGGTACCGCGCGGCGTACTCGACGTCCTCGAGGTCCTTGCCACCCCAGTCGCGGAGCGCGGCGTCGCGGAAGTCGACGCCGTAGCCGGTGCTCCCGCGAAGGTTCGGCTCGATGACGACGAAGCCGCGGCTCGCCATGAATTGCGCGAAGATGTCGAAGCTCCGGGTCCACTGCCCGGTCGGGCCGCCGTGCACATAGACCATCGCCGGCGCCTTCGTCCCTGTCGGGAGGTCGCGCGGCACGTAGAGCAGCGCCGGGATCCGCAGCCCGTCGAACGACTCGTACCAGATGTGCTCGGCGTCGACGAAGTCCTTGGGGTCAATGGAACCGTACTCGGCCGGGACGAGCGTCTCGGTCGCGCCCGTCTCGAGGTCGTGGAGCGCGAGGGTCGGCCGCTCCGTCGGCGTGCTGTACAGCGCCACGATCCGCCGGTCGTCGTTCGCCCACTGGGCCTGCGCGACGATCCCCGGGGGCAGCGGGACCGGCCGCGAGGCGCCGGTCTCGAGGTCGTACGCGACGAGCTGTACCTGCGAGTCGACGTTGCGGCCGACGAGGAGGTACCTCCCGGTCTTCGAGATCCGGACGGCGTGCTCTTCGACGCCCTCGGCACCGAACCAGCGGACGACTCCCGACGCGATGTCGAGGATCCCGGCCCGGTGCGCACCGCTCGCGTCGCTCGTCACGGCGATGCGTTTCCCGTCCGGATGCCATCCGGCGATGGTGTCCTGCGAGCCGGCGCGGACCCGAAATACCCGGCGCGGTCCGCTCCCATCGGCGTTCATGACGTACCCATCCTGGTTCCGTGTCGACGGCGGTTCCTCGCTCGAGCTGAAGGCGATGCGCGTGCCGTCCACGCTGAAGCGACCTCCGAACGCCGGCGCGGCGAAGCTCGTCAGCGGGTGAAGCGCCGTCCCGTCGGGCCGCATGATCCAGACGTTCATCTGGCCCGCCTTGTCCGGCGAATCGGGCCGGCGCTTGTTCGTGTTCACCGTGATCCACCGGCCGTCGGGCGAGAAGTCGACGGCGTGTTCCTCGGCCTTCGGATCCTGCGTCAGTCGGCTCACCGCACCGGTCTTCGCGTCGATACGGAAGAGGTCGTGCTGCTCGTCCCCGTCGTTGTCCTTCGCGAAGACGAGGTAGCTGTCGGTCGGGTCCCAGATGAAGAAAGACCGCAGCGCGCGCGGGACCTCACCGTGGCTCAGCTGGATGATCGCGCGCGTCCGAAGGTCCTGGACGTAGAGCTCGATGCGGCCGGAGGTGTCGGAGTAGAACGCGACCCTGTCGCCGCCGTGCGACACCTCGAAGTGGTACAGCGTGGGCAGCCGCGCGAGCTCCTCGAGCGGGATGCGCTCCTCGCGGACCATCGTGGCCACGGCGCGATGGTAGTACCGGGGCGCTAGGGCGTGTCGGCCACCATCCGCGTGAAGAAGTACGAGAGCAGCCACTCGAGCAGCAGCGTCGCGCGGTTCCGCACGCCGAGCAGCTGCATGAGGTAGTTCACGCGCCAGACCGTCCACGCGGGCAGTCCGCCGAGCACCACGTCACCTGCGCGGGCGAGCTCCGCGCCCGCGTGCGTCCGGCCGAGCGCGATGAGGTCGCCTTTCCGGTGGTATTCGTACGGCTCGAGTACCTGGCCGCGGACGAGGCGCGCGAGATTCTTGGCGACCGCCGGGGCTTGCAGCACGGCGACCTGCGCGAGCTGCGGCAGCGGCTTTCCCTCGTGCTCGAAGAACGCGGCGTCGCCGAACGACAGCAGGTCGTCGCGGCCGCCCGCGCGGAACGTCCGATCGACGACCAGCCGCTTGTCCTTCGCGAGCGTCACCCCGGTCAATCCGCTGACCAGCGGGTGAGTCTTGACGCCGCCGGCCCAGACGATCGTGCCGCCGCGGAACTGCGCGCCGTCCTTCGTCCGGACCACTCCCTCACCGATCTCCGAGACGAGCGCCTTGAGCACCACGGTGACGCGCTGCTCGGCGAGGCGCTTCATCGCGATCCGCGCGAGCCGCTCGTCCATCGCGGTGAGGACGCGATCCGCGGCGTCGACGAGGGTGATCTTCGGGTCGCGCACCAGGTCGAGCTCCGGGTACATCCGGCGAAGCGAGTGATCCATGAGGTCGCGCATGGAGGTTGCAAGCTCCACTCCCACCGGACCGGCGCCGATGATCACGAACGACAGCAGGGCCTTTCGGCGCTCCACATCCGGCTCGCGCGAGGCGTTTTCGACCGTCTCGAGGATCCGCTTGCGGACCACGAGGCCGTCCTGAAGCGTCTTCACCGGCAGCGCGTGGCTGGCGACACCGGCGATGCCGAAGTCGTTCGTCACGCTCCCCGGCACGAGGACCAGATGGTCGTACGCGAAGTCGCCATCGGCGGTGAGGATCGCCCGGCGCTCGACGTCCACGCCCTCGACCTCGGTCTGGACGAAGCGCTGGTGGGCGTGGGCGATCGGGAGCCGCAACGGGTACGCGACGGCGTGCGGAGGCAGCTCGCCGGTAGCGACCTGATAGAGGAGCGGCGTGAATAGGTGGTAGTTGTTGCGATCCAGGAGCGTGAGCTCGACCTCACCGGGCCGCAGGATCCCCTCGAGGCGACGGATGAGATGGAGGCCGGCGAAGCCGCCACCGACGACGACGATCTTCTTGGCCATCAGTTCGGTCGCCCGGCCATCGCTTCGACCCGCGCGAGCTCGTTCAGGTACGCCTGGGTGATCGGGTCTGCGGCGTCGAGCTCGCTGGCGAGGGCGAGCCGCTCTCTCGCGGCGGGCAGGTTCCCGGCGCGCAGCTGCGCGAAGCCCGCGTCCGCGACGTAGCCGGCGTCCTCGGGCCGAAGGCGGGCGGCCCGGTCGAGCATGCGGATCGCTTCGTCGGTCCGCTCGGCCATGAGCAGCGCGACCCCGAGCTCGTGCAGCGCGTCCGGCTGCTCCGGCCATAGGTCGAGGACCCGGGTGAGCGCTCGCTCCGCGCCCACGGCGTCGCCCCGGCGGCGCGCGATGAGTCCGATCGCGAAATGGGCCTCCCAGAGGTCGGGCTCGGCGGCGATGACCTGCTCGAGCTCGGTCCGCGCGTCGGCGAGCTCCACATCGCTGCCGCCGACGGCGGCGCGGCCGGCGTGCTCGAGCCGCTCCTCGAGATCGCGCCGGCGCAGTCCGACGAGCAGTCGTCGTGCGTGCGCGGCCGTCTCGCCCCTGGGCTCGATCCGCAACAGGGCGTCGAGCTCGGCCGCGGCCGCGTCATGCTCGCCGGCCGCGGCCAGCGCCCGCGCCAGGCCCAGACGTGCATCCACCGGCGCACCGAGCGCCATCGCCTCGCGGTACCGCGCGATCGTGCCCGCGACGTCCCCTTTCACCGCGAGCACCTGGGCCAGCCGGGTGAGGACCGCGCCGTCCTTGGCGCCGCTGTCCGCCGCGCGCTCGAATGCGCCGAGGGCCGCGTCGAGGTCTCCCTGCCGAGCGGCGAGGATGCCGAGCATGTCCTGCGCGTGCGCGTACTCCGCGCTCTCCGGTCCGATGCGGCGGAGCCGCGATCGCGCGCTCGCCTCCGCGCCCGCATCGACGTACAGCTCGGCGAGCCGGACACTGTCGGCGTCGCGTAGCCGATGGAGCGCGTCGGCGTGCTCGAACGCGACGACCGCACCGCTCGGGTTGCCGGTGAGGTGACGCAGCTCCCCGAGCAGGTAGTGGCCGCGCCACGACTTCGGCAAGATCGCGGTGAGGTCCTCGAGCAGTTCGACGAACGCGGCCTCATCACCGCGCTCCAGCGATTCCGCGGCGAGCACGAGCAGGCGCTCCTCGGCCACGGTCGATCCCGGATCGGAGCGCACTGCCTCCAGGTACCGCGCCGCCGCCCGGGCCCGAGCCTCGCCCGCGCCGTTCGGGTCGCTGGCCGCAAGCAGCGTGGCATTCACCTCTTCGTCCATGGCCTCGAGGATCGCGACGTACGCCGGCTCGGTCATCGCCGGCGCCGCAGCCGGGATGTCGGCCGCGAGGCTCGTGGCGAGCCAGGTCGCGAGCGCGGTCTCCGCCTCCGGCAATGCACCGGACGCGATCGGCCAGGCCAGCGTCGCGATCGCCGCGCTCGCGGAAACGTCGACCAGTGTGGCGTCCAGCGCGCGATCGTCGCCGTTCGCGCGCAGGAGGCCCACGAGCGCGTGCGTAGAGCCGAGGGACGCGCCGTACTGCGCCGCGAGCGAGGTGTCGGGCGTGGAGCCGAACACGAGGTAGCCGGCATCAGAGGCGGCCTCGGGCATCGCGATGAGGAACACCGGCTTCAGCTCCAACGACCCGTGATCGGCGAACCGGTCGACGAGCCTGCGGGCGATCTGCCGGCCCCACGCGCCGGCGCGAGGGTCGCTCGAGCGTGCGCCGAACGGCACGACCGCGACCGAGCGACGGGTCACGAGGTTCGCTAGCTCCAGGTGATGCGCGCGTACTTGCGCTTGCCGTACTGGATGACGGGCCTACCCGTCAGCGGCAGCTCCGTGGTGAGCTCCACCAGGGCGTCGTCGACCTTCACGCCGCGTTGCTCGACGAGCCGGCGCGCCTCACCCTTGCTCTTCACGAGCGACGCACGGACGAGCAGGTCCACGACCGCGATCGACGTCGCACCGTCCGTGGGGACCCGCACCTCGGGGATGTCCGCTGGACGCTCGCCTTCGCGGAACTGGCGGCCGAACGCGGCCGCGGCCGCATTGGCGGCGGCCGCGGAGTGCAGCTCGGTCACGATCTGGCGCGCGAGCCGCTCCTTCGCCTCTCGGGGGTGGACGTTGCCCGTCGCGAGCCCATCGAGCAGCCCGCGCACCTCGTCCATCGGCATCTCGGTCGCCCACTCGAAGTAGTGCGGCATCAGGTCGTCGTGGATCGCCATGACTTTCCCGAACATCTCGTTCGGCGGATCGGTGAGCCAGATCGCCGTCGCCGGCTTCGACTTGCTCATGCGCTCGCCGTCAAGTCCCTCGAGCAGGTGCGTGACGTAGATGTTCTGCGACCGTTGCCCGACCATCGCCTGGAGCTCGCGGCCGGCAAGCAGATTGAAGAGCTGGTCCGTCCCGCCGGCCTCCACGTCGGCCTCGATGGCGACCGAGTCATACGCCTGCAGCAGTGGGTACAGGAGGTCCTTGATCGGGATGGGCGTGCCGGCAGCCTGCCGCTTTCGGAACTCCTCCCGCGCGAGCATCTGTTGCACGGTGAAGCGCGAGGCGAGCTCGATGACATCGCGCAGGCCGAACGTGCCGAACCACTCGCTTTGGAACACAACACGCGAACGGTCCTTCGGCACGACGAGGTGGAATTGATCGAGGTACGTGCGCGCGTTCGCCATGACCTCGTCATGCGAGCGCATCGGGCGGCTGTCGTCCTTGTCGGTCGGATCGCCGATCTGGGTCGTCCAGTCGCCGACGATGAGCACGATCTCGTGGCCCCACTCCGCGAGCGTGCGGAGCTTTCGTAGGCCAACGGAGTGACCGATGTGGAGGTTCGGCTGCGTCGGGTCGAAGCCCTGCTTGATACGGAGCCGACGCTCGCCCGACGCGAGGAGCTCGCGGAGGTCCTCGCGCACGATCACCTCGGACATTCCGCGCGTCAGGAACTCGTCGAGCTCGCGCTCGGTGGGTCGGGTCGGCATGCGGCTCAGTCTAGAATCGAGACATTCCGCGCTCGACGACGCGCGATCACGCGTTCCGACGTGGACCGTATCGGGAAGGCAAGCCGAAGAAGAACGGCTTGGGCCCCAAAGTCACGGTCCTGTCGCCGGTGCTGATCGCTCTCCTGATCACCTTCATCGGCCTGCCGGTCGCGGGCGGGCTGATCGCGTTCGCCGTCTTCTCGCGCGACCTGCCCTCGGCCCAGGACATCGGCAAGGCGCCCCTCGCCCAGTCGACGAAGGTCTACGACCGGGACGGGAAGGAGCTCCTGTACCAGTTCGAGGAGGAGCGCCGTGACCTTGTCCAGTACAAGGACATCCCGCAGGTGCTCATCAACGCGACGATCGCCTCGGAGGACCACACCTTCTTCACCAACCCCGGCGTGGACCTGCTCGGCATCGCTCGTGCGGCGTTCGCCGATCTCACCCATTCCAATACCGGCGCGGGCGGCGCGTCGACGATCACCCAGCAGCTCGTGAAGCTCCGGCTCGTCGGGAACGAGAACAGCATCACGCGCAAGATCCGCGAGGCGATCCTCTCCATCGAGGTGACCCGCACATATCCGAAGGAGCAGATCCTCGAGCTCTACTTCAACCAGATCTACTACGGGAACCAGGCGTACGGCGTGAAGGCCGCGGCGCAGTCGTATTTCGGGAAGTCCGACCTGAACACCCTGACCCTGCCCGAGGCCGCACTTCTGGCCGGCCTGCCGCAGCTCCCGTCCATCCTCGACCCATCGAAGGCGGAGAACACGCAGCGCGCGACAGAACGCCGGGCCTACGTGCTGGATCAGATGCAGAGCCTTGGTCTGATCACCCAAGCCGAAGCGGACGCCGCGAATGCGACGCCGATCAAGACCATCGGCGCGACCGTCGCGACGATCGAGGCACCGCACTTCGTCTTCCAGGTCCGGAACCAGCTCACGGAGATCCTCGGTGGCGACGAGGGTGCCGTGACCCGCGGTGGTTTCAAGGTGATCACCTCGCTCGATTGGCGGCTCCAGCAGGCGGCCGAGGCTCACGTCAAGGATCAGGTCTCGAAGCTGAAGGACGGCAGCAACGTCAACAATGCCGCGCTCGTGTCGCTCGACACACGGTCCGGCGAGGTCCTCGCGTACGTCGGATCCGTCGACTACAACGATCGAACCGACCCGAAGGTCCAGGGCCAGTTCGACGCCGCCGGCATCGGCATGCGGCAACCGGGCTCATCGTTCAAGCTCTTCAACTACCTCACCGCGCTCAAGAAAGGCGCGACCGCCGCCACGGTGGTGGTCGACGCGCGGACCGACTTCGACGGCAAAGCCTCGCCGGGCATCGTGAGCGGGCCCGGCTTCCACGGCCAGTGCGGCTACTGCCCGGAGAACGCCGATCTCCAATACCACGGGCCGGTCACGATGCGGCAGGCGATCCGCGAGTCCCGCAACATTCCGGCGATCAAGTTCCTGCAGCAGTACTCGGGCATCGAGGACACGATCCAGACCGCGCACGACCTGGGGATCACCACCCCGATCGACACCTCGAAGATCGGGCTGTCCCTCACCCTCGGCGCGGCCGAAGTGAAGCTCATCGATATGGCGAACTCCTTCGGCACGGTCGCGAACCTCGGCGTCCACGTCGATCCGACATTCATCCTCCGGGTCGAGGATCCGCACGGGAAGATCATCTGGGAGCACAAGGACTACGCCCAAAAGCGCGTGGTCGACGAGAACACGGCGTACGTGATGGTCGACATCCTCAAGGACACGACCCAGCCGGATCGCGATTTCATCTTCGGTGGCTTCACGAACATCGGTCGGCCCGCCGGCCTCAAGACCGGCACCACCGACAACCTGAAGGACGTGTACGCCGTGGGCTTCACGCCGACGCTCGTGACCGGCGTGTGGATGGGCAACAGCAACGGCGACGCGATGCAGGGCATCTCATCGGCCATCGGCCCTGGTCTCCTGTGGCGGGACTACATGAAGGAGATCTTCGCCGACTTCCCGGCGACCGACTGGAAGCGGCCCGCGAACATCGTCGACGTGAACGTGGTGACCGCGCCCGGCGCGTTCGGCGGCTACGGCTCCGGCCTCTTACCGTCGAGCCTCACGCCGTTCTCGACGAAGGAGATCTTCGTGAAGGGCACCGAGCCACGGAAGGTCGACGACTGGTTCACCGCCGGCTGCACCGGCGCGGGCGGCGCGCAGGGCGTCGGGATGCAGATCAAGGAGATCGGGCCGGCGGTGTGGAAGCCGTACACCGACCAGTGGATCAACGAGGCGATCGCGGGCCAGCGAAGCTACGGCCGCTACACCTGGAATCTGCTCCCGCCGAGCGGCCAATGTCCGAGCCCGAGTCCGACGGCGTCGGCCGGGCCACCGTCGGCGACCCCGCCGCGTCCGAGCGGGAGCGGCGTGCCGCTCCCGACGGTCACGATCCCGCCGATCTTCACCCCGTCGCCGACCCCGAGGCCGAGCCCGACGCGCTAGTGGCCGGCATCGCGGCCATCGCGGTCATCCGCGACGAGCGCGGTCGCGTGCTGCTGGTGCAGCAGACCCGCGGACCGTTCGCCGGGTCGTGGCTCCTCCCGGGCGGCCGGGCGGGCGACGATGAGAGCGCGGGGCACGCGCTCGTCCGCGAGATCCGCGAGGAGACCGGCCTCACGATGGAAGACGTGACCTACGTCGCCGGCTACCGCACGAGCGGCGGCGGATACGACCTCACCGTGCTCATGTATCGCGGTCCCGCGTCGGGCACGCTCGTCGCCGAGCGCGGGAGCGACGCACGATGGTTCGATCCGGCCGCGATCCCAGACCGGCATCCGGCGCTCCGGCGACAGCTCTTCGATGCCGCCGTCGGTCGTGACGATGAACGAGCGATCGATGCGGCCCTCGCCGCCGCGGAGATCCGGATGGACCGCCTGGCCTAGAGCGCCTTGTCGAGCACGATCGTCCGCGTCCGCCCCGTCGTGGCCGGCCGGATCGCGAGTCCGGTCACAGCCGGACGATCGTCGCTCCATCACCGCCCTCGTTCGCGGCGGCGGGCACCTGCTCCTGGACCAGCGGATGTGACGCGAGTGCCTCGCGCACCGCGTTGCGCAGCGCGCCGGTGCCCTTGCCGTGCACGACGCGCACGCGGACGTATCCGGCGACCGCGGCGTTGTTCAGGTAGCGATCGAGCTCCGCGAGCGCCTCGTCGGCGCGAGCGCCGCGAAGGTCGAGCTGCAGCGGGACGTTCTGCGCGGCCCCCTGCACGACCGTGCGGGTGGAGCGGATCGGTGCGTCGACGCGCGGTGCGGGCCGCAGCGACCCACGCGGCACCCGGAGGCGGAGTGCGCCCGAGGCGACCTCGGCGATGCCCTTGTCATCCACGCCGAGCAGCGTCCCGGGCTCGGTGACGCCGTCGACGAGCACCGGTGATCCGACGGCGATGTCGTGGAGGATCGCTGGCCACGGCGCGGGCGGCGCGGGCGTCGCGGCGTCCCGGGACGTCTCCGCTTCATGGAGCGCGGCGCGGGCATCGTCCACGAGGTTGCGCTTCGCGGCCTCGTCGCGCGCCAACTCAGCCTGCCGCAGCGCCCGGCGGGCCTGCAGGATCAGCTCGTCGGCCTCGGTCTTCGCGCGCTTCAGCGCCTCGCGGGCCTGCTCCCGGATCGTCTCGGCCTCGCGCCGGGCCTGCGACATGGTCGTCGTCGCGTCCACGGCGGCCACGCGCGCCTCCTCGATGGACGCCGCGAGCTCGGTGCGCTGCCGCTCGGCTTCGCGCAGCGTCCGCTCGAGCGACCGGTGCAGATCCGAGAGGTGGGTCTCCGCCTTCGCGAGGACGTCGTGTTCGAGCCCGAGCCGCGCGGCGATTGCGAACGCGTTCGACGCGCCAGGCAGGCCGACATGCACCCGGTACGTCGGCCGCAAGGTCTCGGCGTCGAACTCGACACTCGCATTCGTGACGCCGGGCGTGTTCAGCGCGAACGCCTTGAGCTCGGGGTAGTGGGTCGATGCCGCGACCAGCACGTTTCGCCCAAGGAGGGTCTCGAGGACCGCCATCGCGAGCGCGGCGCCCTCGTCGGGATCGGTGCCTGCACCGACCTCGTCGAGGAGCGCGAGATCACCCGCCTCGGCCTCGGCGAGCGTCGCGACCACATTGCGGAGGTGCGAGGAGAACGTCGAGAGCGACTGCGCGATCGACTGCTCGTCGCCGATGTCGGCGAAGATCCGCCGCACCACGGGCACGGCGCTCCGCCGCTCCGCCGGCAGCTGCAGGCCCGCAGCCGCCATGAGCGTCAGCAGTCCGATCGTCTTGAGGGTGACGGTCTTGCCGCCGGTGTTCGGTCCGGTGATGACGAGCACGCGGAAGTCCGTGCCGAGCCGCACGTCGATCGGCACGACCGGCATGCCGCCCTCGATGAGGAGCGGATGGCGCGCCGCGATGAGGTCCAGACGGCCCGCGTCGTTGAGCGCCGGCCGTTCACTGGAGAGGGCCTCGGCGAGCTGGGCCTTCGCGAGGATGACGTCGAGTGACGCGAGCGCCTCCAATGTCGTATGCAGGTCTTCGCTCGCGCGCTCTACGGTCCGGGAGAGACCGTCCAGGATGCGCTGGACCTCCTGCTGCTCAGCGAGCTCGGCCTCGCGCACGCGGTTGTTTGCCTCGAGCACCTCGAGCGGCTCGATGAACACCGTGGCGCCGCTCGCGGACGAGTCGTGCACGATCCCCTTCACCGCGCCGCGGTATTCCGACTTCACCGGCACGACGTAGCGCCCACCGCGCTGGGTCACGATCGGATCCTGGAGGTACCGCGCGAGGTCGGAGCGCAGCAGCCCATCGAGCCGCTGTTGCAGGCGAGCCTGGGCCGCCCGCAGCTCGGCGCGCGCCGTGGCGAGCGCGGCGCTCGCGCGGTCGAGCACCTCGCCGGTCCCGCCGATGGCGTGCTCGATCGATTCGGCGATCTGGGCCGGAGGACGGGCGAGGTGCGCGCGTGCCGCGAGCGGCGGATAGCCGTGGATGTCGGCGAACAGGGCCTGGGCCGCGCGCACGGTGATGGCGATGGCCAGGAGCTGCGCCGGGTCGAGGATGCCGCCGAGATCGGCGCGGCGCAGTGGGTCGCGGATGTCCTGTGCGCCGCGAAGCCCGGCGGACGGCGTCGCGCGGATGAGCGCCTTGGCCGCAGCGGTCTCGTCCTGCAGCCGCTCGGCTGCGGCCAGATCGGTCTCTGGCTCCAGCGTCAGCGCGCGCTCGCGCCCCGGGGTGAACGACGTGCGCTCGGACAAGAGCGCGCGCACGGCCGTGAACTCCAGCGTCCCGAGGGTCTTCGCGCTGGTCATCGGCGCGACACGCCCGGCGATCCGGTGACCCAGAAGCGCCACAGCTCGGCGAACGTCGCGCCTGGCGACAGGCCGATGCGCGGGCCGCGCGACACTGCCCGCGCGGGCACGGCAGGCGCGTCACGGATCGTGAGCTCCGAACGTACGAGATCCATGCTCGTCTGCGCGGTCGTGATCCCCATCGCGAGGCAGAGTAGGCCGGGGCCTGCCAGCCGACGAGGATCGTCGGCGATCCCGTCGAGCGGCTCCGCACCGCGCAAGAGCACCGCGGCGGCCACGCCGGGACCCTCGCACACCACGTTCATGCACGGGTACAGGCCGTGCGAGAGGTAGATGTAGCTGAAGCCCGCGGGACCGAACATCGGGACGGTGCGCGGCGTCATGCCGCGATAGGCGTGCGACGCGGGATCGCGCTGCCCGAGGTACGCCTCAGCCTCGACGATGCGCGCCGCCCGGCGTCCGCGCGGGCCCTCGTACACGAGGATCTTGCCCAGGAGGTCGCGGGCCACGGCGCGCGTCGGGCGGTCGTAGAAGGCGCGCGGCAGGCGCGGCCCGAGGCGCGGGCTCAGCCCCGGATCGTCCCGCCGAGCTTGTGCAGCACCCGGCCCTCGATGCGGCTCACGACCTTCTCGACGTCGGCATCGGTGAGCGTGCCAGTCCGCGAGCGCAGCACGAGCCGCAGCGCGAACGATTTTTTCCCCACCCCGACCTGCGGGCCACGGTAGACGTCGAGCAGCGTCAACGACTCGAGCAGATCCTTGGCCGCGCCCGTCACGTCGTCGCGGACCGCGCCGTACGTCACCGCCTCGTCGACGACGAACGCGACCTCCCGTAATGCCGCCGGGTACTTCGGTGGCAGTTTCGCGACGTGCGGCTGCACCACCGCGAGAAGCGACGCGAGATCGACCTCGCCGATGAATGTCTCCGTCGGGACCCCCCAGCGAGCCGCGACGCGCGGGTCGAGCTGGCCGATCATCAGCGCCGGGCGACCGTCGTGGAGCCTTGTGCTCGAGCTGCCGGGGTGCATCCCCGCAGCGGGGCCGCTCGGTCCTGAGAAAGTGCCCGCATTGATGCTTCTCGCCATGGCCGCAAGCAGCCCCTTCACGTCCCAGCGATCCCAATCCCGCGGCTGCGTGAGCCACGTCTGCTCTTTCGCACGGCCGGCGACGAGGACCGCGATCGTCCACCGTTCCTCGGGCAGGTCGCCCGCGCGCGGCAGGTAGACCGGCGAGATCTCGAAGATCGCGACGCCGTCGCGATGCCTGAGGTTGCGCGCCGCGGTGTCGAGGAGGCTCGCGCGCAGCGTCGGCCGGGCCACCGACTGTGAGATCGAGGTCGGGTTCTGCACCCGGATGGGCGCCGGCGCGATCGGCGAGCCGTCCGCACTGAGCCGGCCGAGCCAGGCCGGATCGATGAGCGAGTACGAAACCGTTTCCTGCAGCCCGAAGCCGACGAGGTGATCGCGTACCTGCTCGCGCAGCGCCTCGAGCGGGTGCCGTTCCTGCAGCGGCAGCTGGCCGTCCGGGATCAGCACCGGTATCCGGTCGTACCCGACGATCCGGGCGACCTCCTCGACGATGTCCTCCGCGATCCCGATGTCGGTGCGGATCGCGGGCGGCGTCACGACCAGCGTGTCGCCGGATTCCGCGTACTGGAAACCGAGCCGCGAGAGCGCGTCGAGGGACTCCTCGCGCGGGATCTCGACGCCCAGCACCCGCAGGATGTCGCTGAATCTCAGACGTACGTTCGGGCGCGGACGCGGGGACGGGTACACATCGACCGCACCCACGATCCGCGCGTCGGCGTGCTCAACGAGCAGCTGCGCGGCACGCGCGACGGCGAGCGGCACGAGCTCCGGGCTGAGCGCGAGCCGGAAGCGCGCACTCGCGGCGCTCTGCTGCGAGAGGCCGAGCTTGGCGGCGGTCCGATCGATCCCGCGCGGCTCGAAGCTCGCGCATTCCAACGCGATCTTCGTCGTGGTCGGGCGGATCTCGGAGTCCTGGCCGCCGAGGATGCCGGCGATGCCGAGGGAGCGTTCATCGTCGGCGATGACCAAGAGGTCGGGCGAGAGGATCCGCTCCACGCCGTCGAGGGTCCGCAGCGACTCGCCGCTCCGGGCCCGCCGCGCGACGAGCGCGTGGCCCCGCAGGCGGTCCGCGTCGTACGCGTGGAGCGGCTGGCCGAGCTCGAGCATGACGTAGTTCGTGATGTCGACGGCGTTGTGGATCGGGCGCATCCCCGCTGCGGTGAGCCGCTGCTGCATCCACTTCGGCGACGGGCCGATCGTCACGTTCTCGAGGTACGCGGCACCGAAACGTGGGCAGGCCTCAGGATCCTCTATCCGGACGTCCAGGAGCGCGCGGTCGAGCTGGTACCGCAGCTTCGCGACCTTGGGCTCGCGCAGGGCGACGCGCTGCACGGCGGCCACTTCGCGCGCCACGCCCACGACGCCCATGCAGTCCGGACGGTTCGGTTGGAGCTCGAGGACCAGCACCGGATCGCCGAGCGCGTCTGCGAGCGGCTGCCCGACCGCGAGCCCCTGATCGAGGATGAGGATGCCGTCGTGGTCATCGCCCAGGCCGAGCTCCCTCTCGGAGCACACCATCCCCTCGCTCATGATCCCGCGCACCTTCTTCGGCTCGAGGGTCAGCCAGCCGTCGCCATGCGCTTCGCGCCCAGGGGCCCCTGTCCCTGCGTCACGGAGCCGCGCGCCCACCTCGGCGTACGGGACGACGTCGCCGGCCCTGATGTTCGGCGCACCGGTCACGACGGTCTTCGTGCGGCCCTCGCCGTACTCGACGGTGACGAGCTGCAGCTTGTCCGCGTTGGGGTGCTTCTCGAGCGCGGCGATCCGGCCGACCCACACGTGGTCCCACCCGCCGCCGGGCCGCTCGATGCGGTCGACCTCCGTGCCGCTCATGTGCAGGCCACGGCCGATCTCCTCGGCCGAGCCGTGCGCCTCGACGTACTCCCGCAGCCACGAGAGTGGGACGCGGATCGTCGGCATTAGACGGACTCCAGGTAGCGGAGATCGTTCTGATGGAACAGCCGGATGTCGGGCGTACCCGTGAGGAGCCCGGCGAGCCGGTCGACGCCGCCGCCGAACGCGAAGCCCTGGTATTTGTCCGGGTCGTAGCCGACGCGGCGAAGCGCGTCGGGATGGACCATGCCGCAGCCGGCGGCCTCGATCCAGCCGGATCCCCAGCACGTCGGGCACCGCCCGCCGTCCTTCTGACCGGAGCCATCGCACACGAAGCAGTCGAACGCGATCTCCGCCGAGGGCTCGGTGAACGGGAAGTAGTCCGGACGGAAGCGGACCTTGCGTTCGCCGCCGAACAGCTGGCGCGCGAAGCTGTAGAGAACGCCCTTCAGGTCGGCCATCGACAGCTTCTCGTCGATGGCGAGCCCTTCGTACTGAAAGAAGACGCTCTCGTGCGTCGCGTCGGTCGCCTCGAACCGGTAGCACCGGCCCGGCACGATGACGCGGATCGGCGGCTTGCGCTGCTCCATGATCCGGATCTGCATCGGGGACGTGTGGGTCCGGAACAGCATCGGCCGCGAGGGGTCGTCACCGAGCGGGTTCGATGCCCACAGGGTGTTGAACTTGTCGCGCGCGGGATGGCCCTTCGGGATATTGAGGGCCTCGAAGTTGTAGTAGTCCCACTCGATCTCCGGGCCCTCGACGGCCTCGAAGCCCATGCTCAGGAAGATGCGCGAGATCTCGCGGATCGTCCGCGAGATCGGGTGCATCCGGCCCAGACGCACGGGGCGGCCGGGCAAGGTGAGGTCGTCCTGCTCGGTCAGGCGCGAATCGGGCGCGGCCGCCTTGACCTTCGCGATCTGATGTTCCAGGGCGGCTTCGACTTCCGCTTTGAGTGCGTTTGCGGCGGCCCCGAACTCGCGGCGCTCGGCGTCGGGTGCTGAGACGATCGACCGAAGCAGCTTTGTAATCAGTCCATTGCGACCAAGCCACCGCACCCGACGCTCGTCGAGTGCGAGGAGGTGATCGTCGGTCGCAATCTCCGGCAAGGCCTGTTCTCGCAGCGCCTGTGTCTCCGCTCGCCAGTCCATGTGCGCCTCCTCTTCGGGCAGCAAAAAGCCCTCGTCCCCTCGGGACGAAGGCTCACCTCCGTGGTACCACCCGTGTTCCGGTCGCCGTTGCGACCGACACTTCGTTCTGAGCGCTATCGGGCTCATCCCGGACCGGCTTTTCTGCCGGTCGGCTCTGGAGCGAATTCCCGCTGTCCACATCTCGACCGGTCTCAATGCGTCACCGGTCTTCCCTGTCGAGCGACCCTGCGGTACTGCTCTCCGTCCTGGCCGTGTTAACTCTGTGGCGTCTCCGACTTGAGCTTATTGTCGCGCACCAGGTCAACGTAGTGGCGGAAGATCTTCGGATCGTTGACCGCCATCTCCGCGAGGATCTTGCGGTCGAGCCCCACATCGGCCTTACGGAGCGCCGACATCAACCGGCTGTACGACACACCCGCCTCACGCGAGGCGGCGTTGATCCGCGCGATCCACAGCGCGCGGAATTGGGCCTTGCGCGCGCGACGGTCGCGATACGCGTAGGAGAGGGCGTGGATCGCGGCCTCACGGGCCGGACGGACGAGCTTGCGCTTCGCGCCGCGCCGGCCTTCGGCCTCGTGGAGGAGCTTCTTGTGCTTCCTGTGCGCGGCAACGCCGCGCTTCACCCGTGACATCTACATCCCGTCCTTAAAGGTTCGGCAGCAGTTTGCGGACCTGCTTGACGTCCGCCTTGTCCACGAGGCCCTTGCCTGCGTGGCGGCGCTTGCGCTGCGGCGACTTGTGCGCGTTCAAGTGGCCCTTGAAGGCCTTGGCCCGGGCGATCTTGCCCGACCCGGTGATCTTGAACCGCTTCTTCGCACCGCTGTGGCTCTTGAGCTTGGGCACAGTGATACCGACTCCTTCGACTGCGTGGGACGACTACTGTACGCGATTCCCCGTAGGCGGACGAGCCGGCGCCGGTCGAGCGGGCGCGGCGGCTGCGGGAGTAGCGGCGCGCGGCGCAGCAGGAGCAGGGCGAACCCCAGGAGCCGCAGATGCGGGCCGTGGCTGTTGAGCCGCCGGCATCGGCGAGGTCGGGCGCGGCGCGGGCGAAGCCGGCGAGTTAGCCGCCGGCGATGACGCCGGCGCCGGCACACGACCAGCAGAAGCCGCCACGGGCGCACCAACAGCGGACGCTGGTGCGCCGCCACCAGGTGCGTTCTGCACCTGCGGCGCCCGCACCGGATTCATGACCATGATCATCTGGCGCCCCTCGAGTAGCGGCATCCGCTCGATGACGCCGTGGTCCTTGAGCTTCTCGCCGACCGCGAGGAGGAGGGCGCGGCCCCGGTCGGGGTGCGCCATCTCACGGCCGCGGAACCGAACGGTCACCTTCAGCTTGTCGCCCTCGTCGAGGAAGCGCGCGGCGGCCTTGATCTTGGTCTCGATGTCGTGGTCGTCGATCTTCGGCGCCATGCGGATCTCTTTCCACGTGACGGCGCGCTGCTTCTTCTTGGCGTCCTTGGCCTTCTGCTGCTCCTCGTACCGGTACTTCCCGAAGTCGAGGATCTTCGCGACCGGCGGGGTCGCGTTGGGCGCGATCTCGACGAGATCCCACCCTTCGCTCTGGGCGAGCTGAAGCGCCCGGGGGGTCGGTACGACGCCAAGTTGGGATCCGTCGGCGCCGATGAGGCGGACGGTGGGAACGCGGATCTGGTCGTTGATGCGGAGCTCGGGAGCTATTGGCTCGCTCCGCGGTCAGAAGACGTCTTGAACAGACCGAAAGGATATCACCTGGCCAGGAAACCCTGGATGTGGCGCTTCGTATCGGGCCAATCCTCCGCGATGACGCTGAAGACGACACTGGTGCGGAGCCGGCCGTCCGCGAGGATGCGCTCGTTCCGCAGCTCGGCTTCCTTCACCGCGCCCAGCCGGGCGATCGCGTCCTGCGAGCGCGCATTTCGCTTGTCGGTCTGAAGCCACACGCGGTTGGCCTCGAAGGTCTCGAACGCATGCGTCATCAGGAGCAGCTTCGACTCGGTGTTGATGGGGGTCCGCCGGGCACCCTTCCCATACCACGTGTACCCGATCTCGATCGTGCGGTTTGGCGGGTCGATATGGGCGTAGCGGGTCGTCCCAACGAGCTCGCCATCGGACCGCCGGACGACGGCGAACGGCAGCTGCTGCCCGAGGATCGTCTGATCGAGGGCCCACCGGATGTACTTCGCGTAGCCGTCGAGCCCCTGTGGGCGCGGGATCATCTGGAGCCAGATGTCGTCCTCGTCGCCGGCCGCGAACAATGCCGCGGCATGCTCCATTCGCAGCGGCTCGAGGCGGACGTGATCGCCCTCGAGTGCCACCGGCCGCGGATCGAAGTCAGGACGTGGCTTCCCCTTCACCAACGCCATCTTGACGTCGTCGAGAAAGCCTTCCTCGCGTCCGATGCCGTCCCGCTCGATGCCCTCCACCACGAACCCGAGGCTCTTGTACATCCAGATCGCGCGGTCGTTGTGCGCGACCACGCTCAGGCCGATCCGGTGCAGTCCGAGCTCGCGCTGCAGGTAGTCGACCTCGAGCCCAAGGGCCTCGCGGCCGAGGTGCTTACCCCAGAGCCCCGGCTCGCCGATCCCGATGCCGATCTCGCAGCTCTTGCTCTTCGGCTTGATGTCGCGGAAGTTCGCGAAGCCGATCGGCTTCCTGCCGTGGTCGATGACCCACGCCCCTGAGTCGCCGTCCCGGGTCATGAACTCGACCCACGTGCGCGCGTCGGCCTCAACGAACCGGCCGGGCCGCATGCCCCATTGGTGCCAGCGGAACTCCGGCTCGCTCCCCCACCGCATGAGGTGCGGCAGGTCGGCCATGGTCATCGGCCGC
Organism: Chloroflexi bacterium UBA4730; assembly: GCA_002404155.1. Taxonomy (GTDB): domain Bacteria; phylum Chloroflexota; class Limnocylindria; order P2-11E; family P2-11E; genus UBA4735. The sequence goes on along the minus strand of DHJC01000088.1, from coordinate 4,570 downwards.
AGCACGACTTGCAGGCCACTGAGGATCGGGATCGTCACGCGTCGGCCATGAGCGTCGGCGCACCCTCCGGACGGACGAAGTCGGGCGGCAGCTGCTTGCCGTCGCGCTCGGCGACGAGCCGCTCGACGATCGCGTCCACTGCGACGCCGCGCTCTTCGTCGCGGGATCCGCGCCTGCGGATCGACACCTGGCGGGCGGCGGCCTCGCGGTCACCGACCACGAGGATGTAGTTCGCCTTGCGCTCCGTCGCCTCCTTGATCCGGGTACGCATGTCGCCGGCTTGCGCATCGAGCGCGACCCGGAGCCCTCGGTCCCGCAGGAGCGTCGCGACCTCCTCGGCGTACGGACGAGCGCTCTCGCGCACCGGGATCACCGTGACCTGCTCCCACGCGAGCCAGAGCGGGAAGTTACCGGCGTAATGCTCGATCAGGCCGCCGACGAAGCGCTCGAGGCTGCCGAACAGCACGCGATGGATCATCACAGCGCGCTCGCGCTGGCCCTGCTCGTTCACGAACGTCACGTCGAAGCGCTCCGGCAGGTTCAAGTCGATCTGGATCGTCGGTCCTTGCCACTCGCGACCGATGGCGTCGCGCATCTTGATGTCGATCTTCGGGGCGTAGAACACGCCGCCGCCTTCGTCGATCTTGTACGGGACCTCGCGCTCGCCGAGCGCCTGGCGCAGCGCCGCCTCAGCCTTGTCCCAGAGGTCGTCCGTGCCGAGCCGCTTGGCGGGCCGAGTGGCCAGGTAGATCGCCGGATCCGTGTAGCCGAAGATGCGGAGGAACTCCATCGCGAGATCGAAGACCTTCCCGATCTCGGCCTGCGCCTGATCCCATGAGCAGAAGATGTGCGAGTCGTCCTGGGTGAAGCCGCGGACGCGCAACATTCCGTGCAGTGTGCCCCCGCGCTCGTACCGGTAGACCGTCCCGAGCTCGCCGATGCGCATCGGCAGGTCGCGGTACGAATGGATCTTCGACTGGAAGACTTTGATATGGCCCGGACAGTTCATCGGCTTGATCCAGAAGTTCTGGTTGCCATCGTCCAGCGGGAGCGGCCCGTACATGTTCTCGCCGTACTTCTCGAGGTGGCCCGACCGCTGGTAGATCTTCTCGTGCGCAATGTGCGGGGTGTACACGAGCGTGTAGCCGCGCTTGCGGTGCTCGGCGCGCCACCAGGTCTCCAGCTCCTCGCGGACGATCGAGAGGTTCGGCAGCCAGAGCACGAGCCCGGACCCGAGCTCCTCGTCGATGCGGAACAGCTCGAGGTCGCGCCCGAGCGCGCGATGATCGCGCCGGTCGATCTCCTTGAGGCGCTCCAGGTACGCATCGAGCTCTGGCTGGGTCGGCCAGACGGTCCCGTAGACGCGCTGCAGCTGGGCGTTGTGCTCGTCGCCGCGCCAGTACGCGCCAGCGATGGACATGAGCTTGAACGGGCCGATCTTTCCGGTGCGCTCGAGGTGCGGCCCGCGGCACAGATCGACGAAGCCGCCGTGCGTGTACACGCCGACCTTCCCGTCCTCGATCGTTTCGTCGAGCTTCTGGATCTGGTCCACCTTGTAGTCCTGATGCTTGTCGCCGAAGAACCGGAGGGCCTGCGGGACGTCCATCTCGCTCCGCTCGAACGGCACGTCTTTCTTCACCATCGCCTGCATGCGCTCCTCGATCTTCGCGAGGTCGTCGGGCTGGAGCGCGCGCGGAAGGTCGAAGTCGTAGTAGAAGCCGTCGGTCACAGGAGGGCCGAAGCCGAACCTCGCGTCGGGAAAGAGCTCGAGGACCGCGCCGGCCATCACGTGCGCGGCCGAGTGGCGCAGCGCGTAGAGGTCGTCGGGTCCGTGGTCAGCCTTGCGGCCCATTCGTTGCTCTGGCTTCGCCATCTCTCGCCTCCAATGTGATGTCGCCATCACTGGGACGAGATCACTCTCGCGGTTCCACCCAGCTTCCCCGGCACTGGCCGGGGCGCTCATTCGATGACGCTCGGCGGTGGTCTCCCTCGCGTTGATCGCACCGGCTTCCACTGTCCCGGCTCGCTCGGCGATCCTGCCGCGAAGGCACTATCCGCGTCGTCGCGCTAGGACGATATTAGCTGCCGACGTCCTCGGGAGCGCGGAATCGCATCGCGGACCAGGTGTCGTCCACCGCGACGAGCGAGACGCCCGTCAGCTCGTGCTTCGCCATGGCCGCGTGCAGGATGTCTCGGTCCAGATCGGTGCCGGCCTTCGTGCCGCCGTTCGGGTAGCAAACCCACAGCACGGCCTCCTCCTCGAGCGCCCCGAATGAGGTGGCCAAGCGCTTCAGCTCCGCGCTGTCGCGGGCGAATGCCACGACCACGTCCGCGGACGTGCCGCGCTTGTCCGTGACGGTCGCACCGGCCGGGAGCGGATCGAGCTTCTTCGCGTACCCGATGGGGGCGTTGAGCAGCAGCACTCGCGCATCAGGCGTGATGAGGAGCTTCTTCGCCAGATCGTCGGCCACCGCTCGACTCTAGGGGCTGTTCGACCGTGTCGGGCTGCACGATCGGTAGGCGCACGAAGAACGTGCTTCCCGTTCCCGGTCCGTCGCTCGTGGCCCAGATCCGGCCGCTATGCGCGGCGACGATCTCACGGGCGATCGCGAGCCCGATCCCTTCCCCGCCGACCGAGCCGCCCTCCATGGTGCTGCGGTAGTAGCGCTCGAAGACCCGCTCCAGCTCGTCGCCCGGGATACCGGACCCATGATCCGTCACCGCGAGCACGACCTCGGACTCGCCACGGTCGAGCTCCACGTCCACCTCCTGGTCGGGCACCGAGAACTTGACTGCGTTGCCGAGCAGATTGTCGATCACCTGCTCGATGCGGCTGCGATCCGCGCGGACGATGAACGGACCATGGCCGACGGCGCCCACGTTCACGCGTCTTCCCGAGACCAGCGCGACGCGGCGCCCGGCCTGCTTCGCCTCGTGGAGCAGATCGACATCGTCCAGCTCGAGACGGCTTCGCGGCTCGCCTGGCGATCGCAGCAGATCGCCGATGAGCCGATCGAGCTGCTTCACCTGTTGCTGTACGGCCTGAAGATTGCGCGACGTCAGCTGCGCGTACGCGTGTACCGATGTGAGCGGCGTCCGCAGCTCGTGCACCGCCGACGCGACCGCGTCGTCCCTGGCGCGTAACTGCTCGCCGACCTCGGCAACCTGACGTTCGAGCGCCTTCCCACGGTCCACGTACTCGTCGCGTTCAGTGATCCGGGCCGTCGCGCCCGCGCCGATCTCGCCGAGCAGCGATAGCGCGTGAAGGTCGTCGTCGGTGAGATCTCGCGTTGCCCCGACCGCGACCAGAAGCAATCCGGGCCCAGCGGAGACGACCACTCCTGACCGCACATTTGCGCGCCCGCGGATGAGTGCGGGCGGCGTCGTGTCTCTGACCAGCGCGAGGGCGTCCCGCCGGCCGAGATCGCCAGCGACGATGGTCCCGTCCGCCGGCCGCACGAGCGCGGCGGGTCCCGCGATGGCCGTTGCAACGCCCAGGACCTCCGCGAGCACCGCGTTCGCGACGCGATCGCGGTCGAGGGCGCGAACACCTTCGAGGGTGCGATCGAGCGTGGCCTTGGCGTGCGACAGGGCCGACCGTTCGCGAGCAGCGGCAAGGAGCGGAGCCGTATCCACCACCAGATCGCGGATGACCGGCTCGGCCGCTTCGACCGTCTGCGCATCGGCGAACGAGCAGCGAAGCCGCGTGACCCCCAGATCGTCCAGTTGCCAGGCCGGCATCAGCGGCGAGGGGGCGCGTTCGTCCGAAAGTACGAACCCCCGACGATGGAGCTTGGTCTCGGCATCGCCCGCTCTGACCTCGATCCACGCGGATGACGCGCCGAAGCTACGCACGGCGTGATCGGCGAGGCGATCAAGGAGCTCGTCCTCGGTGGCCGCGGCGATGAGGTCCCGCTGGGCCAACGCGAATGTGCGAAGGCGTCGCCGGCCAACATCGCCACGGGTCACGCCCCACATGAGCTCGGCGACGATCACCCCGATCCCGAGGAGGAGCTGCACCGGCCAGAGGTCGCTCGGACGGAGGTCTTCGGCGCGCACGGCGATGACGAGGTCGTACGCCAGGATCGACGCTGCCGTCGCCACCGCGGCACCAATCGCACCGAATTGGATCGCGGCGGTCCCGATGGCGAAGGCGTAGAGCGCCCAGGTCCCCGCCGAGAGCGGCACCAGGAGCGAGAGGCCGAGGGCGTAGAGGACGTCCAGGCCCACCGCGAGCGCGGGGGCTGTGGGCAGGCGAGCTGGGGCGAACCGCCGGATCAGGATCGTGGCCGTGTAGCCCAGGAGTACTGCCCCCGCCGCCGTCGCGTCAGACCGCGGCGTGAGCACAAGGAGGGTCGCCCCGAGGGCCACGTTGGCCAGCCGGATCCGCAGCGTGGCGCGCTCGAGATCGCGGGTGTCGACCCGGTCCTGGTGCATCCCCGATATCCAACGGCCCACCGGCCTGAACGCTACTCGGCCTGAAAAGGCGGCGCTCCCGGGAAGGCTCCGGGAGCGCCGCCACCAGCGGAGGGGCTGTCTTCGAAGAGCTAGCTGTACTGCCCACGGACGT
>DHJC01000010.1 GCA_002404155.1 Chloroflexi bacterium UBA4730 | reverse complement strand
ATGAAGATGCTCGATGAGATCGGGTCGCCGGAGCGGACCGAGGCGTGGGTCGAGCGGGCGATCGCGAGCAAGTACAAGTTCTCGGGCTTCGGGCACCGGGTGTACAAGACGCTCGACCCGCGGGCGCCGCACCTGCGGCGGTTCGCCGAGGACCTTGCGACGACGTGGAAGGGGCCGAAGTACTTCGAGATCCAGGAGAAGCTCGCCGAGGAGATCGCGAAGCAGCGGCCGACGATGTCGCCGGCAGCGGCCGAGAAGGTGAACGTGGTGAACGTCGACTACTACGCCGCGACGACGTACACGTTCCTCGGGATCCCCGCGGACCTCGGCACCTCGATCTTCGCGGTCGGCCGGATGGCCGGGTGGTGCGCCCACGTCATCGAGCAGCACGCCCACAACCGGCTCATTCGCCCGGAGTCCGAGTACACCGGTCCGACCGGCAAGAAGTGGATCCCGCTCGCGGAGCGGTAGCCCTCTCGCAACCGTCCCGGCGTCGAATCAATGTCCGCCGTGGACGCAGTGCCCGGCTCGTCGGAGTTCCGCTGCAAGTGCAGCCTCACGACCCAAGGCCGTTTGCCAATCGGCCGTGCAGTTGACGTGGTCGCTCAGGTCCGGACGCAAGTGTTTTCCGAAGCGGCGAGCGAACCTCGACGACTTGTATCCAGCCTTGTGCTGAGCAAAACGCACTTCGGCGGGCTGCGCGCTTTGACCCACGTACACGCAGGGCAGCGGTGTCGTTCTCGGCTGTTCGACGTCGTCCAGCTCGATCACGTACACGCACCGCTGCCCGTCGGTTCGTGATGTCGGCACACGCTCGTTCCTCGCAGAGCCGCTGGAATCCTCGCTCACGGAACTCAGTGGGATGAGCGGGTGCAGTCCATCGCGGCCGGCTACACGCCAAATGGCGCCGAAGGGTCCCGCCGGGCCGAGGAAGTCGTGAAGCGCGGCGAAGTCGAACTCGGTCTGCGTGCCTAACCTGTCGGCATCGGGCGCCGTTGACAAGATGGTCTGTGCCGTCCGCTGGAGCAGCCTGGCCCGCCCGTCGGTGCGCGTGATCGTGACCACGACGGGCCACGCCCGAACGCTCGATTGCCAGCTCCCGCTCCGATATAGATCCAGGTACTGACGAATCTTCTCGGCGAAGATGCCTGGTCGCTCGGTGTCCAGATCGACCTCGACGCACGCGTGCAGATCGCACACCGGCGTCGCATATATAAGGAACGCGTCCGGAACGAGCGACGACGATCCGAGTCGTGCCGCCGCCCTCCGCTCCAGCTCCCACTCAATGACCTCCTGACCGACAGTCGTGCGGGCGGCGCGGCGGATGGCGAGGGCGACGTCGCCCTTGACCAGGCTGTGGCTGATCGACACTGTGCTGCGCGCGGCGCCGCGCCAGACGGGCAGGCGTGGATCGAGGGCCCGGGCCGCGGCGTAGCCAGCCCGGGTCAGGCTGTACGCCACGCGCACCGTCCCGCCGCCGAGCTCGGCGGTTGGGCGTCGCTGCGCCTCCAGGAACCCGAGGGTCACCAAGCGCCGCAGGATCCGCTTCGTGATGACCTGCCGCGACGCTGCCGTGAGCGCGGATCGCTCGAACAGGAATTCCTCAATCTGGGTTCGGCTGAGGTAGCGGTAGACCGCCAGGTGAAAGAGCGGTTCGCGCTCTCTGAGTGAAAGGACGCTCACGTACATATGTCGGCCTGGGAATCCGCGGTTTTACTGAGCATTTGCGGTGATTCGCTGTTCCCGTAGAGGAACGCGTACGGGAACCCGTACGGGAACACCGCAGAGGGCCGCGATGCCCCGTCGCGGAGGCCCCGACGGCGGGCAGCACCACGGCGAGTAGCCACCTGGACAGGTCGAGTGCGCCTCTGCGCATTCAGCGCCACGGGCGGGACCCGCGGTCACCTGTCTGTAGTGGCGCCGGTCTCCCTGCCCCAATCGCGGGAGCGACCGACTCGATGGCCGGCGCGATCGTCGCCTGGAGTTCGCGATCAATCGCCTCGATCGGGCGCCCGTAGCGCCGCAGCGACGCGGCCTTCACTGCCGCAGCGACCGCTCCGTCCGTAACCGGAGGAGGCGCAAGGGTCCGGAGCGTGAACGGTTCCGAGGTTCGGCCCTCGATCGAGAGTCGCGCGGCCATCGCGAAACGCGGCAAGGCCATGAGTGCCGCGGCGTCGAGCGGGGCGAACTGGCGGGCGAGCGCAGTCGCGTCGTCCTGGCCGCACTGGAAGACCGCTCGGCTCCGGGCGTTGGAGATGATTGCCTCGCGCAGGTCGGCGGAGAGTTGCCCGAGATGTTGGTTCGCGATCGTCAGCGACAGACGGAGGCTCCGCGCCTGAGCCAGCGCGTCGGCGAACGGACCGGCGATTCCCAGGAACTGCTGGAATTCGTCGATGAACAAGAAGAAGTCGCGCCGGTCCTCTTCCGGCGCTACCGAGCGCGCAAGCACTGCCTGCCACAGCTTCGCGATCAGGAACGATCCGATGAGCGCCGATGGTGTCGCGCCCCACCGTCCCACTGAAAGGTCCGCCAACAGAATCTGCCCGCCATCGACGACAGCCCGGAGATCCACCGAAGATGACGATTGACAGAGCAGCCGCCGCAGGCGCGGCCGGATCAAGAAGTCGCGCAGCTTGTTGAGGACCGGTCCGATCGCTTCGGTCCGCTGCGCATCCGAGAGCTGCCCGAACCAACTCCAGAACTGGTCAAGACCCAGGGGATCCTGGACATCGCGCAGGATGCGGGTCCGGAACGGCGCGTTGGTCAATAGGAGCGGGATGTGCGCGAGCGTCGACCCCGGTCGCCGAAGGAGCGTCAGCAGCGCGGCCTTGAGAATGTCGTCGGTCCGCATGCCCCAGGAGCGCTCGTAGATGCGCTTGAAGATCGTGAGCGTGTTCTCCGCCACCAGATCCGGGTCATCACTGGGCCCACATTCCAGCGGGTTGATCCCGACGACCAGGTCGTCGTCGTCGGGCCCGATGAGGATGACGTCGTCCATCCGTTCGCGTGGGATCCGCGCGAGGAGCTCACGCACGAGGTCGCCCTTTGGATCGAGCACCCCGACCCCGCGCCCGGCGGCGATGTCTTGGGCGGCAAGGTTGAGCATCGCGGTCGACTTGCCGGTCCCGGTCGGCCCAAGCAAGTGGAGATGGTGCCGCGAGTCGGCGATCGAGAGGCCCACTGGTCGGTCATCACCGCGCCAGTTCGAGCGCCCCAGGAGCCGATCGCCGCGACTCACCCCCGCGGGCGGTGGAAGCTTCTGCGAACGAATCGTCTCAACATGAGGTTGGGCCTCGGTCGGCAGATGCCATATCGCCGCCAGTTCGGCGGGCGTGAGGATGAAGCTTTCGTGGCCGACGTACGTGCGGCTGAAGAATCGGCGCGCGAAGCGCGGGGTGGGTCGGGCGACCCGAAGCCGAAGACTGTTCGCCGCAGCGTACGGGCGGAGGCTCGCGCCGATCGCGCGGATGTGCTCCCGAGCGCGCCCGTCGTGGTCGGCGGCGGCCAGGACCCGCAGCTCGCAATCGAACCCGGGGCTCGCAGCCTTCCCCTCGATCGCTGCGGCCTGCTCCCGCTCGGAGCGCGTCGCCCGCCGATGGGCTGCGCTCGCAAACCCAAGCAGACTCGAGCCGTGCCCATCGCGAAGGCGCTGGGCGTGGAGCCTGGCCCGCACCTGCCACCGTGATGACCGCGGTCGGACGAGCAGCTGGAGCGTGATCGACTCCCGGTCGCGCGCAGCCGCGAGCGCTGAGAGCACGCCGCCAAACGGGTCGGCCGGGAACACCGTACGGATCGGCAGGTCGGTGGGCTCGGTCAAGTGGAGCCGGCCGCAGGCCCGCGCGGCCGTCTGCCCAGCGGAACCTGCGGCAACAGGCATGAGTTCGACGCCGGGAGAGGCCGCCTGGAGCAGCGATGCAACGAGCGACTGCTCGCCGCGCGGGATCCAGATGTGGAAGTTCACCAGCCCCTCGCGGCCGCTGAGCTCGAGTGCGATCCACTGCTGTCCTCGCGCAAGGCGTTGGAGCGATGGCCGCAGCAGGGCGTGCAGGCCGATGAAGAAGTGCTCGGCACGGTTAGTCCCCGGCGAAGCGGTGATGCGGTACAGCTCGCCATCCAAGAGCTCGCGCTCCCCGTCGCGCCGGCTGCGCGCGAGCGCGATCCCGCTGACCGCGACCGCAACGCAGGTCAGGACCGCGACGTCGAAGATCTGCTCGATGCCCGGCACGGTTCGATCTCACGACGCGTCGGCAGGCGCGCGCCCCGCGAAGAGCGCGTGTTCAGCGCGCCACCGGCCCGGGCGACCGTGTCGCCGGACGCCCAGCGCGCACAGACCGCTGCTGGTTCTGACGCGAGCCATACGTCGCGACCACGCGCAGGCCGCGGCCTGCCGCGCTCCGCGGCGTACTGACGGGTCGATAGCCTTTGCCGACGGCGCGGTGCACGATCGCCGGGCGGCCGTGATCGAGCCGACGTTGGCCGCGCGGCCGAGATCCAACCACCTGCGCCATTCGTGGTGCGGCCGCGGCGCCCGCCCGCGCCTCGACCCGAACCCCGCCATCGCGTAAGGCGATCGCGACGACCGTCGCCGCCACTGAGCGTCGCGGCAACGTGGACTCGGTCTTCGATCGAACGTCGCGCTTCAGTGCGGCGCGTTCCGCGATGGTCATCGGGCAGGCGAGGAACACCGGGCCACGAGCGTCGACCACCGCGCACCGGAAGACGTTGCATCGACCCGGACGACAACCCGCGAGGGCGTGCGCGGCCACGGGGAGCCATTGGACCGCGGAGCTGGCCGCGAGCTGCGCCGCCCTCATCGCTGATCCGCCGCGGTGAGTGGGATGAAGCCTTCGACCTGTGGGTCGGGCCAGGCGAGGCGGCGCGTACTCACCTGACCCCAGCCGACCGCGTTCATCTCACTCACCGTGTACCCAGCCGGCGCGACCGCGATGACGATGGCGACGTGTCCGAACAGGCTGTAGTCGCCGCCCGGCCGGTAGACCACGATCGCTCCGACCGTCGGCGTGTCATCGGTCGCGAACCCCTGGGCCCGGGCGTTCGCGAGCCAGTCCCCGGCGTTCCCGCTCCAGCTGACGCTGCGGTTGTAGGCCGCCCACCAGGTGCATTGCCCGAACGGGAAGTGGTCCGGGAATCCGCCCGGCGGGACCCAGGCGAAGAGCGCGTCCGCCGGTGCGGGGTGCGGGGCGAGCGCGACTGCGCCCGCGGCGCTGCCCACCGCCGGCGGAACGGCAAGCAGCAGCAGCAGCGTGGTGATGAGGACGACCTTCATGCGGCCGGCTCGCGACCGGCGATGCGTCGGGCTTCCTCATCGGTCGCGACGACCGCGAACGGCACCCGCTTCCCGCGAGCGAGGAGCAGCCCTTCGCCGCGCTCTGCGCCGAGGAGGAAACTCTGCTCCGCCCGGGTGAGCCGGAACAGTTCGGCCAGGCGGGGCATCGCCTGGGGTGCTTGCTTCATCAGGATCTGGAGCGCCGCGTTCGCGATGAGCGGCTCGCCGTCGGGGCTGGCCAGGACGTCGCCGACGTCCTGGGTGATGAGGGTGAGTCCGGCGTGGCGTTTACGAGCGGTCTTGATGAGCCGGAACAGGAACGCCGCGGTGTCGGGGTGGCGCATGAGCCACCAGGCCTCATCGACCACCACGAGCGTCGGCCCAGTCGAACGGGCGAGGTCCGCCCAGATCCGATCGAGCACCAGGAACATCGCGGCGGCGCGGAGCTCCTCGGGCAAACCGGCAAGGACGTAGACCGTGCCCGCGGCGGCCGGCGCCGCAGCGGCGCCGGGCCGGAGCACCCAGGCCCCGGCACCGGTGACGAAGCGCTCGAGCCGGCGGGCGACCCCGTCCATCGCGTGATATCCGCGCAGCCGCTGCTGCACATCCGCGAGACGGGGCGGGACCAACCCGCCGATTGCGCCGCCGTCGACGAATCCGACGTGGGCATAGGCGACGGAGAGCGCATCCTCGAGCGCCGCACGCTCCGGCGGCTGCAGGCCGCCCGCAAGCAACTCGAGGAGCGTGGTGAGGGTGGCGATCCGCGCGCTGAGCGAACCGGGCGCGCCATCGGCGAGCGCGAACGGGTCGAGGCCCGCCCCTCCGCCAGGTCCGATGGCGCGCACCGCGACGCCGAGCGGCGCGAGCAACGGCGCGTACTCGCCCTCTGGATCGATGACCAGCGTCCGGACGCCGGCGAGCGCGGCACGGGTCAACTCGATCTTCACCAGGTACGACTTGCCGGCGCCGCTCGTCGCGAAAACGACCGCGTTGTGGTTCTCGAGCGCGAAGCGGTCAAGCGCGACCGGGCTGCGGGTCGCGGTGTTCACGCCGTAGAAGAGCCCGTCGCGGGTCGAAAGGTCGCTCCCGGTGAAGGGGAAGGTCGCCGAGAGCGCCGTCGTCGAGAGCACCCGCCGGACGCGGACCCGGTCGCAGCCGAGCGGTAGTGTCGCGATCAGACCCTCGCGCATCTGAAAGAACAGCCGCCGGGTATGGATCAGCCGGGCCCCGAGCAACGCCTCGATCCGTCCGGTCGCGCGCTCCAGCGCGTCGGTGCCCGCGGCCCAGACGGTCAGGTACAGGCTCGTGTCGAACAGCCGCTCCGAGCCTTGGGCAATCCGGTCCTGCAGCTCGAGTGCGTCGCGCAACGCCGCGCGCCGGTACGGATCAGCACGCCCCCCGTGCCGTTCGCTCAAGCTGACCGTCGAGGAGAGCTCCGCGACCCGCCGCTCGAGGAACGCCATCACCGCGGGACCGGCGCTTGGGTGGAGATGCAGCGCGACGTCGAGATCACCGGCGAAGCCGTGCAGGTCGCCAAGCCAGCCAAGCTGCAGCCGCGCGGGATAGCGGCTCACCGCGACGGTCCGGGCGACGCGCTCGCTCACCGACACCGCGTTCGTCCGCTCGGCGAAGGCGGCGGGCGCGACCAGCTCGGCGACGTCGAGCAGGCTGTCGTCCGCCGCGATCGGCTGGGTCGCGGTCGCCGGATCGAGCGTCCGACGGAGCAGCGTCACGAGCTCACGGTCGACGAGGCGGCGGGGCTCGAGGTCGATCCGGCGGAGGCACTCGCTGATCCAGCGGACCCGCTGGTCGAGGACCGCGAGTCCCTCGTCGCGCGCGGATGCCTTCGCCGCGATCGGCGGGTCCCACGGGACCACCACGAAGAACCGCCGATCGAGCACCCGACGCTCATGCGCCAAGGTGTCGAGGAGCTGACGATAGGAGGCCCGGAGTGCGGCGCGCGCTGGGTCGTCGCTCTCGGGGAGCGCCGGCAGCGCCGCGCCGTCGAATTGGCGGACGCGGATGAGCACCTCGAGCGAGTGGGATAACGAGTTGAGGAGCGCGGCCCAGCCGTCGACCACGGCCCGTTGCTCGGCCTCGCCCTTGATGCCGAACGCCAGCGTCGGGCACTCGAGCACCGCCCGCAGCGATCCATCGGCCAGGCGGAGCGCGTCCCCGGCGACGGCCTCGAGCGGCACGAGAGTCCGCGTCGATCGGTCCCGCATCGGCAACGGCAACCGCCTCACGTGACCAGCACGCGGGGGCGGATGGTGTAGCTCAACGCGACCACGAGCCAGCGGCGGAGCGGGGTGTCGCCGATGCGGACCATGCCGAGCGCGAGGCCGATGAGCGCAGGTGGCGCGCCGACCGCGAGCTGCAGGGCGAGCGAGCCAGGGATTCGAAGAATGAGCCACCAGCCAAATGCGATGCCGGCCACGACGCAGAGCAGGTCGGTCGCGGTCAGGCCCCAGGCGACGACGTCCTCGAGGTCGAGGTGCTGCGGCACCGCTACCGAATCCATCTCAGACCGCCGTTCCACGGATCGCCGCGACGGCCGCGTGCAGCGACACGTTACGGGCGACCGGTACCTGCAGCGCCCAGTGATATGCCGCGAATGGCAGGCGGAAGAGCAGGTACAGCACAACGACAACGAGCAGTCCCGACGCGAGGGCGGAGCCCGAGCTCGCGAGCCAGTCCGTGGCGCCGACGAGGCCGACGGCGACGGCGACGAGCGCCGCCTGGAGGACCTGCACGAACAGCAGCGCGGTGAACGCCCGCCACCACAGGCGCGCAAGGTCGTCGGTCTGCGGCAACGCGTAGGCCGCCAGCGCGAGCGGCGCGAGGCACGCGAGGAGCACGAGGATGAGGCCGCGGCCGACGTACACGGCGACTAGGAGCAGGGCCAGTACTGCCGCGGCAACGGCGACGGCGACACCGACGAGCTGGGCGGTCGTGCCGTCGCGGGCGACGAGTGCTCCGAGCGGCGCGAGGACGGCCGGCCCCGGGGCAGCGCCGAGCAGCCCCACGACGAGCGCGTTGTCGAGCTGGATCAACGCGCCGCAGATCGCCAGGCTTGCGTTCGCCATGATTGCGGCGAGGGCGACCCGCGGAACGAGGATCTTCGCCGTGTAGCGGGAGTCGTATCCACCGGCGGCCATCACGAGCACGCCGACGGCGCAGAACGCCACGACGAACAGGCCGTCGGCCAGGTTGCGCGCGAGGGCCCAGGTCTCTGCGATCTGGGGGATCGCGTCAACGGCGGGGGTTTGGAACAGCAGCTTCGCGGCGGCGTCGAGCGCTGGACCGAGCAGTTGCGCCGCCGCACCGCGGAGCCAGGCGTTGATCGCTTCGCCGATCTGGCTGGTGAGGTCCATCAGGTCCCGAGGACCCGGCGGAGGATGTCGACGAGCATCGGCGACAGCGCCGCCAGGGCGTAGCCGATGAGCGCCGACTTGATCGCGCCCTTCCCCTCCTCGATGGCCCGCTGGTTGCCCCCGGCGGTGAGATAGCGGAGGCCGCCGAGCGTGAGGAACAGGGTCGCGAGCCCGGCCAGGAGGCCCGCGACCCAGTTGCGGATGCTGTCGATGAGGGTGTTGATGTCCCCCACGGCGTACGCCGGCGTCGCAGCAACAATGGTGAACGCGACCGCTGCGGCGATGCCTGCCACCAAAGGGCGCCTGCCGTTGGGGAGATAGCGAACTTGCACGTTGGTTCATACGGACCGTGCTTGCACAGATCGTTGTTACGCCTACGGAGCCGCTCCGTGGCGGCCTGAACGGCTTTTGTTCCCCGGGCTCGCGATCATGGTCGCGGTGCTCGGCTTCAATCTCCTCGGCGACGGCCTCCGCGACACGCCCGATCCGCAGCGGCGATGAGGATCGCGCCGGCGAACACCCGGGCAGCTTCCGGCGCTTGCTGCGCTCACCCGGCGCGCGTTCGGTGGCGCGAGGGCGACCTGCTGATTTGGAACCTTCGCGCGGACCTGCGGCGTCCCGGTCAGATTCCTTCCTTGAGGCTTCCCGTCCCATCGCCGCCGCCGTGCGAGCGCAGCACCGCCTGGACCGTGGAGACATGCCATGCTCGTTCGCACCGTGCAAGCGCATCGCGAAGAGGACGCATCTGTAAGCATCAAGTTCAGACTTGACTAGTACAAAATGGCCTACGCATGGGCCGCTATGACACGAATCTCGCTGCCGAGTTCTACGTCTTGTCGTGTTTGCAGAGGATCGGTCTCACCGCGAATCTCACCCTTGGTAACAAGAAGGGCGTGGACCTTGTGGTCGTGCGGGATGCTGGTGACGCCGTCACCGTAGAGGTCAAGGGAGGGGCGAAGAAGATACGACTGGCCAGCCAACAACCTCGTCACAACGAAGCCTGATCAGCACTTCGTCGCCTTGGTCAGCTTTGAGGGGCGCATTGCCGACACCGACATGCCATCGCCGCGGGTGTGGATCGTTCCATTCCCAGACATAGAGAGATTCAAGCGGGTCTATCCAGGCGGCCGGATCAACGTCTCTCGAGCTGCGATAAATTCGGAAGGCAGTCGGTTCGAAAATGCATGGCACCTGATCGAGGGACGGCGTCGCTAAAGGAAACGACGACTGATTGCGGCACGACTGGGACGACAGACCAGATCTCACGGACCTCACTCCATGTGCCGTTGGCGGGATGAGTCACAGGGTCGGTCAGACCCCTGGCCGCGTCGGAGTCCTTCGTCGTGAAGGTGAAACGGCGGCGGGTGCTCGTGTCGATCACGACGGTTTAGGTCGGCTTGCCGAAACTCGCCACCTTGACGGCTAGGATCGGAGATGGCGATGGACGA
>DHJC01000047.1:856-4243 GCA_002404155.1 Chloroflexi bacterium UBA4730 | reverse complement strand
AACGTCATCATCGGCAAGCTCATTCCGGCCGGTACGGGTCTCCAATCCCGGCGTGACCAGCTGGACTGGATGCCGAAGCCGAAGGCCCTCGCGGGGCTGTTCGGTCCGGATGAAGAGGAGGAGCTCCCGACCCTTCCGCCGGAAGAGGAGCTCAGCCTCGAGGATCTCGACGACGACGAGGAAGAGGAGACCGAGACGGACATCCTCGACCTCGAAGGACCCGAGGGCGAGATCAAGGCAGAGCCCGTCGCCGAATAGCGCTCGGTCAGCTCACGCGCATCTATAAGGAGGGCCGCCGGGGGGCGGCCCTCCTTTCTCTTACTTCTCGTCCCTCTGGAGACGCACGCTCAGCTGCCACACCGGCCGATCGCGGCCAGCGCTGGGGCGCTTGGCCAGCTCGAGTCGGAGGCCGCGAGCTCCGCGCGGGTGGCCGGTCGCCATTCCGTCACCCACGTGCCGCCGTCGCGCTCGGTGATAGAGAGGAGCGTCGCGACCCAGGCGAGGGAGCGACCAAGCCCCGGACCACAGAGCGGAGCAGCGACCCCCACGGAAATAGCTCGAGAGCTCCGAGACCGCGTCATCGAGCTTGCCCGGGGGCGGCTCCGCCGCCGCGACGACGAAGATCGGGGCGCCTGCGGGCCGCGTGGACCACCGAGCGGCCGTCTCGCGTACCGCGATCCAGGGTGACGGCCGAATAGGCGGCCGCGAGGCCGTGGAACGTCGGGACATGCCACCACCGTGAGCTTCCGGCCGGCGAGAATGCGGATGTCGCCGGGTTTACGGACGGTCGCCGGCCTCCGCGTTGACGGTCGGGAGGCCGACCCGTCATAATTTCAATCCGGCTGTCTTTCGAGACGGTGACCGCCTTCCCGAGCGGGGTAGGGCGGTCATTTCGCGCATCGGCCAGTCGCTTTTTGTGACATCGGTCGCGCTGCGCCGGGGGCCTTCGCCGCAAGGCAGGCGCTCTCGTCGGGGGAGTTGTCAGAAAACGCGGACCAGTGCTTGACGTGCCTTCGCGCGCGTCCGGCACAAGAAGGGGAACTAGCAGCATGCCGACGATCTCGCAGCTGGTCCGGAAGGGCCGTAAGAGCCAGAAGCCGAAGGTGGACACGCCCGCGCTGCGCACGACGTGGAACTCGCTCGACCGTCGGTTCGTGCAGCTGCGGAAGGGCGCGCCCCAGAAGCGTGGCGTCTGCACGATCGTCCGCACGATGACCCCGAAGAAGCCGAACTCGGCGCTCCGCAAGATCGCCCGGGTCCGCTTATCCAATCACATGGAGGTCACGGCGTACATCCCGGGCATCGGCCACAACCTTCAGGAGCACTCCGTCGTCCTCGTCCGTGGTGGCCGCGTGCCCGACCTACCGTCGGTGAAATACCACATCGTCCGCGGCACCCTCGACACCGCGGGCGTGAAGGACCGCATGCAGGGTCGCAGCCTCTACGGCGCGAAGAACCCGAACGCGAAGAAGCGGGCGCCGAAGTAATGCCACGTCGCGCTCGTCCCACGGAACGCATCCAGGTCGGCGACCGTAAGTTCGCGAACGTCACCGTGCAGCAGTTCATCAACAAGGTGATGCGCGACGGCAAGCGCGCGACGGCTGAGGGCATCGTCTACAACGCCGTCGACCGCGCCGAGCAGGCGACGCGGAAGCCCGCGGTCGAGGTCTTCGAGACCGCGATGAAGAACGCGACGCCGCTCATCGAGGTCAAGCCGCGGCGCGTCGGTGGCGCCACGTATCAGGTCCCAGTCGAGATCCGCGCGGATCGCCGCGGCTCGCTCGCGATGCGCTGGATCATCCAGGCCGCGCGCAAGCGTCCGGGCAAATCGATGGGGGAGAAGCTCGCCGGTGAGCTGATGGACGCGATGAACAACACCGGAGCCGCCGTCCGCCGCAAGGAGGAGACGCACAAGATGGCCGAGGCCAACAAGGCGTTCTCCCATTACAAGTGGTGACCGGAGCGAATCGCGGTACGAAGCTGAAGTGGTGATGACGATCGAAACGAAGGCCGGTAAGCCCGGTAAGCCCGGTACCGCTCGGGAGTATCCGCTCGAGCGCGTGCGCAACATTGGGATCATCGCCCACATCGACGCGGGCAAGACGACCGTGACCGAGCGGATCCTCTTCTACACGAAGAAGATCTACAAGATGGGCGAGGTCCACGAAGGCGCCGCGACGATGGACTGGATGCCGCAAGAGCAGGAGCGCGGGATCACCATCACCGCCGCTGCCACCACGTGCTTTTGGGCGGATCACCGCATCAACATCATTGACACGCCCGGACACGTGGACTTCACGGTGGAAGTGGAACGGTCTCTGCGCGTGCTGGACGGCGCGGTCACGGTGTTCGACGGGGTGGCCGGCGTCGAGCCGCAGTCCGAAACGGTGTGGCGGCAGGCCGACAAGTACGCCGTGCCGCGGGTCTGCTTCGTCAACAAGATGGACCGCATGGGTGCGAGCTTCGAGCGATGCTTCGACATGATCGTCGACCGGCTGGGCGCGAATCCCGTCGCGATCCAGCTGCCGATGGGTGCCGAGGCCGGCTTCAAGGGCGTGATCGACGTCATCCAGCGAAAGGCCCTCTTCTGGGAGCTGGACACCCCGGCCGACGGGGTCGTCAAGGAGATCCCTGCGGAGTACGCGGAGGCCGCCAAGAAGGCCCACGAGCTGCTCGTCGAGAAGGTCGCCGAGACAGACGACACGCTCATGCACAAGTACCTGGAAGAGCACGACATCACGACCGACGAGATCATCCGCGGCCTCCGCGCCGCGACCATCGCCGGAAAGATCGTGCCGGTCCTTTGCGGCGCGGCCCTCCGCAACAAGGCCGTCCAGCCGCTGCTCGACGCGGTCGTCGCGTACCTGCCCTCGCCGCTTGACGTCCCGCCGGTCACCGGCACGGACCCGAAGACCGGTGAGGAGCTCGTGCGCCGGCCGACGGACGACGACCCGTTCGCCGCGCTCGCATTCAAGATCGCGGCCGACCCGTTCAGCGGGAAGCTCGCCTTCTTCCGGGTCTACTCGGGCACGGTGAGGGCGGGCGACTCCGTCTACAACGCGACGAAGGACAAGCGCGAGCGCATCTCGCGCATCGTCCTGCTCCACGCCGACCACCGCGAGGACGTGAGCGAGGTCGGCGCCGGCGAGATCGCCGGGGCCATCGGCCTGAAGCAGACCTTCACCGGCGACACGCTCTGCGACCCGGAGAAGCCGATCATCCTCGAAACGATCAAGTTCCCCGATCCGGTCATCCAGATCGCCGTCGAGCCGAAGACGAAGGCCGACGAAGAGAAGATGTCGCTCGCCCTCGCGCGCCTCGCGGACGAGGACCCGACCTTCCAGGTGAAGACCGACCCCGACTCCGGCCAGACGCTCATCGCCGGCA
>DHJC01000047.1:0-756 GCA_002404155.1 Chloroflexi bacterium UBA4730 | reverse complement strand
GGCATGGGCGAGCTGCACCTCGAGGTCATCGTCGACCGCATGTTCCGTGAGTTCAAGGTCGCCGCGAATGTGGGCCGGCCGCAGGTCGCCTACCGCGAGGCCATCACCAAGCCCGCCGAGGGCGAGGGCAAGTACGTCAAGCAGTCCGGCGGCAAGGGCCAGTACGGGCACGTCATCGTCGACTTCGAGCCGCTCACGCGCGGCGCCGGCTTCGAGTTCGACTGGAAGGTCAAGGGCGCGGGTCTCTCGAAGGAGTGGGCGAAGGCCGTCGAGGCCGGGATCCGCGAAGCGCTCGCGAACGGCGTCATCGCCGGCTACCCGATGGTGGACCTCAAGGCGACCGTCACCGATGGGTCGCAGCATGAGGTCGACTCCAACGAGATGGCGTTCAAGATCGCCGGCTCGATGGCCCTCAAGGCGGCTGTGCCGAAGGCCGGCCCGGTCATCGTCGAGCCGGTCATGAAGGTCGAGGTCGTGGTGCCCGAGGAGTTCATGGGCAACATCGTCGGCGACCTCAACTCGCGTCGCGGGCACATCAACGGGATGACCGATCGCGGCAACGCGCAGGTCATCAACGCCTTCGTCCCGCTCGCGACGATGTTCGGGTACGCGACTGATCTCAGGTCAGCGACCGAAGGTCGCGGCGTGTACTCGATGGAGTTCGATCACTACGAAATTCTGCCGTCGAGCATCGCCGCGGAAATCATGAAGGGCAAGTAGAGGGGGCTTAGGGACATGGCGAAGAAGAAGTTCGAG
>DHJC01000001.1:39988-40786 GCA_002404155.1 Chloroflexi bacterium UBA4730 | reverse complement strand
AGTCTCGTGGGCTCGGAGATGTGTATAAGAGACAGCAGCGGTACCGGGACGCGTGGTCACACTTGACCGGACTCCCGTTCCCGTTCGGAGCGCCTTTCCCCACCCCTGGGGGCGCTGAGGGCGGAATCGAACTCCAGAACACCCGTCTGAATCAAGACTGGACCGTGGTAACGGCGCAGGTCGGCCTGGATGGGGGCCTCTCGGTCCTGTACCACCTCATGGGCGCCGGGGCCGAACGGCTGACCGGCGATTCGGACTACGAGCACTACACCACCGTGTTGCCGAGCCACCTGGCTGCCGTCCGCACAGCGTTGCTCGAAGACCTCCGCAGTGCAACCCCGAGGGAGCACGAAGTGCCGCTGGAGAGCACCCCCGTCCTGGACTTGTTGAAGGCTCTCTTTGGCACAGGTTCGACGCCATCATCGGACTTCGAGGAGTGGCTCCGAAGAAAGGACATCCCCTACGAGACCTTCACCTACTAGCCCGGCCTAGGGGGGAGTTCACCTAAGTCCCGCCAGGATCTGCGAGGCGGTTCATGGCGTCGCGAAATCGACGCCTGTGCCACGGCTCGCCACATCGAAAGCGACCGCTCTGCCAGATTCTCCGGAGTCCTGGGCTGAGAAGTACGCGAGCGGCTGCGATCAGCCTTCGGTGTCAGGTTCCTCCAGCAGCCGCCGCCCGATCGCGTCGATTTCTGCCAACACCTTCTCGCGCACCGTCTCGATCTTGATTGCGCCGCCGCCGTCGCCGGCGTGCTCGACGCGCTCGGTCCGACTCCACCGATCGCGGAACCGTCGC
>DHJC01000001.1:39294-39780 GCA_002404155.1 Chloroflexi bacterium UBA4730 | reverse complement strand
TCGCCGCGGCGGGTGGAGTTCGCCAGCATGTGGCGGATCAGCGCGGTCGGCTTCATCGTCGGGTGCAGGTCGTTGTGCCGGGTCTTGTCCTCGCGGATGACATCGGTGAACCGCGCGTTCCGCAGCGCCTTCACGAGCGCGAGCAGCTCCTCGCGGCGCATCCGTGAAATGTCAGGCTCGTCATCGATGACCGAGGACTTGTCGAGGCCGCCGATCCAGCGGTGCGCCGCGCCAGGTTTCCAGCCGTAATAGATCGCCTCATGTTGGTGGTGGTAGTCGGCCCGGCCGGGGACGAACGAGTTCTTCACCCACACGAGCGTCTGGGCCAAATGCCAGCCGACGCCCTCGATCTGCTCGATGAACGGAACGGCCGTTCGCCCGCTCGGCCCGGCGACATAGAAGGGGGCGCCCGGCCGGAGCCAGCGGTCGGCGTGCGGGAACACGCTCGCGAGAAGGGGGGCGACCTCGTGCGGCAGGTCGCCCTCG
>DHJC01000001.1:0-39192 GCA_002404155.1 Chloroflexi bacterium UBA4730 | reverse complement strand
CCAGCCAAGCGCCTGCGCCGCGCGCAGGCGCATGTTCCCGGCGATCACGACGTTCTCTCGGCCGGGGTACGAGTTGACGAGCAGCGGACGGGCGTCGAGGAATGCGCGGTCCTGCTCGAGGCTGCGCTTGAGATTCTCCAGCCGGCCGGTCGAGATCGTCCGCGGGTTGCGGTCCGACAGCCGCAGGTCCGCGACGCGCATGCGGATCGGTCGTCCACCTTGCCCCGCACGCGCCGCTGCGTGACCCTCTGCTGGGTGAGCGAGCCCGGGTGGGGGCAGGGATGGCGCGGTGGGCGCGGTATTCACCGTTGTCGCGTTCCGAAGCGGACCATCGCTGTCAGCGTGACGCGGTGACCTCGTGAGCGTCGGCGGATCCGACGCTCGCTGCTAGTGCTTTTCTCTATCCCCGTCCGCGAGGCTTTGAGGCGCGCCAGGATCGGTCGGCGAAGTCGATCGATGAGGTTCGAGCACTTGGTGCCCTTGGTTTTCCGGTTGGCTTCAGGATGAAATGAGCGCGCGGCTCAGACCGAATCCGGCTAATCTCGAAGGCTCGATGGGGAGTCCACTTCGTATACGCCGTCCAGAGTTGCTCGTCGAGAATCCGTTGGAGTTGGTGCTCCGGTTCTTCTCCGAGGATCCGAGCTCCGCAGGCCCAAACTCATATGACGCCTACATCGGCGCAGGCTCCTCGCCAGCAAACCGGATCGTCCTTGACGACGTGAAGGCGATCAACGCCACGATGCGAGCACGATCCCCGCACGCCGATTGGGGCGCCATCATCTCGCGCGGAAAGCTCTCTGAGCTCACCGCGCTAGATCAGGAGTGGGACCTATTCCTCACGGCAGAGGGCGCGTGGAAGAGCGGCAACGTGCCGACGAAACTCGCAGCACTCTTCGACGCCCTCCTAAGCCGAGGTATCGGTATCTCAAGAGCTACCAAAGTGCTGCACATCAAGCGGCCACGCCTCATCCCCGTGTGTGACTCCTATGTGCTTCGGCTAGTGGGCGTTCCTGGCGACACAGGGGCCAGTGCCGTCGCGCTCATCGAGCACCTGCGATCACTCCGCGCGGAATTGCGGCCAGTTCTTGTCGACCTCCAGCGCGAGCTTCGGAAGCGAGGCTACGAGCGAACGCTGGTCCGGATCGCCGATGCCCTCGTTTGGTCGAGCTATCCCGACACTTGGCTCGGGAGAGCTGGGAACGGGGAGGTGGTCGAGAAACGAGCCCGTTCGAGTGAGTAGCCAAGTGCGTTCTTTCAAGAAATGGGTCAGGGGCAAGACGATGCCGAGCGGCTCACCTTGACCATTGCGCTCTCTCTTAATTTTCCGCCTGCTGACGAACCCGGCTTTCAGCCGGCGTGTGGCCCCGGAAATACCAGCCGGTGCGTCGCTAGCAGCCCGGGGAGGCTCTCGAAGTCGACCTCTGCGCCATACTCGGCCGCGAGGGTGGCCATGGTCGGCGGATCGAGCTGACCTTTGGCCGCGAGGTCGTTCATCCGGTCGAGGAACTTCTCGAACCCGGCGGGCGAGATGATCTCAAGGATCCGGGCGGGCTCGTCACCGGCGTTCCAGAAGGTGTGCCACTGGCCGCGCGGCTTGAAGATCAGGTCACCGCACTCGCCATGGACGACCTCCCCGCCGAGGCTCGCCCCAACCCGTCCCGCGAGCACGTAGCTGTACTCGTCCTCGCGGCTATGCCGATGCATCGGTGCAGCCAACGCCCGCGGCTCCATCGGGTGCTCGACCAGGGCGAAGCCTCCACCCGACTCCGCGCCGTCGATGAGGAATCGCACCCCGACCCCTCCGTGGCTCCCAACCTTGCCGTCCCGGGGCCCCACGATCCGCGCTGTGGTCATCGCCATCGCCATTTCTCCTTTTCGATATACATGACGTTCATCGATAACGGAGACGGTAGGATTAGATGAACACCATGTCAAGTCAAAGACGCACGTACACCCTGAAGGCCCGGGCCGAGCGCCAGGCAGACACGCGTCGTCGGATCGTCGAGGCGACCGCGGCACTGCACGTGGAGGTGGGGCCGGCCCGGACGACCGTGGCCGAGATCGCACGCCGGGCGAGGGTCCAGCGGCTCACCGTGTACAACCATTTCCCTGATGAAACGGAGCTCTTCGCGGCCTGCGGCGACTACTCGCTGGCCCAGCATCCACCACCCGATCCGTCTGCTGCGTTCGCGATCGAGGACCCGGCCGAGCGCCTGCGGGCGGTCCTTCGACCCCTCTACCGCTGGTACCGGAAAAGGGCCCGGGCGCACGCGAACGTGCAGCGAGACCGCCTCCTCATACCCGCCCTCGACGCGGTGATGCGGATTCGCATGGATCAGCAGTTCAATACGCTCGCCGATGCGCTGGCCGCCGGCTTCGCGCCGGCGGTCCACTCGGCGAAGGGCGTACGTGCGGCCATCGCGCTGGCGCTTGATTTCTGGACCTGGCGGCGGCTATCACAGGAAGGGCTATCCGAGGATGCCGCGGCAGACCTGATGGTGGACTCCGTGAAGGCGTCCATCGCCAGCTAAGCGCTCTGCTGCTGGCAGGGCATTAGTCCCTGATAGATCTCGGCGCGGATGAACGCGACGCGATTCCGATACGCCGGCTCCAGCAACTGAGCGGGCGTGCATATCGGATTGGAGACCTCCGCTTCGCGCCCCGCGGATGCCGAGGGGGTCCCATCACATGTCATCTTTCAAGCAAAAGGTCATGGGCAAGACGTTGTCGAGCGGCTCGCCTTGAGGCGCTCGCGGATGGGTCCGAAATCCACGCGGGTTCCGCAGGAGAAGTGCACGTCCCGGTGCGCGTGCACTGCCGCCGCGGCGCCGTGGACGCCGAGCTTCTTGTACGCGTTCGCCGCGAGGTTGCCGACTGTGTTGATCGAGATCCCGAACTCGAACGCGATCATCTTCTGCGTCATGCCTCGCGCGAGGCGTTCGAGCGTCGCGCACTCACGGGCGGTCAGCGGGCGCGGGTGCGACGCCGGCGATCGCCTCACGAGCTCGGGCCCCACGCCCGTCGGGCCACACGCGTCGACACGGTGGCCAACGGGCGCCGCGCGGGGCCGGGGCGCGTACTGCGCTCATCCCGGCCAACAGTCACCACACCGGGGCACACGCGCGGCCTCGCGCCGGTCACGTCCCAGGAGCCGCAGGCGCTCTTCACGAGCTCGAGACCGGTTGATGCGGGGGCCACGCGGCCGGGCAATCCCAGACCAGTAGCCTTTGCATCAGCGTTCGCTCGGAGGGAGAGCTTCATGGAAGGCGAGGGTCTGCTGCTCGCGCTTGCGCAGATCGGTGTCATCGTCGCCGGCTTCGCGGGAGTCGCCGCGTCGCTGCGCCAGCGCTGGGCCGCGTCCGAGCGAGTGCAGTTCCAGGTCCTGGTGGTCGCCAGTGTCGCGATCATGTTTTTCGCGCTCCTCCCACCCGTCCTCTTCTACGTCACGCACGAGGCACAGGTGAGCGTGCGGCTGGCGAGCGCCGGCTATGGGCTTTACACCGCCCAGATCATGACCCGACGGGTGCGGGCGTTCCGGCGGGCGCGGACGCCGCTGCGGACGTATCTGCCACTGGTGGTCGGGCCGACGGTGGTGCTCGTGCTCATGGTGCTGAACGTCGCGCTCTGGGGAGCTGCTGGCGTCCATGCCCTCGGCCTGCTGCCCGGTCTGTACGTGGCGACCGCGTATTTCCGGCTCTTCGTGACACCTCCGGCCCCTGGCAGCTAGAGGGCGCCGGTTTCCGAGTTTCGCGCTCGGGCTACAACGGGTACTGCGCTCATCACGGCCAAACCCCGCCACACCGGGGCACACGCGCGACCTCGCGCCGGTCACGTCCTCACGAGCGCCAGCGCCCTTCACGAGCTGGGTGGATTGCGCGGCGCGCTGGTTGTCGTCAAAACTGTCGTCAACGCGAGATCGGGACCCTACCGTCGCGCGCGGAAAGTGCCCATTTCGTGCGGAGGGGAAGGGATTCGAACCCTTGGGAGCCTTGCGACTCCAGCGGTTTTCAAGACCGCTGACGGTGGTGATGCGGGGATTGCGGACGCGGCGGCGCGACCCGTTGTGCAGCAACCCGTGCAGCAGTGGGGGCGTAACGCCGCGGTACTTGGCGGAACGAGACGTGTCAGAACGTGCGAGAAATGCGCTCCTCGTGCGGAGACACCACCACTTCGTAAACCGCCGGTCGGCAGTTCGAGTCTGCCCGTCGGCTCCGTTTCCCTTAGGGAATTCGCATGTTCTGGACACTGTCCAGCCTGTGCAATTGGGCGCCGCGTCCACGACTGCGCCATGATCGCGTCCTGAGCGACGCTGGATGAGGGACGTGGCCCGCATGAGGGCCAGCGGCAGGGAGAAACAATCGCATGGATATCGCGCTCGCCGACTAACACATCTTCGTACTCGACGACCGGCTCACGCCAGACGACATCCGGCAACGCGCCATGGATCGCCGGACCGGCGCCTTCGGCAGCGGGCTAGGAAGCCTGCTCCAGCGCCCGAAAGCGGACGACATCGAGCTCGTCAACAGCCAGCGCCAGCTGGAGCCGTTCTGGCACGTCGGCGGCCGGGCGCTCTACGTGTACGACCGCGCGCGCGACTACACGGTGCCGGCCAGCGGCGCGGAGGTCCGCGAGGTCACGGTCCGCGGCGAGATCTATCCGGTCAAGGCCGCCGCCGGCCGCAGCGCGTTCGTCCTTCCCACGACGGAACATTGCCGTGACGAGTTCCGCGAGGAGATCTACGTCGACCGCGTCAGCGGCGCCCATGACGGATGCGACGACGATACTCGGCGGATCGCGGCAGGAAGTGACCGACCTCGGCAAAGCGGCGGAGAACAACACGATCGTCGTGCCGCCCACGAAGCATGCCTCGTCGCTCGTGCGACAGCTACTCGCGTCGATGCTCAAGCCAGTTCAGGCCGACACGATCATCGAGGAGTCGATGACGCTGGAGCACATCGACCTCTACTACCGCCCGTGGTGGGCCTTCGAATTTCATTGGCAGCCCAAAGACAAGCGTGGCGTCGTCGAGATCGACGCGGTCACAGGTCAAATGCGCCAGGATCAGGCGCTCATGGCGAAGGTCCAGCGCGTGGTCAACCGGGACGTCCTGTTCGATATCGGAGCCGACACCGTGGGGCTGCTCGTTCCAGGCGACAGCATCGCCGTGAAGGTCGCGAGGCTGGCAATCGACCGAAACCAGAAGTCCTGAGCCGCGCCAGCGAATCGCCCCCGGCCTGAGCTCAGCTGCCTGTCAGGCCGTCGTCGGCGTTGTCTAGCTGCGTGTCCTCGCGGACGGCACTCGCGTGGCTGCGGCGCGCGAGCGCGTCCGCCGCCACGATCTCCGCGAAAAAGTCCGCGCACTGCGTGGCCATCTTGAGATCATCGTCCACGTACCGTTCGCTAAAACGGCCGAGGGCCAGCAGGCCGGAGACGCCCTCGCCGCCGCGCAGAGGCGCGATGATGAGTTCACGGGTCGTGCGTCTGATCCAGGAGCGAAGCGAGGGATCGGCGCCCTGAAAGACTTCGCCGTCGAGCGCCCGCGCGAGCCCCGCGTGATCGCGCGGACGCGCGATCTCCAGAACGAGCGACTCTCGAGGATGTGCTGCGCGCAGCCGCAGGGATCCTCCGCCGCGGAGAAGCCAGAGCTGGGCGACGTCATGTCCGAGCGACCTCGCGACGACTTCGACCATGACGAGGAGGCGCTCGCCGAGTTCCTGATGCCCAAGTCCGATTCGCGCCAATTCATAGAGAGCCAACGACTGGCGCAGGGTTCGCGTGTCCTGCAACGCTGCTGCCGCACGCGTTACCTCAAGCGCCAAGACCGTGCCCACGCTTGATGCCGTGACCGCGTCGGTCGCGCTGAAGCCACGCCCGACGCGCAGCGCGGCTAGGACCCCCTCGACTCCCTCGACGGCCGTGAACGGCGCCACCATGATCTCGCTGCACAGGCGCCCGTCCGCAAGAACCGTCGGACCGCGCAGTTGGGCGGCCGAGCCGCGTCGCGTCACTTCCTCGAATGCGTCCGCGACTGCTCCGTAGAGTGTGCGGGGATCCGAGATGTTGTGCGAATGCGTGAGACGTGCCGGCTTCGACGTGACGACGGCAAGTGCGTCGTATCCGCCGATCGCGGCGAGGGCCGCCAGACGTACGTCCCATTCATCGTGCTCGCTCGCGATCGTGCGTGCAGGGTCTACCGCCGATCCCAGCAGTCGCAAGACATCTGTCGATGAGGAGGACTCCTGGCGAACGATGCGCTCCGCAGCCGCCCGGAACGACTTGACCGTAATCCCACCTCGCACGGTGCTCCTCGAGTGACCTGCGGACGATCACGGAGCTCTGGTGAGGACAGCATCGCCGCGTTGTGACCCTGAGTCAAACGCGCGATGCCGCCGACGCACGACTGCGTCGTCTATCGCGTGCAGTTGGCGGAACGCGGCGCGTCAGAACGGGTGGGAAACGCGATCGCCGCGTGCAGTCGAAGCGACTTCGTCACCGGCACGAGCCGCCCCGCGCCGCTGTGTCATCGCAATGGCTCGGTGGACGACGCCGTCAGTCCGAGAGCATCACCGAGAATCCGTTTCGTCCGTCGTAGCGCGGGCGGAATCGTTCGGCGTTGTAGTAGCGCGCGACATCGACGGTGCGCGGTCCGCGACTCGGATCGGGCACCGCAACGTGCGTGTACCGGCCGCCGCGGATGGCGGTCATGCGGCCTGAGATGCCTTCGGCGATGAGGTCGACCGCGATGTTCGCGAACGTGGTCGCGACCATCTGATCGAACGAGTCCGGGTCGCCGCTCCGCAGGTCGTACGTGAGCTGGCTCACGATCGCGTCCTCACCGCTACGCCGCCTGATCTCCTCGGCCAGCGCCTCGCCGATGTCGACTTTCCGGCGATGGCCGAACGCGTCGGCCTCGCCGAGCTCGCCGACCTTCCCGCCGACCCACACGGCACCCTCCGCGGCGATGACAAAGGCGTAGCGGCTCGGGTTCGCCCGCTTGTCGGCCACGAGGAGCGCGATGAGCCGCTCGAGGTCGAATGGGGCCTCGGGGATCAGGCAGCGCGCCGAGGTGACATAGGCGATGTGGAGCGCGCTGAAGCCCGCGTCGCGGCCGAAGATCCGGAACACGCCGATCCGCTCGTGCGACCCGAGCGTCGTCCGCTGTCGGTTGATGAGCTCCTTCGCCCGGGTGACCGCCGTCGAGAATCCGATGCAGTACTCGGTATCGCGGACGTCGTTGTCCATTGTCTTCGGGATCGCGATGAGCGGCACGCCCCGCGCCGCGAGGACGTGTGCGTACGCGAGGGTGTCGTCGCCCCCGATGACGACGAGATGGTCGAGACCGAGCCCGGCGACGTTCTCGAGCACCACTGGCGTGAGGTCGTAGCTGCCGTCGGCGGTCGCGTAGCGCGCGGCGTCGGCGGCGAGGTGCAGCGGCAGGTCGTCACGCTTCATCCGAGCGGGATTCGTCCGTGACGTGTGCAGCATCGTGCCGCCGGTGCGATCGATCGTCCGCGTGTTCGCCTGGTCGAGCGGCACAGCATGATCGCGGTCGAGATCGGAGCCGCGACGGAGATGCGTGAGACCCTGCCATCCACGGCGGATCCCGAGCACCTCGTAGCCGAGCTCGGTCGAGCCGTAGACGACGCTCTTGATGACCGAGTTCAGACCCGGAACGTCTCCGCCGCCAGTGAGGATCCCGATGCGACGCGCTCCTGGCATTCCCCTCCTACTCGCGCGGGCGATGCTAGATGAAGACGTCGTCGCGCCCTTCGCGTCGCGCAGGAGCACCAACCGGTCGTGCGGCAATCCGTGCAGCGGTTGGGGCCGCAAGAGGACGGTACAGCGCGGTACGCAGCGGGCAAGCGCGCGAGAGAACTCGAGTGGTCACGCACGCCTCACTCGTCTTCGTAAACCGCCGGTCGACAGTTCGAGTCTGCCCGTGGGCTCAGATCCGCGAGCGACTCCGAAGGCAGACGCCACGCGACCGGCTAGAGGAGTCCGAGCAGGTGCCAGTACGGGAGACAGACCGCGAGCCCACCGAGCGCGATCGCGTCATACACGAACGCCATGCGCCGGCCCTGCGCATGCGAGAACAGCCGGCCCTGCGACGCGCCGTACGCGACGAGGTACTCGGGCGACTGCGCCGGGATGTGCCAGCTCAGGCCGAGCGCGAGTATCGGGATGACCGCGAGCCAGGGGTTGACGCCGACCGCGGGCGCGACGGGAATGAGCGCGAGGCTGAGCAAGAGGATCGCCTGATCGGCCGCGAGGAGCGAGCGCACGACGATCGTGAGCACGCCGGCGAGGAGCACGAACGCCGGACCACCGATCCCGAGCTGCGCCAGGATCGGTACGGCGCCCTGTCCGACGATGCGGTCCAAGCTGAGCCCTTGCGCGAGATTCGCGATCGTCAGGGCCACGCCGTAGAAGACCAGGTAGTCCCAGTCGAGGCTCGCGAGGTTCGACCGGCCGTAGAGGGTCATGACCGCGATGAACGCGATGAGCGCGATAAGCCCGGGATGGATCAGGTAGTGCGGGGCGAGGATCCAGCCCACGAGCGTGAGCAGGACGATCCCCATCAGCGCAAGCTCGCGGCGGGATGGACGGCCGAGGACGGCACGCTGGAGCCGCAGCGGATCGCGTGACACCGGTGCGATCGGCTCGCCGCGGTGAAGCAGACGCAGCGCGATGAATGAGCCCACCCCGATGATCACCGCGAGCGGCGCGGCCGCGATGAACCACTGCGTCCAGGTGAACTGGACCTGCGCCGGGATCGGCATGAGGCTCCACGCGAGCAGGCACACCGGAGAGCCGTTCAGGAAGAGGAAGATGAATGGCCCCGACCCGATCCAGGCCGACAGCCCGAGGACGGCGCTCGCGGGACTGCGGTCCCGCAGCTTGAGGGCTTCCGCGACGCCGAGCGCCAGCGGCGCGCTCACCGCGGCCCGGGCCATCGCGAGCGGCAAGATCGGCGTCAGCGCGATGCCGCTGACGAGGAACGCCGCCGACTGCCAGCCGACGCGCGGCGGCACGCGCTCGATGAGCAGTAGTCCCATCCGGAGGAGCAGGCCGGATCGAGAGACCATCGCCGCGATACCGAGCACGCTGATGACGAACACCCAGTTCATCGACGCGAAGCCGGTGAGGGTGGCGAAGTCGTACGTCAGCTTGCTGACGATCCACACCGCGACGAGGCCGAGCGACACGACCACGTTCGGGACCGGTTCGGTGACCCAGAGGGCGACAGCGGCGAGGAGCAGCAGGACGAATCGCTGCTGCGCGAGGTCGATGAGCGGCGAAAAGGCGATGATGCCGAACGCGAGCGCGAGCACCAGCCCGACGACCTTCGCCGCAGGAGGCCGGGCGATCCGCCCGGCCACCACCTGGCGCGGCGCCGACGCGGCCTCGAGCTCGTCGGTGGGGCTCTCCATATCCCGCCGCCGGAGCCGGCGCGCGAGCGTCGTCGCCACGGCCTTGGCCGCCGCCGGGTCCTGACCGAGGAGCTGGAGGAACTGGTCGCGGTCGAGGCGGAGGATCTCGCCCTCCGTGTCGGCGCGGATCGTCGCCGATCGCGGCTGGTCGACCAGGAGCGCGAGCTCGCCGACGTAGTGGCCGGGACCGATCGCGTTCACCCGGCGCTCCCCGCCGGCAGCGGTCGCATAGACCCCGAGCGTGCCCCGCACGACGATGTACAGACCGTCGGCGGGATCGCCCTCGCTGCAGATGACCTCGCCCGCCGCGAATGCGAGTGGGACCATGTAGCCGGCCAATCGCGCCAACGCGACGCGATCGAGCTGCGAGAGCAGATCGACCGTGCGAAGGCGCTCGCTGCGCTCTTGGTCGTCCGTCCTCACGCCGGGCGGATGATAGGCCCCAGTTCAGCGGTCAAGCGCCACTCGCGAGAGGCCACCGGACACGCCGCACCCCCGGCGTAGACTGCCGTCCCTCGGCCAGCCGCTCAGGCGGGCACGCAGGGGGAAGGCCATGACGATCGCTCCGCCGAAGACGTTCACCTACCAGACCATCACGCTCCAGGACCGGTTGCGCGCCTCGGTGCGCGAGGTCGGCGCGAAGCCGGCCCTGGTCCAGGGCGATCTTTCGCTGACCTTCTCTGACCTTGACGCACGCGCTGATCGGCTCGCGGGCGCGCTGATCCGGCGAGGCGTCGGCACGGGCGATCGGGTCACGCTCTTCATGCCGAACTCGACCGAGTTCGTCGTCGCCTTCTACGCGGTGCTCCGGGCCGGCGCGGTCGTCAACCCGATCAGCGCGCAGTCGAAGGAGCGCGAAGTCCGCTACCAGGTCGAAGACTCCGAGGCGAAGGTGGTGCTGTATCACGAGGCCCTTGCCGCGGTCGTCGACGCCGCGCGCAGCGAGCTCCCCGGCCGCGTCTTCAGCGTCACCGGCGCGAGCGCGCCCGCGGGTGTCGAGCGTTTCGACGACCTCGTCGCCGAGACGGGTTCCTACGTGGCGCCTGTCGTCGGCATGGAGGACCTCGCGGCGCTCCCGTACACCAGCGGCACCACCGGTTTCCCGAAGGGCGTGATGCTCACACATCGCAATCTGGCGGCGAACCAGCAGCAGTTCTTCGCTGCCGTGCCGGTGCGACGCGACGACGTCTTCCTCAACGTGCTGCCGTTCTTCCACATCTACGCGCTGAACCTGCTCATGGCCGGCGCCATCAGCCTCGGAGCGACGCAGATCGTGATGGCGCGCTTCGACCTCGTCGAGTACCTGACCCTGCTCGAACGTCACCGCGCCACGGTGTGCTTCATCGTGCCGCCGATCGTCCTCGGCCTCGCGATGCACCCCGAGGTCGACAAGCACGATCTCTCGTCGGTCCGCTTCTTCTTCTCCGGCGCGGCGCCGCTCGCGCCCGAGCCGGCCCGCCGGCTCATCGCCCGCACGGGCAGGCCGATCCTGCAGGGTTACGGCCTGACGGAGACGTCGCCGGTCACACATGCGAATCCGTTAGAGGCACCGGTCATCGACTCGATCGGCCCGGTCGTGCCCGGCACCGAGGACAAGATCGTCGATCTCGGTACCGGCACGCGGACCCTCGCGACGGGTGAGACCGGCGAGATCGCGGTGCGCGGTCCACAGGTCATGCGCGGCTACTGGAAGAAGCCCCAGGACACGGACGATGTGATCCGCGACGGCTGGTTCCACACCGGCGACGTCGGAAAGAAGGACGAGCGCGGCTACGTCTTCATCGTCGACCGCAAGAAGGAGTTCATCAAGTACAAGGGGTTCGGCGTCGGGCCGGCCGAGGTCGAAGCCATACTGTGCGAGCACCCGGCCGTCGCGGACGCCGGCGTCATCGGGAAGCCCGACCTCGAGGCGGGCGAGATCCCGAAGGCGTTCGTGCAGCTCCGCCCGAACACATCTGTGACGGCGACCGAGCTGATGGACTTCGTGAGGTCACGGATCGCTGACTACAAGCGCGTGCGCGAAGTCGAGTTCATCGACAAGGTCCCGCGCACGGCGTCGGGCAAGATCCTGCGGCGCGAGCTCGCGGAGCGCGAGCGAACGAGGACCGCGACGCCCTAGCGCGATCCCCACCGCCGCAGCGCATTGACCACGGGCCGAAGGGCTCTGCCCTGCTCGGTGAGCGCGTATTCGACTCGCGGCGGCACCTCCGCATACGTCGACCGAGAGACGAGGCCCGCAGCCTCGAGCTCGCGGAGGCGCGTGGTGATCATCTTCGGATTCGCGTAGCGCAGCGAGCGCTCAATCTCGGTGAAGCGACGCGGCCCGCGGACGAGGTCATCGATGATGAGCAGCGTCCACTTGTGTCCGACCACCGCCAAGGCGCGCACGAGCGGGTCTTCGGTCACGATACTTACTTTATTGGTGATTACTTGCTATTTGCAAGTATTGGGAGTACGGTGACGCAGAGAAAGAAGGGCAACCATATGACTCTCGTACAAGACAAACCGACCGTAGCGACCAACAGCGCGACGATCAAGCAGTGGCTCGTCGCGACGGCCAAGGGCGACCTCGATCACGCCCCGTACGCCGAGGACGCTGAGATCAGCGACCCGACCGGCAAGTACAAGGGCAAGCAGCAGATCCTCGCGTCGCTCAAGGTCTGGAAGACGGCCTTCCCGCAGATCAACGTCGAAGTGACGAACCAGGTCGCCGAGGGCGATCAGGTGGTCTCCGAGGTCACCTTCCGCGGCACGCACACCGGCCCACTCGCCACGCCGATGGGACCGATCGCCGCGACGAACAAGCCGATCGATCTCAAGATCGCGATCGTGAGCTCGTTCCGCAATGGGCTCATCCAGCGTGAGCACACCTACTTCGACCAGGCGGGCCTCATGCGGCAGCTCGGTCTGGCACCGACGAAGCCGTAACGCTTCTCTCGACCGAATGAAAGGGAGCACCCCGAAAGGGGTGCTCCCTTTTTTTGCCGCCCGCGAGCGGGTCTACGCGCCGAGCGCTCCGATGATCGCACCCATGACGAACAAACCCACGACCGGAAAGCCGGCGACGATCAGGTAGAGCTTGAAGGGACGCTCGTTGAAGAGGTTGTCGGAGAGGATCGCCGGCGCGACGAATCCGAGGCCGGCGGACACGCCGATGAGCGCTCCACCCACCAGGGTGCTCGCGCCGGCGAGGCCGATGATCCAGTCGGTGGTGATGGCGCCGACCAGCGCACCCACGGCGGTGATCACGTACAACATCGGGCTCGCCGTGCCGCTCATCGGGGCCTTGTCCACCCGCATCGCCATCCACGGCTTCTGAAAGAGCATCGGCGAGAACCACAGCGCGCCGAGCACCATGTTCACCACGGTTGCGACGACGATCGCAAGCCAGTTCATCGCTTCCTCCCGCGGCCTCGGACCCGCACTCGATCGCGCCTGGCCGGGCAGACCCGCTGCGCAATAGCCTCGGCAGGCTGTCAAGCGCGGGGTGAGCATACGGACAGCTCCGGGCAGTACGGTGTGCGGCGGTCATGGCGGAGACACCGAGGGATCTTGGAGCACTCAGCGATCTAGCCACACCCTGGTGCGCCCATGTCGCTGCGACGCGTCGGATCGCGGACCACATCGCAGCGGGTAGGACCAGGTTGCGCCTCGACGTCGAGCGCACGACGAAAGCGGCCGGCTGACCGGTGCCGCAGCTCAGCGCCACCGCCCGGGCCCGGCTCCCGGCCAGCGCGTTCGCGTACATCGACGCGAAGGGCCGGCGGCGCCTGCCGATCCACGACGCGTCGCATGTGCGCAACGCGCTGTCGCGCTTCGATCAGACGACGTTCGAGAACGACGCCGCGCGCGAGAAGGCGCGGCGACGGCTCCTCGCGGCCGCGAAGAAGTACGGCATCGTGCCCATCGGCTTCTTCGACGGGCAGCTGCGCAACGAGCGGCTGCAGGCGGAGATCAAGGGCCGCGCGACGGACGTCGCGAGCCTGCCGCGCGGCATGGTGACGTTCCTCATGACGGACATCGAGGGCTCGACGACGCTGCTGCGCACGCTCGGTGACCGGTACGCGAAGCTGCTGCGCGAGGTGCGGACGCTCATCCGCGCCAGCGTGCGATCAGCCGGTGGACACGAGGTGGACGCGCGCGCCGACGAGTTCTTCGCCGCCTTCCGCCGTCCCGCACACGCACTCGACGCGGCGGTGAGGATCCAGCGGGCACTACAGGAACGGGAGTGGCCCGACGGCGCGGAAGTCAGCGTTCGCATCGGCGTCCACACCGGCCGCACGACGCTCGCCGAGACCGGCTACGTCGGTATCGCCGTCCACACCGCATCGCGGGTGTGCTCAGCCGGCCACGGCGGACAGATCCTCCTCTCGACCGCGGCCCACGCTGCCCTGGATGTCGTCCAGATGAGTCGGATCGCTGGGATCAGCGTCCGAACGTTGGGCCGGTATTCGCTCGCGGGACTGCCCGAACCCGAGGCCCTCTTCCAGGTCAACGCGACGGACCTGCGGGTGAAGTTCCCGAAGCTGCGCGTCGCCGCCGTCAGAGGTCCAGCCGCCGCGGGGCGTCGATCGTGAGGAGGCGGGCTCGCCCTATCGCTTCGCCGCGGGCTGGCTGACTTCCTTCAGCGTCTCGCCGGCGACGTTGGCCGATTCGTGGCGGGCGAGCTGACCGATGGCGAGGATGCCCACCAGGCGGCCGCCGTCAACGACGGGCAGCCGTCGCACCTGCTTCTCGGACATGAGCTTCGACGCCTCCTCGGCGTTCATGCCCGGGGCGATCGTGATCGGTCCGCTGGTCATGACCTCGGAGACCGCCAGGTGGGTGGGGTCTTTCCCGCCGGCGACGCCGCGCACCACGATGTCGCGGTCCGTCACGATCCCGACGAGCCTCCCGTCCTTCACCACGGGCAGCGAGCCGCAATCCTCGCGCTTCATCAGCACAGCCGCCTCGCTGCACGTCGAGTCCGGACGCAAGGTCGCGGGATCGCGCGTCATGAGCTCTTCGACTTTCACGACTGAACCTCCCAGGATCTCCCGAGGGAAGCCAGCAGGAAACACGCCACATCACCGGAGCGCACACGGATCCGGGGCGAGCACGCGACCTACACTCGGCGGATGCCCGAGCAGCGGAAGCTCGTGACGTGGTCGTGGGGCGAGGCCCTTCGACCCCGCGGGGACCACGCGTCAGCGATCCCGTATTTCGTGCCCGCCGCCGACGAGGCGACGGAGCTGTGTCGTCACCGGATCCTCGGGCGGATCCACGCGTCGCGCGCGCTGGCCTGAGAAGGTCGCCCTAGTTCAGCTGCCTCAAGGCGATCGCGTCCTGTGCACGACGCTCGGCCTCAAGAGGACGCTCGTCCGCACCATCCCGTTCCAGCGCTCATCGGCTAGCGTTCCGCGCAGGTGAAGCGCATCGCGATCGGCGGCATGGCGATCGAATCGAGCACGTTCAGCCCGCATCGGAGCGGGGCCGCCGACTTCAGCGTGGTCCGCGATGCCGAGCTGCTCGCGCGATACGACTCGCTGCCGGCGCACGTGGGCTGGATCCCGCTCGTGTACGCCCGCGCGCTGCCGGGCGGCGCGGTCGAGCGTGCCTTCTACGACGCGATCAAGGCGGAGCTCCTCGAGCACCTGCGGGCGACGCTCCCGCTGGACGGCTTGTACCTCGACCTCCACGGCGCGATGACCGTCGTCGGGATGACCGACGCGGAGGCCGACCTCGCCGAAGCCGTCCGCGACGCGGTCGGGCCGGGCTGCCTCATCTCGGCGTCGATGGATCCACACGGCAACATGTCCCACCGCCTCGTGACCGCGCTCGACCTCGCGACCTCGCACCGGATGTCGCCGCACGAGGACGCGGCACTCACGAAGCAGCGCGCGGTCGCGAACCTCGTCGCCTGCCTTGACCGTGGCATCCGGCCGCTCCGAGCGTGGGTTCGCGTGCCGGTGCTGCTGCCAGGCGAGCGCGCGTGCACGCGCGACGAGCCGGCGAAGGGCATCTACCGCCGGTTGCCGGCGATCGAGGCGCGTGACGGGGTCATCGACGCGGCGGTGTGGATCGGCTACGCGTGGGCCGACGAGCCGCGCTGTAGCGCCGCGGTCGTTGTGACGGGCACCGACGCAGCCGCGATCACGCGCCAAGCACAGGTTCTCGCCCAGGCCTACTGGGACGCACGGGCCGCGTTCGCCTTCAGCACCGCGTCGGGCGACGCCGACTGGTGCATCGCGACGGGGCTCGCATCGGCCGAGCGGCCGTTCTTCATCAGCGACTCGGGTGACAACCCGACGGCGGGTGGCGCCGGCGACGTGGCGTACATGCTCGAGCGGCTCCTCGCGGATCCGGCGCTCGCCTCAGGTCGCGCGACCGCGATCTGGGCAAGCGTCGTCGATCCGACGGCGGTCGCGCGGTGCTTTGCGGCGGGTGGAGGTGGCGACGTGGAGCTGCGGGTCGGGGGCGCGTTCGGCTCGCCCGGATCGGCACGGCTGCGGGGACGCGTGGAACGGCTGCGCGCGGCAGATCCCGTCGGCGGCGACATCGCCGTCGTCGCCTCGGGCGGGGTTCGTGCTGTTCTCACGACCCGCCGCAAGCCATACCACTACATCACGGACTTCACGGAGCTCGGACTCGATCCCGCCGCGCACGATCTCACCGTCGTGAAGGTCGGCTACCTCGTCCCCGACCTCTTCGATGCGGCGAAGGGCTGGGTGCTCGCCCTCACGCCTGGCGGCGTGGACCAGCACATCGTGCGTCTCGGCTATCGCGCGCTCGATCGCCCGATCTATCCGCTCGACCCCGACATGCCGGCTCCGTCGCTCGCGCCGGAGGTCATCACCCGCTAGCGAACGGCGAGCCCGGACCGCCCGCCGTCAGACAGCTCAGCCGGCTCAGCGCGAGCGCACCACTCCGATCCGCGGACAGAGGTCGTTGAGGACGCACTGCGAGCAGATGGGGCGGAGCGCGACGCAGACGTGCCGGCCGTGCCGGATGAGGTTCATGTGGACCTCGTACATCTCGTCCGCCGCGAGCGCCGCTTGCAGCTGCTCCTGGGTCCGCACCGCCGTGGCTTTCGGCGGCACGAGGCCGAGGCGGTTCGCGACGCGATGGACGTGCGTGTCGACGGGGAAATACGGGCGATCCAGTGAAAAGAGGAGGACGCACGCCGCTGTCTTCGGCCCGACGCCCGGAAGTCCCACGAGCAGGTCGAACAGCCGGTCATGGCGAATACGACGCAGCGCGCGATCGTCCAGCCTGATCCCGCGCTCGCGCAACGCACGGAGCACCGCGCGGATGCGAGGCGCCTTGGTGGGGGCGAGGCCGCCGCTCCGGATCGCGCGCTCGATCACCGGCAGCGGGGCATCGGCGACGTCATCCCACAGCGGGAGCTTCGCGCGGAGGTCGGCGTACGCGCGGTCGCGATTCGTGTCGTTCGTGTTCTGAGAAAGGATGGTGAGCACGAGCTCGTCGAGCGGCGGCAGCCGCCGCGGCGCGGGCGGGGCACCGTACGCCCGGCGGAGCCGCCGAGCGACCTGGCGAAGACGCGCCCGAAGCGTGGCCGGCACGCCCCGCAGTGTCTCGCGGAATGCGCCGGAACGCGCGGAACGTTCACCTAGAGTGAACGCATGGCGGCCGATCCCTTCGAGAGCGAGGCGCTCTCCTTCCTCGACGCGCTGTACCGGACGGGACTGCGGATGACCCGCTCCGAAGCCGAGGCGGAAGACCTCGTCCAAGAGACCTACATCCGGGCATTCCGCTTCCGGGAGCAGTTCAGGCCCGGCACGAATCTCAAGGCGTGGCTGTTCCGGATCCTCACGAACACCTTCATTAACCAGTACCGCCGCAAGGCCGCGCGCCCCGAGACGACGGTGCTCGATGACGTCGAAGAGTCGATCCTGTACCGCCACATGCGGGACGTGAGCCCCGGCTCCTCGTCACCCGACCCCGAAGCGGAGCTCATCGACAAGACGATCTCGAGCGAGGTGAAGGACGCGCTCGAGGCGTTGCCCGAGAAGTTCCGGACGACGGTCCTCCTGGACGTCGAGGGGTTCTCCTACAAAGAGATCGCCG
The DNA here is from genome assembly GCA_002404155.1 of Chloroflexi bacterium UBA4730. Taxonomy (GTDB): domain Bacteria; phylum Chloroflexota; class Limnocylindria; order P2-11E; family P2-11E; genus UBA4735. Next base: position 21,694 of record DHJC01000001.1, on the reverse strand, counting down.
AGATGCTGGACATCCCGATCGGAACGGTCATGAGCCGGCTGCACCGGGGCCGGAAGTTCCTGCAGAAGCGCCTGTACGACCTCGCGCGGGACCGTGGGATCGTCGCGGCGCGCGCGATGCCGCGGCCGGCGGACTAGGGAGAGCCGATGGACTGCCCCGACTGTCTGGAGCGCCTCTACGCCTACCTCGACCGGGAGCTCAAGCCCGACGAGGTCACCGAAGTGCGCGCGCACCTCGACGACTGCGGCGGCTGCGACGACAACTTCGTCATCGAGCAGCGCTTCCTTGCCCGCGTCCGCGACTGCTGCACCGAGGACAAGGCACCCGCGGAGCTGCGAACGCGGATCGTGACGCAACTCCGGATGGACCACGACGCACCTCGCTAGCTATTGACATTCCGCGTGCGAATGTGTCTAGATAACATCGATCCGTGGCCAGGAGGAGGTGATCTCCAATGCCAGCAAAGAAGAAAGCCGCCAAGAAGACGGCGAAGAAGAAGTCCTCGAAGAAGAAGTAGTTTTTCGGACACACAGCGACGACGAAGGTCGTCGCTCTTTCGTTCTTACGATCCGGCACCTTTCGCGATCTCGCCGATCCGCTCTAGGCCTGAGCGGATCGGTTTCTTTTTGCCCGACCTACCCTTGTTCGCGTGCGTGAGCGATCGATGCCGAGCGTCGACTGGCGCGCGGGGATCAGCGGGCTGTCGCTCTCAATAGTGGTCGCGGTTTTGGGGATTTTCCTCGGTTTTCCGCCCATCGGCGCGCTGGTTGGAGCAGCCGGGGGAGGCTACGCCGCGGGCCGCATGGCCGGGCGCGACGGGCTCTTCCACGGCGCGATCGTCGGCGCGCTCGATGTCGTCGCGCTCGCGATCGCGACCACCGCGGCGAGTACCTCCGTGTCGAATGTCGTGATCGACACCGTCGCGACGCTCCTCAGCGACGTGCTGCTGCTCGTCCTCGCGGCGCTCGGAGGGTGGCTCGCGACGCGGAGCTAGGGGCCTTCGTCTTCCGTGGATAGGGACAGAGGTCGATGACCGGGCACGCGGGGCATTTGGGGGTCGGGTTGCAGATCCGGCGTCCATGGAGGATCAAATTCCAGGTCGTCTTGACCCAATCTTTCTGCTGGAAGACCGCCCGGAGGTCCTGTTCGATCTTGTCGGGGTCCTCCTGGCGGGTGAAGCCGAGCCGTCCGGCGACCCGGGCAACGTGCCGGTCGACGGCGATCGCCGGTACGCCGAACGCGTTCGCCAGGACGATCGAGGCGGTCTTCCGCCCGACCCCGGGGAGCGAGGTGAGCCCCTCCATGTCGCGTGGGACCTCCCCGGCGAAGCGCTCGACGATGCCGAGCGCCGCTCCTTTCACCGCCCTGGTCTTCTGGCGGAAGAAGCCCGTCGGCTTGAGGTCGCGCTCGAGCACCGACACCGCCACCGCGACGTAATCGGCGGCGGTCCGGTACTTCGGGAACACGACCGTCCGGGTCACCTCGTTGATCCGCTCGTCCCGGGCCTGTGCCGCGAGGATCGTCGCGACCAGGAGCTGGAGCGGATCCGCGAACTCGAGCGTCGGACCCCAGTCGGGGTACGCCTTCTCGAGGCGCCCGAGGACCTTCCGCGCACGCGCCCGGAGGTCGGGCGTGACCTTCGGCAGGTACGGCTTCGTCTTCCGCGTCGCGGGCTTCAGCGCAGGTCCGCCCACGTCACGAGCACGGAAAACTGCCGGCACCACACGATGACGCCCGTGTACAACGAGAGCTCGACGTCCGCGGGCACGGTGTAGTTGACGGAGCCGTTGGTCGCCTTCAACGGGCCGAGGTAGACGCTGGCCGACTCGCTCCATTTGCCGCCGGTCTCTCGCGAGAGGTACGCGTGCCCGTCGGGTGCGTGCGTGATCGCGACGTTCTCGAATCGGAGGACCGTGACGTCACCGGTGCGCACGAGCAGGACCGCGCCGGTGCCGTTGTGGATCGCGTCCACGTACCCGAGCTCGCCTCGCGCGACCGCCACCGGACCCGACAGCGACTCGGCGGTCTCGGCATCGGTGGACGCCGACGGGGCCGGCGCGGGCGCGGCGGATGGCGCGGGTCGATCCCGGCGATCGCGCCGGCGCGAAGGCTCATGGGAAGGCGATCTCCTCGCCAATCCCGAGCTCGCGGGCGCGCTCGAGGGCCCGTGCGGCGACGACCAGGTCCTGGATCGCGTTGCCGACGCTCTTGAAGACCGTGCGCTGCGCGTCGGCCGTCCGGCCCGGCGCGCGACCCGAGAGGATCTCTCCGAGCTCGACCACATCCTCCGGGCTCCGTCCGCGGAGCTCGCCCGCTTCGGCCAGGGCACCGGCACGCTGGTCCACGACGAGGCGGGCGCCACGCAGCGTCTCGTCGTCGAGCTCGCGCATCTCCGGCCTGAACGAGCCGACCGCCGTGACGTGCACGCCGGCGGCGAGCCAGGCTCCCTGGAACACCGGGGTCCGGCTGGTGGTCGCCGTCACCACGACGTCCGCATCCGCAAGGGCAGCCGTCGGGGCGCACGGCCGGATCGCGACACCGGAGAGCGCGCGCTCCTGCGCGGCCCAGGCGCCCAGGGCGGCCGCATGCAACGGGTCGCGCGTCACGACGCGGACCTCCCTGATCGGTCGGACCGCCGCGAGGGCGAGCAGCTGCGCGCGGGCCTGGGCCCCCGCCCCGAAAAGCGCGGCGCGGCTCGAGTCGGCCCGGCTCAGCTCGCGGGCGGCGACGCCGCCGGCCGCCCCGGTCCGCAGCGCGGTCAGGGCGGTCCCGTCGAGGATCGCGAGGAGCTCACCGGTCACGGCATCGCCCAGGAGGACCGTCGCCATGACCAGCGGGCGCCCGGCCAGAGCGTTCCCCGGCGCCACCGTGACCACCTTTACTGAATACGAGGAGGAGCCGGCAAGGGCGGCGGGCATCGTGAGGGCCATGCCGTCATGCCGGAGCGGAACCGTGAGGCGGACCGGCACGGTGGCCTGACCACTGGAAAGTGCCGCGAAACCGTCGGCAACCGCGCTGATCGCGTCGCTCATCGGGCACACCAATGGAAGGTCCGCGGCGCGTAGGAGCCGCACGGTCATTTCGTTGACGAGCCTAGGGGGTGCTCGTACGCTCAGGCGTCACGGGGCCCAACGGGCCCAAGGATGGGGGGCCGGGCTTCGGCGCACCCAAATCGCGAGGGAGGACCTATGCAGAAGCGCTGGCTTTCCATGACTGCCGTCCTCACGGCTATCGCACTCGTTGCGGCAGCCTGTGGCGGCGGCGGCACGTCCGGCACGACCTCTACCCCGTCGGGCGCAGCGGCCACGACCGCCGCGACCGCGGTCGGTGAGGTCATCATCGCGAGCGACCTGCCGACCTCTGGTGCGGACGCCTCGAGCGGCTTGCCGACCCAGAACGGCGCGGCGTTCGCGATCGCGCAGACCAAGAGCTACAAAGGCATCACGATCACGTTCAAGCCGTTCGACGACACCGTGAACGGCGTGCACGACCCCCAGAAGGGCGCGCAGAACGTGCAGCAGATGCTGTCCGACCCGAAGGTCATCGCGATGGTCGGGCCGTTCAACTCGAACGTCGCCCGGGCTGAGATCCCGATCGCGAACCAGGGGCCTCTCGCGATGATGAGCCCCGCGAACACCAACGAGTGCCTCACCCAGACGTTCCCGTACTGCGACCCGCAGCCGGCGGCGCTCCGTCCGACCGGTAAGAACAACTACTTCCGCATCGCGGCTCCGGACACCGTCCAGGGCCCGGCGATGGCGGACTACATCATCAAGACGCTCAAGCTCACCAAGGTCGCCGTGTTCTCGGACAACGAGACCTTCGGTAAGGGCGTCGCGGACAACTTCGTGAAGCGTCTCACCGCGACCGGCGGCGTGCTCACGAACCGCTCCGACTTCGACTGGAAGACGACCAACGACTTCAAGCCGTTCATCAACGCGGCCAAGGCGGCTGGCGCCCAGGCGATCTACGCCGGCGCCACCTCGGCCACCAAGGCCTGCATCGTCCGTAGCCAGATGCAGGGCATCCTCGACGTTCCGTTCACCGGCCCCGACGGCATCGGCGATGACCAGTGCCTCAAGGACTCCGGCAGCAACACCGCGAACATGTACTTCACCAACGCCGCCGGCGACGCGGCGCAGAACCCGGACGCGGCCAGCATCGTCGCGGCCTTCAAGCAGGCGTACCCCAAGGCCTCTGACCTCGGTGCGTACACCTTCCCGGCCTACGACTGCGCGTTCATCCTCGTCGACGCGATCAAGCGCGCGATCGACGCCGCGGGCGGCAAAGTGCCGACCCGTCAGCAGGTCATCGACGCGGTCCAGGCGACCAGCGGCCTGAAGGGCACCGTCGGCACGTACGCGTTCGACGCCAACGGCGACCCCAAGTCCGCGACCATGGCGTTCTGGGCGTCGAAGGGCACACCAGCGGTGTGGACCTTCCAGAGCCAGTTCAGCGTCGGCCAATAGCGACGACGATCGATCGAAGGAGGGGGCGGCGACGCCCCCTCCTTCCATTCCTAGCGCCCCTCGAATAGCGCTCGCACAGCGGAGGAAGGCGTAGTGGTCTCGAGCGTCGCCAACGCGCGCACGCGGCTCCTTGCCGGTAGCCGCGGCAAGCTCCTCAACGCGACGCTCTTCCTCATCATCGCGATCGCCGTGATCATCCTCGCGACGAAGGTGGCGACCCTCGGGCCCGCGTACTTCGTCCAGATCCTCGTGTACGGGCTCGCGAACGGATCGATCTTCGCGCTGATCGCGCTCGGATACACGATGGTCTACGGCATCGTCGAGCTCATCAACTTCGCGCACGGCGACGTCTTCACGCTCGGCGGCTTCATCTCGCTGTGGCTCCTGCCGACCTTTGGCGTCACCGAGGGCGGCAGCGTCTCCGGCGCCGGACTGATCCTGCCCCTCCTCGCCATCCTGGTGATCTCGATGGTCGCGTGCGCCGTCGTCAACGTGACGATCGAGCGCGTCGCCTACCGGCCGCTCCGGCACGCGCCGCGGCTCACGCCCCTCATCACCGCGGTCGGCATGTCGTTCGTCCTCGAGGGCGTGATGTACCTCTGGCGCGGGCCGTTCAACCTCCACTACCCGAACGTGCTGCCCACGGCCGGGATCGAGCTCGGTGGCGCGAACGGGCCGGCCATCGGCTTCAAGGACCTCGCGGTCATCGCCATCGCGATCGTCCTGATGGTGGCGCTCTCGCTGTTCGTCGAGCGCACGAAGCTCGGCAAGGCGATGCGCGCCACCGCGCAGGACCGCGACGCCGCGCAGCTCATGGGCATCGACATCAACCGGACGATCGCCGCGACCTTCTTCATCGGCGCGCTGCTCGCCGGCGCTGGCGGGATGATCTTCGGCCTCTACTACAACACCATCACCTTCGACCAGGGTTTCACCGCCGGCCTCGTCGCATTCACGGCGGCGGTGTTCGGCGGCATCGGCAACATCCAGGGCGCGGCGCTCGGCGGCCTCGTGATCGGGATGATCCAGTCGCTCTCGGATGGCTACTTCGACACCGCCTGGACCCAGGTGCTCATCTTCGCGATCCTCGTCCTCGTCCTCGTCTTCCGTCCGACCGGCATCCTCGGGATGCGGGTGCCTGAAAAATGATGATCTTCAGGACGATGAGGAAGGTCTGGGCGACCGACCCGCGCGTCGACCCGAACCCGCTCGTGTACACGATCCTCACGGTCGGCGCGATCCTCTACCCGGTCTGGGCCCAGATCTCCACCGGCGGCCAGGGCGATTTCCTGATCAGCGTGCTGGCCGACGCCGGCGTGTACATCCTCCTTGCGATCGGCCTGAACGTCGTGGTCGGCTTCGCCGGCCTGCTGGACCTGGGCTACGCCGCGTTCTTCGCCATCGGCGCGTACACGTACGCGTTCCTGGCGTCGGATCACATGGTCGTGACGCCGCTCGGTGAGGCGATCCACCTTCCGTTTTGGATCGTGTTGTTCATCGGTCTCTTCGTGGCTGCAGCCTTCGGCCTCCTCCTCGGCGCACCGACCCTGCGGCTGCGCGGCGACTATCTCGCGATCGTGACCCTCGGATTCGGCGAGATCGTCCCGCGGGTGTTCAAGAACCTCTCGGTGTGGACGAGCGGCGTGAACGGCATCTCGGCCCTCGACAAACCCGTGCTCCCGCTCTGGCTGCAGGGCCCCTGGTCGGGCGACTCGCTTGAAGTCGTGCAGAACTTCAAGATCATCAGCCCGATGGCGTTCTACGTCATCATGGTGCTGCTCCTCGGGATCTGCGTCGTCCTCGTGAACAACCTCCGTAAGTCGCGCGTCGGCCGGGCGTGGATGGCGGTCCGCGAGGACGAGGTGGCGGCGGCGGCGATGGGCGTGAACACCGTCCGGATCAAGCTGCTCGCGTTCGCGATCGGCGCCGCGTTCAGCGGCTTCGCGGGCTCGTTCTACGGCGCGAAGCTCTCGCTCGTGAGCCCGGAGAACTTCGGGTTCACCGTCTCGATCACGATCCTCGTGATGATCGTGCTCGGCGGGATGGGAAACATCCCGGGCGTGATCATCGGCTCGCTGCTCATCTACTGGGTCACCTTCCTGTTCCTGCCGGCACTGCCGCCGCTCGCGAACGAGTGGGCCACCAAGATCGGCCTGGGCGGGCTCGTGCCGCCGAACGGCGACTGGCCGGGCATCGGCGAGGAGATGCACCGGCTCCAGTTCCTGATCTTCGGGATCATCCTCGTGCTCACGATGCTGCTGCGGCCGCAGGGCCTCATCCCGAGCCGGGTCCGCCAGCAGGAGCTCACCAGGGGCGTCACCGAGGACCAGACCATCGAGGACGTGAACGCGGAGACCACGGCGTGACCGTCGCCCCCAGCCAACCCGCGCCGCAGATGGCGCCCGCGTCGCAGGACTTCATTCTGAAGATCGAGCACGTGACGAAGCGCTTCGGCGGTTTGGTCGCAGTGGACGACGTGTCCTTCGACGTGAAGCGGGGCGAGGTGTTCGCGCTCATCGGCCCCAACGGCGCCGGGAAGACGACGTTGTTCAACTCGATCACCGGCATTTTCCCGCCCAGCGACGGGCGGGTCGTGTTCAACGGGCGCGACATCGCGGGTGCCAAGCCGCACCAGGCCGCGGCGCTCGGAATCGCGCGCACCTTCCAGAACATCCGGCTGTTCGAGTACATGAGCGCGCTCGACAACGTGCGCGTCGGCCAACACTGCCGCACGAACAGCAAGCTGTGGGACTCGCTGTTCAAGACGCCGCGCGAGCGCCAGGAGGAGCGAACCATCACCGATCGGGCGATGGAGCTCCTCACGTTCGTGGGGATCCAAGCGCACGCCGAGAACTACGCGCGAAACCTCGCGTACGGCCAGCAGCGCCGGCTCGAGATCGCGCGAGCGCTCGCCACCCGGCCGCAGCTGCTGCTGCTCGACGAGCCCGCCGCGGGCTTCACCCCGCAGGAGAAGGTCGAGCTCATGCGCCTGGTCGACAAGATCCTCGCCGAGGGGATCACCGTGTTCCTCATCGAGCACGACATGAAGGTCGTCATGGGCATCTCGCGGAACATCGCGGTGCTCGACCACGGCGAGCTCATCGCGCTCGGGTCGCCTGAGGTGATCCGCAAGGATCAGCGGGTCATCGAGGCGTACCTGGGCAAGGGGGCCTGATGGCGCTCCTCGAGCTCACGGGGATCGACGCCCTCTACGGCCGGGTGCGCGCGCTGCGCGGCGTGACCATCGCGGTCGACCAGGGCGAGGTCGTCGCGCTCATCGGCAGCAACGGTGCCGGGAAGACGACGACCCTGCGCACGATCTCCGGCCTCATGCATCCACCGAACGGCTCGATCATGTTCGATGGCAAGGACATCACCCGAACGCCGGCGCACAAGATCGTCGGGCTCGGGATCTGCCAATCACCGGAGGGCCGGCGGCTCTTCCCGCGCATGCAGGTCATCGACAACCTGCGGATGGGCGCGTTCCTCCGCAAGGACCCCGCCGGCGTGCAGAAGGACATGGACCGCGTGTTCGAGCTGTTCCCCCGCCTCAAGGAGCGCACCACCCAGCTGGCCGGCACGCTCTCCGGGGGCGAGCAGCAGATGCTCGCGATCGGACGGGCGCTCATGTCGAAGCCGAAGCTCCTCATGCTCGACGAGCCGTCCCTCGGTCTGGCGCCGATCCTCGTCGAGACGATCTTCCAGATCGTCCGCGAGATCAACGCGCAGGGCATCCCGATCCTGCTCGTGGAGCAGAATGCCCACAAAGCGCTGGAGGTCGCGCACCGCGCGTACGTGCTCGAGACCGGCTCGATCGTGAAGACCGGCTCGGGCAAGGAGCTCCTCAACTCGCCCGACGTCCAGCGCGCCTACCTCGGCATCTAGCTCGGTACGGTTCCTAGACTCGGCTGGGTGGCAACCTCGCTCGCCCTCGCGGTCCCCCAGGACGTCGAGCGTGTCGTCGACACCCTGATCGCCAACCGCTTCGAAGCCTTCGTCGTCGGCGGCTGCGTGCGGGACGCGCTCCGCGGCGTCGATCCACAGGACTGGGACGTCGCGACGAGCGCGAAGCCTGATGAGATCCAGACGCTGTTCAAGCGGTCGCTGTATGCGAACCGCTTCGGGACGGTCGTCGTGTCGAGCGGGGCCCACGAGATCGAGGTGACCACGTACCGCGTCGAAGCGGACTACGCGGACCACCGCCGGCCCGAGGAGGTCGCCTTCACCGAATCGCTGCACGAGGACCTCGCGCGGCGCGATTTCACGATGAACGCCATGGCCTGGCGGCCGACGCCGCAGGGGGGCGAGCTCGTCGACCCATTCGACGGACGAGCCGACCTCGAGGCGAAGACCGTCCGGGCGGTCGGCGACCCCGGCGAGCGCTTCGTCGAAGACGCGCTCCGCATGTTGCGGGCGGTACGCTTCGCGACGGTCCTCCGGATGCGCATCGACCCGCGTACCGCGGACGCGATCGGCGCGCACGCCGCGCTCGCGGCGACGCTTTCCGGCGAGCGGATCCAGCAGGAGCTGAACAAGATCCTCCTGGCCGAGCGACCGTCGACAGGCATCCGGATGCTCTCCGATCTCGGCCTGCTCGCGGTCCTCTGCCCCGAGCTCGAGATCTGCAAGTCGATCCCGCAGGACAAGGCCGTCGCCCAGGATGTCTTCGAGCATTCGCTCATCACGGTCGACGCCACCCCGGCGCTCCTCGTCCCGCGGCTCGCGGGCCTGTTCCACGACGTGGGAAAGCCGGAGACCTTCGCCGACGGCCACTTTCACCAGCACGAGTTCGTCGGTGAGTCGATCACGCGGCGGATCCTGGGCCGCTGGAAATACCCCAAGGACACCGTGACCGCGGTGACCCACCTGATCCGGAACCACATGTTCTGGTACCAGGCCGACTGGACCGGCTCGGCGGTGCGCCGGTTCATCCGGAAGGTCGGTCTCGACGTCATCCCCGACCTTTTCGCCCTGCGACGCGCGGACAACATCGGCAGCGGCATCCGGGCGCCCCGGATGTACGCCCTCGAGGACCTTTGGACGCGCGTGCAGGAGGAGATCGAGCGCAGCACGGCCTTTTCGCCGAGCGATCTGGTGGTGGATGGGAACGACGTCATGCGCGAGCTCGGGATCGGGCCGGGTCCGGAGGTCGGCCGGATCATCGCCGCGGTCTTCGAGCGCGTGCTCGACGATCCCGACCTCAACGCTCGGGAACGGCTCCTCCCGGTCATCCGCGAGATCGCCGCGAAGCCGGGCTAGCTGTACTGCCCACGGACGTTGTTGACGTCCGCGAGGAGACGTTGCATCGGGGTCAGCCCTTCGAGCTCGCCGTGGCGACGGCGGTAATTGTATTTCCGGTTGAAGTGGGCGAAGGCGATCGCCCGGGCGCGATTGCTGGTGTACGGCCGGACATAGGCCCATTCGCGGAGCAGGATCCCGACGAACGCTTCGGCCTTGCCGTTCCAGCGCGGGGTGTACCGCGGGATCCGGACATGCTCGACCCCGGCCGAGGCCAGGACCGCTTTGAACGCCGCGCCCTTGTCGTAGCTGAAGTGGTTGTCGGTCATCACCTGGCGGACCCGGATCCCGTGATCGAGGAAGAACCGCAGCGCCCGGGCGGTGAACGCCGCGGCATCGCCGACCCGCTCGCTCGCCAGCCGCTCGCTGTACTCGACTCTCGTGCGGTCATCGACCGCGAGGTGGACGTACTCCCAGCCCGCGCCGGTGGCCCGCAGCCGCCCGTGCCGGCCGACTCGCTTGCCCCCGCCCTCGGGGATCCGGCCCAGCTTCTTGGTGTCGATGTGCACCAGGTCCCCGGGGACCGGCCGCTCGTACCGGTGGAAGTGTGGCCGCGGCGGGAGGAAGAACCGCAGTCGCTGCAGCCCGAGACGGCGGAGCACCGCATAGATCGTCGAGCGGGCCAGGCCAAGTTCCCAGGACAACCGCAGCGGTCCCCAGTGCAGCCGGCGGCGGGCCCGCTCGATCCGCCGCGCGATGCGCTCGGGGGTCCGCCGGGGCGAGTGGTGCGGCCGGCTCGAGCGGAGCGCGAACGCGGCTGGACCTTCGACCCGGTACCGATCGCGGAGCACATACGCCCGGGCGCGCGAGATGCCGGCCGCGGATGCCGCGGCCCGCACCGACCACCCGGCATCGATCCGCGCGATGAGCAGCTGTCGACCGAACGGGTTGAGCCTCGCCCTAGAGTGAGACACCAGAGAGCCCTCCTTGCGCGGCTTGGGTTTCAGTCACCACAAGCAGGCGCGGAGGGCTCTCTCCTTGTCAACAACCTCTATGGGCAGCTCAGCTAGCGCGGGACTATCCTGTCGGCCATCGACTCCGAGCACAGGTCGGGAAGGGTGCGATGGCCATGGACACCGTGACCTCGAGGCGGCAATTCCTGAAGCTGACGGGGATCGGCACGGCCGGGATCGCCGCCGCGGAGCTCGGGGGTCTCGGCTTCGATCTCGCCTTCGCCGGCCAGCGTGCCGCACGCCGCAAGCTCGAGGGGACGAAGCAGACCGCGAGCATCTGTCCGTACTGCGCCGTCGGCTGCGGAACGCTTATCAATGCGAAGACCGAGAACGGGCGCACGACGATCGTGAACATCGAGGGCAACCCCGACAGTCCGATCTCCACCGGCAGCCTGTGTCCGAAGGGTGCGGCCACGTTCCAGCTCGCGGTGAACCCGCTGCGAAAGGACAAGATCCTCCACCGCAAGGCGGGCGCGACGGACTGGGACACCGAGCCGATGACCAGAGACCAGGCGATGACCCGCATCACCCAGCTGTATGCCGATTCGCGCGACGCGACCTTCGTCGAGAAGGATGCGAACGGGAAGCTCATCAACCAGTCGACGGGCATCTTCGCCCTCGGCGGCGCGACGAACGACAACGAGGAGAACTACCTCATCGCGAAGGTGAACCGGATGATGGGCGTCGTCCGGATCGAGAACCAAGCCCGGATATGACACTCCGCCACGGTCCCCGGTCTGGGGGTCTCGTTCGGACGCGGCGGCAGCACCACTTTCCAGATGGATCTGCAGAACTCCGACGCCATCGTGTTCATGGGCTCGAACATGGCCGAGTGCCACCCAGTCGGCTTCAAGTGGCCGATGAAGGCGAAGGCCAAGGGCGCGACGCTCATTCACGTCGACCCGCGGTTCACGCGGACGAGCGCGATGTGCGACCAGTACGTCCCGATCCGGTCAGGTACCGATATCGCGTTCCTTGGCGGACTGGTGAACTACATCCTCACGAACAAGAAGCACTTCGAGGAGTACGTCCTCAGCTTCAGCAACGCGGCGACGCTCATCAACGCCGGGTTCAAGGACACCGAGGAGAACGACGGCTTCTTCTCCGGCTACAACGCCCAGACCCGCGCCTACGACCGCGCGACCTGGCAGTACCAGACCAGTAAGGCGCCGGAGCGCGTCCCGGAGCCCTCCAGCACCGGCGAGACGAAGGAAGGCGGAGTCGGCACGCCGACCCAGCCCGTCGCCGGATCGGTGAAGGGCGTGAACTTCGCGGCCCTCGTCGCGAACCGCCTGCCCGGCGTGCCACTGCAGGACAAGACCCTCAACGACCCGAACACGGTCTTCCAGATCCTGAAGCGCCACTACGCGCGGTACACGCCGGAGATGGTGGAGAAGATCTGCGGCACGCCGAAGGAGCTGTTCATCAAGGTCGCGGACACCCTCATCGCGAACTCCGGCCGCGACAAGACGAGCGCGTTCGTGTACGCGGTCGGCTGGACCCAGCACACGACCGGCGTGCAGCTCATCCGCACCGCCGGCCTCGTCCAGCTGCTCCTCGGGAACATCGGCCGGCCCGGCGGCGGGATCATGGCCCTCCGCGGCCACGCCTCGATCCAGGGCTCGACCGACATCGCGAGCCTCTACAACATCCACCCCGGCTACCTGAACGTGCCCGATGCAGCGAAGACCCACGACACCCTCCTCAACTACATCCTCACCGAGACCCAGCCGACGTCGTTCTGGTCGAACACGCCCGCGTACGTCGTCAGCCAGCTGAAGGCATGGTTCGGCGACAACGCGACCGCGGACAACGACTACCTCTACGACACGCTCCCCAAGATCACCGGCGACCACAGCCACCTCCCGGTCATGGTCGAGATGAGCCAGGGCAAGATCGAAGGGATGATCCTCACCGGCCAGAACCCCGCCACGAGCCTGAACGCGGGGTTCCAGCGCAACGCGATGGCGAAGCTGAAGTGGCTCGTCGTCCTCGACTTCTTCGAGACCGAGTCGTCCGTGTTCTGGAAGCACGCCGATGCCGACCCCACGGACATCAAGACCGAGGTGTTCTTCCTCCCGGCGGCCCACATCGCCGAGAAGGACGGGTCGATGACCCAGACCCAGCGGACGATCCAGTTCCACAAGAAGGCGGCCGACCCGCCCGGCGACGCCCGCAGCGACCTGTTCTTCTGGTACGACCTCGGCCTGCGGCTGAAGAAGCTGTACGCCGCGGGCCGCCCCGGCGCGAAGAACCTCGACGGCATCAAGAACATGACCCTCGACTATGCGCCCGATCCGGCCGACGTCGCGGACTGGATCCACAAGGACGAGCCGTCGGCGCTGAAGATCTTCAAGGAGATCAACGGCTACGACTACAAGACGAAGAACCCGCTGAACAGCTTCGCGAACCTCGCGTCCGATGGCTCCACCGCCTGCGGCGCCTGGATCTACACCGGGATGCTGCAGCTCGTGAACGGCCAGGTGGTGAACCGCGGCGAGATGCTGCCGGGCAAGAACGACGGCTGGGTGAGCCCGAACTGGGGCTGGGCCTGGCCGGCCAACCGCCACCAGCTGTACAACCGCGCGTCGGCCGACCCCGCGGGCGATCCGTGGTCGGCGAAGAAGAAGTACACGTATTGGGATGCCGCGGCGAAGACCTGGAAGAACGACGCCGGCGACGGCATCGACTTCACCCTGACGAAGGCCCCGGCAACGCCGGCGAACGCGACCGGCGTCGGCGTCGCCTTCCACGACGGCGCGTCGCCGTTCCTGCTCAAGAAGGACGGCAAGGGCTGGCTCTTCGCCTACGAGGGTCTCTCGGATGGGCCCATCCCGACGCACTACGAGCCGTGGGAGTCACCGGTGAAGAACCTGCTCTACAAGCAGGACCGGAACCCGATCACGAAGATCTACGACGTGCCCGGCAATAAGTACAACGAGTTCGCCGGCACCCAGTTCCCGACCGTGATCACGACCTACCGGCTGACCGAGCACCACCTCTCCGGCACGATGACCCGCTGGCTTCCGTGGCTTGCGGAGCTCATGCCCGAGCTGTTCGTCGAGATCTCGCCGGAGCTCGCGAAGGAGAAGGACATCGCGAACGGCGAGTACCTCCGGGTCATCACCGAGCGCGGCACAACGGAGGCTCGCGCGCTCGTCACCAAGCGGCTGCGGCCGCTGACCGTGAACGGCGCGATCGTTCACCAGGTCGGGATGCCGTGGCACTGGGGCTATCAGGGCATCGCCACCGGCGACGTCGCGAACAACGTGACCTCGTTCGTCGCGGATCCGAACGTATCGATCCACGAGGGCAAGGCGTTCACCTGCCGGATCGAGAAGGGACGGGCCCGGGCATGAGCGATCTACGTGGCATGTTCGTCGACACGTCGATCTGCACCGGCTGCAAGGCCTGTCAGGTCGCCTGCAAGCAGTGGAACGAGATGGCCCCGGGGGTCCCCCTCCCGATGGAGGACGAGGCGGCCGTTCGCGAGCACCGGGCGTTCACCGGCAACAGCTACGACAACACCGGGCACCTGTCGGCCACGAACTGGCGGCACGTGAAGTTCATCGAGCAGATCGGACCGGATCAGACGACGGCGGACCGCTCGGATCCACGCTGGCTGATGATGAGCGACTCCTGCAAGCACTGCGTCCAGGCGGGCTGCCTCGAGGTGTGCCCGACCGGCGCCCTGTACCGCACCCAATTCGGCTCGGTCGACATCCACCAGGATGTCTGCATCGGCTGCCGCTACTGCGTCGGGGCGTGTCCATTCGGCGTCATCGCGTTCAACCAGCGGACCGGGCGGGTGAACAAGTGCATCCTCTGCCAGGACCGCCTCGAGGTCGGCATGGGGACCGCGTGCGCGAAGGCCTGCCCCACCTCATCGCTGACCTTCGGCACGGTGAGCGATCTCCAGGCCATGGCGAACGACCGGGTGAAAGCGCTCCACGCCCGCGGCCAGACCGACGCGTACATCTACGGCTGGGACCTGGGGAACACCGGCACGATCACCGCCGGTCCGAACAAGGGCAGCGCGGTGAAGGACGTGGAGGTCGTCGGCGGCCTGAACGTCTTCTACCTGCTCCTCGACAAGCCCGAGGTGTATGGCCTCCCGGCGCACGCGGCCCTGCCGCAGCGAAACTTCGTGCCCTCGGCGGGCGTCGCGCTCATCACCGCGGCGGTGCTCGGCGTCACCGGGCTCGCCGCATTCCGTCGTAACCGGATGGACGAGAACGCCGCCGCGACCGTAGAGGGAGGCGCCTGATGCCCGACACATACCTCCTGCACCCGGGGTGGGAGTGGCCGATCACCATCGCGTTGACCATCGCCGGCGTGGCCTCAGGCGCCTACGCGGCGATGGGACTCATCCATTTCGCCGGTGATAAGCGGGATCAGGCGGTCGCCCATCGGCTCGCGTTCATCCCGCTGCCGCTCATGCTCGTCGTGCCGCTGCTGCTCATCATCGACCTCGGCCAGCCCGGCCGATTCCCCAACCTGCTCATCCGGAATCCAGCGGCTGCGGAGCGTGACGGGTTCCTCATGTTCAACGCGAACTCGCCGATGAACTGGGGCTCATGGGCGATGGTGCTCTTCGGTGTGTTCGCCGCAGTGGCGTTCGCGGACGCGCTGCATCACAGCGGGCGGCTCCACTTCTCGTGGCTAGAGCCCGTGTCGCACAACGTCGTCGTGCTCGTCATCGGTGAGCTCTTCGCGCTCGTCGTCTCCGGCTACAGCGGCGTGCTGCTGAACGTGACCAACCAGGGCGTCTGGTCGGACACGTGGCTCATGGGCGCGCTGTTCATCTGCATCAGCGAGCTATCCGGCTTCGCCCTGGCCCTCATCGTGAGCGACCGGATGAGCGCGACCCACACGTCGACGGCACTACGCACTGCACTTTTCTACGCGGCGGGCGTGAGCACCGTGATCCTCGTGCTCTTCCTCGCAGACCTTGCCACCCAGCAGGACGGCTCGCTCGGCGCGCTCGTCGCGAGCCTTCACCAGTTCGTCGCGCCAGCGTTCTGGATCGGCGCGGTCGGGCTCGGGCTCCTCGTGCCGCTCCTCGCGCTCTCGCCGCGGCCCATCGTGCGCGTCCCGAACGGATCGCTCGCGCTGATCGGCGTGCTCGTGCTCGTCGGCATGCTCGCGTTCCGGTACGCCATGTTCTTCTCCGCGATCTCCTTCGTTCAGAGCTAGACGTACCGACCCGGCTCGAGTTCGACGAGGCCCGCGCCCGCTGGCGAGAGCTCGCCAGAGAGGACGCGGGCCTCGGTCCGATCGCGGCCTTCCACGACGAACGGCTGGCGGCGCTCTCAGCGGCGACGCCGCCGGACATCGCGCTCGATCTGGGGCCCGACGCCGCGACCGAGGCGATCGCGGCGGGCCGCCCGCTCCTTGGGGTAGGTGCGCTCACGTGCGAGACGGCGGAGGTGGCCGCGGAGCTGCGACGGCTCGCCCACAATCTGAGCGAGACGAGCGTTGAGGGATCCGCCGGTCAGCGCACCGCGGAGCGGCTCGCGACCGAGGAGCTCGATGCCGGCCCCCTGCTCGAGGATGCCTTGAACGGCGACACCGACGCGATCGCCCGCGCCGCGACCGCGGGCGGCTACGACCCGGCCGCGTTCGCCCAGCTCCTCGAGCTCGCGCTCCAGCCGGTGCTGTGGGAGGCTGCCGCCCGATGCGCAGTGCTCACCGACGTCGACAAATGGGACCGCGGCTACTGCCCGGTGTGCGGCTCGTGGCCGGCCCTCGCCGAGCTCGTCGGCGCGCAGAAGCGCCGGGTGCTCCGCTGCGGGCGCTGCGGGACGTGGTGGTCGTGGCTCGTGCTGCTCTGTCCGTACTGCGGCAATGACGACCATCGCGCTCTGGGAACGCTCAGCTCCGACGACTCGCGCGACCGGGTGGATATCTGCCAGCACTGCCACGGGTACGTGAAGTCCATCGCGACGTTCGACTCGGTCCCGACCGCGCGGCTGGCCGCGGAGGACGCGGCCACCGTCCACCTGGACGTCGGCGCGCGCGAGGCCGGGTACACCCGGCCCGGCACCGTCGACGTCGCGACCGCGGGCATCCCGCGGCTCGTGCGCGAGGGCCGGGCACGCGCCGGTGGCGACTAGCGGCTAGGTGTATGGCCTCAACTCATCGTGGACTGCTTGAGGCGTCGCGCGCGCACGACCTCGCCGTCGACTGTGAGGACCGCTAGGTCGAGCTCCGGCGTGTGGACCACCGCCGTCACGTAGTCGCCTGCGAGGGTCGGGTCGAGCTGGACCGGCTGGTCATTGAGGATCCGGATCACGCCCTCGCTATCGACCCGCCGGACGTAGCTCACCCGGCCCTCGACCAGCGCCAACCGATCGAGGTCAATCTGGAAGTCGGCCCGCAACCGCGGTCGCGCTGCCGGAAAGCGGCTCGCTGGGACGGCGTAGCCGATGCCGCCGTGGGCCCGCCGTTCGTTGAAGAACTGTTCGAAGGCCCGTTGGCGCACCACCAGGTGGTCCAGATCGCGGAAGGTCTCCTGGTTGTAGAAGTCGTAGCGGTAGGTGCGGTTGAAGCGTTCGATGTGACCGTTGCGGAACGGCTCGCCGATCGGGATGAACCGGTGCTCGATGCCGATGATGAGGAAGAACCGGGTCAGCCGGGTGAACAGCGGCCGGCCGCGGGCGAGCGCCGCGTTGGGGATCCCGAACTCGTTGTCGGTCTGGACCACCTTGGGGATCCCGAAGCGCTGCAGCAGGTCGATCCAATACCCGAGCTGGGTCGTCTGGAGCCGGTTGCCGGCCGCGCCCAGACACACCGAGCGGCTCCAGATGTCCATCGTGTGGTAGCCGATGACCCGGCCGAAACCGGAGATCCAGCGCGGGCCGAAGAAGTCGTACTCCAGGAGCTCGAGTGCCGCCGTGGGATCCAGGCGCGGATAGCGAGTCGGCGGAACGAGGCGTTCGCGGCCGGGCCGGGTCTGCCCGGAGGCCCGCAGGATCCGCCCGACCGTGGCGTGGGACGGCGACGCGAGCGCTCGGGCGATCGTGCGCTCACCCCAGCGCGGATGCGCCACGCGGACCAGGCGCACCTGATCGCGCAGGCCGGCTGAGGTCGCATGCGGATCGCTCCGGTGCGCGCGGGAACGACCGGTGAGCGCGGCTGGGCCCGCGGTGCGATAGCGGCCAAGCCACTTGAAGAACCAGGACCGCGACCGCCCAAGGCTCGGCCAGATCTCCTCTGGCGAGTCGCCCTGTTCGAACCGCCAGATCGCCAGACGACGCAGCGTCTCCTCATCCACACCGTTCCCTCCCTGCACCGTTGCCGCAGGGAGGGTCGCCTATTCAGTCCACGATGACGTGAGGCCCTTCAGCTAGGTCGGGCGGACCGAGCCGATCAGCTCATCGGCTTGGGCGAGCTGTACGTGGGCTCGTAGGAGCCGGCGGCCTTGCCGTTCCTGCTGTCGGTCCCGGAGTCCCAGCTCGGCATGTTGTCCGAGCGGATCTTGTCCACCTGCTGGCTCAGCTTCACGCGCGCCTGCTTCCCGCTGAACGGCGTCAGCAGGAGCGCAACGGCCGCGCCGACGATGACACCGGCAAGGATGCCGATCGTGAATGCGGAGAAGAGCGCGGTGTCATCATGTCCCCCGCCCGCGTTCCGGGCCTGCTTCCGGCCTTCGGACCGCATGTCGTCGATCCGCTTGCTCGCCTGCGAGCGCAGGTCTTCAAAAATGTCATCGAGCTTGAGATCTTTGAGCGCGTTCATCTGAAACTCCCTTTTGGCGACGTCGCCACCGCTCTAGACCGCAGGACCGGTGCCAGCTCCTTTGGACGCCGTTTGGCCGGTGAGCGAGGCCTCGATGAGCTGCTCGATGTCGCCGTCGAGGACCCGCTGGACGTCGCCGATCTCGACACCCGTGCGATGGTCCTTCACCAGGGTGTAGGGATGCAGGACGTAGCTCCGGATCTGGCTCCCCCAGTCGGCCGCCCGGAGCTCCCCGCGCTCCTTGGCCTGCTCGGCCTCCTGCTCGAGGACGCGTTTCTCCAACAGCCGCGCGCGCAGGACACGCATCGCGATCTCCCGGTTCTGCAGCTGTGAACGCTCGTTCTGTGACGCCGCGACGGTCCCCGTCGGTACATGCGTGATGCGCACGGCGGTCTCGGTCTTGTTCACGTTCTGCCCACCCGCGCCGGTGCTGCGATAGGTGTCGATGCGCAGCTCGTCGGGGCGGATGTCGACCTCGGTCTCGGTCTCGACCTGGGGCGTCGGATCGACGAGCGCGAACGACGTCTGCCGCCGCTTCTGGAAATCGAAGGGCGAGATGCGCACGAGCCGATGCGTGCCGCGCTCATGCTTCAGGTATCCGTAGGCGTAATCGCCATCGACCGAGAGCGTCGCGCTCTTGAGCCCCGCTTCTTCACCCGGCGTGCTCTCGAGGATCTCGGCGCGGAAGCCGCGTCGCTCGGCCCACCGCAGGTACATCCGCACGAGCATCTCAGCCCAATCGGCCGCGTCGGTGCCGCCGACACCGGCGCTGATCGCCAGGAACGCGGATCGCTCGTCGTATGGACCTCCGAGCTGCGCCTCGAGGCTGGCGGTGTCGACCTCGAGCTGGAGCGCCGCCAGGTCCGCCGCGAGATCGCGCGCGATCGCGGCATCTTCATCCGCCAGCGGCAGCATCTCGGTGATCTCGGCGGCGCGCGACCCGAAGCCGTCCCACCGTTCGACGCGACGCCGCGCCGCGTCGAGCTTCTTCAGGGTCGTTTGAGCGTGCTGGCGATCGGACCAGAGGTCCGGTGCGGAGGCCTCGGCCTCTAGCCGCGCGACCTCGCGTCGCGTGTTGGCCAGGTCAAAGGAACACCGCCATTCGGTCGATACGTTCGCGCAGCGACGCGAGCGCGCCGAGGTCGATCGTCATCAGCTGGTCGGGACTAACGCTTGCGGGGATGTTCGAACGTGATCGCGACCGGCTGGGCAACGGGTGCCAGCTTGCCGGCCGCGAAGCTCACGAAGGTGACGCATGGGCAGTAGGTGTTCCGCGGGCAGCGCGGGCAGTCTCCGTCGCACTCCAGGGTCGCGCCGTAGCTGCACTTCAGGCAGTTGTCCTCGCAAACGATCCATTCCTTCATGCGAGACTGTCCTCTCTAGACGCAGTTCGGGCAGGCGAGAGCCGTCTGGAAGGCCTCAGAGACCGCTTGGACACCGCTCCCCACGCCTGATCTGTGCCGGTTTTCGTCCGAAAGAGTACCTGCCGAAGGGCCCTGGGGGAAGACCCTTATGCACCTTCCGAGCGTTGTCCGAGATACGAAAGTCCACCGCCGAGGAAGGGCCGCGGGTGGATCCCGAACACCTGGTCTATGGCGTTCGGCTGCGGGGTGTTGTCCACCGCGAGCAGGTCGAGCTGAGGGACGGTCACGGGCGGATCGGCCATGGTCCGCTCGAAGAGGAACGCCGCCGGCTTCATCAGGGGCACGGGGAGCGGCATGGTCAGGCGCTTCTTCCGGTACGCCCGCATGGTCTCCTCGAGCATCTGGCGGTACGTGGCCGGGTCGGGACCGCCGATCTCGTACGTCCCGGTCATCGGACCACGCAGCGCCGCCCGGACCGCCCGGGCGAGATCGGCGACGTGCAACGGCTGGAAGCGCGCGTTTCCGCCGCCCGGGAGCGGGACCACCGGGAAGCGCAGCGAGAACCGCAGCCGGGGGAAGAAGTCGTCGCCCGGCCCGAACAGGATCGACGGCCGGAGGACGACGTGCGGGATCCGCGACGCTTCGACAGCGGCCTGGCCCTCGCCCTTCGTGCGGAGGAACGGGTACGGGCTGTCCGGTGAGGCGCCGATCGCGCTCAGGTGTACGAACCGCGTGACCCCGGCGCGCTCGGCCTCGGCGACCACGGCCCGCGTGCCCTCCGCGTTCACGCGGGTGAAGCTGCCGTGCCGCTCGGTCGGGACCGCGACCAGGTGCACGACCGCGTCCATCCCGTCGAAGGCGCCGCGCAGCGTCTCCGGTCGGGTAACGTCCGCCTCGCGTACGTCGACGACCGTGGGCGGCAGCTCCGACGAAGCGCGGCTGCGATCACGGACGATCGCGCGGATCCGGAACGGTGGCTCGTCGGACTCGAGTGCCGCGACGACGTGACGACCGACGAATCCGGTGGCGCCGGTGATGGCGACGCGCATGCCCAGCCTCCGTATTATTACTACATCTATGTAGTAGTAGTAGCGTACCATCGGGTCAGTGTCCGTTCGCGCCGGTGCAGGAGCACCAGGGCCGGGACGCCGCTGAGAACGTAGATGAGCCCGAGCAGCTGGGCCTCCTGCAGACCGGCGACGATCAAGGGATCCAGCCGAAGGAACGACGTGGCGAAGCGGAAGCCGCCGTACAGCACGAGGTAGAGCCAGAACACGCGCCCTTCGGGGGCGTGGCCGCGCACGCCTGACCAGTACCAGAGCAGCACGCCGAAGATGAGCAGGTCGACGAGCAGGTCATACGCGACGACCGGATGCACGAAGTGGGACTGGCCGAGCGTCGCCGGATCTGTGTAGCGGACGCACCAGGGAAGTCCGGAGCATGCGATCGCGTGGTGCTCGCCGTTGATGATGTCCCCGATCCGGCCGATGGCCTCGCCGAGGATGATCCCGATGACCGTGATGTCGAACATGAACCCGAGCGGCAGGCGCAGCCGTTTGCACGCGATCCAGCCTCCGATCGCGGAGCCGATCGGAGCCGCCGTCACCGCCACACCGCCGTTCCAGAACGCGAGGAGCTGGTCTGGATGTCCGCCGTAGTACGACCAGTTGTCCGCGATGTGCCCGGTACGTGCGGCAACGAGCCCGCCGACCACCACGGAGATCGCGAACGGGTAGATGCGCTCGTCCTTCACGAGCCGGCGCGCGAGGCGGAAGCTCAGCCAGCTGCCGACGCCCATGCCGACGAGCGACCAGAGCGAGTGCCACGCGATCCGCAGCGGCCCAAGCGTCAGATTCGGGTCGAACGGAAG
>DHJC01000051.1 GCA_002404155.1 Chloroflexi bacterium UBA4730 | reverse complement strand
CAGACTAGAATTCTGTCCAGTGGTGTACTGCCCAAGATCAGCTGAGCACGGAAAAGCGCTGCTGGGGAGGGAGGATTCGAACCTCCGATTGGCTGATCCAGAATCAGATGCCCTCAAATCAGTATCAGCGTCCCAATCTGAGCACAGACGGAGCAACGGGCAGGCCGCTGGTCCCGGAGAATCAGATGGCCACCGAGGCCGGTCACCACGAGGCCAGGCGCGCCGATTTGCTCGGGCCGCGGACTCGACGCTGGCACGCGAGCGATCGGCGTGGGGCTACATCCGACCTCAGTGTCTGCGAGCGTGCTCTTCCCCGTTTGCCTGGCGCCAGTCGAGATAACGACGGGCGCATCGATGAGCGCCAGACGAATCGCCGACTCCTCAGAGGCCGAGGGCGCGACGAAGGACCGTCACGTCGAAGCGTTCGCCGGCCGGCAGGCGCGCCTCCCGGTACTCGATGTCCTTCAGCAGCGCGTCCACCTGATCGCGGCCGGTCCTGCTCCGCACCGCCTCGCGCGCGGTCTTCCCGCCGAGCGCGGGGAGCGGCTGGTCGGGCCAGTCGGCGTAGTGCTGCTCCTTGAGCTCTCGCAGTGCCTGCTGCACCTCTGGCACCGCCGCGAGGTCGCCGCGCGCCGCGCCGGCGTCATCTGCCGCCGCCGGGCGTTCCCACGCGCGTTCGACCATCCGCTGAGCGTCGCGGCGCCGGCGGCGACGGCGGCGGACGAGGTCGCCAAGCGCCGCCTCGATGCGCGCCCGCAGGGCGTCCGCCCGGCGGACCGAGTTCGTCTCGACGCTCAAGCTTCCCTCTCGGACCTGGACCTGCCCGACGATCAGGTCCTCCCATCCCGGCCGCTCAGGAGCTCCCGGGCGGTGGAAGACATAGTCGCGCTCCGTATCGCCATCCTCCGGGGCGACGACGCCGTCGACGGCGGCAAGGCGGGCCTCGATCTCTGGCCGCGCGGCGGGATCGAAGTCGAAGCGCTCGCCGATGAAGACGAGTTCGTCCCCGTCGGCGTTGTGGAGCTGCGGCGGGATGCGTGAGCGCTCCTCGAGCGCGGCGAAGGCCTCCTCCCAACGCGCGATGAGATCACGTCCGAGCCGCTCTTCGCGCAGCCGCTCGACCGGCGACGAACGCCCGCGGCGCAGGCGGTCGCGAAAGCTCTGCGCGACCGCGGCCGCCTCGAGCGGCGGCAGCGGCTGCGGGTGGCTGCCGCAGATGAGCGCGACTCCTCCATGGTCGACGACCCGCGCGAGGACGGCGCTCCGCCGCACGAGCGTGCGCGATCCGCTGGCTTCGACGACCCGCCTGCGTTCGCCGGTGAGGAGGTCGTGCAGGCCGAGGCCCACCCCCGGCTCCGCGTCCTCGACCTCCCAGATCCCGAGCCATGAGCGCGACTGCGCGTCGAGCCACTCCCGCTCCTGGCCGGTGAGGGCGTCGCCGCGCTCCACGAGGAAGTGCTCGGCGACGGGCCGACCGCGCACGCGGAAGTGGTAGAGCGCCCAGTGCAGCGAGAGCTGCGCCGCGGCCTTCGGGTCGGTGAAGTCGCGTTCGAAGCGCAGCCACTCCGCGCCGAAACGCTGGCGGGCGTACGTCGCCATGGCGTCCGCGAGACGGCCGTCGAGCGCGTGCAGGGCGGCCGTCTCGCGGGGTGCGTCCGTTCCGGAGCGCGCCGCGCCCGATGCGCCCGCGGCCGCGTCGGCGCCGAGGTGGCAGCGCTTGTATTTCTTGCCGCTGCCGCATGGACACGGGTCGTTGCGGCCCGTGCGAGCGCGAACCGGCGCGGGCCGCGGCTCCGCTGGTCCGTCCAGCTGACCGGGCCCGCGCAGCTCGAAGGGAACCGAGAACCAGCCCGGCGCGAGATCCGAGGCGTCGGCCGCGTCGTCGACGCCGTCGTCGAAGAGCCCGAACGATTCGTACGGCGCAGTCAGACGCACGGTGAACTCGGTCTCGCCCGTGTACGACTCCGACACCGGCGCGATGCCCGTGCCTTGGAAGACCGCCGCGTGCCTCGGCACGAACGCCGTGAGCGCCCCGGCGCACGCGGTGACGAGGCGTACGTCGTCCTCGGTGAGCGGGCGGATGATGCCGTCGCGCTCGTGGTGCTCGACGCGCGGGTACGCGTCGGAGCCAGCCACCGGCCAGCCGTGCTGCCGGACCTCGTCGCGCATCAGGCGCGGGAGGTCGGCGGCGCGGCCGAATGTGAGCGAGAGGACGCTCGACCCGAGGTCGATCGTCGTCGGCAGGGAGCGGCCCCGGGCGCGCCGCATCAGCCGCTCGCCCGCGTCGACGAACCTGTCATGCGCCTCCAGTGAGGGGAAGACGAGGAACCCGAAGCCCTCGCCAAGGGCGCCGATGACCGAGATCGCGGCGCCGGCGACGCCGAAGTCCGGGACGTCGAGGCGCACGAGCTGACCGTCGTTCGCGACCTTCCACGGCGCGGCGCGGTACAGGAGGTCGGCGGTTGCGAGGAGAGCCTGCGCCGCCTGGGGCGAGACACGGCCGCCTTCGAGGTAGCTGTCCTTCTCGTCGCCGGGACCGGAGGACTCGGCGACCAGGCGGACGATCGCGTCGATCTCAGGCGTCGGAGCGACGACGATCTCGGTCGCGTCGATCGGGCCCGTCGTACCCGCGAACACGGAGCGGACCTCGGCCGCGAGCTTCTCGTCGGCGACGCGGACCCGTCCGGGCCGCCGCGGTGGTCCCTCGTCCGGACTTCGCATTGCCTCGCGGAGCGTGTCGGCGAATGATGGCGGCGGCTTCTTCGGATCGATCAGGGTCCAGCCGATGACGAGCTCGCTGGGCAGCTCGAGCCAGATGACCGCCTCGGGACGGTACGGCTCGCCCTCCGTGATGTACATGGGGAGCCGCGTTCGGCCGCCGACCCACTCGGCCCGGCCGCGATGCACCGTCCCATCGCGGCGATGGCGGATCCTCGGTCGGCGGAGCATGTCGAGCGATAGCTTTGCACGGCCGGCCGTCTCCGGCCAGCCGGCCTCCCCTGATGGGAGAGGGGACAGATAGGCGGCACTTTGCTTCAACAGAAGATGAGATGACCGGGTGGAGATGACGGCCTTCTTTCTGGGACTGGCACCGGGTTCCGGTGCATCTTCGGCGTCGTCGCCAGGAGTAGGCGGCTCGTTGATTCCGGGGTATCACATCGAGCGCGACGTCGAGGCGCACGCCTGCGTGAGCTATATGCCGTTCTCGGCTTATCCACCTGTCTCGATCTGAGTGCGTCTGCGCCGGCGCTCCAGGAACTGGGCGGCCAACGTCGGCGGGCGCGGCCGAGGACGACGTGGCTGAGTACCTCGGCCTCGCGGCCAATGGCGAGCTAGTCCCATATCTCTGTCTCTTATACACATCT
>DHJC01000009.1:3218-4746 GCA_002404155.1 Chloroflexi bacterium UBA4730 | reverse complement strand
CGGCGCCCTGCCGAACGATCGGCTATGCCGTTAGTCAGGCGCAGGCCGGCGACACGATTTTTGTCGCTGCGGGCACGTATGCCGAGACGGTCACCGTGACCAAGCGCCTATCGCTGGTTTCGACCGGCGCGACCATTGATGCCGCCGGCCAGACCTCGCCGCCGAACGGTGTCGTCATCTCCGGCGCGGCGGCGGCGGGCACCGTTCTCCGCGGCTTCACGGTCGAGAACGCTGGCCTCGAGGGCATCTTCGCGGTGCAGACCTCGAACATCACGATCGCCAACAACATCGTTGTCGGCAACGACGCCTACGGGCCCTTCAACCCGCTGTGCGCGGACCAGCCGGATGACTGCGGCGAGGCGGTGCATCTGCAGAGCGTCACCAACTCGGTCGTGCGCGCGAATCTCGTCCAGGACAACGTCGGCGGCATCCTGCTCACTGACGAGGACGGCCCGACGTCCGGGAACACGATCAGCGACAACCGCGTGCTCGACAACAGCAAGGACTGCGGGATCACACTCGCGTCGCACCACTTCAGCCTGGTCGCCCCGGCGGCACCGGGCGTCGCCGGCGTCTACCAGAACCAGGTTTTGCATAACACCTCGAATGGCAACGGGGCGGCCGGCATCGGCGTCTTCGCAGGTCCGCCTGGCGCGGCAGCCTGGGGAAACCTCGTCGTCGGCAATACAGCGATGAACAACGGCCTTCCGGGCGTCGCGATCCACAGCCACACGCCGTTCCAGTACGTGAACGACAACGTGGTCGTGAACAACACGCTCTCCGGCAACGGCCCGGACGGCGACATCGAGGGAGACGACGGCCCGACCGGGATCAGCGTCTTCAGCGCCGTGATCCCGATTCAGCACACGGTAATCGCTTCCAACCGGATCAGCAACGAGCAGTACGGCATCTTCGCGGTCAACACCGTGAAGCTCTCCGGGCTCCCGAGCAACAAGTTCGCCAGCTCAGTGGCGGTTCCAATCACGATCCACTAAGCCGAGGCAGATCGAGGGGGGCCTCTGAAAAGGGCCCCCTCCCTCGCCGACAGCGTCCACCCCGCCCGCTGGAACTGCACGATGCGGCCGGGCCGTCCCCCTAGACGCCGCGCCGGCCCCCTGTCCGATCCGAGAAGAGACGGCGCTAGTGGCTGGGGCAGCCGGGAACGGGAACTCGGATCGCGGAAAGGGGACTGAAGAGGAGGGGTCGTTCCAAGTCCAGCTCAGTCAGGCGAGACCATCTTTGCGTTCCGAGACCGGAATCGCTCTCTGCCCGCTGACGAAGTCGGGTGGCTCGTCGCGCAACTGCGAGCTCTCAAACCCCCTTCGCAGGTTGCTCAGTCGCTAGCGGAGCGGGTCGAACAGGGCCGGAACGAGGCAGCCGCCGTCGAGACGACGCTCGAGGAGAAGCGCGCGCTGATCGATGCGCTCGACCACAGCCCACGCGCGCGCTCGCTACGCCTACGCCAGCTCGAGATCGAGCTTCACGCCGCAATTTTCAGCGAGCAGCCCCCCTGGGCCTGATCTGGCGC
>DHJC01000009.1:0-3111 GCA_002404155.1 Chloroflexi bacterium UBA4730 | reverse complement strand
ATGCTCTGCGCCTGTGCGCGCAGGAACTCGCGCCACGAGAGTCCGCCGCGCTCGCCGGCAGGCCCGAGGTCGGCGTGGCGCAGAAGGTTGCGCACCAGGCTCGCAGAGACCGTGTGACCCAGCCCGTGGAGCTCGCCGACAATGCGCTGGTAGCCCCACCGCGGGTTCTCGCGCGCGAGGCGTAGCACGAGTTCGCGTATCTCGCCGCCGATCGGCGGCCGGCCCACGCGAGCTTGATACGTCCAGCGTTTCGCCACCAGACGCCGATGCCAGCGAAGCAGCGTCGAGGACGCCGTCGCGCGCGATCACGATCTCGCCGTCCAGTGCGGTGTGCGGCGGCATGAGCTCGCCGAGGGCGCCGAGCTCCGGGAAGTAGCGCAGGAGTGGTCGTTCGTTGCGGCTCCAGAGCGCCAGCTCGCCGCCGTCGTTCTCGAGCACGCCGCGAAAGCCGTCCCACTTCGGCTCGTACTGCCACGCGCCACGTGGGAGCTCGTCGACGAGCTCGGCTTCCATCGGCGGGAACGGGACGTTTGGGCCGGGCACGGCGAGACCTTACTCGCGGGCGCGACAGGGTCGCCCGAGCACGGAGGTGTCGATCCCCTCCACGCGCAAGCCCACGATCCTCCCGTCGACGATGCGGGAGCGAGAGCGAACGTCGAGCCGCGCTACCTCACGCCCGGCCGGGGGCACGCACAGGGAGAAGCGCACGGTCCGCGTGTTGCGAGGCGCGACCTTGCCGTGCGCGACCTGACGTCCCCTCGCGACGATCCGGTACGTGGTCGATCGCGAGATCCCGCCGAGCGAGGACAACTTGACTGTGACCTCGCGCTGCTTGGCGGTCGCGCCGGTCCGCGGGTAGACGTGGATCCAAGCCTCACCGTGCGTCCACCCGTCCGGCGTCAGGCCCGAGGTCGCCCAGTCGGCCCGGACGCGCTCCGGGAGCCGACGGAGCTCGAACGACTTCGTCGCGGCGAGCACGGGCGCGGCCTGGGGGCGGAACCGCACGTCGCTGCGCGCGAAGACCGCGAATTTGGGCGGCGCAGAGCCGTGGATGAGGCCAGTCCGGCGGTCGAGGGTCCAGTTGCGGTGCGGAAACGGCGTGTGCGTGGTCGCGCCGTCGAGCGAGTAGGCGCGGTCGACGCGCTCGTTCCAGTACTCGACGTCCCACCAGAAATCCGGGGTGGGGTAGTCCGCGGTGATGAGCGCGACTGAGGACCCTCGTGGAAGTGCAGCGTCGATCCAGTTTGCGCGCGGCGCGGTGGCAGCTAGGGGTCGCTGCGTGAGCGGCAGCGCGTATTCCACGAAGACGTAGCGCGCCTCGACCGCAAAGAGGACGAGCAGCGCCCCGAGGACGACGGCGACAGATGCCCTGCGCGGGGCCCACAGGAGCAGCGCGACCGCCACGAGAGTAAGGGCGATGGTCAGAACTCGCATCGACGTCTCCAGGGATCCGGGCAGCAGGCGGTCGTACTGCGACTGCAGTGCGGAGGATGGCGACGCCCAGTAGATTGGCGGGCCACCGAACTTGCCGAGGCCGATCGCCGCGGCGACAACCGCGCCGCCCACCGCGACGGGCAGGGCGGTCCGACGACCTTCGAGCAGGCACGCGGCGGAGGCGACGAGCAGCAACGGGACGATGAAGAACAAGTAGCGGCCCTGCGGGAAGCCGCCAGGCGTGAAGCGGAGGTCGAACGAAGCGACCTGCAGTGCCGCGAGCGGCACGATCAGGAGCATGAGACACGCGTACGCGTGCTGCTCCTTGTCGCGCGGGGCGCGTAGGACGGTGGCCGTCCAGCCGGCCGCAAGCGCGAGGGGGAGCATCGCGGCAGGCACGGCGATGTTGAGCAGGTGCTGGACGGTTGAACGCCAGACGCCGGCTGGGAGCAGATCGCCGTGCGCAGTGACGGAATAGCTCCCGAGCAGGCTCGATGCGCGCCCAAAGCCTGCGACCGCGGCGAGGACGACGAGGCCGGAAACGGTCGCCACGCCGAGCACCAGATGTTCTCGCAGGCGCGGTCGGGCGTGACGGAATCCGAGTTCGTGCACGACGACGGCGAGCGGATACGCGGCGAAGAGGACCAGAAGCTGCGTCCGGGCGAGCACCCCGAGCGCGAGGACGGCGAGCACCGCTCCCTCGCGGCGCGGCGTCGGCGCGACCAGCGCCCGCTCCATGAGCAGGACCGCCCAGACGACGATTGGGTAGGCGAGCACCGGCGTCGTGAGCGTCGTCGAAAACACGGTCCAGGGCCCGAAGGTCGTAAGCGCCGCAACGAGGTAGGCCGCAAGCCGCGAGCGGGTCACGTCGAGCGTGAGCCGGTGCGCCGGCCAGGCGGCGAGAGCGATCAACAGGCCGTTGAGGACGTGGATGGCGTCGATCGCCGCCGGCATGCGCAGGAGCGCGACGAAGGGCGCGATCAGCAGCGGGTAGAGCTGGCTCAGGGCGGAAACGTGCTCACCGTGCAGCTGCGGCAGCGGCGACAGGGAATCGGCGACCGACGTTCCGAGCTTCAGCTGCTGCAGCTCGTCGGTCATCACGACCCATTCGCTGCCGCGTGTGGCGTAGTACGCCGAGAACCAGGCACCGAGAGTCACGATGCTCAGAAGCAGCACATCGAGCCGCGACAGCCGATTCATTGCCGGGTGCCGCGGCGCCCATTTCGCCGGGACACGCTGTGGACATTAGCGGCGCTGGATGTGCTCGACGGGGTCTGGGTCGAGCGGACGGGCAGCGCGGCTCAGTTCAGCCAGGGCGCGAGGAAGCTCTCGATGTCGCGGCATCCGCGCGGCTTCGAAAGCTTTGCGCGCACACTCTTGCCCACGACGACTACGAGGGTCGGCATCGTGTCGACCCCGAACCTCTCGACCAGGTCGGGCCGCTCCTGGCTGTCGACGCGGTAGAGCTTGAACGTGCCGTGGTTCCGGCGGCGCTGCAGGACCTGCGCGAGGAATCCCTCGACGCGGCGGCAACTCCCTGACTGGGCGGAATGGAAGAACACGAGGCCAGGCTAATTGCTCGAATCTGCCCCGGATCGCTCCCTCTCCACATTGCGACAAGGGTACTGCCCGTCCGCCGACGAGCTCGACACCACCCACCGCTGGGCTCCCGGCCTG
>DHJC01000075.1 GCA_002404155.1 Chloroflexi bacterium UBA4730 | reverse complement strand
TACCGAAAGAGGATGCAGGAGGCAAGCAACGTAGGCGCCTTTTTCAGCAGCTCCCTAGGCAGGCCGTGCTCTACGTGGGACTGGAACGGGCACCATCGAGCGTGGTGAGCTCAGCAACGAGCGGATGGCAACTGTGGCAATCGTTGCCGACGAACAGCAACAGGCGCCCGAGCCACGCTCGCCGACGCCGCGAACGGTCGCCGTCGGACGTTGCCTAGCTGGACCCCTGAAGTTTGGGCGTTCGGAACCCCCGGACGACGTTAGTGAGCGATGGTGAACTTCACGAGCGATCGCACCAGTTCCGCGGAGAAGACAGCGTGCTTCGCGCGAACACGGCCATGAAGATCGATCGCATAAAGGAACGGAACGCCGGGCATTGCCAACCGATCTGCGATTTCGCGGGCCGGATCGTAGATGACAAGTTGTTGGGGCATGAACGCAAGTGCCTGCACGACGTTGTCGTGCCCCTTGGAGACGGGGTCGACGACGATGATCAGCAGGCCCGATCGTTCCCGCGAATCGATCGCGGCCAGCTCAGCCACTAGCGGATGACAACTGTGGCAGTCGTTCCCGACGAAGAGTAGCAATCGCCCGTGGGCGCTCGCTTCCGTTACCTGCCTGCCGTTGCAAGCGTTGGCCACGAACGAGGGCAGCGCAGCCCCAATTGGCAGACCGAATCGCGTTCCGCTGGCGCCGCTGTCGTCCTCGGGCGAACGTGCAAGCAGCGCGATGAGAACGCCGTCGACCGCAGCGAGGCCAAGTGCGAATACGACCCCGGCATCGAGCCAGCTCATGGCGCGGCAATACGCGGAGGTGTCCGCGGCGACGGGTTCGTATCCGCCAGCGTCCGCTGACGCGCGGGCGTGCACTGGCTGTGCCCGTGCACGCCCGCAGCTCGGGTTAACAGCAGACGCATCCGCCGATGCAGCAACCCTTGTTGTAGTAGACGTCCAGGCAACTGCCGCAGCTGTAATCGCATTCGGCGCAGTGGGCGTAGGGATCGCATGCTTTAGCCCGTCGCAGGGGCGCGACACGGGATATCAGTGACCCGAGAAATCTCGCCACTCTTGTAGGCCCTCCTTTCTTTCGTCGTTACCGCGATGAGCACGCTCGTGAACACGTCGGGAGCCAGCAGCACGCGCACTAACACAGTGAGCAGCCGGTATGGGTCCATGGATCGCCCGGGACGCACGCGGTCGAGCGCGCGTACATATGGTTCGCGAATGGATCGCGGGCCTTCGCCGCTTCACGGGCGTGACGCCGGACAGCACTGGCCGAGGACTCCCGCCACGGGTACCTCCTTCCGCAGTTTCGTGCGACTACCTCGACAACATCGGTCGCAGGGTCCCGTAGAGTGATACGAGGGCGGTGACCGTCAGCGGAACGCTCAGCGCCAGCGCACCAGTGGCGGCGGCGGGATCGCCGATGCGCACGAGTGCGACCGACATGAGCGCGAGGGCGATGGCTCGGCCGATCGCCACAGGGCCCACTTTCGTCGGCAGGAACGCGCCGAAACAGTTGCAATCCGCGCGGACACCGTTCCGGTAGGCGATGGCGAGCACGATCCCGAACATTCCGAAGAGTGCGACGGCGGCGACGCCAGCCCACGGCCGGAAGCCGATCGCGAGACCAACCCCCACGAGCGTCTCCACGAACGGCAGTGATCGCCAGAGCGTCACCGGAATGTCCGGGGCGATGTCAACCCGTGAGGCGCGCCACGCCTCCGTCTGGAGCAGCTTCTGACTCGCCGCCACCAGCAGGGACGATGCGAGGAACAACTCGAGAACGACGGCGAAGCCGTTCACGCGGGTCCCAGGATCCGGCCCGCCAGCGAATCAAGACGCGCCGCGCTGACGTTGAGCGTCTTGGCGCGCACTCGTCCGGTTGGGTCGATCGCATAGACGAACGGCGTGCCAGGCATCCCTAAGCGGTCAGCGAGTTCACGCCTGGGATCGTGCGCGACGACGTTGCGGGGCATGAATGCCAGCAGGTCGAATAGGTTGTCCCCGAGGCGCGGAGCATCTCCGGTGACCAGGATGAAAAGCTGCGCCAGCAGCTTAGTCTCTGCGGTCGCCAGCTCGCGCGCGACTTGGTGGCAGGGTCGGCACGAAGCGCCCAGAAACAAGACGAGATGCGATGTGGCGTCCTTCTCGGTGACGCGCGTGCCATCGAGGGCTGTCGTATCGAAGGCCGGAAGCGCGGAGCCGAGGGGAAGGCCCTTTTGCGTCTCCATGGCCGGTTCTTGCGACGCGATTCTTACGAGTAGCAGCAAGACAGCCGTGTTGGCGAGTCCGAGAAGAACCGCTGCGGCGACGGCTGCCTCGATGAATGTCACCGCTCTGGATGACCTCCCACGGGTTGGTGCGGCTGCGGGGACGGAACCAAGAGGGCCCGCGCTACGATGTAGCGGAGTGGAATCGGCCCGAAGAGGCGAGCGGCGGCGCTCTGCTCGGGGTTGTCGCCCAGCACCTCGCAGTACCCGCTCGGCGGCCCTGGCCGCTGCGGCGAGGCGTCCTGCCCCGGTAGCGCGCTGAGTCGCTTTATCTCGAGCTCCATGTCGCCGGGCGAGTGCTCGAGCCGCGGCGCAGGTGCACTGAGATCGGCGCGTCTGCGAATGCCTTCACCGGAGGCATGGTCGACCCCAGCCTCAACTGGACGACGCTTCGGGGCTCCGAGAACGACGATGTCGCCGACTCGAAGGTCTTCGATTGGGGGCCGGGATTCGCACCACACGATCTGCCCGGGGACCAGAGTCGGAGCCATGCTGTAGCCGTCGACCTCTACGCGCCAGAGTCGACGCCTAAGCAGCGCACGGGCTAAGCCGAGCCAAATCGCGGTCGCCGTGCGCCGATGGGCCGACCGGCGCACGCCGGGCACTCCGTGCATTCTGACGCCACCTTCCGACAAGGACCTTTGCGCTCGTATAGTCCCCGTATAGTACTACTTTTTCTGCTATACTCTAACCACAGGCCGCGCCTGCTTGCTGGCCTGCCAGCGCGGCCGGCGGCGCGTGCGCCATCACACGCAGGACGTGGTGGCTGCTCTTGATCGCAGCCATCGCCCGATGTGCTTCGCGACACGCGCGCGCACTGTCAGATATGCGGCTCAAGTGCGCGTGCCACCGCCACGGCCCGCGCACGCAAAGCAGGGTGAATGGGTGCG
This sequence comes from Chloroflexi bacterium UBA4730, assembly GCA_002404155.1. Classification (GTDB taxonomy): domain Bacteria; phylum Chloroflexota; class Limnocylindria; order P2-11E; family P2-11E; genus UBA4735. The sequence continues at coordinate 20,126 of DHJC01000075.1, read as the reverse complement.
CCGGCCGAACCAGGCGGGCGAGTGCGCGAGCGCATTACTCGCTGCGGTTCAGTTTCCGGCGATCCAGCGGCGCGTCTCGAGGTTCTGCTTTCGGGCTTCAAGGACGGTGCGGGTTCATTCATCCGACAGGGCGGTAGTCTCCGATGATGCAGAGCGCGCTAAGGGGCCGCAGCTCCCTGGTGCCGATCATCGCTCTTGTGAGCTCCGGAGTGGTGATCGTGGCGGTGAGCCTTGTGCTCTTCGCTCTGGCCACGGCGCGATTCTCGGCAAACACCGGGCAGGTCAGTCTCGGCGCCAGTGACCTCACGGTTTGGCTGCTGCACCCGAACGCGAACCCGGTCGGTCTCGCCACCGGTCCTACCGGCGATCTCGCGGCGAAGTCGAACACGACCTTGCCCGTCTTGGTCGGGTTGGCCGCCGTTAACAGCGCATTCCTTTTGGTGCCGGCCGCGCTGCTCGCCGTCATTGTGGGTGTGCCGGTTGGTTTTTGGGTCGCGCTGCACGCGCCGAAGCGGGCGGTCGGAGCATTGCGCGCGCTCAACAATCTCGGGATCGCACTTCCAGCGTTCTTCGTCGCGTTCCTGCTGCAGGTGCTCGCGGTCGAGATCACGGGGCGCGTGGGTCACAGCGTGGTTCCGGTGTACGGCTTCGGCTTGGACGCGCACCTGATCATTCCGGTGCTCGCACTCGCGATCGGCCCGGCGGCGGCCGTGACCCGACTGGTCGCCCTGTCGGCGACGGAGCTCAACGCGCGCGACTTCGCGCGCACCGCTCGCGCGAAGGGGCTGAGTGAGCGCGCTGTGATCTACGGGCACCTCGTCCCAAACATGTACGGCACGCTGGGCGAGGCCGTGCTCACGGGTGTCCGCCTGGTGCTCGGCGCACTTGTGATCGTCGAGTTCCTGTTCGTCTGGCCCGGCCTGGGAGGGCTCGCACTCCGCGCGGTCAACGTCCAAGACCTTCCGGTCCTGCTCTGCTGTGTGGCGCTGCTTGGCGGCCTATTCGTTCTCATCGAGCTCGGACTGGATCTCGTCACTGCACGCACCGGCGTGGTCAGCGGATAATCGGACGAGGGGTCGTCCAGCGCGCGGTGGCAACAACCGGCCGACCGGTCCGGCGCAAGCCCCGGCGTTCTATCGACTGGGCGCTCGTGGTCGGCACGACCGCGATCGCCGTCATGATCGGCCTCGCGCTCTACGGCCCGATCATCGCGCCGCACGACCCCTGGGACACCAACTTCCTGTTTCAAGGGAATCTTCCTCCGTACGACCCGAGCCCGACGTTCCCCCTGGGTACCGATGCGGCGGGTCGAGACCGGCTGTCGCTCCTGCTGTGGGGCGCCCGCAACACCTTCGTCATCGCCTTCGCCGCAGGTGGGCTGCGGCTTGGCATCGGCGCGTTCTTAGGCGTGTTCGCGGGGTGGCAGGGTGGACGCACGGAGCTGTGGCTCTGCCGCCTGGCGCTGGGACTCTCCTCGGTGCCAGCGACAATCGCCGCGCTCCTCGCGGTCATCGCCTTCAACGTGTACGCGGGGGCGCTCGCCTTCATCCTCGCTCTCGGCCTCGTTGGCTGGGGTGACGCCTTCCATCACGCGCGCCGGGCCACGCGAACCGAGGCCGCCCGTCCATTCATCGAGACCGCGCGCGCGCTCGGAATGTCCGAGCAGCGCGTGGTGCTTCGTCACCTCTTGCCGAACATCGCGCCCGCACTGCTGACCGTCGGGGCCCTGCAGGTCTCGGCCGTCCTTCTCCTGCTTGGCGAGCTCGCCCTCATCCGGATCTTCGTCGGTGGCGCGACGTTGATCGACCTGTTCACCCAGCCGCTCAACCTGCCGACCGATCCCGAGTGGGCGAGCCTGCTGGGTACGACACGCCCGATCTATGACCTGTACGGCAACACCGTTGCCGTGCTGGCGCCGATCGGAGCTCTGCTTGCTGCGGTCGTCAGCATCAACCTGTTCGCTGACGCGCTCGCCCAGCGCGCACAGCGGCTCGATGTGTTCCGCCTCGTCTCCTCGCGCCAAGCGCTCGGCATCGGGGTCATCGCGGTCGTCCTGGCCGCACCGGCGCTGCTGAGGCCTAGTCCGCTCGCGTTTGCGCTCCAGGTCGCCGACCGGTTCAACGCGTCGAACGCGCTGGCGCTCGCGCAAGAACTGACCGGTCCACGTTTCGAGGGCCGAGTCGCGCAGACCGGCGGTGCCGCGGCAGCTGCCGAGCTCATCCGCAGCCGAATCGGCGGCACGCTCGTGCCGATCCGCGAGCAGATCGTCGTGGTGAGCGCGGCGAGTGCCAGCAACGGAGGACGCAGCGTGTCGCTCGGGCCCGACCTTGTGGCCCTGACTCCTGCCGACGCGAACGTCAGCGGCGCACTGGCGATCGTTGACGTGGCCGGCGGATCGAGCATCGGTGGGAGGAGTTTTAACAGCGCCCTGAGTGGTCGGATCGCCGTCGTGTCCACGTCCGTGCAAAGCGGCGTTTCCGCCTGGGAGGGCTTTGTGCAGCGTGCCGGGGGAATTGGTCTGATCGTGTTGACCGACAACCCCGCCGGCCTGCTGCCCTCTGCCGACTATCCGATCCCGACCATCGCAATGACGCCACCGTCGTTCAGCACGCTCATCGGACGTGATTTGCCGCCGCCGGTGCGGGGTCAGGTTGCCGTTCAGCTGGATGTGAACGTCTCGTTTTCGGTCGCCGCACCCCCGACGGCAATCGGCGGTGTCAACGTTGTCGCCAAAGTGGCTGGTCGTTCACCGGGTGGCCCGCTACTGCTCGTGGCCGCGCCGTACGACGCCGCGCCGAGTACCCACTACCTCGACTACGCACCGGCGCGGAACGAAGCCACGGCCGCCGCAGCGCTGGTTGCGGCGGCCGACGCCGTGCGATCGTCGCCGCTCGCCGGAGATGTGATCTTCGTCGCGGTGGGCTCGCAGCAATACGACTGGGCCGGGCTCAAGGCCGCGCTGCGCAGCCTCACCCCTGCTGAGTCGGCTCGACTGACGGCGGTCGTGTGGATCCCGAGCGCCCTCGGAAACCGAGTGTTCATCCAGCCAGATCCGAGCGACGCGCAGAACCCGGCTGGGAGCAGTCGTGTCGCCGGGCGCGTCGCCGCAGCGCTCGGCGAGCCGTCGGTGCGACAGAGCACGTCGGCACTGCCACGCACGCTCGCGGCGGTCGGCGCGCGCGCTCCGACGTTCCAGGTCGGCAGCAGCGCCACCGATGACACCGCGCCCAGCGGCGACGCGCTGCGTTCGACCGGGCGCGCGCTGCTCGCGTTGCTGGCGTATCTCGCCGACCATCCGGAGACACTCAAGTGAGCTGGAGTCGTCGCTTCGGCTGGACGCTGGGACTCTGCGCGCTGTTCTTCATGCTCTTCGCCGGGTGGCTCGGTCTGTTGCCCGACACCGTGACCAACCTCGTGGCCGATGCCGCGGTGCTGAGCCTGATCGGGCTGTACGCGGTACGCGTCGGCGCCCTCGGGATTGGGCTGGGGTTGTTCGTTGTGCTCTTCGCCTTGAACGCCGATCAGGCGACGATCGCGCTCGGCACCCCCGCGACACGCTCGGGCCTGCCGACCAGCTACTGGCTGACCAACATTCTTCCGACGGCCCTCGTGTGGCTCGCGTTCCCAGCCATCGCCCGATTTCTCGCCCGTCGCCTTCCTCCCATCTTGTCTGGTCTCGCGATCGGCCTCGCGCTCCTCGCCCTCCCCGCGCTGCGCTACATCAACCGACCAGACTTGTTCGTTGACGTGTACCTCCACCCGCGTCCCGGGAACTTCGCGATCCTCCCGGTGCCCTGGCCGTCACTTGTTGCGCTCGTCACGGTCTTCGCCACCGTGGCGGTTCTGCTGCTCCAGCGTCCCCAGCCGTCACTCCGACGTGCTGCCGTTGGCGCACTCATCGCGGCGACGATCCTTGCTCCCGGGTTCGACGCGGCCGCGAGCGGGGTCCGACTGCGCACCTCCGTCGATGTCCAGCCGGCGGCGGGCGGGCCGCTCACGCCCGTCACGGTGCGAGCGAGGCTCGCGACCGACGATGTGCCGATCCTGCTGTGGGACGGTCAGCCGGTCACGACCGGAGCGTTCCTTGAACCCCTTCGACCGTTCGTGTTTGCCGGAGCGACGCGCGCGGATTTCCTGCCTGGCCTCGAGGCGATGGACCCCGGCCGCCACGAGGTCAGCATCACGGCCGGGAACGATCGTCGAGCAAGCCCATTCGTCCTGAACGCCCCATCCGGATTGCACATCGCCCTCGCCGACGGACACGTCGTGGTGAGTGGTGGCGCACCGAACGCCGAACTGGACATGCTCACACTCGGGTCAGCGGGTCCGGAGCTGCTGCACCGGCACCTGGACGGCGCCGGCACCTGGCGCTCACCGCTGCGACTCGACGACGCGGCCGCGTTTCGGGTAATCGCGCAAAGTGGCGACGCCTGGGCGGTCCTCGACTCAGCGCACTGAGCCCTGTCCAAGTGGCCCACGCCCGACCTGCACCCGAATAGGGTCAGCCGAGCGACATATGAAGCAAGACCGAGTGGCGGAAAGCAGCGCGCCGGCCGACGCAGAGCCAGCCGACCTCGACTGGTCATCGCTCTACGCCCGCCACGCGAGCGAGCTCGTGCGCTACGTGATGAAGCTCGTCAACGACACCGAGGTGGCCGCAGATATCGTGCAAGACACATTCGTCATCGGCATGCGGAGCAGCGACAAGCTGCGGGATCGCGCCGCCGTACGCGCCTGGCTGTATGGAATCGCCACGAAGCGCGTCCTCCAGTTCCGCCGGCGCCGCAGGCGGGGATACTGGTGCCATAGAAGAGATTGCCCGGCAGGCCGATGATTCCCTTGATCAAGCCGCGCTGGATGAGGTTCCGCCGAATGTCCGCATCTTTGTTGCCGCGGAAGAGAACCCCGTGGGGAAGAATGACCGCGGCCTTGCCCGCACTCTTCAGCGACCTGATGACGTGAAGCAGGAACGCGTAGTCGCCGTTCTTTGGCGGGGGAACGCCGTATTCGAACCGTTTGAATTCGTCCTCGGCCGGGTTGAAGCCGTTGGACCATGCTTTAGTGGAGAAGGGTGGATTTGCGACGGCGAAGTCGAAGGTCGCGAGACTGCCATCGCGGTTCTTGAAGTAGGGCGCGGCGAGTGTGTTGCCCTTCCACAGCTCGGCAGTGGGGTGGCCGTGAAGGAACATGTTCATGCGAGCCATCGCCCACGTGGCAAGGTCATTCTCCTGACCGTAGATGCTCACACCGTGCGGGGCCTCGTCGGCCGCTTTCAGCAGGAGCGAACCCGAACCGCAGGTTGGGTCATAGATCGTCTGGTCCGGACGCGTGCGGGTCCGATGCCGACGACTTTGGCCAAGATGCGTGAGACCTCGGCCGGGGTATAGAACTGGTCCTTGCTCTTGCCGGACTCAGTGGCGAAATGACGCATTAGGTATCGCGCAGTTTCCATGGAGGTAGACGCTGACGCACGGGCGGGTCTCAGGCACGTCAGATGATGGTCCGCCTGAACGGGTTGCGAAGCCGGAGCCGAGCGGCATCACGAGACGGCCCCAAGAAGCTCCCTCAAGCAGGACGATTGCCATCACGCGTGTGCGCACCCTTTTCGGGTCCAAGGTGACATGCGCTTCGGTGAGCTCTCAACTGCGATCGGGTCGCTGACCACATTTCTCGCATTCAAGTGCTAGTGGGCGCCTCCCTCTCCGCACCGATCAGCGACCACACCGCGCTCCGTTCGAACGACTGGTGCCGCGACCCAGTCCATCTCAGGGCCAGTGCGCGGAGGCAGCAAGGTCTCCGCAGAACGGCTATTGCACCGCCATTGCGTCCCGACGAGGGGGCGCGTAGTTCGTACTGGGTCGATGCCTCAGCCGGCGGGCCGCCAAAGATTCAAGAATTACATCGCCTACTCATCCAACGACTCGGTCATTCGCGGATATGAGATCCGGCCTCGAAAGGAGGAGCAGCTCGCCGCCGACGATCGCCGCGACGACGAGGGTGATCACCAGGAACGGTTGCCCCTGCACACGGCTGGGCGCGCCCGTGAGGACCAGCGCTAATGCCGCCAGGCCGAGCGCAGCCGCGCGTGCCACAGCGGCGCGATCGATCTGACTCTGAGCGACCACTCCGAAGCAGCTGCAGGCACCGCTCGCCCCCCGTGAAAGGGCCAGCAGCAAGACGGCCGCGAAGCCAATGAAGAGTACGAACGCGCCGACCCGCGCGACAGCGACATCGAATGCGAGACCGGCGGCGACGATCAACTCGATCAGCGGCACGGCATTCGCGACCTGCGCCCGTCGCAGCCAAGCGACGCGGTAGTTGCCGAGCGTGCGCATCCACGCCGCGGGATCCATGAGCTTTTCTACCGCGGCCGCGGCCAGCACGACGGCCAAGGAGACTTCGAGTGTGCTGATAGCGAGATCGAGCAGGGAGGTGACTATCAATGCTGGGAGAGACTCGCCATGGCGTGTTCACGCGGCTGAGGTGCCGCAGGGTCTGAAGGCGAGACGCGTGCGGCTTGCGCCAGGGTCTCGAGTGAGTCAGCGCCACTCGCGAGTCCGCGGGCCCGAACGAGGGCGCTCTCAAGGATGAAGGCGTGCGGCGTAGAGGAGCTCTTGAACGACTTCGCAACCCGCTCAGTCGGATCCGCAACTACCAACGCTCCGGCCGAGGGCGCGAGTGCTCCGTATTTCGTGCGCACCTCTTCGAGCTCTCCCCGAGCGACGAGAAATGTCAGCCAGGATGGATGGTCGAGATGAAATTCGGGAAGCGTCCGGGCGAGGACCTCACATGGTTCGCACCCAGGCGCGACGAAGACCAGAAGGGTGGGTCCTTGCTGGAGTGCGCTCGCCGGTAGTTCAGCTCCGCTGATGTCATATCCGGCAAGGTCCGGGACCCGGCTACCGACCTCGAGGCCAACGCGGTCGAGGTCCGGCAATGATTGCGGGCCGGCACTTGCGAGTTGCAGGTCCAAGTCGCGCAGACGTGCCGATACTCCCAGGCCGAGCAACAAAGACAACGTCGCAATTGCGAGAGCTGTGACACTGAGGCCGAGCAGCACGTTATCCATTGCCTCTTGCTAACACTGACTCGAATAGCAGAAGCCGCTACACGGTGGCGCGATACACGCGTAGAAGTAGCTACCGTCGCAAAGGTCGTCGCATTTGAAGAGGTAAACGCCGTTGCAGCAACCCGTCGAACAGCAGTCGACCGGGTTACAGAAGATGCCACAAGCATCAGGCGTGACCTTAGCGTTTTTGGGCCGAACGATGGTGCGGAAGCTGTATTCAGGTGGGTCGGCTTGCGCGCGTCCTCCTGTAACGACCAGTCCCGCGAGCGTCGCTGCGCCCATCGTGATGCTTCTTAGGGCTGATCTCCGAGACACCAACTGACCCGCGCGGCGTGCAAGCTCCGAAGTCGGTCGCCGATTATCCATGCACTCCTCCGAGACAAGTAACGTGCTCCTCGGCCGGATAGGGTGTACTCGCGAAGACACGCCCTGTAAAGTAGATACTTAGTGTTACTAGGGTCCGCCTACTACTAGCACGAGCGGCCAGAGACCCGTGCCTAATCGGAACCTCGCCCAGCGCGGCGCGGCTGTGCGGTGCGGTACTAAACATCTTGCCCGGCCGCGCGCATCGCTCCCTTGATGGAGCCTGTAGACCACGAAGACTGCAGTCCCGCAGCCGCCCGCACCCGGGGACAATGTCACACCAGGCCGATCGAACGCACGACCTGATCTAGCAGTTCCGGGGTCACGTCTTGGGGACGATCTGCCTCGGATCCGACCGCATAGCGCACGACCAGGATGTTGGGCCCCCGTTCGAAGTAGAAGGCGTGCACCGTCGTGCCCGTTGACTCGGTCCACACCGCTGTCACCGCGCTCGTACCGTGGATCACCGTCGACCCGAGCGCGCAACCCGCGGCGCATCCGTCCCGCTGGACCGCCCATTGTTCCGCACTGAAAGCATCGCGCTGCCAGACTTCGATCACGAGGTCCCAGCTGGGGATCGCCGTAGGTCCCGCGGCTACGAGCGCGCGTTCCTGCTCGGCGCTGCGTCCGGTGAAGCGCTCGCTGTGCAGCAGACCCTTCGCCGTTGCGTTCGCCGGGGGCAAGGTCGACACCCGCAGCCAGGCCGGAACGGTCAGGTTGTAGCCGAACTCTGCGTTGCGATACTCGTTCGGGAGCGGCCCGATCAACCTGCCGCCGCTGGAAGTTGGACGGACCGGCGGACTCGCGAGCACGGACGACGCCCGCATCCCGGCGACGGTCATCAGGCCCACCATCAGAAAGATCGCGAACGCGACGACCGCCGCCACCGGGACAAGGTCGCGCTTCTCCTTCGGCACCCAGCGGTCAGCGTCCGGCAGCGGCAGCTGATCAAGGTCGCGCTCGAAGATGGTTTCAAGGCTTTGAGGGAGCATGGTTTGCCTCCATTCGCATGCGCGCTTTCGCTTGAGCGAGGGTTGCGGCGACGGTGCCGGGCCGGATCGCAAAGAGTTGGGCGATCGCATCGCGATCGAGACCGAGGTAGAACTGCGCGACGACAATCCCACGCTGTCGCTCGGTCAGCGTCCGCAACAACTGGTCAACCTCGATGCGATCGAGGACCGTGTGGAAATCGTCCGGCGTGTGGCTGACCGTGAAGCGCATCTGAGCCGCAAGGACCCGGCGGTATCGGCGATCGGCACGGCGTGCGTGGCGGACGGCCACCCGGAAGAGCCACCCCGCGAGATTCACATCGTCAGGCGGCGGTCTGCGCAGGCCCTCCGCGAACGCTTCGTGGACGGCGTCGAGCGCCGAATTGTCGTCGCGCAGCACCGCCGCAACCGCGCGATACACGCGCGGGAATTCGCGGCGGTAGAGGTCCTCCCAGCGTTCCTGCCGGTCCATCTAGTCATGTAATGCCAAAAAACGAGACGTGTGGTTAGTCAAAATGGCTGCAGTTGACCGAGTTCCGTGGAATGTCGACAGTAGCTCGCATTCGAGCGTGCCAAAGAAGCTCTCCGCCAGGGCGGCTTGTCGTAGTGCACCGCCAGTCGAGCCCATCGACGACAGGGTGCCCGCCTCGCGGAGACGATGGCCCATCGCGAAGCCGCTGTACTGCGAGCCGCGATTTGGGTGATGACCTGTCATGCCACTGACTCGGAACTAGCCCGAGTCAGCATTCGTCATCGAGACTAGTGAGGGTGCGTCTACTCATGGCCGCTGCCTTGGCCGCCTCCATCGCGGGCTGCGCCCAATCCGGTCCACCGACACCGACCGCGCGACCAAGCCCAAAGGTCCGCGCGACGATCGCCGCGCGCCAGTTGGAATCCGGGCCGGGCTGAAGGCAAATCTGATCTCGGCGGCGATCGCGCTCGCCGCATCGCCAAAGGCATTGCGCCCGAAACGTTCGATCACCATCAACCCGAGCACGCCGAGCATCACGACGGGATGATGTCCGGCCGCGAAGACCACCGTCATGAGCGCCCAACAGTTGAGTACACAACTGCGGCCCACGGCCACTCCGAGCGCGAGGCAATCTCGATCCGCACCCCATCCTGAGGGCGCGAGCGGGAGCATGAGATGGCAGCCGCGTAGGGCCTTGCGCTTCTTGGCCGTCAGTTGCCAACCGATGGCGACCACGCCTGCGAGCCCGACGCTGGCGAGCGGTCCCGTTGTGCCGGTGATGCCATCGATCACTCCGCCGATCGCGACTGAAGCTGCGATCCAGATGGCCAGGTAGCCGGTGACAAACATCGCCATCGCGCGATTTCGCCGCGCCCACAGGCTCGCGAATGCCACCCGCCGTAGGGTGGGAAGGACCACGGGCAGCATCATTCCGAAGACGCAGCACACCTCGATGACCAACGAGTCGCTCGCCGGCGCCGGCGAGACCGCATGGTGTTGGTGACCGGCGAGCGCCGCTGGGCCCGCTGGGCCCAGGTCGACAGCGATTAGAGCGACCCAGACCGCGAGCGCGACGGCGGCCGCCCACCATTCGGGCGTGCGCCAGGCGATCCGCTGCAGCGCCAGCTGGAGCCCCGGGCCTGGTCCGCGTAGCGGTGGCAGGTCATCGGCCCGTCGCGATGGCGGGGAGATGCTCACGGTCGTGAGGGCGGCGGGATGTTCACCGGCAAAGGGAAGGAGACGTTTGTCGATGAAGACTGCGAGCAGCTCACCCGTAGTGAAGGCTGACGCGTCCCACCTTCAAGTCGCCGCGGTATACCTTCCCGGCGCTGTCGGGGATGGGCGCGAACGTCACCCGCAGCTTCTTGGGATCCCAGCCCCCTGCCGCTTGGAGACGGCGGACCAGCTCCGTGATGTCGAAGGAGAAGCTCAAACCCTCACCGGCATGAGTTTCGCCGCGCTGCGAAGACTCCACCACTCCGAACATCGACACGGTCCCAGCGGCGTGTTCTTCGAGTTTCGGAGCACTGGCGCCCTCGGGTGCATTCACGTACACGTGGAAGGCGCCGGCCGAGAGCGCCGTGCCGCGCACGTTCTCCACCTTTAGGTAGACGCGCTGGGGCTGGCGGTCGCCGGCGAAGCTCTCCAGGCCCGCTCCGCGCGGTGCGCCGACCTCTATCTCGGCATGGGTCGGCACCTCGCCGAGTGCCACTTCCTCCTTCGTTGCCCCGACCATCTCGGGTGGTCCTCTGCGCACAACTTCCTCCAATCCAGGCGAAGGGGCCGCCGGCACCCGAGGCCGCGGGAGCTTACGCGGGGCCGTCGGCTCGTCGTCATACCTATAGCGCAAGGTTGCATTCGTCGAGTCGAGCACGGCCTTCGCCGCGAGCTTGGTGTGCCAGCGGCCACTGCCGAACTCGAAGCTCTCCCGCAGCCAGCGCGGGTCGGTCGGGTCCGTATGGGGCGCCGTCCGCAGCCACTGTACCCACAGCCGGTCGATGTTCGCGTGATGCAGCCAAAAGATCGGATCGCGGCCAGCGGTCTCGAAGCGGCTCATCCAACCCAGCGGGTTCACGCCACCGACTCCGACGTGAACGCTCCCGTGCGGCGTGTTCTCCAGCGATCCTGGGATCCCTCCGCCGTGCGTGCGTCCGCTAACCCCGCCCCCGAAGCCCGGGATGATCCCGCCCCCGACCGTGTCCGTGAACACCGATTCGGCAAGGGCGGTCGCGGTGTTCACCGTGGCGGTGCTAAGCCCGCCGGTGGTATTCATCGTCGGGCCGCGCTCGGTCACGAACAACGGATTTGCGCTGCCGTCAGGCAGGGTTGGTTGACGGAACGCGGGCGGAAGTTGGCGAACCTCGGGCCGCTGCCCATCCGTGTAGTTCCAGTACGGAAGCGCCCAATCCGCGGGCCCGCCTATCTGCTTCACCGCGTCGCGGACGATCTTCTCGAAATGGTGCAAGTACACGCGGTGCCAGGGCAGGAAATACCAGCTGCCGTGCTCGCACTCGTTCCAGTGCGCTCCCGCGGGCCATTGATTCTTGGGGATGCTGCTGCCATGGATCTCAGCCAGATGTCGCCAGCTCCTGGGATCGGCGAAGTCGCCAGTGTCTAACGAGCGCAGCTTCACGACGGCCTTGGCGTAATTCAGGATCGTCGGATGCCAGGGGTCTTGATCGCTCAGGCGCCACACGTCGCGCCGGATGTGGATCGTGGTCGCAGTCGCCATCTCTCATACCTCCGGGTAGTCGATCCGTTGAGCCCAAGGCGAGAAATCGTCGATGCCTTTGCTCATGACGGCGAACCTGGGTTAATGCGGCAGCCGGGTGATGGGCAGTTGCCCTTGGAACGTGACAGAAATGCGACCGGGCCTTAGAGGTAGAACCCGTGGCATGCGTACTCGGCGATCACAAATGGCACGTCGATCAGGGAGAGGTCCAACTTTGCGTAGGAGGGAGCGCCCGTAGTAGTGACGATCAGCTCTGGCCGCACGTAGAAGTCGACCACATCCGACGGCGCGACGATGCCGTAATCGTTCACCGGGTTTGGCTGGATCGAGACGCCCGGTGGCGGAATCTCCATCGGAGTCTGGACGGCTGTTCCCGGGTATCCGACGCTGATGCTCTGGCTGACGTTGCCCCACACCGAGACCGAGTGGTCCACGACGTTGTAGCTCGGGCGCCATCCATTCCACGTCGGCGTCCAAGTTCCCGCGGTGTTGCGCCAATGCCAGGTACCGGTCCAGAAGCGATGCACGACCCGGGCCGAGGAAACACCGAACAAGCTCAAGAGGGTCAGGGCGATCAAGTCGTAGCGACCGGTTAGGACCGCGCGGGGCGTGACGCTCAAGAACCATGAGGCTTCACACGCCGGAAATGACGAGGGTACCCAGATGCGATAGCGCCAATGCAGGGCGGACCAGTCCGCCGATCCCCCGTCCTGTGCCCAGGCGAAGGCCCAAATCGACCAGGGCTCGACCCTGTTCACATCAGGATTGCCCTCGCGGTCGTTGAGGCCGCTGCCCAAGTCTGAGCTCCCCTGATGCCGCGGCAGGAAGATGTCGTCGCGCATCTGCATGCCGTTCGGGCTCACCAGGTGTTGCCCCGCCGGGAGCTGCTGCCTTGCACGCATGACCAGTTGCTCGCGCTCGAACTGCGTCGGTAGCTTCGCGCGTCCAGACGATGCCTCGACCGCAGGCAGCGCGGCCGCCAGGAGTTTGCCCGCGCGGCCTCGAGCTCTTGGCGCCCCTTGGCGCCGGTTTCGGCGGCCTCAGTCGCCAAACGCCGGATCTGCTCCTCGACCTCGGCGCTGACGGCGAGTTGCGGTCCGACGTGCTCGCGGCGCGCGCTCTCTTCGCGGATCCAGGCGGGAATCAGCTTGCGGTCATCCTGAACTGGTGCATCGGCCATATCGGTCCTCCTCCGTCCTCAGACGGTTATCTCACCCGAATCTCGTTCGCGTTCGAGGCCGGGCCCGTCGGCCCGTGAGGGTTCCTTTTCCGACGAGAGCCGGAGACCGCCGATCAGGACCCAGGCTCTCGCCCACCACCGCCCCACCGAAAGACGCCGCCAGGACCACGGCAGAACGCGGAGGTCCATACGTTTTCTCCCCGTCACCGACCGACGCGAGCATCGGCATAGTAATACTCATTGTCAACCGGGAGTGCGTGTCGTTATTAGCCATCGACTTCGCTCTGGCTTCTTGAGGACCAGAGGATCTAGCAGCGTCCTCTCAGGCAAACCAGGCGGCCTCTAGCGCGAAGCCGATCAATGGAGGCGACCAGGGGCCCTTGACCGTCTAGCGGCTGACAAGTAGAACTTGCCCGTCCAGCGCGTACTTGTTCGCCGATGAGTGGCGCTGCCGGGGAAGGACGGCGATGCGGCCGAGACCCAGCGTTGGCGTGCCCGAGCGAGCCGCGCTGCGGTCGCATCTGGCGAAAGGCTACGGGTGGCTCGAAGCGTCGTGCGGTCGTGCCGGTCTTCGCATCCGAGCGCGGCAATCCGGCCGCACCTTGCCCTGGGTGGCGTCGATCCCACATCCGCGCATTGGGTGAACCACCGCGAAGAGGGAGGAAGTAGCAATGTCGAGCGAACGCGTGGCGCTACGAGCGTTGAACCTCATCACTCAGGCGGACACCAGTGAGATTCGGCTCGAAGCTGTTGGTCCGGTCGACGATCTGCGGAGCATCTTGGGTAGCAAGAACGTGGTCGGCATCGGAATCGCTGAGAAGGTCTCCAAGCGCGGATCGGCCGGGAAGCTCGCGGTCACCTTTTACGTTGAGCGCAAGAAGTCGAAGAAGAACCTCAAGGCTGACGACTTCATCCCGCCGGTGCTGCATCCGGAGCTCACGGGCGGTGAGCCGGTGCTTACCGACGTGGTCCAGCTGGGAAAGATCGGGCCTGAGGTCAATGCGGTCAACAATCCGATCCAGCCCGGCAACAGCGTCGGTCACGCCGGCGAGGACGCCGCCGGCACTCTCGGGGCGATCGTCACCAGCGGCAAGGGCCAGCGCTGTCAGCTGCTCTCGAACAGCCACGTGTTGGCGAAGAGTGGGAAGGCCAAGGCGGGCGACGGCGCCGTGCTCCCGGGCCGGCTGGACGGCGGAAAGGTGCCGAACGACATCGTGGGAAAGCTCGCGAAGTGGAGCAAGTGGAAGGTCGGCGGGCAGTTCGTGAACACGGTCGACGTGGCGGTCGCGACCGTCGTACCCGCGCGGAGCCAGGACCTCAACGCGGCGATCCGGACTATGAGCCTGGTTAGCTCGACGATTGCTCCGAAGCGCGGCATGAAGGTGGTCAAGGTCGGTCGCACGACTGGCAAAACCACGGGAACGATTCGTGATATCCACTTCCGGTTCGTCCTGAACTACCCCGGTGTGGGGAAGGTCGGCTACCGCGATCAGATCCTGGTCACCCGCTTCACCAAGCCGGGCGACTCCGGCTCGCTCGTCGTCGACCAGAAGTCCAAGAAGGCGGTCGGCCTGCACTTCGCCGGCGCCAGCGGCGGCAGCGTGTCGAATCCGATCGACGCCGTACTCAAGACGATGGGCGTGCGGCTTGCTGCGGTAAAGAATCCATGTGCGGGCAAGCCCCGCAGCGGGAGGACACGACGTGGCAACGCTTGATGAAGCCGAGAACGCGCGGAACCAGCACGCCGAGGGCCTTCGCAAAATGGGCGCCCACGGCATCGAGGTGCGCGAGGGGAAGAAGGGCGACTTCGCGGTCATCGCGCAGTTCAAGAAGGTGCCGCGAGGCGTCCCCGAGTCCCTAGACATCACGCACCGGGGCGTCGCCAAGAGGGTGCCGCTAAAGGCCGAGGTTCGGGAGGAGTACCGCCCGGAGGCTAAGGCCGAGTAGATCCATCCAGTAGAGAGGCGTCGCGAGGAAGGGAGAGCGAAGCATGCCAGCGAAGCTCGTGCCGGCGAAGCCGGAGGTCATCAGCGCGTTTGAGGCAGCGGCGATGGGCTCACTTGAGATGGTGGGCCGCGCCTGCGCGCTCGAGCCGTACAAAGAGATCAAGGCGGTCCCGAGCTTTGATATCACTGAGTTCGTGGCCTTCGCCTCGCCCGACTCGACCTGGCATGTCACCAAGAAGTTCCTTGACGACGCGAAGCGCTCCATCCTGATCGGGATCTACGACTTCACCGCTGAGTACGTCAAGAATGCGCTCGAAAAGGCGATGCGCCGGGGCGTCGATGTCGCCCTGATGCTCGACCTCGACGGCCGAACCGGCGAGCAGCAGATCTACGACGACTTGGCCAAACACGGCTGCGATTGCGTGCCCGCGCCCTCGTGCGCGAGCGACAGTGCCCACTACTTCGCCAGCTCGCACGAGAAGGTAATCGTTATCGACGGCGAGTGGACCTTGGTGCAAAGCGGCAACTACAGCGAGAACAGCATCCCCCAGAACGAGGGCGACGGCGTCGCCAACGCGACCAACTGGGTGCCGGGCAACCGCGACATGGGCGTCGCGGTCAAGTCCAAGACCTTGGCCGCGTTCTTCACCAAGGTGCTGCGAGCTGACATGAAGCTGGAGACCGACGCGGAGAAGGCCGTCCGCGGCTTGGGCAAGAAGCGCGAGGTCGAGCTGCTCGAGGCGGCACCGGCGCAGATGCCGGCCCAGCTCTTCCCGAGCAAGACCTTCAACTTCCAGGCCCCCGTAAAGGTCGAACCGATCCTCTCGCCCGACAACTACATCAAGCGCATCCCCGCCTGGCTCAAGACCGCACGCAAATCGATCTTCATCGAGGAGCAGTACATCCGCACGGCGCAAACTGACATCGGAACTCTGCTGAAGGCGATCCAAGAGACCGTCGAGGCAAGCGGTGTCGAGGTCCGGATCATCCTCGCCCAGCCGTTCTCCTGCGGCAGCGACAAATGCAAGAAGGCGTTCGACAAAGCGAAGAAGGAAATGCAGGCCCTCGGCAAGGATTACGGCCTCAAGATCGGGATCAACGTGCGCATCCTCAATCCCAACCAGCTCGTGCACTGCCACAACAAGCTCATCGTCGTCGACGAGCAATCCGTGCTCGTCTCGTCGCAGAACTGGTCCGACTCGGCGGTGTCGAAGAACCGCGAGGCTGGTTTGCTCATCTACTCGCCCGCGCTCGCGGCGTACTACGCGGAGATCTTCAACGCCGACTGGGACAGTGGTCTGAAGAAGGTCGCACCGGTCAAGAAGGCGAAGTTCGGACCCGAAGCGCTCGGCAGCGGCAAGGTCGTCCCGCTCAATTGGGGCGACTACGCGGAGGTGTAGCCGCGAGCCGTGAACGCGGGCCGCGCGCGCTTGGCTGCGGGTTCCGACGGTCATAGCGTGCGCGGGTTCGCGTACCCGCCAGCGTGGCAGAGAACCAGTACGCGTTGGCCCTCAACCGGGATCGGCTTGCGATTCCGCACGGACCTTGACGTTGTGGGAGTAGGCGTTGCTCCTGACCGGGCCGAGGCGCTTGATCCTGCGGGGCGTGCAAGCGTCGAGCTCGGATACCAGGCGTCGACGAGTCGTTACCGCGAGGCGAGGGACCATCCCCGATACCTCCGCTCGACGGAAGGGTCAGCAGTCGTCGTTGCGAACTGGCCGAACCTTCGGAGGCCGTGGTGACCGAACTTCTAGTCGCCCTATCGGGCGTCCTGCTCTTCCTCTTTGTGTTCGTTGGCGCCGCTTTCATCGCGCTGATCATCTGGCGTCCACGCGGATGGGTCGGTCGGACGCTCTTCTACATCGGCACCGTTGGGCTGCCGATGGCCGTGGTGGTCGCGGCGACCGCAGGCGCGTTCTCGATGCTCTTGACGTTTTTCGTCTCCCTGCATGCGGTCTTCGCCGGGACAATCGGATTCCCGGCCATCGGGCTGCGGGTTGCGGGATCGTCGGTTGACGCACATCGGCGTCGGCTTCGCACGGACACAGTGCTGTACCTGGTGTCGAGCGTGCTCTGGTTCGCTGCCCTGTATTGGTCGGCCACGTCATCGACGATCGAGGGATTCCACTTCGACGTAGCGTCGCCAGCCGCTAACGCGGTTTCACCCAGGTGCGCTGGTGACGCGCGGTTGATCTGTACACCGCTCACCTTCATCCAGGCTCTGCAGTTCAGCGCCGGGAACCTATTGACCCTCGGGGCCGCTGGCATCACGCCTCTGGACGACGCGGCTCGACTCTTTGCGATACTGCAGTTGCTTCCGGTGTTCACGAGCATCTATGTGCTCGCTCGGAACTAGTGTCGCTGACCGCGTTGGACCCATTCAGTCAACGCGATCCAGGGGAAGAACTCGACCGGAAACGGTGCGAGAACCGCCAGCTGCCACTCAACCTTGCGCCAACCAACGATGAGACCGACTTCGAGGATGAGGACTGCACCGATCAGCAGGTGCGTTGCGAGGAACAGGCCTGCGAGCAGCAATACGGAATGTTTCGTCGGTCGGGCGCCCATTTCAATGTTGTGACGCGCAAAATGGTCGGTCGCCAACGCGGAGCTGACAGGCCGCCGCGTGGAAGCATCGTCAGTTTCGAACCCGGATGGCAGTTACAGGCGCACGCCGAAGAACGGGACGGTGTAACGACGGACGGTTCAGTGAGTACGTCGCTTTTCCAGTCACCGGCGACCCTGTGAATCGAGCACTCGCCTGGTTTCGGGAACGGCGCATTGGATCGCGGCTCGCGGTCGTGCTGCCGAGGACACCACGCGGGCTCCGGGCATGGTTGCGTCGGCTGCGTCGACCCATTCCGTGGATCGCGCGACCTGATCCTTTGGGTCGACTCCCGTACGAGCTGGTGGCGCAGGCGTGTTGGCTTGGCCTGCTGCTGGCGGCAACCGACGCGGTCGCCGGGGCAACCTCTTCCGATTTGAAGGTCTTTGAGGTCGACCCGGTAAAGCTATCGAAGTATTTCGACGCTCTTCTCGTTTTCAGTGGTGGCCCCATCGTCCTTCTGGTAGCTCTAGCGTCCCTCGCCGTACCGAGCCTGAGTCCGGCGATCAGTTCATCACTGCCTCTGCTGTATCGCCGATACCCGCGCTATCGGTTGCGATTCCAATGGGCGCTGCACCTGCTGACAGCGGCGCTGCTCGTCTACTGGTTGAAACCCCTGCGCCCTCTTGACATGGAGGCAACCGGCTGGGCTGCGGCGCTCGTCGTCGGCGTGCCAATGCTCAGCGCCGCCGTGCTTGTCGCCACACTGCGCACGAATCCGCTCTATCGAGCACTACTGGCGGCGGGCGCTTTGACCATCGGACTGTCGGCGATACGCGTATCCGCCGATCTGGGTCTGCCGGCGCAGCACCTGGCGACCGGCGTGGTCGCGACCGTTCTGGCTCTCGTCGAGACGCTGCTGCTCGTCGTCCTGGTCGTGTGGCTCTTGCGACTCCGTCAATCCTCAGAGCTGATTCAGAGCCTCGTAGAGATGGCGACGAACCTCATCGAACACGTTCAGCGCATCGGATCGGGCGGGTTGCAGCCCATGCAAAGCTCGACCGTGCGGGACGATCTTGTTTGCGCGACCGAGGAACAGGATGAGCTCAAACAACTGATCGCTGGACTCCAGCAGATTGGGCTGCGCTCACTGCACGATGATCAGCCCGTTCCCGCCGAAATGGTCGTGCGTGGTGTCGGCGTGATTCAGAAGGCTGCTCGGGTATTGGACGCACGCCGTGACGACTGGCTCCGACTGCGCGATCCCGACGGGCAGCAGATGAACGGCGTCGCCACACCGTGGGTCGAAGTGCTGTGCATCCGGACCCTCGCCACTCTGATCCTGGCCTCCGCCGAAGAGCACTACTTCACCATCGGTCGCCTCGCCGGTGGCGCGATCGGCGACGCTGCTTTGCTTCACCTTCGTGCACAAGGGGCCGTCCTAGAGGCGACACCCTTCCGGCAAGAAGTTCTCGAGAAAGCGCTCGCTGCGTACGCCAACGCGTACGACGAGTGCATTCAATTCGGCGAGGTCAATCTCAGCGACGAATTGTTAGCGCAATTCGCCCTGCTGATTAACGAACTGCTGGCGACCGACAACCTTGAATGGCAGGAGTTCCTCACCGCCCAGATCGCCGAACTTCTCGTCGACGCCGGTCGACTTGCGGTCGCGCGTGATGAGGTGGCCGGCGTGCGCGGATTGCTCAGTACCGTCCGGCAGCTCCGTGCCGCGCCCAGAACACGCGTCGCCGTGATCGGTGCAGTGGTCGACCTGGGCGCGGTCGCCTTGGCATCGCGGGCCTATCGCGTCGCGACCGTGCTACTGGAGTGGTTCGAGCGGCTCAATGGTGAGGGCGGCTTCGTCGGCCCAATTGCAGTCGAGTTCGTGCGGACCCAGACGCTGAACCGATCGGCGGATCGACCACTTGAAGCCACCGATACATACATGCGTGTGTTTCTCATACTGGCGGTGGCCCGCGGCGTCAGCCTGCGACATGGATGGGATCGAGCAGCCGTCTCGAGTATCTTCGAGCTCGCGAGTGGCATTCCGGAAATCGCCGAGCGCCTCCGCGTCACATGCGCGCGGCTCGCAGGCGCGACCGATCTGCCTGATGACGAGACCATCGCGTGGCAGGCGACGCTCAGGACTTGGCTAGGCCGCGTGCGCTCCTAGGCGGAAATCGCGTACGACGTGTTGTCGGCCGTGATGCCAATGAAAGGATCCTTGTATTCGACTTTCTCGCCGGTTTGGACTCGCTCAAGGATCCCCTCTGCGGTCAGCCGTTCCAGATCGGTCTCATCGACAGCGGCGACAGGATTCTGGGGGTCCAGGGTGATGGTGCCGCCCGCTTCGCGGACGGTGTCCAGAAGGTGCATGTCGGCCTCGTTGTAACTTCCGATCAACTGCGGAACACCGGGCTCGCTCGGCAGCCAGTACGCGACCTCACCGCTGCGTCGTAGTGCATCAGCTACGGTCTCGCGCGCCACCGGGCTGTAGGTCTTGATCGCGACGGGAATCCGGTGCCCAGCGGTCTTCGCGTTGGAGCGCAGCCACGGCACCACAAGTTCCTCTGCTGCCGGCGTCCGCAGCATCGTTAGCGCCGATAGGTCAATGACGACCGGACGCGCGCTCGGCTTGCCCAGGTAGAGCTGCCGCAGTACCCGTCCTTGAGAACGCTCCGAAACGACCGGGTCGTTGGAGCGGACAGCGATTCCTTTGAATTTGGCAGGCATTGGTCGCTTCATTATGAACCTCGCATCCCAAGTGCCCTCATAGCGCACAAATGACCAGGCGGACAGGCTGGGTGTGAATCGCCCTGGGAATGGTGGAG